>NZ_NBTM02000001.1:667920-1335840 GCF_002083135.2 Aerococcus viridans | reverse complement strand
ACGCTACTCCGCTATTCAACACAAGATTGATAACGCTACGTAACGCATTATTTAAGAACAATAATTACCAAAGTTGTGCATTTGCACTGCACATTTTCAAAGAATTTACGTCATTAACCAAATAACTACATGCATCAAAAAACAGGGCGTGATTTCTACGTCACGGCCCTGTTTTGCTTGCGGATATTTATTTTTCAACTAGGATAATTTTCTTATTGGTTTTGATTAGTAGGTAAGAAATAGCATAGCACGCGCCCCATGTCGCAAGTCCTGACATGGCGTTCATTACACCTGAGTATACCCATGGGCTCATACCTTCTGGTGCGTATTGGCCCCAAAAGGCTACACCGGCTAGGAAGTGGACAAAGTATTCTGCAAATATGGCGATGAAAGTTGCTAGTCCTACGTATAGGAATAAGTTTTTTTCATGATTATTCTTTGCTGCTTCTTGGATTTGTAGGGCAAAAATACCCGCTAATCCAGCTAAGGCAAAGGCAAATATATATTCTATGATACCTTGTACTGGTGTTAAAATACTGGCAAATCCAGAAATAAATTTAATCAGTCCTAACAAGAATCCTGACAATAAACCAGCACGAATCCCTCTTCTAAACGCTACAATATAAATAATAGCTAGTGAAATTTGGACCCCAAAGCTTGGGCCAATTTCAATCGGTATCATTGATACTATAAAAGCAATTACTGCTGCAATAGCAGCCTCGATATTTTCATTTAACTTAACTGATCTCATTTCTTCTTCTCCATTCCTTTGTATGCACATTGAAAGCTATTTTGAAATATCATCAAAGTAAATAAAAAAATCGCATCTATCACAATTGTGACAAACACGACCTCTCAATGTATTCAACGATTTAACGCATTAAATCATTCACCAACAGATGGCTATTGAACACTTCCTTCCGCCAGTATAAACCGGATCAAGTTATGAGGGTCTGTTTTTAATCATCTCAGCAAAAGCTCCCCTAGTGCATACAAGTATATTATTTCTTTTAGTATATGCTAATCTTGCACCTTTAGCAAGTGGTAACCCAAACATTTTATAATCGTTCAGACTTATTGTATAATAGAAATGAGCGCTGGTTCATCACAACCACACTATTGTATTTATATCATCAATATGATATATTTTTAAGAACATATTTTTGCATTCTTTTATTTTGAGGCCTATGGGGGGATGAAATTTGAAGCTATTTTTTTCGAATAAAGCGATCAATAAATTACAATCATTATCACAATTTGAACATATTTGCTTAAATGATACACAATATTTACATATTTCTAATGAACAGGAAGTTGACCTGGTTTTGCGGACCAATGAGACGGATTTTTCCGCCTACGACGAGGTACTAGAAACCCATATTGGCCAAGTTCACGTAAGAAAGAGTGCTTTAAAATTTTTAGGCCATGATAACCGCATTGATTTCGATGACTTTAGACAAGTTTTCGTTTTAATCGTTGATGGTCATGTAATGAACGATAATATCTACCTACAAAAAGCGTCATAATATATTATTTTTAACCAAGCGGGCTAGGCATACTGGTCCGTTTCTTTATTGAAAAAGGAGTTATCATGTCTGAAAATCCATTCAAATCCTACTATAAAAAGTCTCGTCAAGACCGTATCGATGTCTTAGTGGACCAAGAGCAAATCACTAGTGACCAAGCTGAATTTTTGAAAGACGGCAAGGGTTTACCCACTGAAATTGCTGATAATATGATTGAGAATGCCCTCTCAACCTACGGGCTACCCTATGGTTTGGCCCTAAACTTTCTTATTAACGATCAAGAAATCCAAATTCCTATGGTGACTGAGGAACCTTCTGTGATTGCAGCTGCTTCAAATGGCGGTAAAATTATCCAGCAGGCAGGCGGTTTTAAAAGCCTGGTCAACCAGCGTTTGATGAGTGGGCAAATTGCTTTTACCGGACTTGAAGATGACGCACAGGCCTTACGCTTTGAAGCGTATGTGACTGAATTTGCAGATGATTTACTGGCTGTTGCCAACGCTGCCTACCCTTCCATTGTGGAGCGCGGTGGTGGCGCGCGGTCCATCCGTAGTCACTACTACCCAGCAACCGCTAGTAGTGCCCCTTTTTTCATTGTATATCTAACGATAGACACTCAGGAGGCGATGGGGGCCAATATGATGAATACCATGTTAGAGGCTTTGAAAGCGCATATTCTTGGACAGGTGGATTTTATTGCGAATCTTGATGGTTTGATGGCTATTCTATCCAATTATGCGGTTGAAGCGACTGCGACGGCGACTTGTGAACTTCCGGCACGTTTACTGGATAAAGGCCCTATTTCTGGGGTTGAAGTGGCTAGCAAAATCGCTTTAGCTAGCCAGTTAGCGCAGGTGGATGTTTACCGGGCGACAACCCACAACAAGGGAATCATGAATGGGGTCGACGCTTTCGTATTAGCCACTGGAAATGACTGGCGGGCAGTTGAAGCGGGTGTCCATGCCTACGCAGCTCGAGACGGCCAATACCGAGGATTAGCCAAATGGACTTACGACAGTGACCGAGAAATTTTATCTGGTGAACTCACCCTACCACTAGCCTTAGGCGCTGTTGGCGGGTCAATCGGGATCCACCCAACTGCGCAAGTAACTAAGTCAATTTTAGGCCAATCAGACGCTAAACACTTGATGAAAATTGCTGTTTCACTAGGACTAGCGCAAAACTTCGCCGCAGTTCGGGCCCTTGTCACTGAAGGGATCCAAGCTGGCCACATGCAATTACAAGCTAAATCATTGGCCATTCATGCAGGTGCTGACGGCGACCAAGAAATTAACGCTGTAGTGACGGCCTTAGAAAACGCTGGCCATAGGAACCTGGCTGCAGCCAAAGAAATTTTAGAAAAATTACGACAAGAATAATCGAAATAAGCAAAAAAAAATCGTTACCCACTTGAAGTTGATACTTCTTCTAGGTAACGATTTTCTTTATTTATACAATCGTTTGTGGCCTTCTACCCCAGCTAATTGGAATTGCTCTTCATCTTCAGATAAGACTAATTGACTACCATCTGTTGGTAATTCTTCTTGGAAAATCAATTCGTAGTCGGCAACCGATAGTTGGACGCGGTTATCTAACATGGCTTGATGACTTTCGTCAGCTAACATGTCCTTGAAGCCTTCCACTAAAGTAATAGAGAAGAACTCACCTACTGCGCCTGACCCGTATGAATAAAGGCCAATAGTATCGCCTGCTTGTAGGTCTTGGCTTTGATCCAATAGGGAAATTAAACTTAGATACAATGACCCAGTATAGATGTTTCCAACCCGTTTATTGTAGACGCGGCTGGCTTCAAATTGCTCTGTTAAGGCTGCTTGTTTAGCTTCGTCCACTTCTGGCAATAATTGACGCAAGCCCTTTAAGCCCATTTTTGAATATGGTAAATGGAAGGCTAAAGCCTTAAAGTCATCTAAATTTTTATTGGTCCGTTTTTTATATTCAGTCCACACTGTCTCTAAGTATGATAGGTATTGTTCATTAGAGAATTTACCATCCACTTGGGCATATGTAGAATAATTTGGACGCCAAAAGTCGTAGATGTCCCCTGTGTAAGAAACGGCATCGTCGTTAATGACTGCAACGCGTGGGTCTTTACTAATTAACATAGCTACTGCACCTGCACCTTGTGTCGATTCTCCTGAAGTATTCAAGCCGTATCTAGCAATGTCAGTTGCAATCACCAACACTTTTGACTCTGGATGACGAGCGATATGGGATACAGCAGTTTGAAGACCAACAGTTGCTGCATAACATGCCTCTTTCATTTCAATAGCACGGGCAAATGGGTTAATCCCCAAAAGCTGGTGCACATGGACTGCCATTGCTTTTGATTGGTCGACACCTGATTCTGATCCCACAATAATGAAATCAATCGCTTCTTTATCCTCATTTGATAAAATTGGCCAAGCCGCGTTGGCTGCCATTGAAACTGGATCTTGGGTTAAAGGCGCCACTGCTTGCTGGGTTTGACCTAAACCAATCGTATACTTCGCTGGCTCAACATCTCTTGCTTCAGCCAGTTCTTCCATATCCACATAGACATGCGGTGTGAAGAAATGTAGTTTGTCTATACCAATGTTCATATTTAATACTCTCCCAACATCATTTTTATACGCATAACGTACTTTCTCAACTATCATTTTATCATATTTCACCCTCCCTATCCGCATTTGTCGCATTCTTAGGAAATTCTGAACATATTTTTCCAGAAAAAAAGAGGAAACTGTCCGATCAATTAGGTTAATATTTTAGTTACAAGTCATCATTTATCAAAAAGTCTTATGTTGATAGGTTGTTAGCTTCATCAAAATACGGTACTGCGTTGTTGAAAGAAACGTCAGTGATTAATTTTTCTAATAATATTTCATCATCAGGAATATCACCACGTTCAACCAAGTCACCGATATAATCGCAGAATAAACGACGGAAGTATTCGTGACGAGTGTATGAGATGAATGAACGGGAGTCAGTTAACATACCAACAAAGTTCATTAATAAGCTACCTTCTGCTGGATCCATACGTTCAACATTTTCTTTAATGATTGCTAACGATTTAGAACCATCTGGTAAGTCATGGTTTAGGTTGGAACGAGTCCAGTCAAATATTGACATAAAGTTATAACATACAACAGGTATTGTTGCTTTACCTAAGTTAGTTAAAGTTGTTTTGTAATTTTCGATTAATTGGTCCCGGTTAGGTTTACCTTGTTTGATATCCTCGTGAACTGGTACTGATTCGATAAGTGAAATATGTAGACCTGTATCTTCAACATCTTTCTTAAGTTGTTCGATACGCGCCATTGGCCAAACTTCACCTACAGGAATATCGTAAATCGCTGTAAGGATACCTTGTATACCTGTTATTTCACGGATTTGTTGTAATGTAACAGGATCGTCCTATCCATACCATATAAAACTCATTTCCATAATATAATACGTCTTTTTATGTGATATAAACTCGCACTATATTTTATGAGCAAACACTGACGCTCATTCAACTACATTCTACAAAGTGAAGAAAACATGTTTAATAGTAAGATAACAATAAATGCAATTTTTTGTAAAAATGTTAGAGAATACATATTTATAGGTTATCACTTTAAACTTTAATCTTTTTCATGGTATAATAAGACATACCAAAAAAGTTATTTATCTGTAAGGGGGTTAAGCATATGCCAACTAGTAAGGCACAGAAAAAAAGAAACCGTAAAATACTATGGTATCTATTGTTAATCATTTTTACGATTGTACAAGGTTTTCTGATTTCAGATGATGATCAGGCATAGTTAATTGAATATACGATAATTAGAACGTCAAAAAATGGTTTTCCTTATTTTTTGACGTTTTTTTATGAATATCTATCATTATCAAAATATGCAATGATATTGAGCATTTAAGAAAAAATATGATCAAGTAATAATATTTTGAAGATAAGTAGTGCAACAGAATCCTACCATTTAAAAATATTTTACTGCTTTATAAAACTACCTTTCTCATCTTAAATCCCCCCATTTCTATCCACTCGATTTCGGTCTAAATTCATATATCCCTTTAATAAAAACTGCATAAAAAAAATAGAGCTAGGAAAATTCCTAACTCGACATTAACTCATTTACTACCCATTAAATTCTACGACTTGCCCCTCATTGGCCATTAAGACTTTGTCCGCTATTCCCAAGAATAAGCCATGTTCAACAACACCAACCATTTGAATCAAATCGTCAGCCAACTTGACTGCGCCTACTATTTTTTCTAAATGAAGGTCAATAATAAAGTTACCTGAATCAGTTACAAATTTAGTGCCATCGAGTGATAAACGGAATGTTGGAGCATAGTTTTTATCCTCAAATGCATAAAATAAGTGTTGACTAGCTGCTGGAATCACCTCTACAGGTAAGGGAAAGGCCCCCAGTTGGTCTACTTGCTTGCTGTGGTCGCAAATCCAAATGACGCGTTTGCTGTTAACGGCGATGATTTTTTCAATTAAATGGGCACCCCCGCCGCCTTTTATACCGTTTAAGGCCGGATCAAATTCGTCTGTGCCATCAATTGTTAGATCAATGGCTGGCACATCATTTAATGAGGCTATTGGAATGTTTAGACTGGTTGCTAATTCGGCTGACTGAATGGAGGTTGGTACACCGGTAAAGGTTAAGCCTTCCTCTTTTATCCGTCTGCCTAGTTCTGTAATCAGGTAATAGGCTGTTGAGCCTGTGCCTAATCCAACGACCATACCATCTTCAACGTATTGGGCTGCTGCAACCCCAACTAATTCTTTTTCGTTCACCATATGACTCCCTTATTTATCTTCCTACCCTAATTGATCTGCTTGACCAAGTTGGATGAAAGCATCTGTGTATAATTTTAATAAATCTTCTAATGTATCCATTTCGATGTATTCATCGGCTTGGTGCGCTACATGTGCATCGTGCTGGAAGTTCATTCCAAATGATACGCAAGTCGGCATTACTTTACTATATGATACCCCACCAGAGATAATAGGTTCAATAGCGTGGTCTGGGAAATGTTTGTGGAAGGTATTTAATAATAATTGATTGGCTGGTAAATTCACGTCAGACAGAATTGGTGCTGTATCAAAGGATTTCACAAATGGGATATCCGCGAATTCTTTGGTAAAGGCAGCTGTCAATTCTGGTTCGGTAATATTGGTTGGGTAACGAACATCGATGGTAAAGGCAATTTGCCCATCTGCCGTTTTTTCAATAACGCCTTGGTTTAAGGTCAATGGCCCCATAATATCGTGGTTACGGGCTACGCCAAATCCTGACCCATCATAAGGTCGAAATAGGCGTGTCCACTTGTTGGCCAAGTCATCTGAATAGGTACTAGCGATGATTTCAAAACCACGGGTGATCGCTGAGTCCCCTGCTTCAGGCGTTGAGGCATGGGCAGAAATTCCGTAAACTTTTAGGATTGTTTGGCCGTTTTCTTCTTTGATTGCGATTGGCCATTGTTTCTTATTAGCATAAGCTTCTAGACTAAGATTTAAGGTGTCAGCGATGACAAATGTCGCTTCTGATGGCACTACATTTGACCCGGCCCCACCAACAACACTTTTAATGATGGTAGCTAGCTTTAAATCGCCTTTGAAGTTCCAAGTTGTGGCCCCTTTTTCCCCGATTTGTAGTGGGAATTGCCCGTCTGGTGTGATGGCGAAGTCAGGTGCGCCTTCTTTGATTACGTATTGCGGGATGTCCGTCATGTCCGATTCTTCGTCAGACCCAATCACGATACGGATGGTATTCTTTAAGGGAATTTGGTAGTCCTGTAAGATTTTAACGGCATAGTATGACAGAACGGCATTCCGTTTCATATCTGATGTTCCGCGGCCATACATACGACCGTCGATAATTTCAGCGCCAAATGGTTCTTTGGTCCAATTTGACAAGGCCCCTACTGGTACGACGTCAATATGACTAGCAACATCCACCCGGTGGTTAGTCCCCGCATTTTGGGATTCCATGTGAACGGTATATGGGTAAACATCCCCTACCTTCATGTCGTCACGGACAGCTAAATTGTGCATAAAATCTAGCGCTTTGCGGACTTCAGGTCCATAAGGGGCATCAGCTGTGGCCGCCTCATCATCGCGAATAGATGGGATGCGGACTAAACCTTGGATGTCTTCGATCATTTGAGGTATATATTGTGCGAAATCTATTTTATCTAACATGTTATTCTCCTAGTTTTTCTAAATTTTAAATTTTGTGTGTTATATGAATAGGCTAAATAATGAAATAACGGGCAATCAAGCCGAATATCAGCAGATGAATAGGGTAAATCCAATACAGCCATTTGGCGTTGTAACGGCCCCTTAATCCATTGTAGAAGTAGGTCATTACAAAAGATATTGGTGCAGTCACTTCCCATAGCACGAGTACCGCCCCAGCAAAGGATTGGATGAATCGTTGGTCTCGGGTAACATAAAGGGCACCAATTAAAATTACACCAAACATGCCGTAATCCGTATTGAAATACTCTGCAGCGATTGCTAATAATACGATAGGGATAATACCTAGCCAGTGGTATTTCATTATACTAGCCAACCAGATTGCTAATAGCCCCAACAATAAGGTAAAGAATACATTTTGATAAGCCAAATCAAAAAATTGTTGGCCAATGGCTAGGTTAAAAGGAATTTCCGATATCAAAGCAAAAATCCCTAACCTTATAGCATATTTTTGTTTATTAGAGGTATGAAAGAAACCTTCAACCAATAGGAAACAAAATATCGGAAAAGCAATCCGCCCGATAAGCCGAAAGCTGGTATAAGCCGTATAAGCCAAGGAATAATCAAAGGTTTCCAGTTGTCCACTATTCAATAAAGGCAGTAATATGGCTGCACCCATGTGGTCAATAATCATGGTGACCATGGCAATCCATTTCAAGGTAGAACCCGAAAGCCCGCCCTGTTTATTTTGTGCGTTCATTGCTTGAGCCAAGCGACTACCTCCTTATTTTCACGATTTTCATGATAGTGTTATTTTATCATAGTTTCTTCATTTTTCTTTATTTATCACATTGTTTGGGCAAAGAAAAAGGCCGAGAAAAAATCCCGACCCCTTGTTGATATTAAAAAAATTATTGAACACAGATTTGGTTTTTTTGAATCCCTAACCTATGTTCAGCTTCATGAAACCATTTAGGCCCAATCTTAAAAAACTATCCTATTTTACAATCAACCTACATATTCTTGTGGTCTTTTGAAAGAATGACTTCTTCCAGTGCTATCTGTCTTAACGCTCTGGCTCGCATCTTGGTTCAAAGGCCATGATAGAAAAACAAAAACCAACGACTTGAACTGTTCTATGCCGGTGTTTTCAAAGCGCCATCTTTTGCTGTGGCCTTGTTAGAACGTCGGTTTGATAGGTATTTTGAAAATTTAGACAAGGTATAACATACCAACCAATATAGGAAGGTCATGATCACAAACATTGGAATCACATATGCTGTATTTTGGTTGTAGATAATCTTCGCATTATGCGTCAATTCCGGTAAGGAAATAATTGTCGCAAGCGATGTATCCTTAATCAAGGCAATCAATTGCGACACAATCGAAGGTGCCATAGACCGCACAGCTTGTGGTAATAAAATATATACCAAGGTTTGAACACGGGTTAAACCGGTTGAAATCCCTGCTTCTGCCTGCCCTTTTGGAATAGCATTCAATCCACCACGAATAATTTCTGAAATCATGGCTGATTCAAATATGGTCAAGGCCCCTACTGCTGCCCAGAAAATATTTAAGCGAATCCCTAATTGTGGCAAAGCAAAGTAAGTAAAGAAGATAATCAATAGTAAAGGTAAGTTACGAATAATGTCGACAACTAGCCCTAAAGCTTTAGATAAAATTGGAATCCCCATAAAACGAACAACCCCAAAAATACCACCTAAAATTAACGAGAATATGATAGCGTAAAACGTTACTTGAAGCGTAACCCATAGACCATCAAGTAAAAACTGGATATTCATCCATTGAAATGCACCTGCAAAATCCATCTATTACCGCTCCTTTCTAACGTACGTCCTGTTGTGCTAATCGTTTTTCAATATATGAAACTAATAAAGTCAAAGGTACTGTAATGATCAAGTAAATACCTGCAATCATTGTGTAGGTCCCTAAAGTATTAAAGGTTTCACTGGCAATTAAATCACCGTAATACATTAAATCTAACCCAGCTACCATAGCTAGAATAGAAGAGTTTTTTACTAAGTTGATAAATTGGTTACCTAATGGCGGAATCACAATTTTCACAGCTTGTGGTAAAACCACGTACTGCATCGTTTGTCTGTAAGTCATCCCTTGTGAAATAGCTGCTTCTCTTTGGCCTTTAGGTACAGCGTCAATCCCTGAACGAACAACATCCGCGATAAAGGCAGATGTATAAAGGGTTAAACCGATAATCCCTGATTGGAATCCGGTAATTTCCACCCCGTATAAAGGAATAACTACATAGAAAAACATTACAATAATCAATAAAGGAATATTACGGAAAAATTCTACATAGATATCCCCAATTTTAGCTAAAACCTTATTATCTAAGGTTTGGATAATCCCCATTAAACCACCAATAATTAAGGAAGCAATCAGAGCAATCACTGATGCAATCAAGGTATTGATAAATCCTTCAATAATTAAATCAGAATAATTTGTTAATAATTCAAACATGTGCTCAACCTCCCTATTCTGCAATTGATGACTCAGTATCGTCACCAAACCATTTTGCATAGATTTCTTGATAAGTACCATCAGCTACCATGTCATCAATGGCTTGGTTTACTTCGTTTAAGAAGCCATCTTGACCTTTGTTGATGGCAATACCATATGGTTCTGTTGTAAAGGTTGAGCCAGCAATTTTGTAACCTGGATTTTGTTCCATGATGCCTAATAAAATCGCATTATCAGTAGTCATCGCGTCCCCTTGACCTGATTTTAAGGCCGTGAAGGCTTCAGCGTAGTTTTCTAACTCTAAAATATTCGCATTTGGCGCTGCTTCTTTAATTCGTTGGGCTGATGTAGACCCTTTTACCGCCAAAACGGTATGTTCACTCGTCAAGCTTTCAACACTTTCAATATCAGAATCTTCAGGCACCATCAAGGCTTGCCCGGCGTCAAAGTACACTTGACTAAAGTCAACTTGTTTTAACCGCTCTTCTGAGATGGTCATGGTGGCAATCAAAGCATCTACGTTCCCATTTTTCAGTAAAGGAATACGGGTTTTGGAGGTTACCTCAACAAATTCTGCTTCGGCATTTTCCCCACCGACACGCTTAGTAATTTCTTTCGCCATATCGATATCAAAACCTTCGATGCGGTTTTCTTCAATATTATATTTCCCAAATAAGTTGGTATCGACTTTTACCCCCCAAGTGATGACCGGGTAGGCTTCGCTGTCGACTCGCTCAGCAATATCCTGTTGGCTTGCAGCAGAGCTTGTACAGGCCGTAGCCAAGAAAGCAAAAGCCACTAGCGCAACAATTCTCCATAGTTTTTTCATAGTATCCCCCTCTTTCCTTAAGCGTGACTTGGTGATTAGACTAAGATCTTGCTTAGGAATTGAACGGCACGTTCATCATGAGGATCTTCGAAGAACTCTTTCGATGGACGGTCTTCTAAAATTTCTCCTTCTGCCATAAAGATGGTTCTATTCGATACTTCTTTAGCAAAGCCCATCTCATGCGTTACAACAACCATAGTCATGTTGTCCTCAAAAGCGATACGTTTCATTTGATCCAATACTTCCCCAACCATTTCTGGGTCAAGTGCTGAAGTTGGTTCATCAAATAGCATCATTTTCGGACGCATAGCTAGGCCACGTGCGATGGCCACACGTTGTTTTTGCCCACCAGATAATTGACTTGGGTATGCGTCACGTTTATCCCACATATTTACCCGTTGTAACAAACGCTCTGCTCTATCTTGGGCATCTTTATCGGTTTTCTTCAAGACTTTTAAAGGTGCCAATGTCACATTTTCTAACACAGTCATGTGAGGATATAATTCGAAGTGTTGGAACACCATACCGCAGTCGCGGCGAATTTGACGGATGTCAGTGTTGCGGTCTGTAATATCTTTCCCATCAACAATTAAATGGCCTGAATCTACCTTTTCTAAAGCATTTATCGTCCGAATTAAAGTTGATTTACCGGAACCAGAAGGTCCAATCAAGGTCACAACTTCACCCTCATTTATCTTCAGATTAATGTCTTTCAACGCGTGGAATTTACCATAATATTTTTCAACATGATCAAATGTAATCATCATAGCACCTCTTCTTAATTTGATTTTTCCTTTTGAATACAATTGAAATAAACTTGAATGTAAACAGGATTTTTGCATAAAGATAAAATAATTCTAATCATTTCTTAAGCAGGTGTCAAATTTTTTGATAGATTTCTTAACATGTACCGATATCAATGTTAATTTATATTTCATAATCGAATTATTTGAACAGCTTTTTAACTTGATATGACGCCCTGTTGAAATTTTGAATTGTCATTCTTTTTACATAAGTATTATAATAAGTGTAGAACTATTTGAAACACCCATTCAATCAATTAAATGGAGGTTATAACGTTGAATCAACCAAAAAACGGCTCTCAAAATATCTCTTCGCAATTTAGAAGCGATATGGTGATGGTGCCAGAAGTTATTAACGAAGCATCCGGTATTCGCGTGTTTGGACGAACTTTAAAATCATTCGTTTTTACAACTGACGTCGCCACAATCCTATATTGTAATGCGGATGCCGTCTTAGCTGTCTACCCATTCTCCCCGCATCCTGCAATCATTTCAGCAGTGACATCAGTAGCCAGTCAACCTGTATTTGCTGGCGTTGGTGGCGGTACAACTCAGGGTAAGCGTAGCGTAGATATTGCCCTTTTTGCCGAAGCGACAGGGGTTCAAGGGGTTGTGGTGAATGCCCCGATGACCGCAGAAAATATTCTAGATATTGAACACACCGTTGACTCCCCAATTGTAGCGACAGTTGTCTCTGCCTATAACGATATTGATGCGCGAATTTCTGCCGGTGCGGATATCCTAAACGTTTCAGGTGGCAAAGAAACAGCCGCTATAGTTGAACGGATTCGCCGGGATTTCCCAGATGTGCCGATTATCGCAACTGGTGGTCAGAATGAAGACACCATTCGTAAAGTGATCGAAGCTGGCGCCAACGCCGTTTCTTGGACACCGCCAACTACTGGTGAAATATTTAAAGAGAAAATGGTCAAATACCGTAAAGACCGTCGCGAGGACTTCCTTGAAACCCATGATGGTATGACCTTACGTGAATTTGAGGAATATATTGAGGAACATCCAGAAGCTGAAGAGAAATATAGTGAAGATTCTTCTGACGGCTATCTGTAACACGAGATGGAGGACATATGGATCAAGAGCATAGCAACCGACTAACAACCATTCAACAACAAGTTAAAAACCACAACTTAGATGCCCTAATCATTAGCGACAAGGCATCCATCGACTACTACACCGGTGTCATTTTTGACCCCATGGAACGTTTTTGGTTATTAATTATCCAACCGGAAAAAGATCCACAAATTATTGCTAACAAGCTATTTGTATTCGACGAATTAGCTGAAATTGACGTCACTTGGGTAGATGATAACTACACAATAACTGAAGCCTTCGCAAATCTAGCGGATTTCCCAGCAACCGACGCCCCACTACGAATCGGCGTGGATAAATTGTGGCGGGCTGACCAACTACTAGCCCTCGCCAAAACATACAACCAAGCCACTTTTGAAGTAGGTTCTGACTTAGTTGATGCCCAAAGAGCCATTAAAACTGCTGAAGAACAAGAAAAAATGCGTAAAGCTTCAGATATTAACGACCGTGCTATGGCTCGTTTAATCGAAGAAGTCTTACCACTTGGTTTGGACGAATTGGCTGCCGTAGATAAATTAGCCCGCATTTACGATGAAGAAGGTGCAGATGCCGGTTTTTCATTCGAACCCATTATCGCTTACGGTCCAAACGGCGCTGACCCACACCATGAATCTGACCATACCTTGCCGAAGCGCGGTGATTCGATTGTCATTGATATCGGCTGTAAACATGAAGGATACTGTTCCGACATGACCCGTACCGTTTATTACGGTGAGCCTAGTGCTGAGGCAAAAAGGGTATACGACATCGTGCTGGAAGCCAATTTACGCGGCATTGACGCGGTCAAAGTTGGCGAAACTTCGGCAAATGTGGACGCTGCAGCGCGTGATTACATCACAGCCCAAGGATACGGTGACCAATTTACCCACCGACTAGGGCATTTCATTGGACGCGAAGTTCATGAAAAAGGCGATGTGTCAAAAGCTAATACAGATACCATTAAAGATGGCAATATCTTCTCCATCGAACCTGGTATCTACCTGACTGGTAATACAGCCGTTCGTATTGAAGATTTAGTGATTGCACATGATGGTCGCACTGAAAACTTGAACCACTTCACCAAAGATATGATTATTATTCAACCAAAATAAAATATTGCACACTAAAAACACGACGTTCGTCGTGTTTTTTTAGTTCTATGTTCATATACCCTATGTAGTAATTTTGATTTATTTCGCAATATAGAATCCTTTATCTTCTGCTTTGCCTATCATTGCCTTAAAAAGCAGTGGGGCCGCACTCAGCCATAGTCGGGTTCGAACCTTCAGTTTATGGCCGAGTTTCCCCTTTAGTACTTACCAAGCTTACTTAATCTATTAATCCTAAAAATGATTACTGGTCAATAAAATTCGACATTTAACGAATTAGCATTTGTCAAAAATGCAGAATAAGTCATGGTCAATATTAATTAAGTGATATTATATAAATCTAATTTCACTATCCTTCAATCTTGGATGCTAACCATTTTTTATTCTTAAAAAGTCTTATTATATACTTGGTTCACCATGTAAGTGAGTAACCCCTCCTTAAATCATCTGTCTATGATTTGTGGACGAATCAAATTTCACTTTTTAATTCTATACATTTAAAATATGCGATTCAAAAAAGCGCCCACCACGACAAGTGAAGGGCGCTTTTCCTTTTGCTTTTGCTTTTATTTCTTAACGACTCCTGTCGCACTTTTTCTACTTAAAGATCATTTGGAAGAATTCGAATACGCGTGGCCCAAGCAAGGCTACTGCTAGGATGGCGAGGGCTAGGATAATCCATACCAGTACTTTGCGCGAGTGATTGCTTGAACCTGACCAAAAGTACTGTTTTTGTCTTTGTCTTTCAAAGAAGATTTCATTGGTGTCTAAGTCTTGGAAGGTTTCTTTTGGCACAGGTGTTTCCGCAAACGTTTCGACGTTAAATTCAGTTGTATCCTGTGTGAGTGTTGTCCCAGAGACTGAGGAGTTAATGTCATCTGAAAAAGATTTTCCATACTTTTTTTGGTTATTCTTCTTCTCGCGTTCAAGCGCTTTTTTCGCTTGGCGATATGTTTGCCGCTTCACCTAGTGCACCACCTTTATTATTTAGTTCATTTCATCAAGTATTCCTAGTATAATCTATTTACAAGAAAATTCAAATTGTGGAGAAGCGGAATTTTTCAACTTTCTCTCTTAATTAAAGGAGCCTATTTCAGTGAAACAAAATTTTCATGTTGGTATGCGGACCCTAAAGACTTCTTTGAGCGTCTTTGTAATAGTCCTTGTTTCAGCATTTATCCCTATTGACCCGCAAATTGCTGCCCTTTCAGCAGTATTTTCCCAAAGGGCTGACGTCACTTCGTCGCTTTCTTTTGGTTTGCGTAGAACCTTAGCCATTGTTTGTGGGGCTTTTGCCTCATTGGTTTTTATTTTTTTACATAACTTATTGCCTGACCATTATTTAATTACTGCACTTTTAGGCGGTTTAGGTATTTTAATTACGATTCAAACCAACCTTCTGGTTAAGAATCCCCAAGGGGTTATTGGTGGTAGCGCCACTTTTCTTGTCATTGTCTTCAATATTCCAGCGGACAATCAATATATCTATGCCCTGCTTCGGGTATTGGATACCTTCCTTGGTGCCATTATCGCTGTTGGTATCGAGTACATTTTTCCAAGAGACCGAGTTGTCCCTTGGATCCTTACTTACAATAGCCATGTACCGAGGTTTCTACAAATCTCTACCTCTGAAGACGTTTAACTGACAACTAAAGTTACCTTAGGATTGGACTAACTTAGCTTTTCCTTAAATTAGAGACCCTTCTTTCGAGTTTTTACCCACAAGTGTTATAATAAATGAGAAGTGAAATGCGCGGTATTAACGCCATTTCCTATCTATTTCGATCAATCCACATGATTAAAGAGAGGTTTAAACTATGACCATTGGTTATCATCGCCCTAGTAAGGCCATCGTGTCTCTAGATGCGATTACTCATAATTATTTCGCTATTAAAAAGCATATCGGTAATAAAGCTGTCATGGCAGTCGTTAAGGCTGACGGCTATGGTTTAGGTGCCGTAAAAATTGCCGACGCCCTCCAATCTCGCGGTGCGGACGGTTTTGCGGTCGCAGTTGCGGATGAAGCTTTAGAACTAAGAGATGCCGGGATCATTGCCCCTATCATGATTTTAGGGTTGACTGATCCAGACGATGCCTGGCTTTTAGCCAATTTAGAAATTGGCGTGACAGTGTCTAGCTTGGACTATTTAAAATACGCCAAGAAACACGATAAAGACTTTTCTCGCCTCCATCAATTGAATGTCCACCTTAAAGTGGATTCTGGGATGGGTCGGATTGGTGTGCGGTCTGCTGAAGAAGCGCAAAAAATCATTGATTACATTGCCAAACATCCGAAGAAATTTAAGTTGGCTTCAGTCTTTACACACTATGCTACAGCTGATTCCTTCACTGACCATGGTAAGGACAAGGTTCAAGCCCAATCTGACTTTTTTGGAGATTTACTTGGTCAATTGGACTACTCAGCATTAGGGTACACCCCCCTTTTCCATCAATCAAACTCTGCCTTAAGCCTTTGGTACCCGGAAAAAACTTTGGATGCTGTGCGACTTGGCCTGGGTTTATACGGATCCATTCCAAGTATGGAAGATGTGGCGTCGCCTGTTGATTTCAAGCAGGCATTGACTTTGGAGACGGAAATTATCTACGTTAAACAAATGCATGCGGGCGATACGATTTCCTACGGGGCTGATTATGTGGCCGGTGCGGATGAATGGGTGGCTACCCTACCGATTGGCTACGCGGACGGCTGGCAAAGAAGTTATTTGGGCTTGGATGCCATTGTAGACGGCGAGCGGTGCCCGAGTGTGGGCCGGATTTGTATGGACCAGATGATTATTCGCCTACCCCATGAGATGCCTGTTGGCGCTAAGGTGACTTTAATCGGAACAAATGGCGGCCAGACTGTTGATGTAGTGGACGTTGCTAATCACGCTGGAACGATCGCCCATGAAGTCTTGACGAATTTAGGTCAACGATTACCCAGAGAATATACGTCTAATAAAAAAAGAAAATGAAATAACGCTTTCGAAATCTAATAATTTTTTCATTTAGCCCTTGCCTTTAGTGGATAGTCATGTTAGTTTTAAACTAACGATTATACGAATAGAAAGTATAGATATAGAGGATGCGCAACCAATCAGTAGCCGATGGTGAAAGGTGGTTGTGCCGAAATGCAGATTTTCTGTGTTGGGGGTAATACCTAAGAGGGTTATCCCTGTCAAACCTTAATACCCATTAAGGTGCGGAGCGCTTGTCTTATGCTAGGGATTAAAAAACTGTTAGGGTTATTGAATGCTATCAGTATTTTTTGACACGTTTTCCTAGGTAGACACAGAGTGATGCTCTTGTCTGCCTTTTTTTATACTCAAGCTATCTGATCGTTTTTCATAGAGACAATTACAAAGTGCGAACAATTTAGGAGGATTCTCATGACAATTTTTAAAGGTTCTGCGGTAGCCATCGTTACCCCTTACGATAATTCATTAGAACAAAATATCAATTACGATGTGTTTGCGGAGTTGATTGAATTTCAAATTGAAAATGGTACAGATGCCATTGTCGTTGCCGGAACAACTGGTGAAGCTTCAACACAAACTGACGAAGAACAAGTTGAATTAGTAAAATTCTGCGTGGAAAAAGTCAATGGTCGTGTGCCCGTGATTGCTGGTGCTGGGTCTAATGATACTGCCCACGGGATCCAATTAACGAAAGACTGTGTAGCCGCAGGTGCAGATGCTATTCTTTCTGTAACGCCTTATTATTTAAAAACGAGCCAAGCTGGTTTATTGGCGCATTATAGTGCCATTGCAGATGCTGTAAAAACGACGCCTATTATCCTATATGATGTACCAGGCCGTACAGGAATGTCTATTGCCCCTAAAACATTGGCGGAACTTAAAAATATCGACAACATTGTCGCCATTAAAGATGCAACTGGTGATTTAGCCAATGCAGTGGAGGCGCGTTACAACGTTGGTCCTGATTTTGATGTGTACTCTGGAAACGACGATACGGTTATTCCATTAATGAGTTTGGGTGGCCAAGGAGTGATTTCTGTTTTGGCTAACATTGCACCAAAACAAGTACATGAAATGACTCATTATGCCTTAAATGGCGATTTTAAAAAAGCGACTGAAACTCAAACGGCTTTTAAACCGTTAATCGATATTTTATTCAGTGAGCCAAATCCAATTCCAATCAAAAAAGCCCTGTCTATGCTTGGTTTCGATACAGGTTCAGTGCGTCTACCACTAGTCCCTGCCCAAGAAGAAACAGTGGCTGCACTTGAATCTGAAATGAAGCGTTTGAATTTGCTATAGTCTTTCCATTTAAAAGCTAAACTGTGGTATATTAAAAGGGTGTGTATTGAATTAAATGCACACTCTTTCTTATTTCTGCAAGTTATAAGTAGTAGCTGGATTGAATATATATAATAGGAGTTTTGATTTATGCCAACTAGAACACCACCATTTCGAATCAAACTAAAAAAAGTTGATCAACAAAAGGTTGACATTTATAATCGTTCTTCTTTCCATCGAAACGAACTCTTGATTCCTCTTAGGCCCTTCTCTATTGAGTTAGCCGACAAGAAAATTGACGTCTCTGTACGTCAAATTGTTGTCTTACCTGAACCAATTATGAGACGGTTAATCTTACCGGAAAAAGACTGTGGTCCTCACGTTGACGACCACAAACTAACAGAAGAAAAAATATATGCCTATATTTTATCCCTAGGCGAACCTTACTTAGATGCCATCGCCGATGATTTTGTGGAAACACCTGAAGTTAAACATGTTTTTGATGAACCACATGTCTTCAGCTTCTCATTTGTCACTTGGCAACATCTATTACAAAATTTGATTCAATTACAGTTGGAATTGAAACGACCTGAAGACAACATTCAAAAGAAAATGGTCTTTAGTATTGTATCGACCATATTCCTTGAATTGTATCGACTTTCTTCAGCTTCAAACCAAAACCGGTTCGAGATGTCTGAAAGAGAGATTTTAGCCTACGAAATTAAACATTTTATTGTTGATTCCTACCGAAAAGACATAACCCTTCAAGATATCGCAGACAAGTTCGACATTTCAACTTCAACTGTCAACCGCGTCTTCCAACCTTACTTCCATTCAACCATTTACCAATTCATTTTGGAGTTGCGGTTAGGTTATGCCTATACCTTGATTGAAAGTGGTTTGTCTATCACGGAGTCATGGCAAAAAGCGGGTTTTAATGATTATAGTAACTTCTATAGAGCCTTTATTAAGCATTATCATATTAGACCGCATGAAGTACCAAAAAAAGGAGAATCGTAAGAGTCTCCTTTTTTTGATTATAGTTTTATAGACTTATAGATTTCAGCCTTCGCCTATCATTGCCTTAAAAGCAGTGGCACCACCATCAGCCATGGTCTGATGGTTTGGCTGATTACTCATTCTGTAAGGTCTGGAAGTCCAAACAGAATGACGTACATTAGTCCATGCTCTTTCACTGCTAAGGCACACTAGGCGAGTTCAACCTCAGACCAAAATAATGCTGATTCATGCTACTTGGAACAGTTTTTTATACACTAAAGAAAAGGGTCACGGTACTTGCCCTAATCTGGGTTAAGTACTGTGACCTTTTTGTATACAGTCATCACGATTTTGTTAATAATCTAATCTTCTACTAGTCCTAATTTTTCGAAGATGCCATCTACTTTTTGGATGTGGTAATGGTAGTCAAAGGCGTCATCAATAGCTGCTTGATCTAGGTGACTAGTGATTTCTTCATTGGCTTCTACAAGCCCTTTAAAGTGCTTGCCTTCATCCCAAGCGATTGCTGTTAATGGTTGAACTAAATCGTAGGCTGCTTCGCGTGATAAGCCTGCATCAACCAATTTTAGCAATACACGTTGTGAGTAGATTAAACCGTGAGTAGCATCCATGTTGCGTTTCATATTTTCAGGGAAGACGGTGAGTTTTTCCATAATGTTTGCGAAACGATTTAACATATAATCTACTAAGATTGTTGTATCTGGTAGAATAATCCGTTCAGCAGATGAATGAGAGATATCTCTTTCATGCCATAAAGTCACGTTTTCATAGGCAGTCATGACGTGACCACGAACGACACGGGCTAATCCAGCCATGTTTTCTGAACCGATTGGGTTACGCTTATGTGGCATAGCGCTTGAACCTTTTTGCCCTTTTGCAAAGAATTCTTCCACTTCCCGCGTTTCCGATTTTTGTAGCGAACGGACTTCTGTCGCAATATTTTCTATCATTGTAGCAATTAAAGCGAGTGATGAAATATATTCAGCGTGTAAGTCACGTGGTAGGATTTGCGTTGAAATCTCTTGTGGGTTAATGCCTAAGTGTTCACATACATAAGTTTCAATAAATGGCGGTACATTGGCGTAAGTACCTACTGCACCAGAAATTTTACCTGCTTCAACACCTCGCGCAGCTGCTTCAAATCGTTGGATATTTCGTTTACATTCTGAATACCAACGCGCTACTTTCAAACCAAAAGTCGTTGGTTCAGCATGCACACCGTGGGTACGACCCATTGTAACCGTGTATTTATGTTCAATCGCACGTGCTTTTAACACCTGCAAGAATCGGTCTAAATCTTTACGAATTAAATCATTTGCTTGTTTTAATTGGTAACCTTGAGCTGTATCCACAACATCAGTAGACGTTAAGCCATAATGCACCCATTTACGTTCTTCGCCCAATGATTCAGACACATTACGGGTAAAGGCAACCACATCATGACGGGTTTCTTTTTCAATTTCTTCCACTCGTTTTGTATCAAAAGTGGCCTTTTCACGAATAGCTTGCGCATCCTCTTTAGGGACTTCCCCTAAGGCTGCCCATGCCTCTGTTGCAAGAATTTCAACTTCCAACCAAGAGGCATATTTATTTTCTTGTGACCAGATTTGCCCCATTTCAGGACGGGTATATCTAGGTATCATAACATTCTCCTTTATTGCACGCGCTCAATTTTTGTACGCAACAATTATATCACATGCCAGCTTTCTGGCAGTGATTATTTTTCGCAAAAAAAAAAGACGAGTCCCAATATTGAATCTCAAATTGGTCTCGTCTCTGTAATTTTTATGGCTAATGGTGATGGTGGTCATGATCGTGATCATGGTCCAATTCTTCCATCAATAAATCAGGGTGGTCAGCTTCTAGTTGGTCTAAAACTGCCGTCACTTGCGGGTCAACATTGCCTAAAATATCTTCATAAATGGCTAAATATTCGTAGGCCGCTTCATATTGGCCGTGCTCATTAAAGCGGAATGCTGCTTCTTTTAAAGCTGTTAACATATCCACTGATGGATAGTCGTTTAAGCCAAGATCCTCAAGGAAGGCTTCTTGTTCCTTACCTTCAAGAATTTCTGGCCACTCACGGTCTAATTCTGCTAAGACTTCTAAACCTGCTCTGGCATTATCATTTTCATTCCACATAAGGGAAATATGGTATAACATGTAGGCTTTCTCAAAGTCTTCTTTACGGTAGTAGAAGTCCCCGATTAAAGCAAACCCATAAGCTAGGTCCTCTACTCTAAGTGAATAACTCAAACCATTAAGAACGGTTGGGTAAGACATCCCGTACTGTTCCATTTCTTGGTATAGTTCCGCTAAGGCGTAGATAGTGTCTACATCATAGGGATTCCATAATAAGGCTTGTTGGTATGAGTCAATCGCTTCACGCCATTCATTGGCTTGAATTTGCACCTTGGCATATTCTACATACATCCCAGCATAGTCACGCGTTGTTGGTTCTAATTCTAGACCTGGTTCATTATGGTAAATAAACTGGAATAAGTCTAATTCCTCATAGATACTTAAGTTTTTTATGTTTTTCTTAGGTGTGAATTGGTCAAAATCGTCTTCCATCCGGCGAATATATAATGACATTTCAAAATTGGCACGGACTGGGTCGATTGCCATAATATTGCGAATGCGTTTAACGAATTCGACATCATCTTGCATTTTAATTTCAGCAATCATTTGATTGTAATCTGTTGATTGATTCGGGAATTTTTCCGCCATCACTTCATTAAAGGCTTTTATAAATTCATCATCGCTGGTGTGTTTGTGGTTATCTCTTAAAATTTTAGAGATAACTTGAATGCAGTAGCTGTAATCATCAGTTGGCACAGCTTGAATTCTTTGTATAAGTTTTTCTTGGTCCTTATCCATAAGCTCGTCTCCTAAAGCAATAAATTTCAGCATAAAATAAGTTCTTCATTACACCAAAATTTATTGTACTGTTTTTTTTGTGCTATTGAAACCAAAAAGCCTTTAAAATACTCTTTCATTTTTGATTTTAAAGTTGCGCAGTGTTGAAAATTGTATTTTTCCTGACTGTTGTAAAATACTGTATCGCATGAGATTAAAACTGGCATTGGTTATCAAAGGCCTTATTTTCCCTTAAATTATAACATATATTACAGATTTTTTACGGCACAATCCCTTTCTTAAAATTAAATTATAAAAAGCCTTGAAACCGCTTGTAGAAGTTTAGTACACTATAGACATAAGTTAAATATTGCAAAGTATAAATTATTATGACGAAAGTTAAATTAGAAGGTGAACTCTTGGAAGCAATTGCCGTTAATACATTTCAGAAACATTTATCTCTTAGCTATCATGATGAACGACGCACAATGATGCTTAAATCTTATAATAATATCCCTTCGCTTGAGCAAATTGGTATGGATCTTGCAGAATACTCTAGAATTACTGCCAGTATGCATTATCATGACCATTTTGAAATTCTATTTTACTTAGGTAATCAATGTCAGTTTATCGTTAATGATATCAGTTACACACTTTACAATGGTGATATTCTGATCATTCCACCTAACACTCCGCATTTAATGACTAGTGAAGAAGGTATTAATAATACTCGTTTTATTTGCATGGTGCCTGAGATGTTGATTGATCAATATGCTATGGTAAATGATAATCTTTATGAAGATATTATTCGCTTTTATAATGAACCGGGGCATTACCGTTTAGATAAAGAAAATCTGGATAAGACAATTACTCATTTAAATAAAATTCTTACTTATAGTGATGAAGAAGTAGAAGAAACTACCTTCGCAACTGCTTTTCACCTATACCATTCATTGATGAACGTCTACCATGCGAAGAAAATCCCGTCTATGTCTGGTGATTATAAAGAGGACAAACACTTTAGTCACATCATCTACTATATTGATCAACACTTTAAAGAATCTGACTTACAATTAGACCGGATTACACAAGTATTTGATATTTCGCCATATTATTTATCAAAACTATTCCGTAAAGAAATGAACCAAAACTTCCACGAATATTTGATTGAGAAACGTGCCAACTATGCTGCACAATTAATCGATCATATGAGCACCAACAAAATGTCCTTACAAGACATATCCAACGCATCAGGATTCGGAGATTATTCTACTTTCTACCGTTCATTCAAGAAGGTATTCAACACCTCTCCGAAGAAGTATGCACAACAAAATACGCAGACTATTCTTTAAAATTTAACACAAAGAAGAACCACCCTATCCATACCGACTAGCGCTGATAGAGTGGTTCTTTTGTTATAGGTCCTATTGGTCAGGTTGGTCATCGTCAGATTTTTTTCTAAAATCTGAAATATCATGGACGTCGCCAAGTGTCGCGTGGCTGTCCTTGTTATTGTTATCGCTGTCATCCTTAGCGTCATCTTCCGCTTCATCAGCCCTACTGTATGATGGTTCTGCCTCAGGCATATCCAGATTATAGCGGTCATGGATGTTTTGCGAGAATTCTTCATAAGAAACAACTTTAACAAATGAATCTGGCGTAAAACGTGGCCGGTATGCCTCTGGGAAATCATCAAATTCTGACATTGAGAATAAGAAGCTTTCTCTTTGTTCTGGTGTTAGTGTAGTAAAATAAGCCAATGGAATCATATCGTCCGTTAAACGTTTGTTTCGTAGACGTTTAATAAAATGCACAATATTATTTAAATCATGGTAATAGGCAAAATATAGGGCTGACTGACGTCCTTCAATTGGTGTTTGTGCATAGCTGATGAGTAAGTTTAATAAGGCTTGTTTTTCGAGTTCATTTCTTGCCTCGAAACCTTCATAAGTTGTACGAATCATGTATGGTTGGTCTAAAGCTACTTCAGCCAGCTTGGCGTCATCATCATAAATTTTCAAAATCCGGTGTTTTGACCCATCCTTATATTCTTTGCTAGCCACATAGTAGTTTTCTATAAATCCTAAATTGATCAACTTTGAATATAATTCATCTGTTCTCACACTAGCCCTCCGTTCGTATTGCTATCATTCTTATGATATATATCTTTATTATACATGATTATTGGAACAAAAAGGCTAATTCTTGATACTAGAATTTTTTCCTTTCAAAGCATGCTCTCTTAGTTTAGCAATTCGAGACTGTTTTTTCCTCACTTCAAAGGAGAATCCGCGCCCAGTCACTTCAGATACTGGCGATACATACATAAAAGCATTGCTATCTATTTCAGTAACAAAATTTTTCAGACGTAGTAACTCTTCCCGGTCAACTACCGTTGTAATAACTGCCCGCGTTTTCTTCGTATAACCACCCTTAGCCGTATAGATTGTTGTCGCACGGGCCAATTCTATCAAAATAAAATCGTTGATTTCCCCAGCCATTTCTGACGTAATATTCACGTTGTATCTTGCAGAACCACCAGTGATAACGCGGTCAACAACGACATTGGCCAGTAGGACCCCGATTGTGGCATACAAACCACGTTCAATCCCAAATACCACCATATTCGCAAACAAGATGGTCATATCAGAAATCATGACCCCTGTCGCAAAGCTGATAGGTAGGTACATGTTCATTATTTTGGCAATAATATCTACCCCACCAGTTGTGGCACCAGCATTAAAAACCAGGCCGACACCAGTTGAAAGGAGGACTTGACCCAAAATCAAGTTGACCAAGGGATCATCAGCAACTGCCCCTGTCACTGGTACAAACCGTTCGAACAAGGCATAAAATCCTGAATAGAGGATGACAGAATACAGGGTTGTCCCACCAAACTCCTTACCAATCACCATAATCCCAATGACCAGTAAGACCATATTAATGGCAAAGAGGATCACTGAATAAGGTAGTGGAATAAAAGGTGCAAATACCTGCGCCATACCTCCAGTACCTCCACCGACAAGGGAATCAGGTACTAAGAAGAAATACAAACCAATGGTCATGCTTAATGTCCCCAAAGTGATGATGAATAATTGCTGAATATCTAAAGATGCTAGTACTTTTTTCAATTTACTACCTCTCTTTCTTGTCTAATCTAATACACAAAATATAACAAAATACCCTTGGGCAATCAATCAGTGCCCCTCATTGTTTACATTACAATTAAAGCTTGTGATAAAAGTTGACAAAGTGACAATTTCAAATTAAAATACCATTAAATTTGTCAATCGAAAATATACGAAGAGATGAATAAGAATTAAATCCGAGAGGGATGAGAAAATGGCTGAAACAACAGCAACTGCAAAAGTTATTGTAAATGATTTAAAGAAAAGCTTCGGTAAAAATGAGGTCCTTAAAGGGATTGACTTAACCATTAACCAAGGTGAGGTAGTTTGTATCATCGGACCATCAGGGTCTGGTAAATCAACATTCTTACGTTGTTTAAACCGTTTAGAAGACATCAACGGTGGTGAAGTTTTAGTAGATGGCACAAATATTGCCGACAAATCTATCGATATTAATAAAGCACGTCAAAATATCGGCATGGTGTTCCAACACTTTAACCTATTCCCACATTTAAGCGTTTTGGAGAATATTACCCTAGCGCCAACCGAATTAGGTAAGACACAAAAAGATGCCAGCAAAGAACAAGCTTTGTCTTTATTAGAGCAAGTAGGCTTAGCGGATAAAGCAGAAGCTTTTCCAAACTCTTTATCTGGTGGACAAAAACAACGTGTGGCTATCGCCCGCGCTTTAGCAATGAATCCTGACATCATGTTGTTTGATGAACCAACATCAGCACTTGACCCAGAGATGGTTGGTGACGTATTAAACGTTATGAAAGACCTTGCTAAAGAAGGTATGACCATGGTCGTTGTAACACATGAGATGGGATTTGCCCGAGAAGTAGCGGATCGTGTGATCTTCATGGACGGCGGATACGTTGTTGAAGAAGGTAAACCTGAAGATATCTTCAGTAACCCACAACACAACCGTACAAAAGAATTCTTAGATAAAGTTTTATAATATATTGCCACAGAAAAAGGTATGTGATGTTTTCTATCACATACCTTTTTCTGTATTCACTTTAAAGACTATCTTACAGCACCATACAAGGCTTTGTCCGAAATACCTGAATTATTGGCTAAAGCAGCTTTGCGTAACCCTTCATATTCGAAGTTTAAGGCTAAAGCCAATTCTCTGTCAGCTTTGTTTCGACTATCTTGATCAAAAGACAAACGGTTCATTTGCACTTCTTTAAACAAAAAATGCACAATATTTTCTAAAGCTTCCTTCGCTAAGCCTTGGTCTTTATAGGCTTGACCCATACAGAAGGTTAAGTCGGCAGCCTGGGTGTCTTTATGCACTTCAGTCACCGTAATTTCACCTACCGCTTCTCCAGAAGATTTGTCTTCCACACACCATCTGTAGGTTTTACTTCTGTCCTTGCGTTTATCCCATTTCTCTAAAATACTTTTACTATCAGAAACGGATTGGTGCTTGTCCCACGTAACAAATTCTGTATCTGCCATATTCCCTGCCCAATTCTTAAACATGTCCTTGGCATCACTTGTTTTGAACTTACGTAACAATAGATGTTGTGTTTCTATTGTCTTGGTTCCTTTATGATTCATAACTAACCCCTACTAACGATTTACTTGAAAATTCATGTAATCGATACATATTTCACAATCCATTATAGCATGTTTTTCTAATGTAAAAACAGGCTTGTGAACTTTTTTCAACATTCGAAACAAATTTAGTACTTGTTTATCACTGGTTTATGCCTTATAATGTAATCCGTAAAAACTCGCAGTCATACCTGCAATATGATGGAGGAATAATAAATGAATAATAACGAATTCCAGGTACTACTTTACTATAAATATGTACCAATTAAAGACGCAGAACAACTCGCCAAAGACGAATTACAATTCTGTAAATCAATCGGATTAAAAGGCCGTATTTTAATTAGTGATGAAGGGATTAATGGTACTGTATCTGGTCCAAAAGAAGTGACTGTACGCTACATGGAACACATGCACGCTATGGAAGAATTTTCTGACCTATGGTTTAAAATTAACGAAACGGATGACTACGCACACAAAAAAATGTTCGTACGTTACCGTGAAGAAATCGTTTCTTTAAACCTAGAAGAAGATTTAAACCCTAACGAATTATCTGGTACCCACCTAGATCCAGCTGATTTCCGTGAAGCAATGTTAGATGAAGATACTGTTTTATTAGATACACGAAACGACTATGAGTATGATCTTGGTCACTTCAAAGGCGCTATCCGCCCTGATATCCGTAACTTCCGCGAATTACCTGAATGGGTACGCGAAAACAAAGAAAAATTCATGGACAAAAAAGTCCTTGTATACTGTACTGGTGGCGTACGTTGTGAGAAATTCTCTGGTTGGATGATCCGTGAAGGTATCGAAAACGTTAGCCAATTAAACGGTGGTATCGAAAACTACGGTCAAGACGAAGAAACTCGTGGCGACTTATGGGAAGGTAAAATGTACGTCTTTGACGACCGCATCTCTGTACCAATAAACCATGTTGACCCGTCAATCGTTGGTAAAGACTACTTCGACGGTACTCCATGTGAACGTTACGTAAACTGTGGTAACCCAGAATGTAACAAACAAATCTTAGCTTCAGTAGAAAACCAAGAAAAACATCTTGGTGGTTGTACACACGAATGCCGTGTTCACCCACGCAACCGTTACGTACAAGCTAAAGGTTGGTCTCACGATGAAATCGTTGCACGTTTAGCAGCAATCGGTGAAGAACTAACCGTAGAAGCCTAATTTAGAAATCAAAAGACCGCTAGGCAAACCCTGGCGGTCTTTTTGCGTCTAAAGGAAGACAATATTATTCATGATGAGTCCATCATCATATCTTGGTGAGTTTGAATCGTTATCATCATTTATGGAACATCATTTTATATCATGATAGCCAAAGACTTACTAAACTACAATTGCACCCATTCAATCAAGTCGAGTTCACTCGACCAGCTCAAGTACACTTCAGCCTAAGTTGCACCACACTGCATGTGGTACTGCCTTAGACTGCCATCAATATTGAGCTGAACGATTTCGCGCTCATCCTAGTATTAAAGCGTCATCGTTTAATGAACGTCCTGATTGTTTTTTGAACATGTCTAATAATTGTTGTACGGTTAATTGTTTCTTCTCTTCACCAGAGATATCAATCAAAATGCGGCCATTGTCCATCATCAACAAGCGGTTACCCATTTGGATGGCTTGTTCCATATCATGTGTAATCATCAAGGCTGTTAATTGGTCTCGTTGGATCACTTCTTCCGTTAATTTTAAAACCATGTCCGATGTTTTAGGGTCTAAGGCGGCTGTATGCTCATCTAATAGTAAAACTTTTGGCTTTTTCAAAGTCGCCATCAATAATGTTAATGCTTGACGTTGTCCACCAGAAAGCAAGCCAACTTCAGCGGTTAATCTGTTTTCCAATCCTAAGTCCAATAGTTTTAAGGCTTCTTTAAATTGTTCACGTTGCTTGTTGTTGACTCCTCGTCCAAAACCAAATGAGTGGCCGCGACGGTCTGCTATAGCCATGTTTTCTTCGATAGTTAAGCGACTAGCAGTCCCCATCCGTGTATCTTGGAATACGCGTGATACTAGGCCTGCGCGTTTGTTGGCAGTTAGGTTGGTCACGTCTTTATCTTCAATTTTAATAGCCCCTTGGTCTACCAATAGCGAACCGGCAATGGCATTTAGGAAAGTCGATTTTCCGGCCCCGTTACCACCAATAATCGTAATGAAGTCCCCTTTTTCCACCTTTAGATCGACCCCTTTTAATACGTGGTTTTCGTTTGGTGTCTTAGCTTCAAATGTTTTATGTACATTTTGTAATGTTAATACGCTAGTCATTGGTCAATCTCCTTTCTACGCTTCTTTACTTGTAATTGAATTTTTCACAACTTTTTTACCGTGTTGACGAACAGCTGGTACCCCAAGCGCTACGGCTAGGATTAAGGCTGAGAATAGACGGACGTCGTTTGGATTGAAGTTTAATTCTAATACCAATAGTAATAGTAAACGGTAAATGATTGACCCTAATACAATCGCTAATAAGCGTTTAACAAAGGTGATGTTTTTCCCAATGGCTTCGCCAATGACTACTGAGGCTAAACCGATAACCATTGCTCCAACACCCATGTTGACATCTGCATAGCCGTTGTTTTGCGCTAATAAACCACCTGATAAACCAACTAATCCGTTGGCTACCATGAAGCCGATAATCTTTGTCCAGTCTGTATTGATCCCGTTGGCTTCACTCATCATGTAGTTATCACCTGTGGCACGGATGGCTAAACCAATTTGCGTATCAAAGAACCATTTAAGTAAGGCCACGATGGCTACAACAATGAATAAACCAATAACGATAACTGCTAAAGTCTTGTCTTCAATTAATTGACGCATTTGAGTGACCAAGGTATTTTGACTTAATAATGGTAAGTTGGCTTGACCTAAAATACGTAGGTTAATAGAGTACAAACCAGTCATGGTAATAATAGATGCAATCAAAGCTGGCACTTTCAATTTCGTATGTAATAAACCAGTGATTAGTCCAGCACCTGCTCCAATGACAAATGATAGTAAGGTGGCAATCCAAGGTTCCATGGCAAATTCAAAAATTAACCGTGATACCAAGGCTGCCCCTAAAGAAAACGATCCTTCAACTGTCATATCGGCCACATTTAGGATTCGGTAAGTTAAGTAAACCCCCATCGCCAATAATCCCCATAACAATCCTTCTGATATACTGCCTAAAACAACACTCATGTTAAAATCCTCTCTCTTCCCTTTATTCTGTCACTTGGATGCTGCCCGGATCAATGCCCAACGCTTCCGCCATGTCTTCATTTACGTATAATTCTAATTCTTTAGCTTGCTCAATCGACATGGTCGAAGGATCTTCACCTTCAATTACCCGTGCTGCCATTTCAGCTGTTTGACGGCCCAATTCGTAGTAGTTTAATGAATAAGTCGCTAGTCCACCATCTTCCACTTGGTCAATTGATCCAGCAACAACCGGTACTTGGTACTGTTCAGAAACCGCACCCACCGTTGACGCTGTCCCTGCCATGATATTATCTGTTGGAATATATAGCAATTCCGCTTCTGACATGACAGAGTTCAAAGCTTGCTGTACATCATTAGTTGAGGTGACCGTACGAATGACTGGCGTTTTACCGGCCGCTACAATAGTTGCTTCAGCTTGTTCTGCTTGAATTTGCGAGTTGACCTCACCTGTGTTGTAAATGATGCCAACTTTTTCCACTTCAGGTTTAATCGACATTAATAGCTCAACTTGCTTCTCAACCGGCATCTGGTCGCTTGTTCCCGTCACATTTCGGCCCGAACCATCTAGTGATGCCGCCAAACCAGCTGTTATAGGGTCAGTCACAGCTGTAAAAAGGAGTGGTTTCTCCTCTTCCGTCACGGCTAGTGCCTGAATAGTTGGCGTTCCGATACCCAAAATTAGCTCAGAATTCTTCAACAATTGTCCTGCCATTGGATACAAATTAGCTTGCTGCCCTTGGGCATTCATCCGGTGGTAAACCACGTCAATGCCCTCTTCATAACCTAGTTCAGTCATTCCATCAATAAAACCTTGCTCCGCATCATTTAAGGAATTGTGGTCCATAATCGACAAAATACCGATATCTAAAATGCCATTATCTTCAGCATTCTCACAGCCAGCCGCAAAAATCGCCAAACTAGCTACTAAAGCTACCAAGCCTTTCTTTAAGCTCAATCTTTTCATTATTTACTCCCCTTTACAATCAATCCAAAGAAAAAGCACCTATCCAGATAAAATCTAAATAGGTGCTTATAGCGCTAAAATATCTAGCTATGCCACAATAGATTTTATCTCTACGTGGCCACTTGTTACGCAACAAAATGTTTAGCCATCATAGATACGGTTCAGTTGTTTACTGACGTTTGTATCTATGATCTAAAACAGATTTCATAAATACAAACTACCTAAAATAGCTAAAGTAAAAGCGATTATTCGTATGTAGGCTGTTCATTTTCATCAATAAATCCCCTCGAATATGGCTGTCATTCATCTAGTTGCGTCTTTCAATAGCATTATCATAGATTTAATTAAAAAAATTGTCAAGCCAATTCACATAGATTTTTCATATTATTGCTTTTTTTATAAGGTCATTACCAGTTAAGGATTCTAAACTTGCATAAACCACCTTTTTTCTTCATAATGAGAGTAAGATTAAATTTAAAGGAGACAACAATTCATGCAAAACAAACGTCCATTTACTAGCCTGGCAAAAGTTGAAGAAATTGCTGCTGAAATCCCTACTCCATTCCATTTATACGACGAAGCCGGTATCAGAGACCGCTGTCGTCGTCTGAAAAAAGCTTTCTCTTGGAACCCTAACTTCCATGAATATTTCGCTGTTAAAGCCACACCCAATCCACACGTATTAAAAATTATGCAGGAAGAAGGCATGGGTGTCGACTGTGCATCTTATACAGAACTTGTATTAGCCGACAAAGTTGGTTTTTCAGGTCATGATATCATGTTTTCATCTAACGTAACGCCAGCAGCTGATTTCAAAAAAGCAGCTGAACTTGGTGCGATCATTAACTTTGACGACATCACGCATATCGACTTCTTCAAAGAACACGTAGGCGAATTTCCAGAAACTGTTTGTATCCGTTACAATCCAGGTGGGACATTCGAAGTTGCGAACGGCATCATGGACAACCCTGGTGACGCCAAATACGGTATGACACCAGAACAAACCCGCCAAGCCTTCCAAAAATTAGCAGACTACGGCGTGAAAAACATCGGTATCCACTCATTCTTGGTTTCAGGTTCGACATCAAACGAATACTATCCAAAATTAGCACGTACATTATTTGAATTAGCGGTTGAATTAAAAGACCAAACTGATTTAAATATCACCTTCATCAACCTATCAGGTGGTGTTGGGGTGGCTTACAAACCAGAAGAAACACCTGCAGACATCGACATCATCGGTGACGGTGTGCGCCAGGCATACGAAGACATCATGGAACCAGCTGGCTTAGGTGACGTTGCCATCTTTACTGAATTAGGTCGTTGGATGTTAGCTGAAAACGGTGGTTTAGTAGCCAAAGTCCTACATGAAAAAATCACTTACAAAGACTACATAGGATTAGACGCATCTGCCTCTGACCTATTACGTCCAGCAATGTACGGCGCTTACCACCACATCTCTGTCTTAGGCAAAGAAGACGAAACTGCCGACCAAACATACGATGTAACAGGTGGTCTATGTGAAAATAATGATAAATTCGCTATCGACCGTCAGTTACCAAAAACAAATATTGGCGACTACATCTGGATCCACGATGCCGGAGCCCACGGTGCCTCAATGGGTTACCAATACAACGCCAAATTGCGGTCAGCAGAAGTCATGTTAAAAGAAGACGGCACATTTAAACAAATCCGTCGTCCTGAAACACCAGAAGACTACTTCGCAACTATGGACTTTAATTTCTAAAAAATATATCCCGTAAAAAGCGCCCGAACATGATGTTTGGGCGCTTTTTGCTTTACTCTTTTAGTTTGTGAACAATTAAGTCAGTCCTTTAAACTAAGCCTTCTTCAGTTAATGCTGTTTGATAGTTTACTAGGGCTAAGAATTCTTCTAATGTGATGTCATACTTAGTGATATATTGCGCAGCTTCTACACCAACATAACGGTAGTGCCATGGCTCAAAGCTATACCCCGTTACCTGCTCTTTTCCTTGTGGGTACCGTAAAATAAAGCCATAATCTTGGGCATTTTCTGCGAGCCATTGAGCTGATGGTTGGTCTGCATAAGCCTCATCTAAACTGCCACCTATTCCTGTCCATTCAGTGCCTAACCAGTCAAAGGCTAGTCCAGTTGAATGTTCACTGGCTTCTGCTGGTGCAAAATAATCATTTGTTAGGTCACGCGCTTCTGATTCTGAGTAGCCTTGAGCTAAGTAATCTTGAAAACCATTCTCCACATTTTGTGCTTGGTAAGCTATTGTTCGGTGGGCAGAAATAGTAGCGAGTGTATATCCAGCATTTGTAGCACCGTCGATTAGTGCAGTATAAGCATCTGTGATTGTGGCGTTATAGGGTTTACCTGAACTTGCATAAGCAAAATCCATCACTGGTTCGGTAAGTAATGGGTTAAGTTTATTGACTAATTGATTTTGTGCTGAATCTACATCAACTTCTTTAGGTAGGTCTGTCAGCAACTGGGCTAAGGCTGCAGTTTCGTCCAGTTCCAGCGCAGCAGCTACATTTGTTGCAATATCCTTCACAGAATAAGTTTGGATATCATCTGCATAGTCGGCTGAATATTCGGCCATTTGACTGACTTCTTCATCGGTTATCGCATTTGAAGCGACTGGCGTAGTAATGGTTTCTGCCAACTCAGCTTTATGTGCTTCAGCCTTTTCCCCATCTTCTGAAGAGGCAGCAGAGGCACTCTCTTCAGTGGCTGTGGTTGTGGTTGCGGTTTCTGTTGGCTGGTTTGTGGTCGTTTCTTTATCGGCATTGGTCTTGCTATAGCTGATATCATAGGCGCCGATGGCTAAAATAAAGGCCAAGACGACGGCGATGTAGGCCTTGTTAAATAGACTGATATTCATTTTTGACACTTAAGTCACTCCTCGTTTTTCCCATTTCTCTTTTACCTGCCTAAAATTCACAGGTCCTCTATGCTATAATAACAGAGTGAGATTTCAATTCGATTAAAAAAGAGTAAAACACTTTTAATATACAAAATTTTTAGGTGAGGGTGAATGAGATGAATCGTGAAGGAATTTTAAGCGCAGAGAGAATTGTTGTGAAAATTGGGACACATTCTCTTTTGAATGATCAAAATCAAATTAATTATAACCGGATTGACCGCCTAGCTTTGGCCCTTTCTACCTTAATTCAAGAAGGTAAAGAAGTAATTCTTGTAACCTCGGGTGCGATTGGTGTTGGTTCTGTCAAAATGGGCTTAACTAGCCGACCTACCGATATGGCATCACAGCAAGCGACTGCCGCTGTTGGACAAGTAGCTTTGATGAATTTATATAGTCGGTCATTTAACTACTACAGCCAATTTATCGGGCAAATCTTGTTAACACGGGATATTATCGACTTCCCGGATTCTTACAACAACTACAAAAATGCCATGAATGCCTTACTAGGTCAAAAAATCTTACCGATTATCAATGAAAACGATGCGGTAGCAGTTGATGAACTGGACCATCAAACCCGTTTTGGTGACAACGATACCCTATCTGCTTTAGTTGCTTCGACGATGGACGCGGATTTGTTGATATTTCTAACAGATGTAGACGGCTTTTATGATGACAATCCGAAGCGAAATCCTGATGCGGTTCGCTTTGATGTCTTGCATGAGGTGACTGACGATTTAATAGATATGGCTAAGGGTGATGTTTCGGCTTTTTCAACTGGTGGAATGGAAACGAAATTAACAGCTGCTAATGAATCTTTAAAATCCGGACAAATGACGGTGATTATGTCATCTGAAGATCCTATGCAGATTTTAGACTTAGTTAAGGGCGAATCAATTGGGACACTTTTCATACCAAAATAAGCGAATCCAATAGCCTTTCTCAAGAGAAATGGTTATAATTAATGAACACAATGAGAAAATACTCATAATTCTAATGTAATGGAGGTACAGACATGATTGATGCACAAGGTTTAGTGAATCTTGGTAAAGCGGCAAAGTTAGCATCACGGGAATTAGGCAAGTTGCCAAGCCAACAAAAAAATGCGGCTTTACTAGCAATGGCCAAGTCTTTACGGGATAACCAAGCGGCTATTTTAGCGGCTAACCAGGCCGATATTGAAAATACACGAGAGGCTGGTCGACGCCCCGAAAGCTTTATTGAGCGCATGACCTTAACTGAAAGCCGGATTGACAATATGGCCGCTGGTTTTGAAAAGGTGGCGAATTTGCCGGATATCATCGGGCAAACGGATGAAATGTGGTTTACTGAAGATGGCATTGAGATTGGGAAGAAACGTGTACCACTTGGGGTTATCGGGATTATTTTCGAATCACGTCCAAATGTAACAGCTGATGCTACTGCTCTAACCTTTAAAGCGGGTAATGCCGTGATTTTGCGTGGGGGTAGCGAGACTATTCAATCCAATTTAGCCATTATTGAAGCCATTAAAGCTGGTTTATCAAAAGCTGGCGTGACAACAGATGCGGTCAACTTGATCGACAATCCTGACCGGGCTTTAGCGACCCAATTTATGCAGATGAACCAATACTTGGATGTGTTAATTCCACGTGGTGGTGCAGCCTTAATTCAAAATGTCGTGAAGAACGCAACTGTGCCAACTATTGAAACCGGTATTGGAAACGACCACCTGTACGTACACGAAGCGGCTGATTTAGACAAGGCTTTAGCCATTTTGAAAAATGGGAAGCTGCAGCGGGTTTCAGTATGTAATGCTTTAGAAAACCTACTCGTCGACGAAAAAGTCGCGGAATCCTTCTTGCCACAAATCGTTGAATCCTTTAAGGCGGACAAGGTTGTGGTGCACGGGGACCAAAGAACGCAGGAAATCTTGCAAGGAAAGATCGACATCTTACCTGTCAATGAGGAAGATTATGCGACGGAGTTCTTAGCTTATGAAATTGCGATCAAAGTGACTTCTGGCTATGATGAAGCGGTTGAACATATCCAAACTTATTCATCTGCCCACACAGAAGTGATTGTAACCCAAGACTACTCGGTAGCCCGTCAATTCGTGGATGATATTGATGCTGCTGCGGTGGTTGTCAATGCCTCATCTCGCTTTACAGATGGCGATAAATTTGGATTCGGTGGGGAAATTGGAATTTCAACGCAGAAATTGCATGCCCGTGGACCAATGGGGATTGAAGCTTTAACGACTTATAAATACGTGATTTATGGGGACGGACAAATCCGTCTGTAAGGTTCAATTCGATTATATTACAATAAAGAGACTCTAGTGGATACACCTGTCTACTAGGGTTTTTCATGTTATAATGGCCCTAAACGATTTTTATGAGGAGTATGACATGACCAAGCGCGTTTTATTTATACTAACTGGTGGGACCATTTCGGCACAAGATTCTGACCACGGGCTCGTTGCCGGGACCATCAACCAAGAACTAACTGAAATCCTAGCGTCTTCTGGATTAGACTTTACTTATGATGCAGTCAATCTATTGTCTATCGATTCAACCAATATGCAGCCGGAAAATTGGCTTCATATGGCCCAAGTGATCCAGGACCAATATGAGGCTTATGATGGCTTTATTGTGGTGCATGGGACAGATACCATGGCTTACGGGGCTGCTGCCCTATCTTACCTGGTTCAAAATAGCGCCAAACCAATTGTCTTTACTGGGTCACAAGTGCCCCTATCAAAAATTGGCAACGATGGCGTGAAAAATATCCTAGATGCTGTAACCTACGCTATTTCTGACCAGGCTTACGCTGTATCGATTGTATTCCATGGGGAAGTCTTGCTGGGCACCCGGTCGCGCAAAGTCCGGTCGCGGTCTTATCAAGCCTTTCAAACCATCGATTTCGCCAACCGGGCAGTTGTCCGTTCACAAAGGGTTTTACCTATTTTAAATCAATCTAATGATTTAGGGCCAGTTGAATTCTACAACCGATTGAATCCGCGCGTGGGCTTGATTAAATTAACGCCCGGCCTTCCTGCTCAAGTCATTGAAGCCTATTGTCAAATGGTGGATGTGATCATTATTGAAGGTTTTGGGATTGGTGGGATTCCGCAATTGAGTGCTCTTGATTATGCAGGGCAAATTTGGGCAGCCGTTAAACAAGGCAAATATGTGATTTTAACCACACAGGTCCCAATGGAAGGGTCTGATTATGAAGTTTATGCAGTTGGCCAGTCTATTTTAGGAGAAAAGCATATTATTGAAACAGCCAATATTACCAGCGAAGCCCTAGTTATGAAGGCTATGTGGGCGCTTGGGAATTCGGAAGATTTTGACCATTTCAAAGCTATGATTCAAAGACCTATTGATTATGACTATCTGAAATAAAAAATAAAGCAGGTGCATCCTTTCAAGATGGTTGGGTGCACCTTATTTGAATATTCACTTTGTAAATATTGTTGTAAGCTCTTACAATGAGAATGATACGGCAAAAAGATAGCGGTTTTAAAGGTAGTTTGTATTCTTTTAAACAAAGAAAAAGAGCTGAATTGGTTATTTTCAGCTCCTTGTATTTTTATATATTCACAATGTTATATTGAATTATTGTTTTACACTAGTTTTTCTTAGTATATTTCTTCACTTCAGGAATGACCTTTTCACCTAGTAAATCAATGGTTCGTTTGATTTTACCAATAGGCACCCCACCCATATCAATTTGGCCGATATACCGGTCCATACCATAAACTTCATATTGGTAAAGCAATTTATCAACAATCGTTTCTGGACTGCCCGCCATCATCGTATCTTGAACAGATCTTGATTGAGCGAATTGTTGTTTAGGGAAAATTGAGCCGTTTGAATGTAAGAATGATGATTTTACATGGGGGTAGAATTCCGCCAAAGCTTCTTGACCTGTAGGGGCAATATACATAGGGCTAGCTGTCGTTAAAGGATAGGTTGTTGGGTCTATACCTAGGTTGGCTAATTCTTCACGATAGGCCTCTACAGCCGGATAAAAAGCCATAGCCGGCCCAGCTAGTGTAGTGAGAACCATAGGAATACCCGCACGTCCTGCTTTCACTGCAGAAGCTGGTGATCCACCTACACCCCGCCAAATTGGAATAAAGTGATTTTTTGGTTTAGGGAAAATTTCTGCTTGGTTTAAACGGTGGCGGAATTGCCCTTCCCAAGTGATTTTTTCACCCTTTTCAACTTGCTGGTTGATGTAATTCAATAACTCAAATTTTTCTTCGAACAATTCTTCATAGTCACGTAATTCATAACCTAATAGTTCAAATAAACCAATTCGAGATGCACGACCACCTACTAATTCAACCCGTCCGTCAGAAATTAAATCTAAAGTAGCGAAGTTTTCGTAAATTCGAACCGGGTCAGATGTCGATACAACAGTTGATGAAGAGGATAATTTAATCTTACTCGTCGCTTGAGCAATGGCCCCTAAAATGACTGCATGGGCTTGAGAGACAAAGTGTTCTTGGTGAGATTCACCAAGGGCAAAAATATCTAAGCCTGCTTGTTCAGCGTGCTGAGCTGTTTCGATTAATTCTTGAATTCTTTTTTGTTCCCCTACCCCTTGGTTGGTATGTGGGTTTAGGGCATAGTCACCTAAAGAATATAGGCCAAATTGCAAGCCTTCATTTGGTTTAAATCCAAACTTCTCTTTTATTGTTGTCATCATTATTCTCCGTTCATTTTTGAATATATCTTTAGATAGCTCTATTATAATTTCAAATCCGAATTAACACAAGAATTTAGCTTACAATTTGTTAGTTAGGGAACTTTCTGTTAGTCATACACCATTCATTTTACAATCAGACGGACATAGACCTTATTTATTGAAATCGAACAAATTCAAACCGGTTTCTGCTTCGTCTTTCGATCGTTCCACCTCACCAGAAATCATATGGACAAAAATTTCACCCGTACCTGAAATAATGGCTTCGTTCAAGTGACCACCAACTACTGACCCATCTGCACGGCCAAATGTAGCATGTAGGTGGTTATATTGTTCGCCGTCCATTATCGACATATTGCCGGTCAATGAAGTTAACTCTAACTCTTCACTTAGTTCGTTAGGGCTGTATGAACGCTCTGCCACATTGTATAGGCTGTATTTCACCTGGTCACAAGCGCCAATCCCTTGAACAGTTGCTAAAGAGATTTTCTCACGCTTAGCTAATTCTGCCAAAGTAGCAATAATTTCTTCGCCTCTATCAAGTCGTACAACTAACACATCACCAAATCGTCTATAATCCATTCGTATATTCTCCTTTGCCGAAATTCACAAGTTATTTTACTTCTCCGACTAGGATAACATACCCAGAATCAAAAGCATTATCAAAAGTCATCCAAAAAATGATCGAAATCCCTAGCATTCCTGACTAAACCGATTCGCGAGCGCAAAAAAAGAGATGGAGCCGAAACTCTATCCCTTAGTTTGAAATCTATTATTTGCTTGTTTCGCTTTGACCATAGCCATAACCGTAGCCATAACCATAACCGTAGCCTAATTTATTGGCATCTTCACCGTTATATACGGCACCAATGACGTTGGCATTTACCACGTCCAATAAATCTTTTGTTTTGCGTACTTCGTTTTTGTTAGCAATTCCTGAACGCACAACCACAATCACGCCATCTACACGCGTTGCAACAACTTGTGCATCGGTAACAGCTAGAATTGGTGGTGTATCAAAAATAACTAAGTCAAACATTTCTTCTAATTCGCCGATTAATTCAGCCATACGGTTTGAACCCAATAGTTCAGACGGGTTTGGTGGAACTGGACCAGCTGCTAAAATGTAAATATTTGCATCCGCAACATAGTTTACAGTATCCATGATGTTTGCATCACGGTCTGTTAGTAAACTTGTCAAACCAACAGTTGTGTTGATATTGAATGTTTTAGCTACTGTTGGTTTACGTAAATCAGCGTCTACTAATAAGACACGCAAGCCTTGTTGCGCCATTACAGCAGCAGTGTTAGCTGTAACAGTTGATTTACCTTCCCAAACACCAGATGATGTGAACATGATTGATTTAAAATCATGGTCAACCATTGAGAATTGGATATTTGTACGGATTTGACGGAAAGATTCAGAAATGGCGTCATTTGGTTGCGTAACAGTAATTAAACTAGCGCCTAGGCGTTGTTCTGCATTCATCTTGTCAAAATGTTTTCTTTTATTCTTAAACAAAATTGAACCTCCTAGACACGACGACGGTTTCTAGAACCATCTTTGACTGCATTACCTTTGAAGCGCGTATCTTCAACTTTACTTTTATCCATTTGTGGAATAGTTCCTAATAAAGTCCAACCAAGCTCTTCAATGATATCACTGCTCTTAACTGAATTATCTAACATTGCATTGACTAATTGCCATACAACACCGACAATTAATCCTAACAATGCACCAATAATGATATTTAAAATGACATTTGGTGAAGTTGGCGATTGACCAGGCTCCGCAGGTGTCACAATTGAAACATTCTCAACTTGTAATACTTGTTGTACAACTTCAGAGAAAGATACAGCAATTGCGTTGGCTAAGTTAGCAGCAACATACGGTGATTCATTTTCTACAGAAATGGTAAATAGTAATGAATCGGAATCCATAGAAACTGTCACGTTTTCTGCTAATTCACTAGCCGTCATGCCTTCTGCTTCAGGTACATTTGCAATGGCAGGATCTAAAACCAATGGCCGACTAACCAATGATTGGTAAGTATTTAAAAGCGTCAAGTTTGCTTGTAAGCCTGCTTGTGTGATTGTATTTTCTGTAGTAGCGGTAGCAGTATTATTTACAACAATATCAGTTGTAGATGTATATTTTGGTGACATTAAGAAAAATGTCACTAAGGCTGCTAATACAATCCCAATGATAGTGGTTGAAATAATCTTCCAAATATTCGCAGTAAGAATATTCAGTATCTCAATTAAAGAGATTTCTTGGGTGTCGTTCATCTCGTCCTCCTCGAGCAAATATAATTGATATTATTTACTTCCTATTTGAATATATTATCATAACTATGTCAGTCTACCATACCAGTTTTTAAGTTTTCAATAAGATATTGATTTATCTATCATTTTTTTACTTGATTCTCATTATCCATTATCAGATGTCTTTGCATCACGATGGACAAATTCAACTAATTTTTTATTTAAACTATCATCATCTACCGCAGTTAAATCTAATGTTTCAACAAATTCATAGATTTCTTCAACCGGTCGACTCTTAATTTTTCCAACAAAAATTTTATCATCAACTTTTTGTCCAGTTGTTTCATCCGTTAATAGTAATTCTTCATATAATTTCTCACCAGGACGAATACCACTTTCAACAATCGGAATTTCTTTTTCAGTGAAGCCTGATAATTTAATCATTTTCTTAGCAAGGTCCAGAATCAATACATCTTTACCCATATCTAAGATAAATAATTCACCACCCTGTGCCTTGGCACCTGCTTGGATAACCAAGCGACTAGCTTCAGGAATCGTCATAAAGTAACGACGCATTCTAAAGTCTGTAACTGTAACTGGGCCACCTTTTTCAATTTGCTTTTTGAATACAGGAATAACGGAACCACGCGAACCTAGTACATTACCAAAACGTACAGCAGCAAATTTAGTGTGGGGCGAAATTTTATCCATACCAGTAACTAGCATCTCTGCAATTCTTTTAGAAGCGCCCATCACATTTGGTGGATTATTCGCTTTATCTGTAGATACCATAACAAAGACATCTACATTCGCTTTTTTGGCAGCATTGGCAACATTCATTGTGCCGTAAACGTTATTCTTTACTGCTTCAGTTGGATTAGCTTCCATTAACGGCACATGTTTATGCGCTGCTGCATGGTAAACGATATCTGGTTTGTAGGTTTGCATGATTTGTTCAATATGTTCTTTATCTTGAACGTCCGCAATGATTGGAATAATCCGGGTATTTGGTAAGTCTTTTTGAGCAAACTCTTGATTGATCAAGTAGATTGAGTTTTCTCCGTGCCCTAAAAGATAAATCGTTTTTGGTGCGAATTTAGCTACCTGACGACATATTTCAGAACCAATTGAACCACCGGCACCTGTAACTAAGATGTCTTTACCAGAGATTTGACGGAAGGCATCTGAATCGTCTAATTCCACTTCGTCACGACCCAACAGGTCAGAAATTTCAATTTCTTGAGGACCAGATACTGTATCCATTTGATAGCCTAAAAGTGTTTTTTCAACTGAAGGCATCTGACGAACGTCTACATCGTATTCAATACCCCAATCTAAAATTTGTTCAATTTTTTCACTTGGCAAAGTTGGTGCAGTAATAATGATATTTTGTAAATGGTATTGTTCAATAATATCTGGAATATCATCCACACAACCTAGAATACTTAAATTATCCATCTTCTTATGTAGAAGATCTTTATCGTCATCCACAAACCCAACAAAGCGATAAGCCCCATCATTTTTAAATTGTTTAAGGAAGGTATTCCCTCCTCGACCAGCACCAACAAGCAATGTCGGTTCAAAGACGCCTTCACCATTCGGTACGTTATTTCTACGATCCATTGCAAATCGCCATAACGCACGTGACACAAATGTTAACCCAATGGCGAATACAGTTAATAAAAATACTAAACGAATGGAAAAACTTCTATAAATGATAGCTGCAGACGCTAAAGTTAAAATTGACGCAATAAAATGGGTAATTAGTAAATCCGATGCCCCTTTGAAACTCATATAGCGGATAATCAGATTGTAGTTTTTGGTTGCTAAACTAGCTAGTATATAGGCGATGAAATATATAATAGACAAGCCTGCCGTCATTGACACGGTTAAACCTACATACATCTCAAGTAATAAATATGCCGTAAAACCAGCGACTAATATTGATACAAAATCAGCAATCGCTAGTATCGAATATTTTTGATATTTAGAAAAATTCATTTACGCATTACGCTCCCAACTTTTTCTTTTCTTTTTTCCTGATACATATTTATAACAAACTATAAATCCAATAAACTAAAAGAGACCGAAGAATTTCTTCTTACGTTTTGGTTGGTCTAAAACAAAATTGGTGATCATTGGATCCCCATTCACCAAACTTTTAGCATTGGCTTTAAAATCAAACACGATACTAGTCCCATACTCAACCTGCATTTTATTGAAGGCTGCCTCCATATTAAAGCCCCTAGGTCCATGTGGACGGTGGGCATCTGAAGCCAGCATATGGACAAGATTTTCTTCAATCAACAAACGACTCGTTTCTTCAACACCAGAACCAAACTCCCCTAAATATGAAGCTGCTGTTAACTGTGCGTAACAACCCATCTCCACAAAACGTTTTAATACTTCTGGTTTTTCAATAATCCTTTGATTTCGTTCCGGATGAACGATGATAGGACGAATATTACGGGATAACAGATCAAAGAAAACTTGTTCTGCATAATGCGGTACTTCATGGCTTGGAAATTCAATTAAAATATAATGGTCATCTAAATCTGTAAATAAAATTTCAGCTTGGTCAATATGGTCCAATAATTCACCATGAAGTCTTACTTCTTGTCCTGGGAATACAACCAAATCAATGCCTCTACGGTCCAACTCTACTTGTAATTGACCAACCGCCTCTTCAACCTTAATACGTTCATTAACGAATTCTGAATTACGGTGGTGAGGTGTGGCTAAAATATGGGTAATCCCTTCTTGGACAGCGACATTCGCCATCTCTATTGACATTTCAATATCTTTAGCACCATCATCCACCCCAGGTAATATATGATTATGGATATCTATCATTACATTCCCTCCTTTTCATTTAGTGAATGAAGTATTGTGATCACTACATACCTAAAAAAGATTCAGGATACATGAATCTTTCTGTAAATAGGGCATTTTCATTTCTACAATATACTATATATAAACAATTCATATGTAAAAAATTGGTATAGTCACCTTACAATTTCACAACAATCACTTATTTCCAACTACTATATACTCTACCGCTTCTCAACCAATTTTAAAACATCATTTTCATCATATACTAATTTAATATCTATCAGAGCGGTGGTTTGGATTAATTCTTTAAGAAAAATACGGTCGCCTGCCCAAAGGGTTAGGTCAAAAATCTTATCCTTGTCTACCCAGGCTAAGTCCCCTTCTCGAGTTTCCCCAACTTCATTATTTTCTAATTGACCCGTATATAAGAAAATATACATGGGTTCTTGGTCAGCGTAGATAAAAGTGACTACCCCTCGAAAAACGGCTGATTTCAAGTTTTGGCTAGCCTCTTCCTTGACTTCTCTTTCCAAACATTCCATAGGTGATTCACCTTGTTCAAATTTACCGCCAAGCCCAATCCATTTCCCGTGGTTGACGTCGTTGGCTTTTTTCGTCCGGTGGAGCATCAAGTATTGGTCTAAGTCATTTTCCAAGTAAATAAGTGTTGATAACATATTGCCCTCACTTAGTCTAAGTCAGCGTCTACTAGTAACCCCATACCTAAGGAGCCCTTACCTCCGTGAACCCCCAAAACAGGTGTTAAATAACGGATAATGATGTCTTCATTTGGATAGTGTTCTAGGAAAAAGTCTCTGAATTCAACGGCCTTATCATAAGCATCACCGTGGGCAAAGCCTAAATGCAGACGGTCACCGAATTGGTCACGGGCTTCTTCATAGATATGCAACCAAGATTTTTTAATCTTTCCTTCAGTACGGATTTTCTCAAAAACGTCTACTGTACCGTCATCTTCAAATCGTAGGATAGGAAAGATTTTTAATACCGACCCGATAAAGGCTGAGGCTGCTTTGGCCCGGCCACCTTTAACTAAGTTGTTTAAATCTTCAATAAAGATATAAATTTCTGAATCTTGAATCATTTGGTTCATTGCTGGAATAATTTGTTCAGCTTTATAGCCTGATTCAATCAGACGAATCAATTCTTTCACTTCGTGAGCAATAATAATGGATACAGCCTTGGTATCGATTAAGTGGACATTGATTCGATCTTGATATTCTTGCATGACCATACGGGCTGTTTGGAAGGTCCCACTCAGTTTACTAGACATAAAGACCCCATAAACCTCGTCGTAACCCTTGGCTATTAGTTCATCCATAATTCGGTAATAGTCCGCTGGTTCGGGTTGAGATGAGGTTGGCAATTCGTCTACACTCACCATTTTGTGGTAAAAGTGTTTCAAACTCATTTCGTTTGTGGTATCATCCATCACTTCGCCATCTTTAAAAGCGACCTTTAAAGTTACCTCGTACACATCGGGATGGTTTTTTAATTCGTCAGGCAAACTAGATGTACTATCTACAATGATTGCTGAGCGCATAATATTCTCCTCCTTGTAACACTTGGTGTTGTGTTTATTCAAGGTACATTATAACAAAAAAAATGCGATAAATCGCATTTTTCTCGAATATTACAATTCGGCATCTACCAATAAAAAGATCCCAATCGAACCGTTCCCTACATGGGTCCCTACAACCGGCGTTAAAGCAGAAATAGTTACTTGTGACATATCCATATCATCTGACATATTGGCAACAAGTTCTAAGGCGCGTTCTGAAGCGTTTGAGTGGGCTATAGACACATGTAAACGGTCGCCATACTTAGCGTGGGCAGTCTCGTAAATCCCTTTGAATTTTTCTTTCATTTTACGATCAGTACGGATTTTATCAATCACTTCTAGCGCACCCGTTTGGTCAATTTTAATTAAAGGTGTGATTTTTAATAGGTTACCAAAGAAGGCACCGGCAGCTGATAACCGGCCTCCTTTTACTAAGTTATCTAATGAACCCACCAAGATGTAAGTTTCACTTTCATTAGCAACTTGTTTTAGGGCGGGTACGATTTTTTCCGCCTTGTGGCCTGCTTCTAGTAAACGTAGGCATTCGCGAACTAGGTGTTGCGATACCCCTGAAGTCGATTTAGCATCGATAATATGGGTAGTTACTTGGTCAGTAAATTCACGTGACACAGCTTCTAATGAAGATTTAGTCCCACTTAATTGCCCTGAAACGACCACGCCATATACTTCATCGTAGCCCGCTTTGACGATTTCTTCATATACGTCATATATTTGACCGTTTGTCGGTTGTGATGTTGTAGGCAGCACTGTCATTGTTTCTAATTCATTGTAGTAGTCAGAAATCACTTGGGGATCGCTTGAATCTTCACGGACTTCTCCGTCTGGAAAAATAACGCTCAGTTTAATTTGGAATACATTTTCCAAATTGCTAAGGTCTTCTGGTAAAGTTGCTGTTGAGTCAACGATAATTGCTGTTTTCATATTTACGGGTCTCCTTAAAAATACATCATTGTACTAAAAATGGTGTCGTCATAGTTTACCATGACCGCGAGACAAAAAAAGAGCAAGTTTTAACAACTACTCCTTTTACTAGTTATCATAACTAGATCATTCGTAAAGTTTCATTAGCCATTGCGACGCGCTTCAAGTTCAGTAGTATTTTTATCACAGAAGATAGGCGTCTAAAAGATACTATTATCATAGCACTAGAAGAAAATATACATTTATTATATTTTTGTTGGAATACGTAACAGTTCATATATGCAATAAAAAATAATCTCTATAAGGTTTATAAACGATAGTTGAATGTTGCAAACAAAAAACACCTCACTTCAAACCAAGAAGTAGAGGTGTTTTCGATTCGTTTAACTAGCTCTTTTTTCTTTTTCAGTAAGAATAATACCTATAACGAGTCCAAGAAGAGCTGGGACTAGCCAGCCGAATCCGTAGGCGTAGAATGGTAAGACTGCTTCGGCAAAATGACCGATTGCGTCCCCACCAATTAGGTTGAAAATGCCATCTGGTAATGTTTTGATGAAGTCAAACAAGGCAGCAGCCATAGTAAAGCCAGTTACCCAGCGGTAGACATGCTTACTGGTGTAGACGGGTTCACTTAGGGCTAAAATCACAAGTGAGATCGCCAATGGGTATAGGAACATTAATACTGGCGTAGATAAGCCGATTATCGTTGTTAAACCAACGTTTGAAACGATAAATGATAGGCCAGCGAATAAAAGCGTCCATTGTGTTGATGATAATTTACTTGGAAATAGCTCTTCAAATGTTTCCGCACAGGCTACGATTAATCCAATAGCAGTTTTCAAGCAAGCAAATACCATCACAATGGCTAATAAGATTGAACCAGCTGTACCGAAGTAGTGTTGGGTGATCAATGAAAGCGCGACGCCCCCATTTTCCTGAACATCAATAAAGCCACGACTTTGTGTACCTAAAATAGCTAAGCTGAAATAAATTAAACCCATTAATATAGCAGTTAACAAACCAGATTTTACTGTTGAACTGGCCAAGTTTTTAGGTTCATTCACGCCTAATTTACGGATTGAGCGAATAATAATGATACCAAAAGCCAATGCTGCTAATACGTCCATCGTATTATAACCTTCCAAAAACCCTTGGAAAAAAGCTTGATTTGAATAGCTAGCAATCGCTTCAACTTCAGCTACGCTTATTTCTGGCATCGTAAATGCACGAATAAAAATAATTGCTAAGAAAATAAGGAACACAGGATTTAAGAATTTACCTATATAATCCATAATATTTGATGGCCGAAGTGATAATGCTAAGGCTACACCGAAAAATAAGGCTGAATAAATCAATAAAGCAACGGGAGACTCAGCGAAACTTGTTGTCGCAAAACCCACTTCAAAAGATACAGATGCCGTCCTTGGACTAGCGAAGAACGGCCCTATGGTTAAATACAATGCTACCGTGAAAAAATATGCATATTTTCTAGAAATCTTACTAGCTAAATGAAAGACACCCTCTGAGTGCGTCATCCCCATAGCAGCTACTGCTAATAAAGGTAGCCCAGTTGCAGTAATGATAAATCCTAGACTTGCTTGCCAAACATGGTTACCAGCCATTTGTCCCATCAAAACAGGGAAAATAATATTACCAGCACCAAAAAATAAGCCAAACAACGTGGAAGCTACGACAATGAGCTCGCGCATTGTCAGCTGTTTATTTAAATTTGGTTTCATAATTGTAACTCCTTTTCGTATTCAACAAAAATACCATATCCTAACATAAAACAACATTACATTAAGATAAAATTTAGGGAATTCTAATCCTATCCTCTTTTGATCTACAAATATTTCGTGGGCGTTTCTTATAAAATATAGGAATGTGCTATAATTTATAGCGATAATAGAGTGGGGAAAGTAGACGCAATAATCAAATATATTTCAATATACTTTCGTCCGTACAAAAAATTTTTTAACAACATTTAAGGAGAACACTATGCAAATCGCGATTGTAGGATTAGGTGTAGCTGGAAATGGCACCCTAAAAGCCCTAATTGATTTTAAAAACCAACATCCAAAGCAGTCCTTAACAATTGATATTTATGATGAATCTACGTCCTTAGGCAGTGGTTTCCCCTATCAAGAGGACGACCATAAGTTAGTAATGAATTCATATGCGAAAGATTTGTCTATCGAAGCAGATAATCCTAATGATTTATTAGACTGGTTGTCATACCACCACAAAGAATACTGTAATCCAGGAGCCTTTATCCCCCGTGCAATGTACGGTGATTATCTAAAAGACCGTATGAAACATTATTTAGACAATGACCACGTTCATATCCATTACCAACGTATTCAAGACATCCAAGTTGTAGATCAAGCAGGTAGTCATATTACAGGCAGCCAGGAAAAGAATTACCACTATCAATTACAAACAGCTGATGGTCATTGGCAGAACACCATCTATAACGTCGTTTTCTTAAATATTGGGCATCCACCTTATGCAGATCGCTATCACTTAATGGGGCACAGTGGATATATCCATGATCCATACCCGGTAAAGGAGAAACTTGCCGCCATTCATCCAAATAAAAAGATTGGCATCATTGGATCCGGCTTAACTGGTCTAGATGTTATGCGTTACCTGCAATATCACTATGCTAATCAGCTCGCTCGTTCAATCACCTTCTTTACACGATCTACACCATTCTCCTCTGTCAAACAAGGGCCATATGATGGTTATATTCAGGCTACGTTTAATATGGATTGGATTAAAAATCAGCAGTCAGCCCATAATGGTTATATCCCGCTAGATAATATTTTGGAAACTTTTATGGGAGATATGGCAGTTAATAATGTAGATGTTAAACGCGTAATTGACCGATATAGTAGTGGCTCTATCACGCAGATTCGTCAAGAATTAGCCCACTACGATCGCGATTTACATATATTCCAAATTTATGCAGGTATTGTCACGCCTTATTTGCCTTATATATACATGGGCATGTCGGTACTGGACCGCAATAGATACAAGCAAGAATATATGCCTATTTTTGAACATTTCAGAAGCCAAATGATACATGAAGCCCTAGAGGATATTATGCAGTGGTATGATGAGGGGAAGGTGACCTTCCACAGTAAACTGGCGGATATCAAACCGTGTAGTGACGGTGGGTTTGAACTGATTTTTGAGAACGGTTCAAGTAAGCATGTGGATATTTTAGTGAATGCAGCTGGATTTGAAAGTCAATTACTACCGGCAACACAACAAGTTGTATTCATAAAAAACATGGTTAACCGTGACATATTTACCCCTGCCTTAGACGGTGGTGTGCTAGTCACCTGGCCTCAAGGACAAGTCATTTCTCAACGGTATGGAACACTCGACAACCTCTTCTTGACAGGACGTTGGATTATGACCACACAATACGGAAACAACAATGCACAAATGTCTTTTGCCTTTGGACAACAAGTCGCAAAACAATTTCTAGATCGGCAAGTAAAAGCGTATAAATAAATAAAAGTCTGACTTGATTGCAATGCTTCTTAAATCAAGTCAGACTTTTCATTTTATACTGCTAATTGATTGGACCCATCGCTATAATCAATTTCAATCCCTGGTTGAACATTTGGAATATAGACATGGAATTGCAATTCACCACCATCCTCAATGGAATAAGCCTCCATGAAAATCCCGCGCGCCAGTAGTTCATCCCCCATGAATAAAGGGGTAATCCGGTAGCGGACATGATTTTCACTATCTTCCACGTAGGCAGCCACATAGTTTTCAAAAGGTAGCATACCTTCCACATTGAAATACCGGGTCCCAGTCATCAAGTTCAGCAAATTATCCTGCTGACCAGTCAACTGAAAACCAATTAAATGACTTCGGTTATACAGCCAGCCAGCCGACACTATATCATACCGGTTTTGTTGCCAACCAGTTGGGGTAATTGCGGTCAAGGCTTCTCGTTGTTCCGATTCAGCCGGCATCAAGTCCGCCCCTAACAAGGCACTGGCTTCAGACACCCGCCCCAAATCATCCAAAGGGCTATACCGCTCCCAAGATTCTTCAACATCCGTCAAATCCGCATCCGTAAAAATCGGCACATTGTCATTGACTTCAACATAAGCCTGCCCATCCGGCACACTAGGCGAGTTCTGGTGGTAGAGCTGACCTAGATCCTCAGCCTCCTCTAGCGAGGAAGCCCCTTGTTGGCTTTCAGATGCCGATTCACCACCAGATTCTGATTCAGATGAAGAACTTGCCCCATCCCAACTACTGTCTTCTATAGAAGAAGATGCTTGGTCATTCTTGTTCCCTTCATCTGCTTGACGCACCCGCGACGACTCAGACGCTAATTGGTGGTCCTCCAAAATCTCCTGGTAAATCGACGACGTCCGGGACACCTCTTTAGCCACCTCAACCGGCTCACCCAACCGCTCTTCCGCCATCCGGTTACCTACCCATAGAAATAGAATCAATCCCGCCAGGACCAGCATGGCCAATAACCGCTTATCCTTAGGTCCATTCTGCTGCTTTCTCGCCACCATCAACACCTCCCTCTCACAAAATATCTACCCTTTATCATACCATATTTCCCTTTTTTCTGGGCAAAAGGGCCAGAACTTTCATGGCTGACAAGCCAATTTATCCGAATTTTTCGTCAAGAAAAGGACTGTAGCTTTTAGCCACAGCCCCTGTAAAATTTTATGATTAACGATGGTTATAGTATCGGGCTTAAAATTAGTCACCGTTGTAAATAGTTGGTACGATCATGTAGTCAACCGTACGTAAAGCACCTAGGTCACGACCACCTGCGTATGAAATACTTGATTGTAAATCTTCTTGCATTTCACGCATTGTGTGCCATAAGCTACCGCGGCTTTCAATCAACATTTTCTTACCTTCAACGTTTTTGTAGATACCTTTTTGGAATTGAGATGCTGAACCAAAGTACTCTTTGTAAGTTACACCATCTTGCTCTACAGTTTCACCTGGTGATTCAACGTGGGCAGCTAATAATGAACCGACCATAACCATTGATGCACCGAAACGTACAGATTTAGCGATATCACCATTTGTACGGATACCACCATCAGCGATAATAGGTTTACGCGCTGCTTTAGCACATAATTTAATCGCTTGTAATTGCCAACCAGCAGTACCAAAACCAGTTTTGATTTTAGTGATACATACACGACCTGGTCCAACCCCTACTTTAGTAGCGTCAGCACCAGCGTTTTCTAAATCACGCACTGCTTCAGGTGTTGCCACGTTACCAGCAATCACAAATGTTTCCGGAATTTGTTCTTTAATGTATTTAATCATATCGATAACAGTCTCAGAATGACCATGAGCAATATCAATTGTAATGTAGTCTACGCGTTCACCACTTGCTTTGATTTCATCGATGAAAGTATATTCTTCTGGTTTTACACCAACAGAAATTGAAGCAAATAAACCTTCAGCATTCATATGCTTGATAAATGGCATACGTTTTTCTGGTTCAAAACGGTGCATAATATAGAAGTAACCTTTGCGGGCCAATTCTTCAGCTAACGCTTCATTTAATACAGTTTGCATGTTTGCTGGCACAACTGGTATTTCAAATTCACGACCTCCAAATTTAATTGAAGTGTCTGCCTGGCTACGGCTTGTAATCACACATTTAGCAGGTATTAATTGGACTTGTTCATAATCAAAAGTTTCCACGAATTCAACTCGCCTTTCTCTCTATCAATATCTTCAACAACAAAAGGTGTCCGTAAACACCAATTCGTATTCTACACACTTACTTTCTGAATTGCAAGTTTTATTTATTCGTTTTTCAGTAATTTGTCAAATTTTATCCGAACCAAGGCATAAATCGACTGCTTTTTTCACTAATAAACGAACATTAAACTCTAAAACTAACCGGAACATTACTAAATTCAAAACAAGCAGTTTTACCTCCGCAAAATTTGTATTGAAAGACGAACTTTTAATCTCACAGAATTTTTATTTAAACAAAAAAGAAACTAGCTTTTCACTAGTCTCCCCCTTGCAAAAAAATCTACCTTTATACTTGCCAGCTATCATTAAATTTTTCATGCGCTTTTAAGGCATCAATCGTTGGCATCCCACCTTGGGCCCCAAATTTTTGAACTGATAAAGAACCTGCAATTGAGGCAAATTGAATGGCGTCAGCTAAGCTATTACCTTTAGATAAGGCCACGGTAAAAGCACCTGAGAAGGTGTCGCCAGCACCTGTTGTATCGACTACATTCCCTTTAATCGCTGGCACATGGACAGCCACTTCTCCATCATGGTAACGCACCCCGTCACCACCCATTGTAATCAATAACTGGGCTGGGTATTGCCCCAATAATACATCCGTATCCAAATCACCAAACATCTCTTTGGCTTCTGTTTCATTTGGCAATAAATAGTCCACTTTTTCTAAATAGCCTTTGTCAATTTCAATAAAAGGGGCTGGATCATAAGTCACCTTAATGTCATGCGCGTCTGCCAAATCGATTAAATACTGAATAGATGGCATAGGGATTTCATTTTGAATCACGAAATAGGTACAAGCTAACAAGTCCGCTTCCACTGATTTCAAGTAGTCAACGGTCACTTCTTGGTTAGCACCAGGCACATAAACGATGGCATTATCCCCTTCAAAAACGGTAATATGAGCTGAACCTGTTGTCGTATTTTCAATTGTTCTAATAGCTGTCACATCCACACCATTTCGCGCTAAATTGGCCTTAGTTTCTAGTCCAAATTGGTCGCTACCAACGCAACCAAACATTTGCACCTGTCCACCTAGTCTTGCTGCTGCTACCGCTTGGTTGGCTCCTTTACCACCAAAAGTTGTTTCAAAAGCTTGACCATAAACCGTTTCACCTTGCTTTGGCACACGGTTTGTCGTCACCACGAAGTCTGTTGAAATACTACCAATTACACCAATCATTTATAATTCCCCCTCATGTAGCACTATTACCTTTATTATACGTTATTCATGCCAGCTAAACAGAATTTTTCCAAAAAAAGAAGCCGCGCACTACACACGACTCCCATTGTACAGATATTCAACTATTCTAATTCTAAATGTTCTCTAAGTTCTGTAGAGGTTTCTGAAATTTGCGATTCAGATAGGATATTGTAGTAAATACCTGTCGACATATCGCCCGTACCTACTAAAGTAGTAGATTCAACATTTTCAGAGTCAACTCGGTAGTTCAAAGCTAATTGGGTCATATCTGAAACAGTTAAGTCAGTAACCACATTGGCTTGTACTGTGTCAAACAAGCTACCTAGAGACCCAATATTTGATACATCAGAATACTTATCTAAGATGGCTAATAAAACTTGACGTTGACGGTCAGCGCGACCATAGTCACCATCTGGATCATCGTAACGGTTACGAACGTATGCTAGGGCTTCAGCACCTGTTTCCAAGGTGATTTGACCTTCTGGGAAGGTATATTCATCTTGAGAGAAACTGAAATCATTGTATAAGGATACCCCACCAATTGCATCGATGATGTTCATCATGCCCGTCATATTCACTAAGGCATAGTAGTCAACCGGCACGTTCAATAGGTTTTGAACTGCATTGATTGAACCAGATGCCCCACCGGCCATAGCATAAGCACCGTTAATCTTGAAATCAATACTTGAAACATAAGTATCACGTGGAATGGATACCATTTTAGCAGTTTGTGTATTCGGGTTAATGGTCACAAGAATCATGACGTCAGTATTTTGTTCACCAGTCGTTCTCGTCCCCCCTGAGTCCATCCCCATGAGTAAAATAGAAATTGGCTCTTTATCCGAAACAGTCACTTCTTTTTCACGGACTTCTTCTACCGGTTCCGCACCATCGGCGTCCGCAGGTTGATAAATCGCGTCTCCTGTTTGGTCAATTCGGTAGTATGAGTATGCAAGAATCCCACCCCCAATAATTAAAAAGGCTAACAAAACCCAACCAAAACAACCCAATAAGCCACGACGTTTCTTACGAGGACGCTCCTCATGATACGCTTCCCCTTGACTTCTACGATGGCGACTTTCTCTATTTGCCATATAATCCCTCCTCCTCAAAGATAGATATAAAAACTTTTACAAATTTTATGCTGTTTAGTATTATATGATTTATTCTGTAACGGTACTTTCTTCAACAGGCATATCGGTCACAGGTTCTTCAGATGTAACCGGCGCTTCTGACGTGGCAGGTGCTTGTTGACCCGTTTCTGGCACGCTTTCTTCAGGTACTGTCGTTGATTCTGATGTCGCCGCCGCTTCATTACTATAAGTGTCGCTATAGGTATCTGTATAATCTGATGTTTCTGAATAAGTAGATGAATCGTAATATGTTCCCGTGTCTTTTTCCGTAGCTGTGTCACTGTAAGTATCTAACTCAGTACTTGTATCCTCAGTCACAGTGCCACTTGGGTCAAAGCCAGCAGTAATATGTTCTAGCAATTCATCATCTAAAGTAGTTGGAATTGTTTGATTTTCATTTTCATCGATTAAGGCTGTGTTCCCTGTTGATTCTAAGTAGTCATTAATTGAATAACCAAATATGTATTTGACTAGTTCGTTCAAGTCTTCCCTTGAATATACCCCTGCCTCAATGGCCATTTCGTCATCTGTTAAGACGCCGTCCCAATTCAAGTCAGACACTGGGAAGTAGGTTGATTCAACCCCATACTCTACAGGGTAAACAATAGCTGAGTTAGTTGCTTCATAGTCTAAATTGTCTTGCATGATGGATACAATTTCTAAACGTTCTAGCTCTGGAATTAACATATAGTAACCAAAATCAAGGTTTAGGTCAACATAGTCATCAAAGACTAATTTATTTAAATTATCCAAAGCTGGCAGGTAATTGGCTTGTAAGGCAAACATATTATCCACTGTAATATTTGTTTTGATATCGTCACCTACGGCATCTAAGATGTCATTGTAATTGGTAATGGTCCCAAGTGAAATGACCTTATCTACTACCTCTTCGATTAATTGTTGTTGTCGTTTTTCACGGCCAATGTCGCCTTCAGGATCCGATTTACGCATCCGTACGTATTGTATGGCTTCTAAACCAGATAAGGTACGTGTTTCGCCTTCTGTAAAAGAAACCTCGTTTTGAGTAAAAGTTAAAGTTGGTGTAATATCCACACCCCCAAGGGCATCAATCACATCCATAAACCCTTGCATATTGACATTCACATAATAATCAATTGGCATATCTAAATAGCGCTGTAGAGAGTTGATTGTCCCTTCAATCCCATCATAATTCATATAAGCGTGGTTTAATTTATCAAATTCATCCCTATCACTTTGGACCCCTAAGGCATCCCTTGGAATAGAAACGACAGTTGATTCGTTGGTCTTTGGATTAATGGTGAAGACCATCATTACATCCGTCCGTGTCTCCTCAACATCTTCATAATAAAGTGCCCCACTATCAAGGCCTGTTAGTAAAATAGTAATCGGTTCGCCATTTTTTAATTGGGTATCCGCATCACGAAGTTGCTTTGAATTCACATCTTCATAAATATCAGAACCGAATCCAGAAATATCAGCATATACTTTAAAGGCAACCGCACATATAACGACTACCAAAGCCGCGACGCCTAAAATCCAATAGGTCTTCTTTTCTTTAGGTAACCATTTTGAAGATCTTAGAGCTTTTAAATTGAATGATTTCTCTTTTCTATTATTGCGCCGGCTAGTGCCCTGATTGTTTTGATTATCTTGCTTTGTCATAAGCGCTCCTCTGGAGAATTATTAGGAAAATTGCTGGGTTCTCTTTGCTAAAAATATCTGGTTTATCTTGTGAAACTTAAGCAATCTTTACCAATTTACATTATAGCATAATGAAAATTAACTTCATTTCAATTTAAATAATCTTAATAATTATTTATGGCAAAAAACCATTAAGTTTGCATGACAGCCCTTAATGGTTCCGTTATTGTGATTAATCTTTTTGTTGCGTTAAAATAATCGGCCCATCTTCAGTAATGGCTAAAGTATGCTCATACTGTGCTGAACGCCCGCCGTCAATTGTACGCGCAGTCCATCCATTGGCATCCATTTTGGATTGCCATTTACCAGTATTCACCATTGGTTCAATGGTAATCGTCATCCCAGCGCGTAAACGTTGTCCTTTACCTGCTACGCCGTAATGTGGTACAGATGGTCCTTCATGCATTGTTGGTTGAATACCATGACCCACGAACTCACGCACCACAGAGAAACCTTCCCCTTCGACATATGCTTGAATTGCCGCACCGATATCTCCAATACGGTTACCTACACGTGCCTGTTCAATACCTAATGCTAATGCTTTCTTAGTAACATCCATTAAACGCTGACCTTCTTCGTCCACTTCACCGATACCATAAGTCCAGCAAGAGTCGGCAAAGTATCCATCTAATGATAAGACAGTATCTACACTAACAATGTCCCCATCTTTTAATGCGCGATCAGGAAATGGAAAGCCATGACAAATTTCATCATTAATAGATATACAAGTTACATATTCATAACCTTCAAAGCCTACTTGTTCCCGAATACCACCTGCTTCAGTAATTTTCTTATCGAAAAAGGCTTCTATTTCCATTGTGGTTACACCAGGAACCATCATTGGACGCAATTGTTCATGGATACTAGCTAGTAAAGCTCCTGCTTTTTTCATGCCTTCTATTTCACGGGCAGATTTTAATGTTATCATTCACTCTCGTCCTTCCTTTATATTCACATTCATTATACCCTAAAATCAAACGGAATAAAATTAATCAATAACCCATTCTACCATGTAACCGTTTTAGTTTTTTATAACTTTTAATGATAATATTTGGCTTTTCCCCTATTAAACTGGTATGATTAAGTTAGTAATAAAACGTTTTTGCATATTTTTAACAGGCAAATATGAAACGTATCAACCAATGACCTGAGCGAGGTGAATGGCATGGGAAAAACACAGAAACTAGAACAAGTTGCCTACTTACACATAAAAGATCAAATACTTAGCGAAAACTGGAAAACAGGATTCCATATTGTTGAAGCATTTATCTCTGAAGATTTAGACATTAGTCGTAGTCCGATTCGTGCTTCTTTAAGTACGCTAGCGGATGAAGGTTATGTAGACATGATTCCATATCGTGGATTCTTTGTAGCCGAAAACCCACCAAAAATTGACTTTGTTGCCCATCGTTTACGTTATGAACTAATCATTAGCTACAGAATGTTAGACCAAATGATTAAACAAAAAGTAAAAGGTGAAGAATACAAGACCCTCTTAGAAGAAAAAGTGATAGCAGTTAGAAAAGCTTACGATGAAAAAAACTTCGACGATTTCTTAACTACTAGCGAAGCCATATTGAAGACAATATTGGATATTGGTAACCACGACTTTTTAGTCAAAGAAGCATTAGAATGCTCTCGGACTGTCATGACAGCTATTTTAGAAAGATACCAGTCGGATGAACCTACTGATTTCATTTTGGATATGTATCCATTTATGATGTACTTAGGTGATATCGTACGGTTGATTTCAGAAAACCGCTTTAACGATGCTCGTGTATTATTTGAAATTATCTTTAACTATTTAAAAATTCAACTACCTGAAGAGACTCAAGTAGCATTTGAAAACATTGATAGCTATCGATTGGCTTAGACAATTGCCTATATATTAAATGAAAGCACTCTATATCGTCAAAGAGTGCTTTTTTTGCTATAATTTAATTGGGAATGAAAATTATAATTGAAAGGAGCGAACCATATTGCCAAAGGCACTAGTTACCTTTGCTTCTTTAACTGGAAATGATGAAGAAATAGCAAATATTATGACCACATCCTTAGTTAATTTGGGCGTAGATGCACGTATGGTAGAATGCCAATCTGTATATGCGACTGATTTTCTAGAAGAAGATATCTGCGTTGTCGTTACTTATACTTATGGGGCTGCAGCAGATCTACCAGATGAAATAGTGGATCTTTATGAAGAATTGGCGGATGTAGATCTAACAGGAAAAATATTTGCAACATTAGGGTCTGGTGAGTATGATTACGAAGAGTTCTGTAAATCCGTTGATGATTTTACCTTACAATTCAAAAAAACCGGTGCAACCCAAGCTGGTGAAGCTGTGAAGATTGAGTTGTATCCTGAAGATGAGGATATCCCTCTAATTGAACAACTTGCTCAGCAATGTGTAAATACCTATCAAAAACAACAATAAGTATTAGGAGGATTTAATCTATATGAAAAATTTTGACCAATTATTAGACAAATATGCAAACCTATTAATCGAAAAAGGCATTAATGTACAAAAAGGTGACAATGTAATGATTTACATTGCTGTCGACCAAGCCCCTCTAGCCCACTTCTTAGCAAAACATGCTTATGAAAACGGAGCTCGTCGTGTACACTTCACTTGGAAAGATGATTACACTAATCGCTTAGACTTCGAATACCAAACTACAGAAGATTTAGCCGAAGTTGCAGACTATACTGTAGCCCGCCAAGAAGATTTAATTTTAAATCAAAAAGTGTCACGCCTTTCAATCGTATCTGGTGACCCAGATTTATTAAACGGTATTGATCCAAGTAAGATTGACACAGTACAAACCAACCACGGTCAAAAATTAAAAGTTGTCCGTACTGCGACAATGAATGATCAAGTTAAATGGACAGTTGCAGCAGCTGCTGACTACGGCTGGGCGAAACACGTTTTCCCTGAATTAGCTGAAGATAAACAAGCAGCAACAGATGCATTATGGGATGCCATTTTCAAAGCTAGTCGTGTATACGAAGCTGATCCAGTAGAAGCTTGGAACAACCACCGTGACTTGTTAGACGAAAAAGCACAAAAATTAAACGATAAACAATTCAAAAAATTACACTACACTGCACCTGGTACAGATTTAACATTGGGTTTACCTGAAGGTCACATCTGGGTATCTGCTCAAAGCTTTAACCCTGAAGGTTCACCATTTATCGCTAATATGCCAACTGAAGAAGTCTTCACAGCACCAGATACAAACGTGATGGATGGCTATGTGACTTCAACAAAACCACTATCTTACGCGGGTTCTACGATTGAAGGCATCAAAGTAACCTTTGCAGACGGTAAAATTGTAGACGTTACAGCTGATAAAGGTGAGCAAATCATGAAAGATTTAGTCTTCAACAATGATGGTGCACAAGGTTTAGGTGAAGTTGCCCTAGTGCCTCATAAATCACCAATTTCTCAAAGTAACCTAACATTCTACAATACCCTATTTGATGAGAATGCTTCAAACCACTTGGCAATCGGTGCTGCTTACCCAACTAATGTTAAAGGTGGAACTGACATGTCAGAAGAAGAATTACAGGCAGCTGGTGTCAACCGTAGCCATGTTCACGTTGATTTCATGATTGGATCAGCTGAAATGGATGTCGATGGTATTGACGCAGATGGTAACGTATTCCCTATCTTCCGTCAAGGAGAATGGGCTTTCTAATCACCTAGTCATTAATTACTTTTACACACAAGTTAAAGGAGGTTGACCATGTCACGCGATCAAAAAAATAACGAAAACGACTTGAATGAACTATATAATCGTTTAAAGAACATGGACCGACAAAAAGTTGAGGAAACCCTGGAATATCTAGACAAAGGGTCGCCCAAGTTAAACTGGTTATATATCACCCTTGCCGTGGCCATTATTTTTCTTTTAATTTGGTTAATTATGGTAATGAACCCTAATGAAGATGTGGCGCCAACAATCGATAGTTCTAAAGAAATCAATCTTCAAATCCAAGAGATGGAATCTCGTATCGAAGCCTTAGAGGGCCAAGTCGACAGTTTAGAAGAAGCAAATAATTAGTATAAACAATAAAATCGCTACCAAGTACCTAGAAAACTAAGTACATTGGTAGCGATTTTTTAGTGATTAACATCATAATTTATTTGAATATAAATACTTTACTAAAAATATAATTCAACAAGACGACCACAATTTGTGTTACAAGTTTTGCCCAACCTTCTCCTATACTTAGGTAGGTTAATAAAAACATTAACAACATGTCAATCAAAAAAGATAATAAACGGAAAGTGACAAAGCTGGCAAATTCTTTAAGAATTATACGTATTGACCATTCTCTTGCTTTAAACACCCAAATCTTATTGGTAATATAAGCAAATATAATAGATAAAATCCAAGCCACTGTATTAGAAACAAAAAGACTTGATACTTGTCTCATTAGAAAGAATGACACAATATTGACTAATGTTGTTAATACGCCAAAAACTACATAGATAACAAATTCTTGATTAAATAACTGTTTCTTCAACTTATCTATAAATGCCATCATTAATCCTCGTTCCACTCTTCTCTTAAATCTGCTTCAGTTTCTTTAATAATAAATATGGGTCTATTTTTAGTTTCTAGGAAAATTTTGCTAATGTATTTTCCGATGATACCGAGACACAATAACTGAATACCGCCGATAAACAAGATAATCACTACTAGAGAAGGCCACCCCGCAGTTGGATCTCCGAATATTAAAGCGCGTAATATTATGATCAATCCTGCAATAATAGAAATGACGAACATCAAGGCTCCAGAATATGAAGCAATTGACAAAGGTACTTCAGAAAAATTGATGATTCCTTCTACTGAATATTTAAACAAGCTCCAGAAAGACCAAGTAGTATTACCAGCGACTCTTTCTCTATTTTCAAATTCAAGATAGATAGTATTAAATCCTACCCACGAAAATAATCCCTTTGAAAAGCGGTTGTACTCTGTCAACTCAAGAATAGCATTCACCATCTGTCTGGTCATTAACCGATAATCACGTGCCCCATCTACAAATTCCGTATCACTAATTTTATTCATGAGGGAATAAAATTTTTTAGCAAAAAAGCTACGGATAGGCGGTTCCCCACCGCGGTCTACTCTTCTCGTTCCAACACAATCAAGGGTTGGATCTTGGTATAGTTTATCAAGCATTACTGGCAGTAATTCAGGTGGATCTTGCAAGTCTACATCCATTAAAGTAACAAAGTCCCCTTTAGCTTGTTTTAAACCTGCATAAATCCCTGCTTCTTTACCGAAATTTCTTGAAAGCGAAATATAGCGCACTTGATCATTCTCTTTGGCTAGCTTTCTCATTTCATTTAAAGAATTATCCGATGAACCATCATTCACAAAAATATATTCAATATCTTGATCCATCAATTGCTTTACCTTTTCCATTTCTTTGTAGAAAAGATGAATAGATTCTTCTTCATTATAACACGGTACAATTACTGATAACATATATCTCTGACTCCTCCTTTTAGTTGACCTTTTGACTAGTGATTTTAAACAACTTACTGAATATTTTGCTGTCTAGCAAAATTAAGATCAATAGAGACACTAGACTCACAACTATTGAACTATATAAATATGGTTGTACAAACTTCATTTTGATATTTAATTGACCTTTTGGTATTTTAAATCCTATCATACCATTGTTAACATTTTCTATTGTGATTTTTTCATTATTGATCTCTAATTGCCAACCGTCTTCATAGAATATTGGTAATACTAAATAGGTATAACCATCACTGTTATCAAAGTTAATCTCTAATTTATCTTGTGCTAGTTCCAAATTGTAATCTAATTTTTTATCTTCATTACTTCTTGCTTCCAACTGATCATATGATAGTCCATAAATATGATTGATTTCAAAATCGTAGCCGCTACCACCAGCAAAATCAAATAAAATTTGGTCATTAAATGGGATAGTTACTTGGTGATGAAATTGTTGCAGAGCATATTTATCCTTTGGTGATTTCATTTGAAGTTCCATGCCATTAATTAAATAGTTATAGTTACCAGTATAATAATCTGTATCAGCTTTTAACGTATAATCAATTATAAGCTCATCATAGGATTGACCTGCATCGATGTTAGCAACTAATTTGATACCTTCATCCGATTTTGAAATATAATTATCGTGATAGAAATTATTCTTTTCTATACTAAAATTTAGGTCATTTTTTAGGTCTATAGATAGCGGCTGATTTTTACTAGAAGTAGTATATACGCCATCAATTAATTGTAAATCCTTGAAGTCAAGGGATGTATTATTAGTTATTTGATATTGATTTTTTACTGGATGTATAAAAGCAAAAGGATATTTATTTTTATAAACGGATAATTCACCAAAACTTTTAATTTTCTCATATCCAGCAGGTACAATATATTGCTCATCTTCTTTAGCGATAACGTAATCAATTTGAAATAAACTATTTGTTATCTGTCTAGCACCCAATCCATCGATAGAAACACTGCTATCCTTAATATTAGTTAAACCGAAAAAATCTATAAAATCCTGTTCATATTTATTTTGAAAGCTCGAATAATTATTAAAGGTACTTTGCTCATATGCTATGCCTAAATTAGCCATGCCCGCATATTCTATACGATAAAAGCTATTTGCATCATTCTCAATAAAGTTAATAGCTTGTGATATATTCGTGTTTGGATTTTCAAATGTATCAAATAAATAATCTTTAGTGACTGCTTCCATATTATATTGTTCAAATAGTCGTAAATTAAACTGATTGATGAACGGTATTGTGAATAAGAATAATGCTACCAAAGCTATGAATTGTGTTCTAGCTTCTTTTGTATATCCAAGAACTACATAGAATAGCATCGCAATACCTATAAGCATCATAAAATATTTTCTATTAATGTTATAACTATTATCCATAGATTTTAAAGTACTGTAATAAATCAATAATGTAAGCCCCGAAGCCAAGATACTTGATTTTAGAGATTTATGTTTCAATAATTGTTCAATACCAATGCCAATTGTAATAGCAATAAATAAATAAGTTATGTAGTGCCACCGATATTGTGGTGTACTTAATCCGTTGAAAATACTAGCCACTTTAGGGCTATAACGAATGATAATTAATATTGTCGTGAAACAACTAAAAAATTGAAATATTTTTGATCGATAATTTTTAACATTAAAAATTACGAGTAAATATATAAAAGAAACAACTTGTATGGGGTCTGAAATTAATATCCTTTCAAATGAAAAATTCTCTTTATCCCAAAGTGGTGCGATTACATCTACACTACTTCTACTGTTATCGAGAAATCCTTTAACAAATACTATAAAACCTATAGATGAAATACCTACTCCAAGCATCCCATATATTATTATTTTCTTTAATTTTTTATCCCAGGCTATTTCATCTTTATTTAATGGTATGAACAATCGCATAATAGCATAGCAACCACATAACAATAAATTTGCAAAGGCAAAGTATCCGTTATTAAATAAGGTCAAAGCTACACCTAAACTAAATAACCAACCCTTTTTGCCTTCAAAAATCCATTCTACTCCTAACAAGATAATCGGCAACCATAACATGGCATCTGTAAAAAAATCCCAGAGAACAGCATGTCTGAAATAAATAGGAGCAAATGCATAGAATGTAGCTGCAAAGATAGACACGGATCTGCGTACTTTAAATTTCGAGATGCTTATACTTGCGAAATATGCAATTAAGCTAGATTTGATAACCGAAAGAAATAAGGAGATTTCTCCCCAGTATACAATATCTGGAGTGCTAATTATCTGACATTTTTCCAATATCCAAGTTACCAATACCGTCATATAATAAAATATAGAAGTTGTATAATAGTAACTTAATTTGGTTAGAAAGTTTCCACCTCCACTGTAGTTAAAACTGTAGAAAAAATTACCTTTAGTAAATTCTTTATATAAGAAATCTTTGAAAATTAACATTTGTTGCGTCTGGTCATTCGGCCCAGCCATTAATAAATTATCGTGCCATTGATTGTTAATAAAGAAAAAATGCATCAAAATTGATGCACTTATCAATAATAAAATCACAAAAAATTCTTTAAAAATTATCTGCTTATTTATTTTTTTTATTTTCATATATTCCTTTTCTCCCCCAAAATAAACTACGAAAATATCTTTTCTAATCTTCCATCTTTACAATTTGTTGGAAAATATCTTGTAACTCTACTCGCTTCATAACCAAAATAATAGCTAAGAAAATGGCATATGCAAAGAATCCAATGTAAGTATTTAATACATTCGCCGTAAAGTAAAATACTAGTACATGACTTATGATCAACAACCACTCGTTGGTATCACCCTTCATAGCCGTAAACTCACGCCGTGAAGCATAAATGTACCACAAGAAATAACATAAGGTTGTCGCCCATGCAATACCAGATAATGATTTAGTGATAAAGAATACGATGGCTACAAAAGCAAAGGCCAATACCGCATATAAAATTGAGTCGCGGATATATTTTCGCTCACTTCGTTTAGCCTTGTATAGATTGGCCACAACGATTTTTGAAATCATAATATATGGAATCGATACAAAGGTAATGGATAATAACTCGATTGAAGCAACATAGTTAGGTAAGAAATACTCAATAATCCACTTAAATACAAAGAATCCTAATCCACCAAAAATACCTAGTAATAGCGTCAATTGTTTGATTACATTAGCAACTCGAGGTGAATCCGTCTTTGATATTAAATTATAAAAAACTAGAGCCACAGCGTTAACGATTAGAATAATAACGTTTAACACTGAGTTTTGGAACGAATATTGTGCGAATTCTTCAATTGGGAATCCCCAGTTAGCAATCCACGAACCAATATTCCCAACAAAAGTTAACGACATATTTGCTAACAAGATTAAAAATCCGACTCTAAAAATTTCAAATTTATCTTTTACAGTAAAGGCGGGATTAAAACCTAATTGCTTAACAAATCGGAATTCATAATAGATGTACATTAACACATAAGACAATACATTTAATATGATATAGAATACGTAGTCTTCCGATTTAAAAATAAAAATTCCGATCAACAACAGTGCGATATAAGATACTGACCGGAACATTGATGCTACGGTAAATGTTTTAAATTGACCAACTGCTTGTAAAAAATTTGATTGATACGTTGTCACATTAGAAAAGAAAGTAACGATAGAAAATAGAATCAGTACCGGATCTTTTGTGATTAAAGAAATCAGAAACATCCCTATAAACATAATAAATTGGAAAAAGTTGGCAAAATTATGTTCATCTCTGATAACATTTTGATCTAAGTCATTTAATTCCTTACCACCATACTTAATATAAATTCCATCCGCAAATCCTAAATGGAAAAGGTAGGTAAAACTCAGGTACAAGGTATATTGCCTATAAGACCCGTATTGCGCGACAGTCAAGATCCCCGGCAAGATGAAACCAACGATAAAGCTAGTCCCGAAACCGACAATATTAGACATTGCAACGCTTAAAATGTTCTTTAAAGTCTTCATTTTTATCCTCACAATATTTCTGCTTTAATTTTGTTAACGGTCCCGAGAAGATTCGAACTTCCGACACCTCGTTTAGGAAACGAGTGCTCTATCCCCTGAGCTACGAGACCAGATAATGTAAGTGGATAGGCCACTTACATTCATCATTATAATCTTCTTAATATCGCATTGACAACATAGGAAGCGAAATAGTAACTTGCTTTTGGTAGTGGTAATTTTTCTAAATTGTAATAGGTATTCCAAGTACGTTTTAAGGCACCTACTCTGTCACTTGAAATTGACCCTGCAACTTGTCGATAAGAATTTAAAGGTTGAGTAATACCAAAGGCTGAAATGCCCGTTTCCCGCATGATCTGTAACCAAGTTGCAGTATCTTGACCTTTTCGTACAAGAGGCATCCGGAAATCACCAATGATATTTCGATCAATCATCACTGTTGAACAAGCAATAGCCGTATTTTTCAATAAACCAGTATAGTCCAAGGAAATGGGTACATTGGCTTTTTCTTTCAGCACTTGACCCGTTTCATCAACAAGACGAAAGTCCGTGTAAGAAAAAGCGATGTCACCTTTTTTCATGAATGTGATTTGTCTGATTAATTTATCCTTATCCCACACATCATCTGAATCGACGAAGGCAATATATTGACCTTGGGCCGCTTCAATACCAGTGTTTCGAGCTACAGCGGCACCACTATTTTCGGCTAAATTAATCAGTTTAATTCGGCTATCTTCTGCTGCAAACTGTTCGATAATTTCCAGGCTGTTATCTGACGATTGATCATTCACTAGTAACATCTCCCAATTAGCATACTCTTGGGCTTGAACACCTTTAATCGTTTCACCAATGAATCGTTCAGCATTATAGACCGGTGTTACTATTGAGATTAAATTGGATTGGAAAGTCATCTGCTTTGCCTCCTATTTCAAGTGAATAATCTTCACTCTTGATTCATACAACTTACTCAATTCAAATTGATTTTGATACCAATCTTTATCAGTAGTACCTGATTCAACAAAGATAATCACTTCTTCAGGCGCTTGATCTTCAACATTTAATTGATTGCTAACTGGTAGCTGTGTGTTTGAGAAAGCTTGGACAATTTCATTATCTGTCGTTTGCGCTAAGGCAACTCTACTTTTATCAGCTGGAATCATTAACCAGTTATTTAAATTTTCTGTATTAACCTTTTTGCTATCTACTAACCATTGGTAGTCATCAAAATCCCAAATGTAATCATACGCATAGGTAATTTTCTTACTGAAGAAATGTAAGACAAATAATACGACTGTTGATAAAATCACACCTAGAACCCCACCTAAAACAGCATAGATGAGTAATGAGCCACCAGTTTCTTGTGGTTGAAGCCCTGATAATGTCTCAGGTGTTGGAATCATCATATTTTCTTCAACAATTAAATCTTCACCGATATCTGGTGTAGATAAGAAAGTAATGTCGTAATTTTCATAAATTGGTACATTGCCATCAACAATATATTGATAGATAGCTTCTGCCACAGCTAAGTTTTCTTCTGCAGTTTGCCCCACTAAGACACGCATAGTGATTTCATCCGTAGAGGTATTTCGAACGGCTGCAAGTCCTCCACGGAAGTCGCGTGATTTTTCTAGTCCAACATTTTCTTGTGCTTCTAGCGTAGTGGTAATATCGACACCAGAAATCTCTTCTAACTCAGCCACAATATCTGGACGAGATAATAATTCATCTAAAATAAATGAATTACCTAAAATTAACCCTTCTGGATTGATGCCCACAAAAGAGAATTCTGCTGGCTCTTGTTCATATACCGTTGCTAAATGGTTATATGATGCTTCGATTTCTTCTGGTGTTAATTCTGCATTCGCAGATGTTTCAGAAGTTGCTTCACCAATTGCAGAGTTTTCAATGTAATTGGTTAAAAGCATCCGAGCACCTAAGGTCAATCCCATGACAATGATTGCGCCGATTATAATTTTGATGATGTTATTGATGAAAAATCGCCATAGTTCAGCAATTATTGTTAATAAACTCATTTATTCTACCCTCTTTTTCTTTCCAAAAACTTGTGCTTCCATAATACCAATGTAGGCAATAATTAATCCGAAGAATACCCAATGCCATTCAATTAACATATTATTAGCACTTGTAATACTTGCACCAATAAAAACAAGTAAAAATGAAATGAATGCATTCATAATCTTCTGGTGCATTCTATTGACAAATTTTTTCAAATTGAATAGACGATATATCATCAAGGCGTATCCTAAGACATAGGCGATAAATATGAAGGCGCCATAGCCCACGAGGATTTCTAACCACCAATTGTGAATATTAAAGATATTATTGGTTGGTAATGGTCCAAATATCTCCATCCACACTTCTATATTACCAGCACCTACACCAAGACCGAAAGTCTTACCTAAGTACATTAACCCATTTCGCCACATATTCATCCTACCCACATCTCCAGAAATTACCGGTCTAGGTAAAATATAAATTAAGTCAGTAACCATCCCTCTAATTGGCGGGACGAAAGCAAAAGCGAGTATAGCTAGTGTTAAGACAATACTTCCGGTAGTTAACACTTGCTTTCTTGTGAAATCCCAACGAACGCCTAATAAGACATATATACCGTAAAAGGTCAGTGCCATTAGTAAACTCATCCGTGAGCCGGATTGGAAAATTAAAAACGTTGATAAAAGCATACATAAAAGCGTTAATAATTTCTTCAAACTATCCTTCGTTGTATTCATAAGAATTAAGTTAATTGGTAATGTCGCTAATAATATTGTTGCATAGTCATTTTGGTTGGCAAGATAAGTGATTGGTATCCTCGTCCACGGTTGCGTCACGAAGGTCGAATATTTGTCCAATTTACCCAGATCGGCAAGTAAATAAATATTTGTGGTGATTTCAAATAATCCCCAAATACTTAAAAAGGTCATCATGATCCATACTGCTTTGATTAAAGTCCGCCATTGGACATAATCTCTAGTCCATAAAAAGATACCAACGATACTGGATATCCCTAAAGTCAACAAGACCATCGCTTGAAGCCAAGACCCTAGGCTCATCGCCCAAAGGACCGAGCATAAGGCCCATACCCACCAAAGTAGATAAACAGCTACCATTCCGGTAGCATAGGAATTACGGTGGATTTTAAAAGCTTTTCTATCTTTAACTAAGAAAAAGATGACCATTGGAATCACTAATAGCGAAAATATCCGATATATTGAAATCTGACCTACTGGTAAAGTAACGGCAATTAAATTGGACCCAAGGAAAACACTAGATACCAAAATAATAAGATATGCTAGCAAGGTTTAATCGCCTCCTGACTATTTAAAGCACGATAATGAATTTTAAAGTTTAAAGTCATCGATTTTCTCCACAAAGAAATCTACATACAGTTTCGCTGATGCCTCATTTGAAAAATAATTATTCTCCAAAGCAGCTAACCGTTTTTCTACTGATGGAACTGATGAATTGGCCATTTGTTGTAATGACTCAAGCCATACCTGTCCATCATCGTCTAAGCTACAAGTAGCAACCATACCCAAGTCTAAGTCAACTTCAGAAGTAATTATATCTGACATCACTGTTGGCACACCTGCGCCTTGCACTTCGACAACAGTCGTTGGCAAGCCTTCAGTAAAGGACGGTAGCAGTAAAACATCTAAAGCTGGATAGAATTCAGAAATTGGACTGATTCTACCAGTAAAAATAACGGTATCGAGAATATCCAAGTCTGCTGCTTTCGCCTTCAATTCTTCTTCTAAGTTGCCTGACCCGATAATTAGAATCTTTGCATTAAGATTATTTTCTTGAATGGCTTTTGCAATTTCAAATGTTTTATCGTGATTTTTCACAGGCATTAAACGCCCAACATGGCCTATTACAAGGGTATTTTCATCAAGGTTATATCGCTTGCGCCCCGCTTCTCTATGTTGTGCATAGACATTATCCGGATTCGCATACTCCTTCAAATCAATAGAATTTGGAATAACCATAGAAGTATCTAAATTGGTCTTTGGACCAAATACGGATTTAATGGCTAAGCGACCACAACCAACAATATCAGTAGAAATCCGGGTGTTTAGTTTTTGATTAAAACCATGAACAAATTGGTCTTTCTTATTTTTGATTTTATAATCATTCACTAGATGGGCATGAATATAGAACTGTTTAACGCCATATTTTTTTGCTATACGGTAATAGGGAATTGCACGATAGCCTTCAATATGACAGTGAACTAAATCATAGGTCTCCTGTTCAAATGGTTTTGAAAAAGAAGATTTAAAGGCTTTGAATCCATATTTTTTTGGATTAACCAGACGGAAAATCCGACCGCCAGTCGCTTGAATAGCTTGTTCAAATTCTTCGCTACATTCATCATAGGTGGCCACATCAAAGGTCACATTATACTTAGGCATTTGCTTGGCTTTATTTAAAATAAACGAGGAGATGCCTCCACCAAAGCCACTCATCACATGTAAAATGCGTAATTGTTTTTTATTTTTCGCTTCTTGCATCTGATACTCCTCCCTGAGTTCTATTAACGCTCATTTTCAGAATCTTAACTATTATACTATACATTTAAAAAGTATAAACGGATAAAAAATAATGTATCTAGAAAACTCTAGATACATTGTTTAATCTATCCATTTAAAAATTAGTTGTTGTGGTAAACGTCCCGTGTAAATACTTTGTTCGGAACATCAGCTAATTCATCAGTCATTCTATTTGTAATGATAACGTCCGCTTTATCTTTAAAGTCAGCTAAGTCAGCAACTACTTGATAATTATCGTATGTTGCTTCTTTCCAAGTTGGTTCATAGATAATGACTTCTAGACCCTTCGCTTCAAGTTGACGCATGATGTCTAGGACAGCTGATTCACGGAAGTTGTCAGATGATGATTTCATTGTTAGACGGAAAATACCAACTGTTTCAGGTGATCTTTCAGCAACTGCATCCGCAATAAAGTGTTTGCGCGTTTTATTTGCTTCAACGATAGCTGAAATAATGTTATTTGGTACACCTTCAAAGTTCGCACGCAATTGTTTCGTATCTTTCGGTAAGCAGTATCCACCATACCCAAATGAAGGGTTGTTGTAGTGTGTACCAATACGTGGGTCTAGTGAAATACCATCAATAATAGATTGGCTATTTAAGCCTTTCATTTGTGCATAAGTATCTAATTCATTGAAGAAGGCTACACGCATCGCTAAATATGTATTTGCAAACAATTTTACGGCTTCAGCTTCTGTTGGTTCCATAAACAAGACATCGATATCTTCTTTTTCGGCACCTTCAGCTAATAAGTTAGCAAATTGTTTTGCTTGATCAGTGTGGTCCCCAACAATAATACGAGAAGGATTTAAGTTATCGTATAAGGCTTGTCCTTCACGTAAGAACTCTGGCGAGAATAGGATACGGTCTGTACCTTTAGCTTGACGCATTTCTTGGGTAAAGCCAACTGGAATTGTAGATTTAATAATAATTGGCGCTTTAGTATCTTGTAATAAGACATCGTCAATTACACCTTCAACTGTTGATGTATCAAATGAATTTGTTGTTTCATCGTAATTAGTTGGTGTTGCAACAATGACAAAATCAGTATCTTTATAAGCATCGTCTTTATCAGAAGTTGCTCGTAAGTTTAAAGGTTTTGTTGCTAAGTATTGCTCAATTTCTTTATCAGCGATATGTGCTTGTTTATTATTTAACATGTCTACAATTGTTGGGTTCACTTCTAACGCTACTACCTCATTGTTTTGTGCTAGTAAAATGGCATTCGCCAATCCTACGTATCCTGCTCCCACTACCGTTATTTTCATTCAAATTGCCTCCTGCGAATGTATATATTTAATTTTTTACATACTTCCATTGTAACACTTGTCGTTAATACTCTGAAATAAATTATATCATACCTATACTTACCCAATATTTAAAAAAAAATTAAATAGCCTTTTGGTATACTAGGTATAACATAAATTGAGGAGTTTTACCCATGAAAATCTTACATACTTGTTCTTACTATTCAACATCACCCTTGTTTCAGCAATTATTTGATCGTCAAGTAGCTGACGGACATGATATTAATGTATACGTCCCTATTTCAAACCAGTATCCTGAAGAACGGATTGCTTCTAAAGCACCCTATGCAGAGACTGTTCGTGTCTTTAACCAAATCGAGCGATTTTTTTACTTCTATAAGCAAAACAAAATCTATCAAGATTTAAAAAGCCGCTATAAAACGGGCGAATACGACTTAATTCACGCCCATTCATTATTTACTAACGGATATATGGCCTACCAAATTCACAAAGAATATGGTACACCCTATGTCGTAGCCGTTAGAAGCAATGAAGTTGCTGACTTCTTCAAAAAAGCTTTTTGGTTAAGACCCATTGGTTTGAATATTTTGAAAAATGCTAGTCAAATTATTTTTATCTCACAAAATAATTTTGAGAATACCTTTGAAAAATATATTCCCAAAAAGCTAAAAAAAGAATTACTAGCAAAAACTCTGGTCATGCCAAACGGTATCGATCAATTCTGGCATGAACATGCCTTTGAAAATCGCCAAGGGACTTTAAATGAGCCTTTAAAAATTGTTGCGACCGCAAAAGTTCAAAAGGCTAAAAACTTACTTACTTTAGCAGATTATGTTGCTACCTATAACCAGGATGTAGCGCCAGCTGAATTACATATTATCGGTCCTAATTGGGACCAGGGTATTTTTGATGAATTAATTAAAAAACCATACGTGAATTACCACGAGCCAATGGATAAAAATCAATTAATTGCTTTTTACCGAACGGCAGATATCTTTGCCCTGCTGTCTTCTCCAGAAACCTTTGGATTGGTGTATGTTGAAGCGATGAGCCAAGCTTTACCAGTAATTTACACAAAAGGCGAAGGGTTTGATGGTTTCTTCCCCAATAAAAGAGTTGGTGTTTCGGTAGATCGATTTGATGTTGCTGCCTTTAAAGACGCTGTCGACTACATCAAAAAGTACTATCCAGAAATTTCTAAAAATGCATTAAAAGAATCCAAAAAATTCCAATGGGATGATATTCATCAAGACTATATCGATATCTATAATAGAATATTACAAAACTAAAAAAATGTGCATTGGTTGATAGCCAGCGCACATTTTTCTTTATTTATTCATCTATTCAATTGTCGGATTGCCCGCTCTAGTCTCTAATACATAAAACACAAACTGTTCAACCTTGTTATATAAGTTGGTTAGCGTATAGCCGATAATCCATGATACTGTGAATACAATTACTGCCACAAAGATGATAGCTGGTATAAATGTAAATGGCGACCACTGTATAATTTGGTGAATAAATGGCAAATTCCAAATAAATTCACGTATTTCTGCTTGCTCATGCACCAAATATACACTTAAAGTATAGGTAGCAATTGTGTTTATTTTAACAGAGTTAACTTTTACATTTTTGATATACATAAAGATAAAATAAGACATTGTGAACTCAAATGGACCATTATAATTTAAAAAATCTATCTCTGGTAAAGCAAATTGTAATATACCTGTCACTAAAGCAAGCATCAAATAACCTATTAAATATTGATTGCGTGTAAAGTCTTTGAAGAAAGCGCCATATAAACGAATGTAAGCACCGACAAAGTATAAAAAGAAAAAGAATATTAAGGAAAAACCTGAATTAAAGGCTACAAACTCCTTACTATCTACAAAGAATGGCCATATAATACCAACTGACGTAAGTAAAAAGAGAAATTGTTGAAACTCTTTTTGACTTAACGTGTGAATTATTTTATTTAAAAAAGGAATAAATAAGCATAGGGCAAAATAAGTTGAAATAAACCAGTATTCACCTCTAAAAGTAGCAAATAATTTGCCTACTATCCGCCAGATATCAAAATCAATAACCCCAAATACCATTAATACCATAAGCAAAATCGCCGAAATAAATCCTGGTAACAAAGCTGCATTCATTATTTTCTTTATTTTTAACTGTTTAGAATTAACTGAAAAATATCCTGTAATAATAATATAAACATTTACACAAACATATATGACGGCTCGCAGTAGGCTTAGTAAGAAATTATTCACGCTACTTATTTCAATATCTGCTTTCATGATATAGTGGGTAATTACATGTGATACTACAATCATGAACATCGCAATAATTCTAAGCAATTCAAAGTTCTGTTGTCTCTTTTCCATAATAGTTGCCTTTCTAAAGGAATAAGTGTTAAAAATTGAGTTAAACTACAATAGATATAAAGCTTATTCTTTCTTATGTAGACTTTCTTTTGTATAAAATCAAAATTATTATACTAATTAAAGCACACGAAGATATTAGTATGCCAATAATTAAACCTTTCGGCATAAAAGTTAATGAAACTCGTTTACTGTTACTTGGTAACTCAATCCCTAAAAGAGCATCTGCGTACTCATAGGTGCTTACTTCTTTACCATCTACCTTAACTTTCCATCCAGGATCGTATGGTATGGTCAATAATAAACTGTTACCTTCGTAAGAACTAGGAAGATTTCCTTCAATTTTTGTAGGAGAAACCTTAGTCAATTCTAACTTATTATTTTCCGCATAAGAATTCATTTTTACCAAACTATTATATGAACTGTAATAAAAATAACTATTATCAAAAGGTATTAAATCCCCTTTAAGTTCTAAAGTTAACTTAGCAACATCTTTATTAGAATCGAATGAATGCGCAGTATGATTTTTTATTTGTAAATTTGTGTTATTAAACTCATTATCATGATATATATCAACACCATACTTATTTTCTCCATCAAAATAGTAATTTATCGTTTGACCATCCGGATTTTCAATATATATATGGATTTTACCAGATTTTTTGCTATCTATTTTCTGTAAAATCACTTCAGATCCTGTGTTTAAACGCTCTACGTTCTCAAACTCCATTCGAATTTTATCACTCGAAATAGGTGTATAATAATGATCTATATCAAATATCTCCGAAATAAGTCTATTTTGAGACGCCATTGTGTTATTTTCCGAAATATTTAAGTTTTTATTTTGTTGGATCGTAAAACCTAAAGGAAAAGCTGAGGTATTCATATAGATGTATTTTTTATTTTCTTTTACGGTAACTACATCATTGATCTTTAAATTTTGATTATATAATGGCATATTACTTACAATATATTTAACGCCCATTAGTGAATCAGCAAAAGAAGTAGAACCATAACTATACCTGGACCAGTTTGCAGTACGTGTAAAACCTAAATTTTCCATAAATTTTAAGATATTTGAAGTTTCATTAGATGAATAGTGGGATAAACCTGGATAATTCAATAAGAGTGGATCATTATTATCATAGTGCTGATTTTTCTCTATTCGATATAATGACATTTCATTTGGCTTTAAAGTTTCCATAATTGTAGAATATTGGCTTACAACATTAGAATATGGTTCATAAGGTTGATAAGAAATCTTACTTTGCGTTATATAAGCATTCAGCCCCGTTTCAATCCCTGTTATACACACAATTATCGTTAGAATAACTTTTCTGGAAATACCACCTTTATTTTTGTCTAACATCCAGAATAAGGTAAATAAAATAACTTGCACAATAAGAATAAGCACCAGCTTTTTTATAGTGATGTATTCGAAATTTTGTGCATTAATATAATAAATAGAGATGATTACAATGAACAATGACAATAAACTAGTAATCCTATCAATATTCCAATATTTAATTTGCTGTGCCGCTATTAACAATAAAATTGTCGTAAATAAAAATGAGAAACGATATGGAAACCATGTAGGTTCATTAAATCCATGCCAAATTACATTAAGAAGTGAGTATTTTAATGAAAAGAATATCAGTAATAACATTACAAAATATTGCATTTTATTGCCTAAATTTATATTCCTATTGAAGAAAAATAATAAACATAAAAGTAATATACCTGAAAAAACATAGATATTAGGTAATCCATGTTGAATATCTGAGGTTACATATGCTCCAGGAATAAATTTACTGATAAATTCTCCTAATGTAAATAATTGATTTGTATTAAGAAATTCGCGTAATGCAAATCCTGCCTTACCGCCCTGTAGTGACATGATACTAGGTAACAAACTAACCATAGATAACGCACCACCAACTACCGAACCTATAACAAAATTTCTAAACACTGTTATATTCGATAAATTAGAATCTGGATTAGATTTTTCATATATATTAACCACTAAACTTGATATAAAATATATGCTAGAAAAAATACAAATCATAAAACCCATATAATAATTGAGCAATATAATATAACCTAAAGTTATTGCGTATAATATCCATGAACCACTCTTCACTAGCTTATCAAGCGACCAAATTAGTAGAGGTAAAAGAATCAGAGTATCTAGCCACATTATGTTTTGCTGATAAACAACAGAATATGACATCAGTCCATAAGATATACCTAGAACAATTTGCCCCCAAGCAGGAAGTTTGTTTTTATTCATCAACCAAGTGAAGCTTGAGGACATTAATCCTATTTTTAAGAGTGTAAGTAAGGTAATAGCGATTGGAAAATGTTCCAGTTTGAAAAATAAAAAAATAATATTTAAAGGACTTAACAAATAATAACTCGTTAATCCAACCATGTTCCCACCCATAGTTTTGGACATTGAATATAATAAGTTATCCTCTCCTTGAAGACTATTTTTCAAATAAGAAAAAAAACTAATGTACTGTCCCTTCAAGTCGGTTGTAAGTATTGTATTTTCTCCAAATGGAGCTATTTCTAACTGGTAATACACTACACCCTGTATAACAATTGCAAGTATTCCTGCCAATATAATTGGCCAATACCTTTTCATATTTTTCAAAGATTATTCTCCCCTTCTAAAATATAACCCTTACTTGAGTTATAGCATTATTTTTTAATTATTAAATAAAATCCTAGACTAACTCAGTTAGGCTAGGAAATTTTTTATAATTTATATTAATTAAACATTGTACCTAATGTTAATTCGAATCCTTTGGCAAATGAAGGGTCTTTTTGCACTTTAATCAGTGACTCGTATTCAAAGTCGATTTCACGGTCTGGGGTATCAGATTCACACAATACGGCTATCCCAGCACATGTTGAGTTGAATTCTTTTAACATTGAATTCATCCCTGTAATGGTTCCCCCACCGTTCAAGAAGTCATCGATGACTAATACGTGTGAGCCTTGTGGTAGTGAAGATTTTGTTAGTTCCATTTTTTCTACGCGGGTTGTCCCTTTTGTAGCGTAGTTAATAGAAACCGTTGAGCCTTCAGTTACCTTTGAGTCACGACGCACAATAACGAATGGAATGTTTAGGTATAGTGCAACCATTTGTGCGATTGGCACACCTTTTGTCGCAATCGTCATGATAGCTGTTGCTTTTGATTCTGCATAATAGCTTGCAATGATTTTACCTATTTTGCGTAACTGATCTGGGTCACTTAATAAGTCAGTTAGGTAGAAGTATCCACCTGGTAGAATCCGGTCATCTGAAGCTTCTAATTGGTAAATCAGATTTTCCACTTCAACAATCGCGTCTTCTTTTGACATTGTTGGAATATAGATGACACCACCAGCAGCTCCAGCTACAGTTTCGATTCTCCCAAATCCACTTAATTCAAATTGTTCTTTTAAAATCGTCAAATCTTCAGAAATGGATGATTTCGCTGATTCGTAACGTGACACAAAAAATGTTAAAGACACTAGCTTATGCGGGTGTGATAATAAATATTGTGTCATGTCCACTAGTCGCGGGCTACGTTTGATTTTCATATAGTCCAACCTCTCAAATTCTTTTATATTGATATTTATTATATATTGAAAATAGTCAATTTGAAAGGATTATTTGTGATAATGTTCGTTTATTTTTTGTAAATGACAAAAAAATGAGCTAATTCTCGAAATAACTAGCTCATTTCCTAAACATTCGTAATTAGCCTTTAGTGATTTTAAGAAAACCACTTTCGATAATGAATATTAAAACGAAGATGGCGACAATTGTTGCACCTGGTGGTGTGTCTAAATAATAAGACGTTGTCAGCCCAGCAAACATCCCAAACATGGCAATAATCACACCGACGATGATGACTGAATCAAAGTTTTTCACTAGTCGTAGTGCAATGGCTGCTGGCATAACGATGATTGCTGATACTAGTAGTGATCCTGCAATTGGCATGATTAAGGCAATGGCCATACCCGTGATAATTGAAAAAATGACTGAGATCATTCGAACTGGCAAACCTGCCGTATAGGCGGTGTTTTCGTCAAATGAAACGAGGTATAAAGGCCGTTTAAAAATGAAGTAGCCAGCTACAATAAATACCGCTAATCCAACCAAGATATAGACTTGTAATGACGAAACGGTCACGATAGAACCGAATAGGTAGGCGTTAATAGAGGCTGCTGAATCCACTTGGTTCAATAGGAGTAAGGCTAAAGCCATCCCACCAGACATCATCATGGCAACCGAAATATCTGAATAGTGGGCATAGACGACCCGCAAGTATTCTAAGATTAAGGCAGCTGCCGCTACGAACAAGATGGTCGTAATGGTTGGTTCAACCCCTAGTAAATAACCGAAAGCCACTCCGGCTAATGAGATATGGGCTAAGGTATCCGCCATTAATGATTGCTTGCGCATGATTAATAGGAGGCCTAGGATTGGGGAAATAAATGAAATAGCGGTCGCGGCTATGAATGCCCGTCCCATGAACTCATACTGAAACATCTCCACGGCGAATTCTCCTCTCTTACTAAATGCACACGTTTATCATAGTATTCATCTATAATATTATCGTCATGGGTTACCATCAAAATAGCTTTCCCATGTTTTTCTGTGTTGTGACGTAATAGGTCATAAAAGGCCGCTCGGGAATTCTTATCCATCCCTGTTGTCGGCTCATCTAAAATGAATAAATCTGGATCGGTCGCGAAGACGCGCGCCAAACCTGCTCGTTGTTTCTGTCCACCAGAAAGGTCCCCAATTTTCTTATTGCGTTGTTCTTCCATACCGACTGATTTTAAGGCCCTTTCGACATGTGATTTATCGTTATCATCTAGTTTTTTAAACCACCGATCTTGTTGAAAACGACCAGAAGCCACAAATTCATAGACTGTACTTGGAAAACCAGCATTAAAGCTGTTCAAAGTTTGCGGCACATAGCCGATTTGTAATTTTTGACCAAAAGCATTGGTTTTAGAAATTGTAGCGGACCCTTGATCAGGTGATAAAAGGCCAAGTATATTGCGTAATAAAGTTGATTTTGCTGCGCCGTTTTCCCCAGTGAGGATGACAAATTCACCCTGGTCTACGGTAAAGGAAATGTCGTTTAATACGGGTTCGTTGTCCCAGGAAAAGCCTAATTTTTTCACCTCTATGTAGTGCATTGTATCCCTCCTTCTTCTATATTTAAATACCTCATTGGACACCTTCTGCTAAACTCTCTAAATTATCTTTCATGATTGCAATAAAACCGGTGCCATCACCTGGATATTGACTAGTGTCAACACTCTCCATTGACTGCAATTCACCTACTGTACCGCCCACTTCTGAGGCAATTGTTTTGGAAATTTCAGTAGCACCACCAGCTTGACCGTAAATCACTGAGATATTGTTTTCTTTCATATAAGACACGATTTCTGCAATACGTTTAGGCGATGGCTCAGCTGACTCAGTTACCCCTGTAACTGCTGCTTGGTGTAAGCCGTAGCGATTTGCTAGGTAACCAAAGGATGCGTGTTGGGTTAGGAAAGTTTTTGTTTCAGCTGATTCAAATAGGCTGTCGTATTCATCGTGAACGGTCATCATATCGCTAGCAAATTGTCCGGCATTTTCTTGGTAGGTTTCAGTGTTATCAGGATCTACCTCTGTTAATGCATTGGCAATTGTCTGTGCTTCAGTGACCGCGTTGACTGGGTCTAACCAAGTGTGTGGGTCCGTTTCGTGGCTGTGACCTTCATGGTCGTGGTCTTCCTCTGTTTCAGCATCAGTATCCTCATCTGTATGTTCTTCTTCAGAAGTCGTTTCTCCGACTGTTTCCACGTCACCATCGATTAATTCAACTTCTGAAGCTGCTTCAATAATGACTAAATCTGGGTTATCAATCGATTCTAATAAAGTTGGTACGAAGGTTTCCATGTCTTCACTGTTATAAACAAAGACATCTGCTTCATTTAAAGTCGCAATATCTTGCGCACTCGGCTCATATTCATGGGCATCTGCATTCTCCAACATGACCGTTGCCTCAGCACTATCCCCAACCACTGCATTGGTTAAGGCCTGCATTGGGTAAAAAGTTGTCACAATCTGTAAGCTGTCATCATCACTTGAAGTGGACGCCCCGTTGCCACATGCTGCCAAAAAGGCGATGGCTGATAAAGATAGCAGCCCAACTAAACGTTTAAATTTATTCACAATGTCCTCCTTTTTAAAAATTACTATCTGTATATATGAATACTCCTTCATTAAATCGTAATCGGTACGATTTGATAAAAGCTAATATAGCATACTTACAAAAAGCTAGCAAGTAAAAAAGAGTCGATTAGTAATTCGACCCCTTTCCAATACTTACGATGGTTTACTTTCCTCATTAGATTCGTTTCTAAAGACATCATTAATTTCTGGCATGACACGTACCATATAAACTTCTTGGCAAAATCCTCTTAAGGCGTTATAAATCCGTTGACCACGGCTATAAACCTGGGTAAAGCCAATGATTGTTGGACCTGAACCAGACATAGTGACCCCGTCTGCACCAAAATCGAGCATCTGTTGTTTCAACTTAGCCAATTTCGGGTGTTGGCTAAAAGTCACCGGTTCCAAGGAATTCCCAATTGCTGCCATGAGGTCTTCATAAGACCCTGACTCTAGGGCTGCCAGTACTTTTGGCGCATTGGGTTCATAGTTTAATCGTTCAACATCTAGTTGGTTGAAAATTTTTCGTGTTGAAACCGAGATAGCTGGCTTAGCTAAAATAATCCAACATTTAGGAGCTGGTTGAATTTGGCGGATTTTTTCCCCTCTACCTTCAACTAAAGCCGTGCCGCCCGCAATCGAATAAGCCACATCAGACCCAACCTGATTAGCCAACGCCTGCAATTCTTTCAAGGGCAAGTTGATATCCCATAGGGTGTTGAGTTTACGAAAGACTGCTGCTGCGTCCGTTGACCCACCCCCCAAACCTGCTGCGACAGGAATCCGCTTTTCAATCGAGATATGAACACCCGTCTTGATATTGCCCACTTTTTTCATGAGTTGGGCCGCTTGATAGGCATGGTTGCGGTTATCTTCTGGCAAAAAGGCGCGACTTGTCTCTACGATAATCTTGTCTTCTGGAATCAGCTCAAAAGTTAGGTAATCTGACAAATCGATTGACGCCATTACCATGGCTACTTCATGGTAATTGTCTGAACGACGAAATAATATATCTTGAGCAAGGTTGATCTTTGCCGGTGCTACTTCTCCCACGATCATAAGCAAACCTCCCGTCCAATATTTTTTCCGTATAATTACTAATAAGTTTACCAAAAAAATCTCGGATTAAAAAGAAAAAACCACAATATCAAGCACTTCACAGATGAAGCAAGATACTGACGGTTTTCAATGTCGTATATAATATATATATCATTTCAATCGCTTATTCGAATTCGATTTCGACTGATTCAGTTAACACATCGGAATAGCTATAGCAGATGCGTTCAAATTTGTTTTCTTCTTGGTCTAGTTCAACCACGAAAACAGCAGGGAAAGTGTCACTTAGCACCCCTTGGCGTTTCATCACGCGTTTACGACCAATCTGTTGTGTTAGATGGACGCGTTCACCGATTTTTCCTTCAAGTTCCGCTTTAATAGTTGCAATATTATTTGGCATGCCCTCACCTCTCTGCCACACAGTATACCATAAAATGCAAGATATTTAAATACCATTTTTGTCTTTTATTGTCAACAATTATAATGGTAGAAATAGGTGAGAATTTTAGCCAGATAATCTTAATCTTGGAAGATTAAGTCTTCTTTATACAGGGCGTCTGCCAAGTGTCCAAAATCTGCAATCGTTAACGTTTCTGCCCGTTGTTTTTGGTCAATACCTGCAATCTCAAGGGCTTTTAACATTTTTTCAACAACGGCTTCCTCTTTTCCAAAGGCAGCCCGTAAGTTATTCCAAATGGTCTTACGTCGTTGTTTGAAACTCGACCGTACTAATTGGAAGAAAAATGCTTCATTTTGAACAGTAATTCTTGGTTTCTCCAGCTTGTTTAAAGCTAAGATAGCCGAGTCTACATTAGGCTGCGGGTTAAAAACAGTCCGTGGTACGGTAAAGGCGATTTCAGCGTCACAGTAGTATTGAATAGCCACTGATAATGACCCGTAAGCCTTTGTTCCTGGGGCTGCTGTCAATCGTTCTGCTACCTCTTTTTGCATCATCAAGATGAATTGGTCGAAGTGGAAGCTAGCTTCAAGCAAGTTGAAGATGATTGGCGTTGTAATATAATACGGCAAGTTAGCCACTACAACCGTCCGCTCAGCAGGTGGGAAAGCCGCCATTGTCGCATTCAAGTCCGCTTCCAAGATATCTTGATGCTTGATTGTTACGTTGTCGTAATCACTTAGGGTATCGGCTAAAACTGGCAACAAGCGTTGGTCAATTTCAAAAGCCAATACTTCCTTGGCGTTGATGGCTAAGAACTCCGTTAAAGCACCAATCCCCGGTCCGATTTCAATGGCGTTGGTATCCTTGTCCACCCCTGCTACGTCCACCATATGTTGTAGGATTTGCGGTTCAGTCAGGAAGTTTTGCCCCAAAGACTTTTTCGCATCTAAATTGAATTTCTTTAAGATGGCACCCGTTCTTGAAGGCGTTGCGATATATTTAAATGGTTCATTCATAATTTTCACCTATTTCTTTTGGTAATTTTCAAGCACTGCTGCCACTTGGTCTAACGATATCCGGAAAAGGGCTAACCGTTTCGCAAGCTGTTTGCCGTTGACATAACCCAAGTGTAGCTGGCTAGATAAGTATTCTCTTCTGTCTTTGGCATCCGGCGTCCCAATCAATCTTAAGGCAATCAAGTCTTTTTGTGCGATAGGTTCAACCGCATTTCCTTCTGGATCAGCCAGCTGGTAAACATTGGCCAGCGCCTTTTCAATCGCTGTATCAGAGGCATGCTCAACCCCTAAACTTCCCTTATGACTTGGCTTCGCCTCATCTCGTTCAATAAAGGCATGTTGAACACCAGGTACAGCATCCACAACCGCTTGACGAATCTTAGTACCTGAGATATCTGGATCTGTAAAGACAATCACCCCATGGAGTTCATGAGCTTTCTTGATTTCAAGCAAGGTCCGTTCATTAACCGCTGACCCGTTAGTTTCAATAGTTGTGACTTGGTAGAGCCGGTTTAACCGTTGGGTATCTGACTTGCCCTCAACCACAATCACCTGTTTAATCTGTTTCTTTTGTTTTGCAAATGGTTTTTCAGCTTTCGCCATCTCTCCCTGTTTGTCTTCAGCTGTCATATCACGCATCTACTTTCTCTTAACCAATTGTTGGCCATCAAAATCCAGTGCGAATACATCCAAAGCATTTTGGAAGGTTTGCGCTTCAAAGTCTGCAATTGAACTTTCACGTGTTGCTGCCAAAGTCTCTGCCACATAGGCTACAAAGGCTGACTCATTACGTTTGCCTCGTTTTGGTACCGGCGCTAAATACGGCGAATCCGTCTCAATCAAAATCTTATCATCAGGCACCAATTTAGCAGCTTCCCGCACTTCGACTGTCTTTTTAAAAGTCGATACCCCGGAAAAAGAGACGTGCATGCCTAAATCTAGGAATTTCTCGGCCCATTCAGGTGTTTCACCAAAGGAATGCATAATGCCACCGAAGTCGCCCACTTTTTCTTCTTTTAAAATGCGGTAGCAATCAGCCGTCGCGTCCCGGTTATGGATGACAATAGGCAACTGTAATTCGCGGGCAATCGCTAGTTGACGGCGGAAAGTTTTTTCTTGTACGTCACGGGGACTAGTATCCCAGTAATAATCCAAGCCTGTTTCCCCAAGCGCCACTACCCGTTCATCTTCTAAAGTAGATAATAGGTATTTTTCAGCATCAGCATTGTAATCCACCGCTTCAGTTGGATGCCAGCCGTAAATCCCTACCATGTCCCCATTTTCCTTGACCATTTCTTGGGCTCGGTTAATGGTATTATAGTTAAAACCTACTAGGGCAAATCCCCTTACTCCAGCATGTCTAGCCCGAGTGATGGTTTCATCGCGGTCGTCATCAAAATCATCTACATTTAAATGTGTGTGCGTATCAAATAACATATTTTTCCCTTCTTAACTTAGAAAAAGGGACTGTGACAACCAGCCCCTTCATCGCGTTATCATTAAGCTATTTCACTACCATTTGCAGCATCTTCAGGTGCAAATACAACTTGTAGTTTACCCTCGTGTTCTGCAGAAAGAATCATTCCTTGAGAAACTTCACCCTTCATCTTACGTGGTTTTAAGTTAGCGATGATGCAAACTTTTTTCCCGATTAAAACACTTGGATCTGGATAGAATTCACGAATACCAGATAGGATTTGACGGTGACCCTTGTCTCCTGCATCCAATCTGAATTTCAATAATTTGTCTGCCCCTTCAACGAAGTCAGCATCAATCACTTCAGCAACCTTGATTTCAACTTTATCAAATACATCATATTTGATTTGGCTATCTTTAACGGATACCAATTCAGTTTCTTCAGGGTTGAAGCTTTCATCCTCTTCCTCGTCGCCAGCTGGTTTATTGGCAGCCATTTGCGCTTGGATATAAGCAACTTCTTCATCGTGATCTAGACGTGGGAAGATTGGTTGCCCTTTTTCAACTACGTTCGCAGTTTCTGGGTATAAACCAACTTCGGCATTTTCAAAACCTGCGTCAGCGTCGAAATCCAAACCTAATTGTTCAAAGATCTTAGCTGGTGTTTCAACCATAACTGGTTGGATTAGGATGGCAATCACACGTAATGAGTCCACCAAGTGGTACATCACTGATTGCAATTTGCCTGCTTCTGCTTCATCTTTAGCCAAGATCCAAGGTGCTGTTTCATCAATGTATTTGTTGGTACGAGAGATGATTTCCCAAACATGGTCTAAGGCTACACTGAATTGTAGGTCATCCATTGATTGACGGTATGTAGCTACTTCAGATGTGATTAAATCTTCTAATGATGCATCAAAGTCAGTAATTTGACCTGGGTAAGCACCCACTTGACCACCCAAGTACTTGTTAACCATTGAAACAGTACGATTCAATAAGTTTCCTAAGTCATTGGCTAAGTCATAGTTAATACGGTTGATAAAGTTGTCAGGGGTAAAGATCCCATCATGACCAAATTTCACTTCACGCATTAAGTAGTAACGTAAGGCATCTAGGCCGTAGCGCTCAACTAACATTTCAGGGTAAACAACGTTCCCTTTAGATTTAGACATTTTACCGTCTTGCATCAATAACCAACCGTGACCAAAGATTTGTTTTGGTAGTGGTAAGTCTAATGCCATCAACATAATTGGCCAATAAATCGTATGGAAACGAACGATTTCTTTCCCTACAAAATGGATATTTGCGGGCCAATATTTGTCAAAGTTTTCAGCATCCGCATTGGGATAGCCTAAAGCTGTAATATAGTTGGCTAAGGCGTCAATCCAAACGTAGACAACGTGTTTAGGGTTAGATTTAACCGGCACCCCCCAGCTGAATGATGTACGTGAAACCGCCAAGTCTTCTAAACCTGGTTTAATGAAGTTGTTGATCATTTCATTTTTACGGGTTTCAGGTTGGATGAATGTTGGGTTCTCTTCGTAGTATTGTAGTAAACGATCAGCGTATTTACTCATCTTGAAGAAGTAAGATTCTTCTTTCACTAATTCTACGTCGTGACCGGATGGCGCTTTACCACCGATTACTTTGCCGTTTTCATCTTTGTAAACTTCTTCTAATTGGGTTTCAGTGAAGAACTCCTCATCAGAAACTGAGTACCAACCTTCATATTCACCTAGGTAAATATCGCCTTGTTCTAATAAGCGTTCGAAGATGTATTGAATGGCTTCAATATGTTGTTGGCTCGAAGTACGCATGAAAATATCGTTTGAAATCTTCATTGTCTTCCAAAGTTCTTGCATGCCAGCCGCCATACCATCAACGTATTCTTGCGGTGAAATGCCTTGTTCTTCAGCTTTTTGTTGGATTTTTTGGCCGTGCTCGTCTGCACCAGTTAAAAACATCACATCAAACCCGTTTGCACGTTTGTAACGCGCAAGTGTGTCAGATGCTACTGTTGTATATGTATTTCCGATATGTAATTTACCACTTGGGTAATAGATCGGTGTTGTAATATAAAATGTTTCTTTATTTTCAGCCACGAATGAGTGCCCCCTAATATTTGTCTATTCTCTTTCCGTAATAGTATATCATAATTTACCAGTATTTTAATGGGGTTCGACGACATTTAAGATCACTCGTGTCACGAATAATTGATAATATGCTAATGATTCAATTTGAAAAATGGCAAATCTACCCTAAGTTGATTCACTAGTCTACTTACTAGACTAATTATTTACAGATCATTAATCACCCGGTTAGCGAACTGTGGGGCAAATCGGCCAACATGGCCGTATGAAACAGCCTTTCCTGGGCTTGGAGCATGTAAATAATAACCATCCTCAAGGGCCAAGGCGACGTGGTAAACCTGGTCGTCTTCTTCAAAAAAATACAGGTCGCCTGGTTGAACATTGTTTAAGTCTACAGGCTGGCCAAAATATTGCTGTTGATTGGTTGTGCGTGGCATATATAAGCCGTTTGCCTTGAAAATATATTCAATAAAACCGGAGCAATCAAAACCAGATAGGTCGTTACCACCCCAAACATAAGGGGTTCCAATTAAGTCATTGGCTGTGGTCAGGATGGCTTGCCGTTTAGTAGTTGCCGTATTGTATGGTAGGTGCGCATTTTGGTCACTAACTGGTAGAGACTCTATTGTGCCCTTCCCCTTGGCATGAATGGTTTGTGCGGGAAAGGCGAGTGCAGCCACTGTATATAAGGCGGCCAGCAAGTACAAGAGACTTCTTTTTCTAAACATATTGATCACTCCTTTATTGGTTATAACAGGGCTATCATATCAGGTTGAAATCCTTGTTTCTATAGGCTTTACACAATTTTTACCAAGCATTTTTTTGGTGTTTTTACGTATACGTTGTGGGTTCAAAATGCGTCAAAAAAAGACCTGAACCGGGGTCCAAGTCTTTCATCGTTTCTACCTCAATATTTACGCGCCTTCGATGGTAACTAAGAAGTATTTTTTCTTACCGCGACGAACGACGATGTATTTGCCTTCGATGGCGTCTGCTGCTGAGATTTCGTAGTCGACGTCTTGCAGGCGTTGACCGTTAATGTAGATGGCGCCGTTGTTAATGTCTTCACGTGATTGACGACGTGATCCTTCAATGCCTGCGTCTACTAACCAAACGGCTAAATTGTTGCCTTCTTTAGGCATTGTTGATCCTGGCATGTTACCGAAACCTTGCTCAATTTGTTTGGCTGATAGGTCTGCGATATTGCCTGAGAATAAGGCTTCTGTGATGGTTTGGGCATCTTGTAAGCCCGGTTGACCGTGAACAAAGGTAGTCATTTCTTCTGCTAGACGACGTTGTGCTTCACGTTTTTCTGGTTCAGTAGCTACCTTTTCTTCTAGGGCATCGATTTCTTCTTTGCTTAAGAAGGTAAAGTATTTCAAGTATTTCACGACGTCTGCATCGTTTTGGTTTAACCAGAATTGGTAGAATTCGTATGGTGACGTTTTTTCTGGGTCTAGCCAAATCGCACCACCGGCTGTTTTACCGAACTTAGTACCGTCCGATTTCAACATTAATGGAATAGTTAATCCAAAGGCTTCTGCGTCGGCACCAGCTTCTTTACGAATTAATTCTAAACCTGATGTGATGTTCCCCCATTGGTCAGCCCCACCGATTTGTAGACGAACGTCCTCGTTTTCAAATAGGTGCAGGAAATCCATTGATTGAAGGATTTGGTATGAGAATTCTGTAAATGAAATCCCTGTTTCTAAACGTGAAGCAACGATGTCTTTTTTGATCATGGTATTCACGTTGAAACGTTTCCCAATATTACGTAAGAAATCAAGTAAAGTCAGGTTTTTAGTCCAGTCGTAGTTGTTGACCATACGGAAATCGGCGTCTTTTTCTTTCAGGAATAAGTTTTCCATTTGACTAGCTAATTTGCGAGCGTTCTCTTCTACCTGCTCCATAGATTGTAGGTTACGTTCTTCCGATTTACCTGAAGGGTCACCGATTGAACCTGTCGCTCCCCCAATTAAGATAACTGGACGGTGTCCTGCTAATTGGAATCGTTTAAGGACCATAAATGGAATTAAGTGACCGATATGTAGTGAGTCACCAGTTGGGTCAACACCGCAGTATAGGCTGATTTTGTTGTCTTTGATGTAGGCTTTTAGGCCGTCTTCATCAGTTTGCTGGTTGATGGCGCCACGCCACTCTAATTCTTCAATAATATTCATGTTTTTCGCTCCTTTTTCCTTTTATAAAAATAAAAAAGCCCCTGTCTAAGCTCTTCCAATTGGAAAAACTTAGACAGGGACGATCAATTACCGTGTTACCACCCAAATTGTTATAAACATTTAGTTTACAACCTCTCTTTGTGCGTTATCGGGCACTAGCCGGCGGAATTTGTACTACTATGTGTAATTCACTATCAATCCTTGACTAGTTCTCACCCACCACTAGTTCGCTAATTACCAGATTCATCGCTACTCCACCAATTAAATTGGTGCCATAGTGCATTCCTTGCACAAGATTATTTGCGTGTGAAACTTTCGCTTCTCACTGAATTTTATCAAAGTCATTGGATAAGTCAAGGAGTTTTGAAGTCTTTTTCTACTATCGATTGATACTGATATGCTATCTTTTCTATCCAACTACCATTCTTCGTGGTTCCATGCTAGGCCGTCTAATTGGCCTTGGGCTTGGAATAAACGTTTGTCGGTTTCAGCGATTTCAGCTTTCACTTTTTTTAGTATGGCGATTGTTGCATAGTCTGTTGCCGTTTCGATGGCTTCATCAATGATCGCCTCGGTCCATTTCAAGTCATTTTCCATTCCGCTTCTAGTCTCCTTGTTTAATGCCGTCATATGATGTGCCCCCTTAACGCCAGCTTGTTTTAGGTAGTTGCGCTTCAATGTCGCCTAGATTGTCCATTTCACCTGCCCATTCTTCAGCAACCAGATTTAATTGCTCTTGTAATGGTTGATCAAAATCGCCTGCAATATCTTTTAATTGGGCAATCAACCAAGCGTTTCGCTCGGCAAATTTTGCCTGGGTTGGTAGTTCTAGGTATTGTCTAAAAAGGACTAGGTTGTCTTGCTGGATATGTTCTGGTTGGTAGGAATGTTGGGCAAGGACAAATGGTGGCAGGTAATCTAAGCCAATCGCACGTGCAAAGGATTGGAAAGGTCGAAGTAATTCTGAAATGGTTACTTGTTCCCGGCCACCTGCTTGGTATTGTCTTAAAGGTACACCCACCGAGATGATTACACCAAATTCTTTGCCTTTTAAATTTTTACTATAGGTATCTAAAAATTCTTTGCTAAAGACTTTCTGAATAAAGTCTGATACTAAACCGGGTGCTTGATACCAGAATAATGGAAATTGAAGCAACCATCTGTCTGATGCTAGGATAGCTTCTTGATAAGCTGTCACATTTGCTTCAGTGAATGGTCGTTCAATTTGGATAAAAGGAATGGTATTTGGTCTTGCTTCATACAGGAATTGGTGGGACGCTGAGGTCTCCATTTCTGGATGACCACCAAAGATTACGCTTGTCATTGATTCGCCTACTTTCTCATTTATATTTTTCCATGCATTTCTAGTCATTTTATCATAAGACTATTTTACATAAGAAAAGCAGCCTAACCAAGTAGACTGCTTGCACAATTTATATTGAATGATTTTTATAATAAAACTGGTGAATTTGGTCCAACTGGGATACCGATTAGGTACCAGATGACTGCCATAATAATCCACGCAATACCGATGGCTACTGAGTAAGGTAATACGTTAGACATTAAAGTTCCTAAACCAGAACGCTTGTCGTATTTGTATAATACTGCTAGAACTACCGGAATGTAAGCTTGCATTGGTGTTAACGGGTTAATAATCCCATCACCAATACGGTAAAGAATTTGGGTGAATGATGGGTGGTAACCTAATAGCATGAACATTGGGACAAAGATTGGTGCCAGGATTGCCCATTTTGCCGAAGCTGAGCCAATAAAAAAGTCAACAAACATTGATAATAAAATGAATCCGATGATTAAGGCGATACCATTGGCGCTTTCTAGTAAGGCTGCTCCTGAAATCGCAATGACTGTCCCCATATTAGACCATGAGAAGTAAGCCATCATTTGACTTGAGAAGAAGATGATCACAATGAAGCTACCCATATCAGCCATTGACGAAGATAACATCCGAGACAAGTCGTGTGAGTCTTTGACTTGACCGGTCATCTTACCGTACACGAAACCTGGCACGAAGAACATAATTGTCATCAAGACTGTGATCCCGTCCATAAATGGCGAATCAGAAATTAATGAGCCTGTTTCAGCATTTGCTAAGAATGAATTTGGCATCAAGGCTAAAACTGCAACAATTGCGATTGTCGCTAGTAATGACCAGTTTGCATATTTGACTGCTTCGATTTCTTGGTCTGATAATGACCCACCATTGTGAACTGCTGGTGTTTTCTCGCCGGCAAATTCAGGTTGATACTCACCCATTTGTGGTAATGAAATTTTAGTCAGTACGAAGTAAATAACTGGTACTAATACAAATGTTGAAGCGAAGATGAAATAGTAGTTCATCGCAACATTTAGTTCAATATCTGGCAAAATAGTCTGTGCTGCTGATTCTGTAAAGGGGAATACTAAGGCATCAGACATCCCCAACATCACGTTGGCCGCAAAGGCTGCAAGTGATGATACATAACCTAGAACTGCACCGGCCATTGGGTTTAAACCAATTTTTAAGAAGGTTAAGGCTGCTAACGGTGGCAATACGATTGGACCAGCGTCCCCAGCGATATTGGCAATTACCCCTGAAAAAATGATGATTAGCAAGATATATTGCTTCGGCGCTTTTTCCACTACGTTAGTTAAAACGGCTTCAAAGTAACCTGTTTTTTCAGCCATACCAACACCAAGCATAATAACTAATACGGCTGACAAGGCTGGGAATCCAGCAAAGTTTGCGCCTGCTTCTGATATCATGCGGGCAAAGTACTCACCAGTTAGCAAGTTATTTACTGCAACCTCTGAATTATCTACTGGATTGACAACCGATACCCCAAACATACTCATTACCCATGACGCTAGAATGACTAGAATACTTAGGTAAATGAAGATCATAATTGGTGAAGGCATTTTGTTCCCTACACGTTCAATTGCATTAAGAATACGGAGTAACCGTGATTCTTGTTGTTTTTCTTCCACTTATTTCATCTCTTTTCTTATTGTAATTCTTGCCTATCTTTTCACTATTGTTTAGATTATAAAGATTCCATTAAATTTCTTCAAGTCTTTGTTAAATTTTGCATAATTTTTAAACTTTCTTCAGAAGGTAATCTCCATTTTTCAAACAAAAAAGACCCATATCATCTTTATATGGATCAATCTTGTTAGATTTATTGACGACTAGATACCGTTTTTTTAATATAAGTCACATTTATTTGTTTCAACCCTACCGTACCGACGTATGAATCCTAATAATTTTTAATTGTTTTTGTTCGTAATGTTCACCTCCTTTCTCTATTGGATTTGTATTTCCTGTGAAAGAAGGGTTTGTAAATCATAGGACTTTTAACGACTGGCTACCGTTTCTGTGATTGTTTTAATTGCGGCTTCACTTCTTTGAATCAAGTCTTTTCCTTTGGCGCCTAATGCGGCTTGTAGGTTTTCGTCTTTTAATAATAAGACGTTTTCTTCAACGTTTTCGTTGGCTGCTTGGATAGCCGTTTTCAGCATGGTTGTACCAACGGTGACATCGGCCATCACAGACTTGCGTCCTAGGCTAGCGACTTGGGTCATAATTTCTAAGGCTTGTGTTGCATGGTCCATGATTTCCAATGGCACTTCTGTGGCAATTTTTAAGCCTGCTTGAATTGCCTGTACACGGTCAGCTTTTTCTTGGTCAGTGGTTTTTGGTAATTTGAATGCACCGAATAGTTGGTTTGATGCGTCTTCATCCCCTTGCACCAAAGCGAACAGTGCTTCTTGGTGGCTAGTCATTTGATTGCCTAGACCCGTCAGCAAATCAAGGTCCGCCCCTTTTTGCTTTTCAATAGTAATATTTAGGACCATGTTACCTAAGGCTGCGCCCATTGTTCCGGCGTATGCTGCTGCTGACCCACCCCCTGGTGCTGATTGGCTTGAGGCTAATGCTTCGATATAAGTGTACATTTCCATGATAATTTCTCCCTTTAAATGATTTTTTGAGTGATAATTTGAATAAATTCTTCTATATAATATTAAAACAAATTGAATAGTGGAATTAAAACGATTGGTACGAACATAGATGGTGCGATGTTCATGACTTTGATGTCTGTGATTTGTAAGAGATTGAAGCCTAATCCCATAATAATGAGGGACCCTACTGCACCGATTTCTGTGGTTACGACATCACCTAATAAGGGCGCGATGGATGCGGATAATAGCGATAAGGCTGCTTCATAAAAAAATAATGGGATAGCGGCAAAGGCTGACCCGATCCCAAGCGTTGACGACAAGACAAAGACGAACACAAAGTCTAAGATGGATTTGGCGTACATGGTGGTGTGGTCTAGGAATAGACCAGACTGCAGGGACCCGATGATGGCCATTGCGCCGACTACAACGAATAAGGTGGCCGATACAAAGGCTTCTTGAAAAGTCGATTCACCTTCGTTAGCTACTCTTTCTTGGAGTCTTAAGGCAAAATGGTTCAATTTCCCGTCGAAGTCAACTGTTTCACCGATTAAGGTCCCAATCACTAAGGAGAGTACCATGACGATTAAGTCGTCTGTTTCAAGAGCACCCTGGATACCAATAAATATAACAACCAAGGCGACGGCTGTCATTATGCCTTTTCGCGTGTTGTTTTTTAAGTGATGACCGAATATCGTTCCCACACCTGCCCCAAATACTACGCTAATCGCGTTCACGATTGCCCCAAATATGACCATGTCCTAACTCCTCTTATCTTCGTTATCTTTTGAATTTGATTATAACAAATAATGAGATTTTTATGTGGAACTTGTTAACATTTTATAAAACTCGATTCCCATGTTATATTTTGTGACACAAAACGTCAATTTACCCTTGCATTCTATTAAAAATACATTCATAATACAAAAGTAGTTAAATTTAGGACGACAATAAAGGAGCAAAATTTATGCCAACATGGACAAGAGAAGCAATCTTTGAAGACGCACAAGAAAAAAATGTACATTTTATTCGCCTAGCTTTTTCGGATGTTAACGGTATTTTGAAAAACGTTGAAATCCCAGTATCACAGCTAGACAAGGCCTTAGACAACGAAATGGCTTTCGATGGTTCTTCAATTGACGGTTTCGTCCGCATCGAAGAAGCAGATATGAAGCTATACCCAGATTTAAATACTTGGACAGTATTCCCTTGGGGTTCTGATGATAGAAAAGTTGCCATCTTAATTTGCGATATCTATACAACTGATGGTGAACCATTTGCGGCAGACCCTCGTGGTAACTTAAAACGCATGGTTGAAAAATTAGACGACTTTGGTTTCTCAGCTTTCAACTTGGGACCTGAACCAGAATTCTTCTTATTTAAACTTGCAGAAGACGGCAACCCAACGACTCGTGTAAATGATGTTGGTGGTTACTTCGACGTTGCGCCTGTTGATTTAGGTGAAAACTGTCGTCGTGAAATCGTATTGATACTTGAAGATCTTGGATTTGAAGTAGAAGCTTCTCACCATGAGGTTGCGATTGGGCAACACGAAATCGACTTTAAATATACTGATGTTGTTGATGCTTGCGATAAGATTCAATTATTCAAGTTAATCGTTAAAACTGTTGCGCGTAAATACAACTTGCATGCTACTTTCATGCCAAAACCTATATACGGTATCAATGGTTCAGGTATGCACTGTAACATGTCTCTATTCAAAGGAAGCGAAAATGTCTTCTTTGATGCAGATTCTGAAACACAATTATCTGAAACAGCTATGCAATTTATCGCCGGTGTCTTAGAACATGCTAAAGCGATCACTGCAGTTGCTAACCCAATTGTAAACTCATATAAACGTTTAGTTTCAGGTTACGAAGCACCAGTAAATATTGCTTGGTCTACTCGTAACCGTTCACCACTAATCCGTATCCCAGCTGCTCGCGGGAAATCAACACGTGTTGAATTACGTTCAGTTGACCCAGCTGCTAACCCTTACTTAGCACTTGCGGCTATCTTAGGCGCTGGTCTTAAAGGTATCGAAGACGAAATGGTTGCACCTGCACCAATTTCTCGTAACGTATACAAAATGACTGCTGATGAATTAGTTAACGGTGGTATTGATAAATTACCTAGCTCTCTATCTCGCGCTTTAGACGAATTAGAAATCGACAGCGTTGTACAAGATGCTTTAGGTGCACACATCACTGCAAACTTCATCTCAAGCAAACGTATTGAATGCCAAGAATACTTACACCAAGTAACTGACTGGGAATTAAATACATACTTAGAACAATATTAATTTTGTAAAAATGAACACGACTTGGCTCAAGCTAAGTCGTGTTTTTTAATTGTATACGAATAAAAAAACGCATGACCTAGAGAGGAGTCCAGATCATGCGTTTAAAATTGGTTATTGATTTTTTAATGGCTTATGTTGCACCCTTTAATTGGGTTTAAGCCCACAGATTATGGGTGAGTTCGCGCTTTAGCGTTTATTCGCCTAAATGCGTTAGAAAAGTACTGCTTTTTAGCCTAGGTTGGACTGACTGTGTCAGCCACTGCCCTAATCTTCCCACGGAACTAGTCTTCCAGTGATGCATGCCTTAGCGCCAAAGCTCGCACCCTCTTTTTAAAAGTCGTTCCAGTTTTTGTCGTCTGTATACTTGTCATTCACAAAGTTGTAGTTGGTTTTGTATGTGGAGATTCTTTCTTTTCTTGTAAATCCGCGGTATGTGTTGCCTTGTTTTTTGGCTTTGCGGTCTGGTCTCAGCGTGTATTCGTCTTCTTCTACAAGGATTTCTTTGGTCCGGTGCTTTCTAGCTTGGCTTAGTCGGGATACTTTTTCCGGGTAGCCAGTTTCATCTAATGCTTCTTCGTAGAAGTTGATTAAGGCTAGGCTGTGGTAGGGTTTGACGTAGAAGTAGGCTAATCCTAGCGTGAATGGAATCAATATGTACCATCCTATAAAGCGGAGATTTAGCCAGATAAATCGCCATTTCCGTCCGCGCATCATCCGTCGGGACTCTGTGATGGCCTCGGATGCTGTTAGGATTGGAAAGTCGACGATTAAATAATCGGTCAATGCATATCCTATACTTTTATAAACCGCTGGGAAAAATAACAATAATGACCACATGAGTAGGTAAAAGCCTCGTAGGAATCTTGCCCAAGCAAATTTGATTGAATCACGCATAATTGGCCCAATGATGTCACGGTGGATTCGTATCGGTCGTTGGTTATTCTTCACCATTAATGACCGTAGATAAGCCATTTCAGCTCCGGCAATAAAAATGATCTCGATGATTATAATCAGGATGCTGATGGGGAAAAGGACGAAGGATACTGCAATTGGTACAGTCCCAATTATCCATACGATTGCCCAATAAATAATGGTAAATAAGACAAACCAACCTGCATTTTGGCTTAGCGTCTCTTTAGCTTTCACTTTTAAATTTTTTCGCAATCACGGTCACCTCCTCATAAAAATAATCAATTGATTGGGTTCATATAATACTTGTCTAATCGATGAACTGGTAGACACCAATACTTACCTTTCAGACTAGCTAATCTTATATAAGTATTTTATCAAATTCTCAAGTTTCGCCATCCACCCTAGGACCTATTTCGCGCAAAAGAATAACCTTGAATACCGTGGTAGTCAAGGCTGTCTTTTTGCCGATATTAATGGCTAAATCTTAGTCGCGAGAACGACCGCCAAATAAAATCAAGACACGTAGTAGTGACAAAGCACCTGCGATAGTTGAAGCGACGTAAGTCATAGCTGCAGCGTTCAAGGTTTTACGGGCATACGGTAATTCTTTGGATGTTAAAATATGCCCATCTTCCATAATTTGTAGCGCACGTTTAGAGGCGTCAAATTCGACTGGTAAAGTCACTAATTGGAAAAGTAAGGTTAATGAGAACAAGATAATCCCAATATTGATAAAGGTCTCGTTAAAGCCCGCGATGGCACCTAGCATTAAGATTGGCCAAGACAGTTGTGAACCAATACTAACAACAGGTACAATCTTTTGACGTAGGGTCATCATGAAATAACCTTGGGCGTCTTGAACCGCGTGACCACACTCGTGGGCTGCAACCCCGATAGCAGCAATCGATTTTGAATCGGCTGTTGCGTCTGATAAACGCAATACTTTATTGCTTGGATCGTAGTGGTCGGTTAAGTTACCAGAAATTCGTTCAACACGAACGTTGGTAATACCAGAATATTCTAGAATGTATTCGGCAACTTGGGTACCGGTCATTCCTTTTGCAGTGGCATATTTACTATATTTATTAAATGTTCGATTTACGTTGGCACTTGCGATGGACGCGATTACAGCACCAATAATAATTAAGATATAAGTCCAGTCAAACATCATGGGGAAAAACATCGAATCACTCCTTCTCTCATATTATAACAGCTAACCTCGCCCTAACCAATGCAGATGCTGGGTTAGGGGTTCATAATTTGTTGGTGGATGATGTCGATAACTTCCTGACTTTCTGGTAGGTTGTTCAGGTAGAATTCATGGTGCATGTAATCAAACTGGTAATAGTTACTGGTATGATTATGGGCACGTAATCGACGGTGCAGCCAACGGCCGTCGCAGGCGTGGCTGTCATCCGATCCGTTAATAAAATCGACTGCTGGCATTGAGTCAATTGGCATTTTGGCATAGTTCAAGGCAGGGTTTTTATCCCGCCAGATCGTTTTTAAGGCATTGACCTTGGTGGCGTCAAATTGCACATCATTCGGGTTGATGTTGACGTCATCAAAACTAGTATTTAGCCATGGTGACAGTAAAATCACTCGTTTCACAGGCTGGCCGATTTGGTCCATCCGGTCCGCAACCAATAAGGCTGGAATCGCACCTGTATCAGAAGCGAGGAAGTAGACATCTTCTAATGACCGTCCCTTTTTGTCAGCGATTTCTTCTATTAGAGCTGTAATCCGCCCGGCTTCAGCGCGTAAGTCATAATTAGCGAATGACCGCAGCAAGGGAATTGATACATTCGCTTCATCTTCAAAGCGGTTAGCTATTTTTCGGGCGAAGGCCCATTCACGCTCTTGTAAGGTATGAATCCCGCTACCGCCATGAAAATAAATAATCCAGGGCTTGTCATTCTTTGTAGGCGTGTCTTGTGAGTCCAAAACCGGTTCGGTATCAATATCCGTCAGCTCGACGATGACACCCTTTTTGCCACGGTGAATCTCTGAAGCATGGTCGCGGGTAATAAAAAATAAGTTTTCGTGGTTAATGCTCCTTTTAGCTAGGTCTTCAGTTGCTTGTTTCTTGCTATTGGCAGGGGTTAATCGATTAGCTTCTCGCTTAATCCTCATACCATCTTGTATCACCTTGCTGCGCACCGATCGCTCTTGACTCATGGCATGATAAACATAGCCGACGCCTGTTGCAGCAGCTGCTAACCCTAGTCGCCAAAGTCGGTTATTGTCCTGCTTACTCATTCTTGCACGCTCCTCCCCATTTTCTTCATCATAAAACTTGCACAAGCTCTTTAGTCTATTATAACTGAACACCAGGCATTGGATAGGGACTAAAGTCCTAATTTCTAGCAAAAGAATTCCTACATTTTCCTTAGCATTTTCTAAAAATTATATTAATTTCTTGAGATATTCGCGTAAGTCTCGTATCATTAAGGGTATATTATACTTTATGGGTTATTATCGCAATTCTACACACAAAAATACAGCATTCATTTCTGTTATTCACTGCGGTAATACGAGAAAAAAATAGAATAAGGAGATAGATAATGGTATTGAAGAAACTATCCACCCTTGCAATCGTCGGGGCGAGCATTGGGGTATTAGCAGCCTGCTCTAGGACACCAGACCAAGTGGTAACAAAGTCAGCCGAAAACGCCCAAGCTATGATGGGGCAATTAGAATCCATTCAAACGCAGGAAATGGCTTTACAAGATGCTTTTGAAGAAGATTTAGCAGCTGACGAAAGTCTACCCAACTTGACTGAATCAGGTACGGGTGCCACACGGGAAAACTTACAAACCAGACAAGAAGAATTTGACGAATTAAAATCGCTTTTTGAAGATTTCCAAGGTCAGGTTGAAAGTTTAAATGAATTTGACGAAACAGACTTCACAGCTGGGGAAGATTTCGCCAACTTTGATGCGTCTCGGCAATTAGCTGACAGCGTGAACACGCAAATGAGCGCCTACATTGAAAACTACCAAGCTGTTTTGGAGAGAGAAGAGGCCTATTACACAAGTTTAGCAGCTGAAGACAGCGATCTAACGACCTTCTCTGACGGCCTAGCGGAAATTAACGGCAACTTTAAAACGTCACAAGCAGCCTTATCTGAAATATTGCCTGACTTAACGGAATTGGCCAAACTTTCGCAAATAGAAAATCAAGCACAATAAAATGAAATAGAACGGAGGCCAGAACCTTGAAAGACAATCAATCCAATCCAAATTCGGATATTAAGACAACTTTAGACCCAAAAAACGAAGGACCTAAATTCAATTGGAAACTTGTTTTAGGACTACTCACAGCCATTGTATTAGGTTTAGCCTTAATCTTTGGCATTCGAACAGACTGGTATGGCTTAGCCAATGAAAATAACCAAGAACAATCCGCAAGTAATGAAAGTTCGTCTGAACAAAACTCTGAATCTACCAGTGAATCTGGTGAATCAACTGAAGCAAGTCGTGAAGATGCTAGCGCTACAGCGACAAGCGGTGAAGGTGACAGTACACAATTACCAAATGTTTCTACAGAAGCAACGGCTTTATTAAACCAACCAAAAAATTTACCCTCAAAATTCCAATACGATTCAGGTTACGATATTGCCTATCCTGAAGACGGGGTAAAAGGGATTTACCTATCAGCTGCCGGTGCCACCGACCAAGCCCTATTTGATGAAAATATGGCCCTTTTAGATGAAACCAATCTAAATTCAGTCGTACTAGATGTCAAAGACGACTACGGGAATATTACTATGGACCTACCGTCAGAAGATGATACGGTCAACAACAACGAAACAGATAGTATTGACGGCGAAGGCATGATGCAAACTTTCGAAGACAAACAAATCTATCCAATCGCTCGTATCACAACCTTTAAAGATACCAACCTAGCTAACGCTGATCCATCACGTACCTTCCTAACAGAATCTGGTGAAGTATGGACTAACGATGGTGGCGATGCCTTCTTAAACCCATACAACAAAGATAACTGGGAATACCTTGTAGAAGTCGCTAAATCAGCCGCTCGCGCTGGTTATAAGGATATCCAATTTGACTATGTCCGCTTCCCAGAAGGATTTGAAACTTTCGGTGAAACCTTAACTTACGATATGGGTGACTACGCTGAATATGGAAAAGCTTCAACTGAAGCCCGTCAAATGGTTATCGCAGACTTCCTAGCTTTTGCCCGTGAAGAACTTGAACCATATGGTGTAGATGTTTCTGCAGATATCTTTGGTTACGTGACAGATGTTGTCGCAACACCTGGTATCGGTCAAAACTACAACATGATCGCAGAAAATGTCGATGTCATTTCATCAATGATTTACCCTTCTCACTGGGGTCCTGGCTACTTCGACTTAGACTACCCAGACTTATACCCATATGAAGTTGTACAAGCTTATATGGAAAAAGAGAATGCTTTAAATGCTGAGCTGGAAGATGCACCAGTATCTAGACCTTGGTTACAAGATTTTACCGCATCATACCTGGCGGAAGGTACTTATGCTGAGTACGGCGCGGCCGAAGTACAAGAACAAATTGACGCTGTTATTGAAAGTGGCGCCAAGGAATACCTACTTTGGGATGCATCAAACACCTACACAAAAGGTGTAGATTACAAATAGTACTTATGATAACAAAAACTCGACGTCAGCTGGCGTCGAGTTTTTGTTTTATTTTAAGTAGTGTTGGTAGGCGTTTTTAAGGAATTTTCACCAACACTATTTTTGTACATACAAAATGGCCATGCTTTCCTAAAATAAAGTAAAACACCACATCATACTTGAAAGAAGGAAAATCATGACCTATTCGTTTATTATACAATTGTTATGCAGACTTTACGAGACAATTTCTACTTAATGATTTCAGTGTGGAAACACCGTGTCATATGTTCAAGCATAGTGTCCCCTAAATCTGTAAAGGTTGCAACACCATTAGCATGGACTTTCGTTTGAAAACCATAGGCATCCGCCCCACTAACCGTATTGAAAACACAAATATCTGTGGCTACACCAACAATATGGACTGTATCAACGCCTTTATCAAGCAATAAATCCGCCAAACCAGTATTAAAGAAGCTATTGTAATTTTCTTTAGGCAGGTATGTGACCAATTCATTGTCTTGGTTGGCTTGAAACCAGTCTTGCAATTCACCATAAAGTGCTTGTCCTTCTGTACCCACCACATTATGGGCTGGCCACAATTTAAAGTGGGGATCATCCACTTGATGAGCGTCCATGGCCACGACCACATCCTTCCCTTGGCTGATAAAGTCTTCTGCCAGAGATTTAATGTAAGGAACGATGGCTTGACCTGGTTGGCCAACGGTTAATGAACCGTCTGGTGCCACAAAATCGTTACTCATATCTACAATGATTAATGCTTCTTTATCCATGAAATCAACCCCTCAATCGTCATTTGTATCATTCTTTGAAAAATAAATTTGCATTTCTATACACAATATTTATCCTTGTCTTATTTGTTTCTTAGCTCGGTAATGAATTCTTCTATTTTGTCCATGGCAATCGTCAATTCTTTAATTGAGTAAGCGTATGAGATACGTAAGAATCCTTCCCCACCCTCACCAAATGCTGAACCAGGCACAACTGCCAATTTCTTCGCATCAAGGAGCGCCAAGGCAAATTCTTCACTGGTCATATCAAATTCACGAATGTCAGGGAAGGTATAGAAAGCCCCGCGTGGTACGAAACAAGGAATACCCATATCACGGAATCGGCCTAATAAGAAGTTACGACGTTTTAAATAGTCTTTCCGCATCGCTTCTACATCGTCATCACAATCTTCTAAAGCTACAACTGACGCATATTGCGATACAGTTGGTGCAGCCATAATCGTGAACTGGTGGATTTTCAACATTTGTTCCACTAAAACTTCTGGTCCACATAGGTAACCAATTCGCCACCCTGTCATTGAGAAGGCTTTAGCAAATCCGTTAATGTAGATTGTCCGTTCTTTCATCCCTTCAAATGAAGCGATTGACGTGTATTTATCTTTGGCATACCAGATTTCAGAATAAATTTCGTCCGTTAAGACATATAAATCATATTTCTTAATTACATCAGCCAATTTTCCCAACTCTTCCCGAGTTGCTGCTGCCCCTGTTGGGTTGTTTGGATAGTTTAAAATAATAGCCTTGGTCTTTTCTGTGATCAATGCTTCAATATTTTCCGGCTGTAAAATAAAGTCGTGCTCACTTGGTAGTTTCATTGGTACGGGAATCCCGCCAGCAAGCTCAATTGACGGTGTGTAAGATACGTAGGACGGATCCATACACAATACTTCATCACCTGGGTTAATTAATCCACGACAAGCAAGGTCAATGGCTTCAGAACCACCAACAGTGACAATCACTTCCGTATCCGGATCATAATCCAAGTCATATTTGCGGTCTAAATAATTTGAAATTGCACGTCGCAATTCAATCAAACCTGCATTGGCAGTATAATAAGTTTTACTTTTTCTAATGGCCCGAATCGCTTCTTCACGAATTGACCAAGGCGTTGGAAAGTCAGGCTCCCCTACCCCAAGCGAAATCACGCCTTCGATTTCATTGGCAATGTCGAAAAAACGGCGTATACCAGATGGCTCCATATCAATTACGGTTTTATTTTGAGATTTTGTCATTGTGAGATCACCATACGTCCGCCATGTTCTTTGATATCTTTATAGACAACCCCTTGTTCTTTATAGCGGTTCATTACAATGTGGGTTGTTGTAGCGCTAACTTCGTCGATAGCTGCTAATTTAGAGATAAATTTAGAGATATCTACCATCGTTAAACGCTTGGTTAATAATAGGAAATCATAAGTACCTGACATCAAGTATAAAGATTCTACTTGATCATATTGGTAAATGGTTTCTGCAATGTCTTGATAAGATACACCGTGGTGTAAATCAACATTGACTTCTACCATCGCTGATAGCAAGTTGTCATCGGCAACGTCCCAGTTGATCATGGTGTGGTAGCCGGCAATCACGTTATCTTTTTCATAAGCAGCGATTTGCGCAACGACTTCTTCTTCGTTAGCTTCAATCATGTTAGCAATAGTTTTAGGTGCTAATCGCGCATCCTGCGCTAAGATAGCTAACAATTCTTTTTTCTGTTCGATGTTCATTTTTATCCCTCCAAAAACGACATAACTTGTAGCCTTAAGCATACTTTTAAAGTGAAATTTTGTCACTTCATTTGAATAATTTTAATAAAAATTTTTGATTTCACCCCAATTTCAAAAACGCTTCCTCTTCTAGTATATATCAACTACTCTCTGTTAAAACAGAGAGTTTGTCCTAAACATGGTGGTTGTACAAACGATATAATATCTCCAACCGTTTAAAGACACTAAGGGATGGTTGACTGGCACCCCATCAGTAAGCGGTCTGTAGACACTTACCGAATATTGTTTTACGTTTAATAATTTTGTATTGGCACAACTTTTTCAAACCGCGGGTTTTTCTCACTCGACAGATATCGGTGACCCAATTCTTGAATATTGATAGCTGCCACACGGTCATCATTTGATTGATACCCACAATTCTGACAAGTAAACAAGTGCTTACCTTGTTGTCTATTAGCTTTATCAATTGATTCGCATTTCGGACAACGTTGGGACGTAAATTGTGCGGATACTTTTAAAACTTGCGAACCACTTTCTAAAGCTTTATACATTAACTTTTCTTCAAAATCGAAGAATCGCCAAGAATGGTGTTCATACCGTGCATCTTGCTTACGATGGTGAGTCGTGTTAAAAGTAACGTTCGTAAGATCTTCCAACACAAACAAGGTATTGGCCCCGTATCGATCAACGAGTGTCTTTGATAATTGATGGTTCACATCATTCATCCAGCGGTTCTCTCGTCTTTCAATTGTTTTAAGGCGTCTACGACTTGATTTGGTGTTCTTCGCTTGTAAGGACTGGCGCAATTCCTTAAAACGCCGTCTTTTCTTCATCAAGCTTTTACCCGAATAGAAGGTAGTATGAGTTGTATCATCCGCAATAGTTAGTATCTGTCTTAAACCACGGTCAATGCCTACAATCCGTTGAATATTAGTTTCATCTGGGCTGTCTATCTCTTTACTTGCGGACACGTGTAAGAACCACTTACCCTTACGACAGAGTAATTCAGCTTGACCGAACTTGTAAGCATTCTGGCTAAATTGTTGAAGATAAGCGATATGTTGCTTATCACAAGACACTTTAATTCGTCCTTGATTGGTCGTCAGTGAATAGGTATTGTTTTGGTGATAAGCGTAGTTACGATTACGTACGAACACAGCTACTGGTTGCTTAAACCCTAGGGGTTTCGTTAAATGGTAAAGGTCTTTATATAGCGTATGATATTTACCTGTATGGATATCTTTATAACGCTTAGGTTTTTGTTTAAACTGTGTTTTCACGGTCTTATATCTCGCGATTACCGTACGCATCACGGACTGGGCCATTTGCGATTGCAGCCCAAAATCCTGACGTATCTGATGATACAAGGCGTTGTGCAAAGTCGTTTGACCTAATTCAAAGTCATGGTCAAAGATATATGTCGAAACAAAATTACAAGCGTTTAAAAACTGTTGTTGGGTTTCTTCGAACTTTTCAATATCACTAGCACTTGGGTATAATTGCACTTTAATCGTTTTCGTTAACTGCATCTTATCACCTCTTTTCTCTTAAAATACATTATACTATCTATTTAGAGAAAACATAAACGATAACCTAGTAAAATCAACAAAAAGAGCTGTCTATTTTGCTAATTCCTCCTAGGTATCAATACCTAGGTTTCCTTAGCTGACAGCTTGTAAATGAAATAGATTATTTTTGTAGTGATATGGCTAGTAACCCATTTTTTCTGATTATTAACTTTCAGGTTATGCTTATGCCTAACATAGTCTTAAAAAGCAGTGGGACCGCCCTCACCCTAGTTAGGTTCGAGTCTCCAGAGAGGTCTCTCGCACCTTAATCATATTACTCCTAGACAGGAAGCGTCGTCTTTCGCACTCCTTTTCTCCTTAAACAATTTTTATATCCTTGTTAACAGTTTTCTAAAACCCTTTCCAATTTAAAATGATACAATGGGCTTACCGACAACTACGACCTTCATGGTCATAATCAGTCTGTAGGAGGAAACATACAATGGAAAAGTTTACAAAACGAATTTTATTAACTAGTGGTGTTTTAGCTTTGGGACTTGCCGTAGCTGCACCAAATAAATTAGCAGATAAGATTGCTATTGACCCGATGTTTACATACGGGGAAACTTTAGATGATAGCCAATATACTGAAACAAAAAAATTATTAGGTGTTGAAGATGGCGCGACTGAAATCGAAGTGGCTGTTAATGAATTAAATGACTTATTACAAGATAGCTACCCATACAACCAAGTCTACTCTTCAGCTTATATCACACCAGCTGATAACGATGGTGGCGTAACGGTTGAAATCGAAACACCAGATACAATAACAGATATCACTGAAGCCCAATATGAGAATGCGGCCATTACTGCGGGTGCAATTGACGTAGATATTAAAGTGGCTTCTGCTGTTACAGTAGATGGTTCAGGTGCCTTAGCGGGTGTTTATAAAGCCTTTGAAGATGCTGGTTATTCATTAGATGATGATGCCCGTCAAGTGGCCCAAGATGAGTTAGCGGTAACTTCTTCAATTACACAAGAGAATGAAGATACTGAAGGTTACTCTGATAGCGACATGAACGCTGCGATTGCGGATATTAAAGCGCAAATTGCTGACTTGAAAGACCAAAATGGTGGCTCAATTTCAGTGGATGAAATTACTGTTATCGTGAATAATGTTGTGAATAACTACAACTTAAATGGTGTGATTTCTGAAGACAATATCCAAGCGATTATTGATCAAATGAAAAACTTCTCTAACCTTGAGTTAAGTGAAGAGCAAAAAACACAATTATCTAACTTAGCAAGCTCATTGTCTGACGCTGCAAGTAACGTTGCCGCTTCTGCTTCATCTGCAATCGAAAATGCAGATACTGAGCAATTACAAGAAGATGCTATAGGTATTTGGGACCGTATCCTTTCTATCGTAGATAATATCTTTGGTACAAGCTTCAGTTCTGCTAGTGACACAACAGCTGAATAATCTATAAACAAAATTGTCCTCAACGACTAAGTTTCCATACAATTCTAGCCGTTGGGGGCTTTTTTTCACCTTTTTGAATCATCTGTGAGTGAACCAACCCACCATCTATATATGAAAGCATATAATAAAACTAAATACTTATGGAGGTGTAGCAATTGAGTGAACAAAGTAAAAAAGAATCTTTGATGAATGGCAATTACGTGAAAAGTATGGTTTACGGTGGCCTCGATGGTATTGTCACAACCTTCGCCGTCGTTGCAGGGGCAACTGGTGGTGCCTTATCACTTGACGTAGTCATCATCCTTGGCTTCGCCAATCTATTAGCAGATGGTTTATCTATGGCCGTTGGTGACTTCCTTTCAAGTAAGTCTGAGGGAGAGTTTGTTGAGAACACCATCAAAAAACGGCGTCTTGATTTTAAGAATGATTTTTCAAGTGAAGTGGCTAAATTATCTGCAAACTACCAAGCAAAAGGCATTTCAAAGGATGACGCCGATCAGATTTCAGCAACCCTAGCCAATTATCCTGAAATCTTTGAGCAAGAACGTGTGAATAGTGAGTTTGGGGATGAAGAAATCGAAACACATCCAATGAGAAATGCTTTAGTAACGTTCTTCTCATTTTTAATATATGGTTTTATCCCATTAATTGCCTACGTATTCGCCTCAACTAATACTTTTTTGATGGCCAATACCTTTGCAGTTGCATGCGTCTTAACCGCCATCACCCTATTTATCCTAGGTGCATCAAAATCACGTTTAACGCATACCAATTGGTTTAAATCTGGTATGGAAATGCTTCTGATTGGTGGTGCAGCCGCCCTAGTTGCCTATGGTATCGGTGTACTTTTAGGTAGCTAAGATATACCTGTAGTGACTATGCTGATTAAAAAAACACCATAAAAATACCGCCTCGGCCTTAGAAGACCGAGACGGTATTTTTTATTTATTTTTCATTTACTAATTCTGGATAAAGCGTTTGAATTGATAACTGGTCATTAATTAATTTAGACGAAGGATCTAATTTCGCTTTTTGGTCAATACCTTGTTTCCAGAATAGTGCGAGAATAATTAAAGTAATGGCTGCCCCGCCCCAGTAGGATAAGTTACTTAATCCTAAGTTAAAGCCAATTGGTTCACTTAACAAGTAGACTACAACGGCATATAACATAAAGACACTTGGCACTAGTGTGACGAAGTAATTTCTACCCTTTAGGAATAAGTAGCGTGTTGTTACTAGTAAAGCTAGTACCGCTGTAACTTGGTTGGCCCAGTTGAAGTAACGCCATAAGATATTAAAGTCCACAAAGGTTAAGAAGAATGAAATCACATAAATTGGTAAGGTGATTGTCATTATCTTCGGCAATGTGTCCTGTTTCATGTGGGTATAGTCTGCAATAATAATACGCAATGAACGGAATGCAGATAGACCAGAAGATAATGGTAACACAATAACCCCAATAATTGCCAAAGTACCAAATATTGGTCCTAACAATTCTAATGACACGGCATTCACAACTGCTGAAGCAGTACCTGCATCAATCATACCTGATAAAGTTTCACCGTCAAATAAGGCTAATGAAGCTGCCACCCAAATCATCGCGATAACACCTTCAGCGATCATCATACCATAGAAAGTGAAACGCCCTTCACGTTCATTTTCCATTGTACGAGATACCATTGGTGCTTGGGTTGCATGGAAACCTGACATCGCTCCACAAGAAATAGTGAAGAAGATACCTGGGAAAATAGCCAAGCCTTTAGGATGAAAGTTCGACATAGTAGCTGAAGACAATTCAATCATTGAGTGATCTCCAAAGATTAATGTTAAACCGATTGCTAAAGTTGAAATGATAAGTATTGCACCAAACCAAGGATATACTTTCCCCATTGCTTGGTCAATTGGTAAAACAGTTGAAATAATGTAGTAAATAAAAATAGCAATTATAATGATAATTAAAGCAACGTTACCTGGAAGCAAGCTTTGAATAAGCGCTGCAGGCGACGAAACGAATACAGTACCTACCAATAATAATAGTAAACAAGCAAACAAGTTGACTACATGCATAGTCCCTTTATTAATATACTTACCTGCTAAAGCGGGTAGTTGTGCGCCATTATTCCTAAGAGATACCATCCCCAACATGTAATCGTGGACCGCCCCAGCAAATATACAACCAAAAACAATCCATAAATAAGCGACCGGCCCATATAAAGCACCCATAATTGGTCCAAATACAGGTCCTGTCCCTGCGATGTTTAATAATTCAATAATTGCGTTCTTCCATCTAGGCATTGGTACAAAGTCCATGCCATCTTGTAAAACCTCCGCTGGTGTTGTCCGTTCAGGATTCGGCTCGAAGTTTTTCTCGATATAGCGACCATAGGTGAAGTATCCTACAACTAAAGCGACGACACCTATTATAAATGTCCACATAAAAATTTCCTCCCTTTTTTATCAATGTAAGCGTTTATACCATTATATTATCACGCTATATTGATATACAAGTCAATTTTACTTGAAGAAAATCATTGTTCCGCCATTTACTCGTACATTGCTGTTTTTATGAATATGAGAAAAAGAGTAATTTAAACACTGAGATACAAACCTTCTCATGCTTTATTTTCATTTTCCCCCCCTGTCAGCTTCATGCTTCTCTTATATAAAAAACGCAATATACAGTACAAATTTGTATCCATCACTACTCCAAATACTTATGTAGTTGAGGATAAATAAAAAAAGAGAGGTAGCTTACCATCCGCTACCTCTCCATAATATTTTTCCACATTGAATGCTTTAAAAATTATCCCGTAAATTTCTTAAATCTTTAAAAGCTGTGACATCTTCTGCTTGCATAAAAATGTTAATGATTTTTTCTCTACCAATAGTTGAAGGATAGGTAGGATGGTTTACAGCATTTAAAACTTCTGCTTGCCCTAAGGCTTCAGCAATTACTTCATTTTCTGGAAAGATTGAATGGGCGAATTTTAAATTGGTTAAGGTGTACTCGTGTCCTGCAAAGACAGCAATGTCATCGTCTAACCGACTAAAAGTTTCTAAGGCATCAAATGCTGCTTGGTAGTCGCCCGTAAATACACGACCACAGCCGGCTGAGAACATTGCATCACCAGTAAATAGAAATTGATTATCGACAATATAGGCTAAGTGACCAGCTGTATGGCCCGCTGAAAGTAAAGCGGTTACTTTATGGCCTAAAATATCTACCTGGCTACCATCTTCTAAAATTGTCATATCGTCAAAACCTGGCACCTCACTTGGACCATAAATATTAGTTTCTGGGTAGGTCTGGATAATTTCCTCTACACCACCAATATGATCGTCGTGTTTATGTGTTAATAAAATAGCAATTTGGCTAGGTTTTTCTACTTCGATATAAGATAAAACTTCTGCTGCTTCACCCGGGTCAACAATCATAACACTATCTGTATCTTCAATCATCCAAATATAATTATCTGCTAATGCATGTATTGGAAAAATATTCATATGTAAACTCCTCACTACTCCGTGTATACTTAACGTAATCTATATAAAAAATGATCTTTCTCTTGCATCTTAACATATCATGCATACTATCCGCCATTTATCCTACTGAAACGAGTTTTATTTATGATACGGTTCATTATTTTGTATTCTAAAGGCGCGATAAATTTGTTCTGTTAACACTAAGCGCATCAATTGGTGAGGTAAGGTCATTTTCCCAAAAGAAATGGCTTGATTGGCCCGCTTGTTGACAGCGTCACTGGTTCCTAAAGAACCACCAATCACAAAGACCAGTGTCGATTTCCCCTGAGTCATCTGAACTTGCATCGATTTGGCCAATCCTAAGGACGACAACATTTGCCCATTAATAGCCAACAGATAAACAAAGTCATCCGGTTTTATTTTATTCAAGATACGTTCACCTTCCGCATCCTTCACCATTTCATCTTCTGATTCACTAGCATTTTCTTTTGTCGGTTCATCTTTCACTTCAATGATTTCAAACTTTGTATACCGAGATAACCGCTTAGTATACTCTTCAATGCCTTGTTTTAGGTACTTTTCTTTCAATTTACCAACTGAGATAATTTTAATTAACATGCAAAAATAACTCCTATCATGCAAATATTTCGTTATTAACTTTTTTATTTTTTATTTTACTAGATTTTTCTGCTAAAGTGTTTATAATTAATCGTATTTGAAAAATGAATCTTAAAATTTCTTAAAGTCATCAAGCTTTATGGGAGGTTATCACAATTAATTTAATACATCGAGCGCTACATTATTTTCTAAAACCAGTAAGCCAATTATCTAGCGCTAAAAAAATTGCTTTATCGTTTGCTGTCGTCATCTTTGTAGGTTCACTACTACTGAGTCTACCAATTAGCCAGGTGGCCACATCAGATGCAACATACTTTGACCATCTATTCATTGCTGTTTCTGCTGTCTGTGTGACAGGTTTGTGGGTTGAATCCATTTTTGATACCTATAATACATTTGGACAAATTATTATGTTGATGTTAATCCAGATCGGTGGTTTAGGTTTGATGACATTCATCTCGCTCATTTATTTTAGAATTGGCCAAAATGTCCGCATACGTGACCAAGTTGCTGTTTCCGGTGCTTTAAACAACAGTTCACTAAACGATATTGCCAATTGGCTAGGTAAAATTTTCCGATACACTTTTATTATTGAAGGTGCTGGTGCTTTACTCTTTGCTACTTATTTTATTCCTGAATATGGTTTAGGTCGCGGTACTTTTCTAAGTATCTTTATGGCGGTTTCTGCTTTCTGTAATGCTGGGTTTGACCCACTTAGCAATTCATCTATGATCGCCCTACAAACACAGCCCGTAATTAACTGGACTATTATTTCTTTAATTATTTTAGGTGGTATTGGTTTCTCAGTATGGTTTGATGTAACCAATCAAATCAAAAAGTTAGACCGGTCTAGACCTAAGTTTGCCTTAAAAAATGCGATTCGTCATTTACGGCCACATACTAAATTGGCATTGAAAATGACCCTCCTAATCATTACGCTAGGGACTTTATTATTTCTAGCCTTCGAGTGGAACAATACCGGCACAATTGGAGAGATGAGTATTGGTAACAAGTTGATGACTGCTGTTTTCCAAACGGTTACGATGCGTACCGCTGGATTTGCTTCTATCGATTATACTTTAGCACACCCTGTTAGCATATTGATATTCATTGTTACCATGTTTATCGGTGGGAGTCCTGGTGGTACTGCCGGGGGTTTAAAAACAACAACATTTGCTTTAGTATTAATGATGGCCATTGCAGAAATTCGCCAGAAAGAATTTATCAACTTTGATAAACACACGATTCCAGCAAAACTATTACGTCAGGCATTCGTTATTTTATTACTATATACCACTTTATTAATTATCGGTTCTGGTTTAATCTTAACTTTTGATCCCCAAGTGGATTTCTTATATATACTATTTGAAGCCATTTCTGCTTTTGCAACCGTTGGTGTAACAGCCAATTTAACACCAACGCTTTCTATGGCTAGTCAAATTATTTTAATGGCATTAATGTTTATCGGACGGATTGGTCCAATGACTATGTTCCTTTCTTTATTACCAAGTAAACAAGATAAAAAACGTGATATTAAATATACAAACACAAATATTTTAATAGGATAGGTGTTATAAAATGGGAAAAATGAATTTAGTAGGTATTTTAGGTTTAGGTATTTTTGGTTCTACAATCGCTAAAGAATTATCCGAAAACGGCGTTGAAATCATTGCCTGTGATTTAGATGAAAAAAATGTTAACCGTTTAGATGGTTACTTAACAGTTGGTTCAGTTGGAGACTTTACTGATATAGAATATATGCGTAACCTTGGTTTTGGCCAATGTGATGCGATTGTTATTTCTACAGGTACCAACCTTGAAGCTTCTGTATTAGGTGTTATAAATGCAAAAGAATTAGGTATCGACCATATCATCTGTAAGGTTAAAAATAAAACAAATCGTAAAGTTTTAGAAGCGCTAGGTGTAAATACCATCGTGCAACCAGAAAAAGAATCTGGCGTTCAAATTGCTCGCCGTATGATTCACAACACCATTGAAGAAATTATTAACCTAGATGACGAAACATCTTTAGTAGAATTCCGTCCACCAGAAGAATGGGTGGGCAAATCACTCACTTCATTGAATACACGTCAACGTTACGACATCAATATCATTGGTATCCGCAAACGTCGTCGTGAAGCATTAACCACAACCTTCCCTGCTGACTATATCATCCAAGCAGATGATATCTATGTCGCTATTGCTAATACTGACAAATTTGAAAAAGCTGACTATTTACGTGAAATTCGTTAATGGCCCTTATGCAACTATTAGGTTGGGACGCTGGTCTCAACCTTTTTGTTATTCATTTACCTAATGTTTATGATTATCCACAATTTCCACAGCCATTAGACGCGATTTATGGGCATTTTAAAAAAAGTACACTCCGCCCCCCATAGTTATCCCCACTATCCACATAAAGGTTCACAATTCACAAAGCTTATCTCTCAATGTTTTAAGCGGTACCAACATTTTATACACATCCACACCATTTTATCCACATCTATGTGGATAAGGTATGGGGATAAGTGGATAAGTCTCTAAGTTTTCTATCCCTCGATAAATCAAATGATACTTTCCACCTGATGCAAGTTATACCATCGAAAAAGCTCAACCGATATTAACTGACGGTTGAGCTTCATTTATATTATTTAATAATTCTGTGTAATTGAACAAAATTTCTTCTTTATTGGGTTGCGGAACTGTTGTTTTGTGGTTGTAACTGTACAGTCGCTGTTTGTAATTCACCATTGCGGTAGAAGGAAACCTCTACACTTGCATCAGATTTTTGTTGGTATAAAGCTTGACGTAATGATGCTGAATCCGTTACAGCTTCACCCGCAAATTCAACGATGACATCATCAGCTTGTAAACCAGCTGCCTCCGCCGCCGATCCTGCTGATACTTCTGCAACATAAACACCACCATCAACATCATCAGGTAATTGTAAGTTTTGTGATTGATAATCTAATGACACTCGGTTAAGGTCAACCATAGATACACCTAATTCCGGACGAACAATTTTGCCATTGACTTCCAGTTCACCAATGATTGTTTGCACCTCACCTGCTGGGATGGCAAAGCCCATACCCTCTACTTGGTCACTTGATACCTTCATCGAGTTAATCCCAATCACTTGTCCAGCAGCATTTAATAAAGCACCACCAGAGTTACCAGGGTTAATCGCTGCATCCGTTTGGATAACATTGGCCACCCAGTCGGATGTGCCGTCGCCATCTATATCAACAGGTACCGAACGGTCTAAACCAGAGATAATCCCTTGCGTCACAGTTGTTGCATATTCAGAACCTAAAGGTGAACCAATGGCAATCGCAGGTTCCCCTACTTTCAAGCTATCAGAATCCCCAAATTCAGCAACTGTTGTCACAACATCTGAAGAAATCTTCAATACCGCTAAGTCAGTCCATGGATCAGAACCAACCACTTCAGCCTCAACTTGGGTACCATCAGCCATAATAATATTAATCGCATCTGCCCCGTCAATTACATGGTTGTTAGTGACAACATAAGCAGTGTCCCCATCAACCTTGTAGACAACACCTGAACCCTCAGAAGAAGTTTCTAATTCTGAAGACTCTGTTGTAGTTTCTCCTTGAGTTGGTGAAGTAAATCCGAATAAATCATACGTTGACACAGACTCTGTCATGTTCACAACAGAAACAACTGAATCTTGTACATTAGCTACTGTTTCAGAAACATCCGTAGTCACATCAAGTGAAGTCGATTGGACTGAAGAAGCTGTATTATCTGCTTGCGCACTAGAAACTGCCTCATCTACAATCGATTGCACTTCTTCTGTTGAAATCTGATCATCCGTATCGTTGGCAGTCGTCACAGCATAGCCCACACCAGAAATTAACACAGCCGCAACTGCACCACCAATTAAGCCTGATTGTAAGGCGGTCAATTTACGTTCTTTCTTTTCAGGTCTATGTGGTTCATTTGGGTTTTTAATTGGTTCATCATTTTGGTTATCTACTGATGATTGGTCATTTAAATTATTTGGATTATTTGACTGAGACATTTGCTCATCTCCCTCGATTTTTATTTTAGACTCTTAACACTTTGATTATAGTAGGTATATTTGAATTGTTTATGACTTTTTACAGGCGATTCTATAAATATTTATAAAAATTTATAAGGTAAACAAGCTTGTTGGCTTGTCTGGATTTGTATCATATACTTCAAATTGATCATGAACACCAAGATCAGCCTGAAGCATTGCGGATACGCAAGTTTGGTGGGCAATGGCTTTCATATTATTCTCTTTAGATAAATGGCCTAGATAGATACGTTTCGTTCTATCCCCAATCATATCAATCATGGCTTGAGCACCGGCATCGTTTGATAAATGGCCCTCATCACCGAGGATACGTTGTTTTAAAGACCATGGATAAGCACCCATCCGCAACATATCCAAATCATGGTTGGACTCGATTAAATAACTATCTGAATTCTTCAACAAGCCAATTAACCGGTCACTCACATAACCAGTATCCGTTAAAATCGTAAACTGGCGGTTATCCTTTTGAAAGGCATAAAACTGCGGTTCAGCAGCGTCATGGCTCACACCATAGGACACAATATCCACATCGCCTAAAGTTAGTATATCACCTTGCTCCATGACATGCTGTTTTTCTACTGGAATAACCCCAACCTTACTCCCGATTGCTTGCCAGGTCGCCTCATTAGCATAGACATTTAAATCGTACTTACGCGCTAGAACCCCCATCCCCTTAATATGGTCAGAATGTTCATGCGTAATAAATAAACTATCAATCTCATTGATATCACGGTTAATGCCGGCTAACAATTCCTTCATCTTTTTCCCACTAAATCCTGCGTCCACTAAAATCTTCCGCTTAGGGGTTTCAATATAAGTAGCGTTTCCGCTAGAGCTACTGCCGAGCATGGAAACACGCATTGTAAAATCATTTTGTGCAGTCTCCATGATTGCCTCCTTCTAGATCTAAATACTGTTATTTTTTCATTTATATTCTTCATCTTGTCACCGGCTATTCAGCGACGTCATCATCCGAAACTTCCTCAGCCTGTGGTTGCCACTTCAATTTCTCTAACTGTAAATGGTCAATCGCTTGTGCCGAACCCATCAAAGGTAACTGGACAACCTGCGCCTCTTGTTCCAGCGCCTTAGCAACCTTCACATTCGACCCCGCAACCCAAGCATATAAATATTGATGGTCCAACCATTCTGCCGATTGACGGCCCCAAGCATCCGGATTCATTAACTGGCTGCCGATGCCCTTCAAATAACCCTGCCACAACTTGAATAAGGATACCCCTTTATCACTCCGCATTGGTAAGACATTTTTTTGTAAAAGGGCAACCAAAGCCACGCTGACAAACAGCAATAATGAAGCCCATACATTTAAAGCTTGCAGCTGCAATTGCCAGTAAATCACGAAACCTGTTCCAAATAACCATGCTACCATATAGAGTGTTAGAATAGCCATGTAAACTTGATTCATTTTACTATAAACACCGTCTTTGGTTAAGGGTTGTTTAGCTGCTTGGTTAATCTTACGGACTAATTTCCGGCCAAAGCGTGACATCATCGTTACCTTTCCGGTTTTGTTAAAGACTAAGTCATTTAAAGACACCACATCACGACTGGTTTGACTTTGATTTTGAATTGCACTCAATAAGAACTGTCCCGCCGGTTGGTTGACTTCTGGCTTCAAGATGGACACTTGAATATCTGCCAGCTGGCCCTTTTTATTGACTTCAAAATGGGCCGCCAAAACTTTTGCTTGAATCATCTCTAAGACTAACAAGACAATCTTTTGATGGTCCGAATACCCTTTACCCATTAACCGCGCCACAGTTTGCGGACCGTAAGCATTGGGTTGACTCTCCACAAAGCCTTTCTTATTCGGCACCGCAATCACAATTTGGCGTTTCTTCATATATAAATAAATGGTATAAGCAAAAATTAAGACAAATAAAGTCCCCGCCACAGCCCAGATTTTCATGGTTTGGCGTCTTTGTAAACGCGTTGCTGCTTCTTGACTAGCCTGCATACTTTCAATAGTAGATTGGCCTTCAGAGTCTGCCCCCACCTTTTGGTTATCAGGTAGAATGGACACCGGCATGTACATTTGAAGGGCCACGTTGTCATCAGCTTTTAAGTTTTTCACTGTGATTGTAAATGATTTTCTATCGTCAGCCCATTGCAAGTCCGTTTTGCCTGGACCCGAAATGATTAAATCAGACTGGTCTTCCGGCACGGCTTGCGGGAATGTGACAGTTAAAGTGGCTTGATCGACGTCATAAGGTAATGCTAGAAAGCTATTCTTTAAAATTGACCACTCTGAATAATTTGTCCAAGCATCCGAAATCGTCGCTGAAACCTGGGTGATATGTGGTGCAGCCGTCACCGTATTGTAGATGGTGATGTCCGCCACTTGATCATCGGCAGTAGAAACCGTAAAAGTCCCCACTTCATTTGAATCACTCTCCACAAAAGTGAAATAAGAATCCGCCGACACACTCTTCATATCCACGCCAAGATTGGCCAACTTGCTCATATCCGTTAGGGCAATCCGGTGGTTAAATTCTTCAACCGTCCCCTTCACGTCAAAGCTAATCGTCTCCTCTTGCTGCATGGTCCCATCGGCCTGCACATTCACAGTCGCCGTGTAATCACTCACCGAAGCCACCGCCTGCACGGCTGTCTGGTATCCCGTCAAAAAGAATAATGCGATTAAGCTGACTGCAATAATCGTCAACTTGTGCCAGTAGTTACTGACTTTTTCTTGATAATTTTGAAACATGAATCGTCCTCTTTCCAATTATTGGGTCATAATTGCCCCATTGATACCATCTACAAATACACGCTGCGTCGTCCCTTCATTCGTGCGAATCAATAGGGTCCACACTGGATGGTAGAGGGTCATTTCATCAAGCACTAGGGTCACGCGGTATGATAAGAATGAACGCACAATCGTTGATTCATCTGGAATACTGTTGTTTAAATAGGCATTTTCAAGGGCTTGTTGTTCACTAATGACCGTCCGTTCCTCGCCTTGAATCGCCGTACCACCAGCAATCGTCTGGTCATAGGCGTAAACTGTAAAATCATTATTCACCTGGAACACAATTTCCCCAGTCCCATCCGCAATCACTGCACCTGATGCCGTCTCTTGCATGTAAGTCACCCTACCTGCATTCTTATCATAGGTAATAAACCGGTATTGGTTTCCTTGATAAATTTCACTATTGATAAATTGATTCAAGCTGGCTAAGGCAGAATCAGAAAGTTCTCCTGCTGTTGTTTCCCCAGTCACCCCTTCCAATTGAATAGGGGTATTAATCTGCCCTAGAATTTGATTGGCATTCACTTCAACACTTTGCGTATCTTCTGTGACGGCTAACACATCTTCTTCATTTAAGTTTGTATTCAGAGCTCTAATAAAGGGTATCCGCAAGATCTCATCTGAAATCTCATCATATTGAATATTATTGGCTTTAAATTCCGTCACAATATCCACTGACTGATTTTCAATTGCTTGATTCGACGTCCCCACATACTTATTCATAAAAATATTAATCAGAAATACATTTAAAATCAGGAAGGCTAGAATAAAAATGATTTCTACTTTTTTAAAATTCATCGCTAGCTCTCCTCCTCATCACTATCTGATACCGGCGGGTTCAAAACTTGAGAATAACCAGCTTCGCCTGCATCAGAAGAGAAAGATTCTGAAATACTTTCGTCTAACTGGGTCTTCACTTCTTCCTCACTCACCTGTTGGCCTAGATTGTCAAAATAAAGAGATAAATCAACGGCCTTTCCAGATTCAGTATAAGTAGTTTGCAGAGATGGATACTGACTCATATCAATTAAATCTTCAAGCATAAACCACTTATTACCAATTTGAACGTGCCAAGACGGGATTAATTCTACTAGGCGGCTCGTTTCAGGATTCTGTACCCAACGATATCCTAAGACCAATTCCGAAATATCTTCATTAAAATAACCTGCATTATTCAGTAAATCCAAAGCGTCCGCACCTGACATAACCTTATAAGATTCTGATAAATCAGTCACCTGGGTTTGAATAGTCAAAGCAGACATATAAATGTTTTGAATGGTATTACCAGGCATGACAAACTGTGCTTTTGAGACGTAATTATTCCCAAAAACCGGCAGTGAATTCACATATTTACGGTAAGTGATCATTTCATTTCTGTCGTCACCATTAGATTCTGCATACAACCATGACGTGTGGTCAGCTAAGATATCCGCCATGGCAGCTGATGTGACCTCAAGTTGTTGGTTTAAATTCGTTTCCTCCGCTTTCGTATTATCTTGTAGCAATACTACTTCAAAAGTTTCCATATTGATTGTTAATTGACGACCTTCTGTATAATAGCGTGAAATATTATTCATTGAGTAATCATGGATATCTTCTGGTGTTTCAAAGAAATGATTCAAGAAGTAAGTTGTTGGTTGACGCTCTTGTAAATAAGTTAGCCGATCAATTTCCTGTGCTTCTTTTGATACATAAGACACCCCATTGGATAGGATAACTGGCACAACTGGTTCCATTAAGTCTTCATATGAAGATAAATAATCATGGACCCGGGCCATTACATCATCTACATTATCTGAAATATTCATCGAATATGCCGTATCTGTCACCTCATTCAATAGATATACTTCATTGGTCTCCATAACATAAATATAAGAAGTGATTGATATTTCCTGTAATTCTTCAGGCAGTCTAGACACATCCGCAATCAAAAAGTTAATCGGTGTTTCATTGTTCAATTTATCTTCAACATAGGATTGAGTTTGGACGTAGTTGCGGATATTGTAGGCAGAATCTTCTTCTATTTCACGATTATAGTTAAATCCTGCAGCAACATGTTTCAGCTCTTTTATCGCTGACATATTATCAATCGCTACGTATTCATCCGCCTCACTATGTAAAATTAAGGTCTGTGAGGCTGTAATTTCAACATCTTCAGTCGAATTTCCGTCTGTTGTTTCATTAGAAATCGCCATATTATTCAATTCGGTAGTGGTTTCCCCATTACTTTCTTGATCAGCCTGACTAAACAAGGCATTTAAGGCACTAGGCCCATAAAGGTTACTGACTGAAGCAGCAACCGATATAAGCGCTAGTATGGCAAGTATCGCATGAAGGATCCAATTCCATCTATCCTGCTTCATCGGCCCATTCATCCTCCCCTGCCCAATCATCACTATCAAACTCCTCAAATGGAAGTGAGATAAAGAATGTGGTTCCTTTATTTTCAATCGAATTTACCCAAATTTTCCCGTTATGCAATTCAATTTCTTCTTTTGCAATGGATAAACCTAACCCACTACCACCTTGAGCACGTGAACGCGCCTTATCTACTCGGTAGAAACGGTCAAATAAGTGTGGAATTGATTCTTGAGGGATACCTAACCCTTGGTCTTGAATACTTAAGACCAGTTGGTTATGTGTAGACATTAAACGCACATAGATTGTCCCACCATCTGGCGAGTATTTAATGGCGTTATTTATAATATTATCGATAACTTGAATTAACTTATCTTGGTCAATTTCTACCCAGACCTCTTCTTCCATTAATTCACGTTTAATAATATAATTTTTACCTTCATAATCTTCAGATTGAAGCATCATATCAAAACGGTCTAAGATATGGTTCACCAAGTCTTTGAAAATAATCAACTCTCGGTTAATCACCTGTTGCTTAGCGTCCATTCTAGAAAGATGTAGTAAGTCTGAAATCATCCGAATCATACGGTCAGTTTCAGTTTGAATAACATTCAAGAATTCAACCGCTACTTTTTCATCTTTAATGGCCCCGTCAACCAATGCTTCACTATATGAACGCACACTCGTTAGTGGTGTACGCAACTCGTGTGAAATATTTGAAACGAATTGCTTACGGTCACGTTCAATTTTTTCATGTTCCGTAATATCTGTTAATACCCAAACCAAACCGGAAATAAAGCCAGATTCTCGTTGAATAACTGAATACTCAGCGCGAATAATTGTTTCACCTTCATCATTTGCATAATTTAGTAGGATGGATTCATGTTGGTCAAATAATTCTCTGAATGAGAAACGATCAGAAAGGTCTAGAGCTTCAATAATAGATTCCCCAATCACCTCTTCTTGTGTCTTATTCAAAATATTCAATGAACGGTCATTAATAATGGTAATTTTTCCGCGTCGATCGGTGGCAATAACCCCATCCGTCATATGACGTAGGACTGAATCCAACCGCTGCCGCTCTGCTTCAGTTAGGTCTTGTGCGTCCCCAACACGAACAGATAAGTAGTTGATAGATTCTGCCAACTGCCCGATCTCATCTTCTGAATTGATATCCAAAGTAGTTGAATAGTTTCCTTCAGCAATTTGCTTGGTTTGATCGCGCATTTTTTGTAGCGGATTGATGATCTGACTAGAGATTAACACCGCTAATCCTGTCGTAAACACAAGTGAAATACCTGATGCAATCAAGAATAGAGACATAATATTTTGAATCTGGCTATAGATAGTCTCTAGATTTGCAGTCACATTTAAAATACCAATCATGGCTCCTGAAGATGCCGTAGAAAAAATTGGTGTCACAAATTTTTTGATGCGGATTTCTTGATTGGAATCATAGCCTGACGTTTCACTACGAATACCTGTATATAACGTTTCTTCTATATCTTCATCCACCGTTCTTTGCCCAATATAGGCTTGCGAAGTGGGGTTTGAAGTTGCTAATAAGAAACCATTGCTATCGAATAATTGAATTTCTAATACACTATCATTATTAAAGCGACGCAAGATTGAATTCACCTGCGTCTCTTTTTCATCCTCATTCAAATCTTCATCTTCCATCACCGTTTGAATATTATCAACGATAAACGTCGTTTGGCTCGTTATTTGGTCATCAAAAGATGTTAACATTTCTGTTTCTAGCGAACGAATAAAATACGCTCCGACAATTTGGAGCGAAATTAGTAGTGTTAATATAAAAATAACCGGTATTTTAAAATTAATAGATTTGAAAAAAGGAATCCCAGATTTCTTCCTTGTTTTTGGCATGACTGACCTCTATTCTTGAGTTGGAATTTTAAGGAAATAACCAACACCCCGTCTAGTAATTAAAATCTTAGGATGACTTGGATTTTCTTCGATTTTTTCGCGTAAACGTCTAACAGTCACATCCACTGTACGAACATCACCAAAATAATCATAACCCCAAACAGTTTGAAGCAAGTGCTCCCTGGTCATTACTTGGTTAATGTGTTGTGAAAGATAATGTAGCAACTCAAATTCACGGTGTGTTAACTCAACATCTTCCCCATTTTTAGAAGCAATATACTCATCCTCATGGATCAATAAATCGCCAATTTCAATAATATTGTCTTTCTCCGTCACTTCGTCAGCTACTACTGGTTCAGCAACTACCGCAGTACGGCGGATATTGGCTTTTACGCGCGCCATTAACTCACGGTTTGAGAATGGTTTGGTCACGTAATCGTCCGCCCCTAATTCAAGCCCCAATACCTTATCAATTTCACTATCTTTAGCAGTTAGCATAATGATTGGCACTTGGCTATCTTTACGGATTTGACGGCAGACTTCTAGCCCGTCGATTTTTGGTAACATCAAATCTAAGACCACTAGGTCGGGTTGGAATGATGCGAATTTTTCTAAAGCTTGCTGCCCATCATAGGCAGTGTCTATTTCATAACCTTCATTTTTTAAGTTGAAAGATATAATATCTGAGATTGGTTTCTCATCGTCAACAATTAATATTTTTTTCATTAATGTGCTCTCCTTGATTGTGAACATATGATCTTGGAAAATTTGCTAGAACTTATCACCTTATTTTAACACCTTTAGATGAAAATGCCAATTATGCCTACTAAAGGGCTTTCATAGCTATTGACATGTGATTTTGATACCAAATTTTTCTAATAAAAAAAGGCCGAGGGGGGTAATCATCTCGACCTTTCATATTTTATATTTAAAAGATTGCTTAGTTATAAGCAGCCATACTTACAGCAAATGATGGTGCCCAGTATGGATTGATTGATTCTGAGTGAACTGTTTCCCCAGGACGTTGTGAATGGATGTATTGTCCATTACCTAATGAAATTGCTACGTGGTATGGAGAACCATATGAACCCCAGAAAATTAAGTCGCCTGGTTGTGCAGATGAAACTGAGATTTTTGGACCAGCGTATTGTTGTTCTCCAGTGTAGCTACCAACGTTTACGCCGTAAGTTTGTTTGTAAACATAGTTTACGAAACCTGAACAGTCAAAACCTGAAGGTGTTTTACCACCCCATAAGTAAGGTACACCAACTTGTGCGTAAGCATTGTTTAATAATGCGGTTACGTTACCAGTTTGCGCTTGAGCTGCTGCTTCTGCTTCCGCCGCTGCTTGTGCTTGAGCTGCTGCCTCTGCTTCCGCTGCTGCTTGTGCTTGTGCTGCTGCCTCTGCTTCCGCTGCCGCTTGTGCTGCTGCTTCTGCTTCCGCTGCTGCTTGTGCTTGTGCTGCTGCCTCTGCTTCCGCTGCTGCTTGTGCTTGTGCTGCTGCCTCTGCTTCGGCTGCCGCTTGCGCTTGTGCTGCTGCTTCTGCTTGTGCTGCTGCTGCTTCTGCTGCCGCCTCTGCTTCGGCTGCCGCTTGCGCTTGTGCTGCTGCTTCTGCTGCTGCTGCTGCTTCTGCTGCCGCTTGTGCGTCTGCTTCCGCTTGAGCTGCTACTTCTGCTTCTTCCGCTGCAACTTGTGCTTCGATTTCTGCGTCAGCAGTTTCAGTTTCTTCTACTGTATTTGCAACGGGTGCAACTTCAGCTTCTTCTGTAGCTACTGTTGCTTCAACAGATGCTACTTCAGCAACTGCTTCAGTCTCTTCTACTACTGGTGCTTCTTCAACAGCAGGTGCTGCAGCTAAACCAGGTATAGCTAATGATTGACCTACTAAGATCAAGTCAGATGATAAATTGTTTTGTGCACGTAATTCAGACGCTGAAACGCCAAATTGACCTGCAATTTTGTTGATAGAGTCCCCAGCAACTACAGTGTAGTTAACATTTTCGTCTGCTACATAGTTGTTAACAGTTTCTTCTACTACTGGAGTAGCTTCTACTTCTGTTTCAACTGTTTCTTCAGCTACAGGAGCCGTTTGTTCTACTGTTGTTTCTTGAGCTACTTCACCTTGAACTTTTAATTGTTGACCAACTAAAATCAAGTCACCTGAAATACCATTTAAATCACGTAAGTTTTGCGCTGTTGTGTCAAAATCTGCAGCGATTTTGTTTAAAGTATCGCCTGCAACAACTGTGTATACGTTAGAAGCGTCTGCAACACGTTTAGTGCTTGCTACTACTGGCGCATCAACAGTTGGAATATTTAAAGCGTGACCTGCGATAATTAAATCTTGGTTATCAATTGTGTTCACTTCTAATAAGTCAGCGATTGATAAATCAAATTTACGTGAAATAGCAGTTAAAGTATCTCCCGTTTCAATTGTATATACTTCGTCTGCTGAAACATTAGTGGTTGCAAAGGCTGCTAAAGCCGCTGACGTCGCTAACGATGTCCCTACCATTTTTTTTACTGAAAACTTCATCAAATTTCTACCCCCTGAAATTTCTAATTACAATAGCTATTATATACAAGCAAACTGTAATTTTCCGTAACAAACAGGTTACAAATCATTTACTCTTTCTTACACAAATCCTTCATTTTACGCTATGTTTCGCTAATAAAATTTACCCTACTTGAACTAAAATCACAAAAAATATTAAAAAACTTTAAAAAAAGGTTAATAAATCAATCTTTTAAGAAAATCTTAAATTCAAATTAAAGCTTTCTTTTTTAAATATAAACGCCATATTTCTGTAACAATAATGTAATATTGGACCCAACAAATGTAAAAAAACTCTTTAAAGTAGTATCGATATCCCATCAATACCCTTCAAAGAGGCATTATTCAAGCAAATTTTCCTAAAATAAACCAAATATAATCATGATTGCCCCTGGTAAATTATTCAAGAAATGAATAAAGATGGCATCATTGATATTTTTCTTTCGCCAATAAGCCATGTAACAAGCTGCCCCAATTCCGGCATATATAATGAATGAAATGAAGTTACCTGAAAGATGCATACTTGAAAAGAAGACTGAAGAGATGATAATAGCTGCAGAGAAGAAACTATCCTTGAACATCCCTTTACTGATCATACCGCGGAAAATGATTTCCTCCATTACTGGGGCCATAGTAATCACAGTTAAGCCCAGGTTTAAGGCCACTAAAATATTGCTATTACTACCTAGCAGACCAAAAATCATATCATCATTTACCGTTGTCTCTACTCCGTACATATTACTCATAATGACTGACATAATCATTTTAAAGGCTAAAACACCTGCAAAAATAGCTAAGTCCTTTAGAATATCATCCCAAGTTAAACCCACAACATTTTCTGGATTTTGCTTTTGGTATCGGCGATAAAACCAGTAGCTCACAACAAGCATATAAATAATACTTAAAATGCCCAATACCGTTAACCAGGTATTATCCAAATTGCTACCAAACATGACGTATAATTGAGGAACCGAGGCCATTAAAGTATACGCAATCGTCCACAAAACAACCTTAGCCGCGCCAACTATCCAACCCGTCCACTTCTGTCTAGTTTGATCTTGGTAATAAGCATCCGTATTTCGATTCTTCCTCTTCCCCATATAATACCCCTAACTTTTTTATTAATTACAACTTTCTTCTATATAAGATAAAAGACTTACTTATTGTTTATATCAAAATAAATTACAATAACCTTACCATACCTGAAAAGTGAATTCACTAGACTAGTAAAAATACTTTCAAAAACTAATTACCATTAACAAGCGTAACGATATTTAGAACGATGGCACTGTAGTTAGAAGCATATGTAATTGTAGTAGTGACAATAGTATGAAAATAAATGCTAGAAAAAACTGTAGTATTGAAAACATAGCATCTCTCCAATAAGCGTTCATTCACTCATTGAGTAATTAAAATGGGAAGAGATTTTTTGTCTCTTCCCATTTCCAGATCTAATTGTATTATTTACAGTACGCTAGATTTCCGAGTTAAGCCATTGGCGGAAATTTTCCTAGCATGCCTTCGCGGTGAAGCAAGGATGTCCTGCCAAATATCAGAATGTTCGGGGGCCCTCCATTACAGTTTGAAACGTCAGTCAGGCAAGCCCTCGGACCCAGGCAGAATAAGGTCTCACCGCTAGTCCAGCTCTTCAGGGCAGACACGCTTGAACGCCCTGAAGAGCATCTTATATCTAAGGCAATGATGGAAAAAAACTGAAGCCGAAGCCTTCCTAGAAATTTTATTATTCTGCTGAAAATTCGAATGTGTCGTTTTTATGCTCTTTTAAGTTCATGTAGAAGCCACTACCTTCGTATACTTGAAGAGCGACAACTGATTTCCGGTCTTCTTCATCAGGATAAACATCTTTTACATATGGATTGTCTTTTAGAATATCCTCCAAGTAAGATTGATTCACTTCACGCACTTTACCGTCAACGGTAATGGCTTGAATACCATTTTCGTCATTTGACATAGCTGAAATTGATACATGCTCATTTGCTTGTAATTGTGTATAGAATTCATTCCCTGGTTTAGTCATAAAGAAAATACCATTTTCATTCGCTACACCAACATTCGCAAACCGTGTACGAGGTTTCCCTTCACTATCTACCGTCGCAAAAACCGCTGCCCCCATATTTTCTAAGATTGTCATGTAATCTTGTAATGCCATTTTTCAACATCTCCTTTATAATCTTGCTTTCTTCTATTGTATCGCAAAATCTCATATTTCTTTAGCAGAATCTAAGTCAAAAATCCAATAAAAAAACGGAAAATGACAGGGTGGCCGTTTCCAGTTTAAGGTGTCTAAATCCTATTGAATGGTGAGGGTAAAGTGAACGGTGTATTATCACTAGCGTTCCCTACGTAGAACTTGTACTCACCGGGCTCGATGATAAAGTCGTGGGCGTTGTGGCCCCATACGCCTAGTAGGTGATTGGTTGCGAATGGATCAATTGTGATAGCGATATCTGTTGTTTAGCTTGCTTCTAAGTAGACTTTCTTGAAGCCAGCTAAACGCATTTATGGTGGCCAGGGAAAATGGTTTCTTCCTCGCGAGCTGGGTAAGTTGTTGGATTTTTTGATCAATATTCATATGTTCAACTAACAATTCTGCACGTTTCTTTGGCTCTAAACTTGTATCTCACCACGGCATCTTTTTTGTATCCGCTTCCACAAATATCTCCCATTTTTTGCTTTAGTTCTTATAGATTAGCGAATTGCTCAAACCTCTTTACTTTCAATCATTGAAACCCTTATCATTTTTTCTATCATATAATAAATTTAAGTTTTTGACTACCGTTTACATTTTGGAAAAAGCAATCTTTGAAAAATTCTTCGCACAACCCTCCCCTCGAAATAACCCGCTAATAGCTAGTTCTTAATATTTGCATTTCCTCCTAGCTGTCGCTATATTGGCAAGTGAACAAAAGCTGTAACCAGTGATTGAATGCGAGGAAGTGCCATTGAAAACAACCATTAGAAGACGACAAATTGGCGAGATACCTTTGCTTGAAGTCGTCCCTTTAGACCAGCGAAATGCCCCATTACCCTTGATTGTCTACTATCACGGCTGGCAATCCAATAAGGAACTGAATTTGACCCAGGCCGAAAGTTGGCCCAAGTAGGTTTTCGGGTCCGCTTACCAGACGCTATGAACCATGGTCGCCGCAAGCAAGCCATATCTGCCATCCCGTCTTTGACTTTTTGGCAAAGTATCCAATCTAATTTATTTGAATTCGGGGCTATTATCCAACATTTCAAACGACTGGGTTTGGTCTTAGATGACCGGATCGGGATTGGTGGGACTTCTATGGGCGGGTTTACATCATCTGCTTTACTGACCCACCATCCAGAAATTAAAGTAGCGTCTTGTATGATGGGTTCACCTACCCCTATCCAATACCGAGAGCGACTAATTGAACATGCCAGCAGATTATCTAACCGGTTTGTTCCAGATGATTTAAGAGATTTGACGGCTTGGGTTGACCGGTATGATTTGTCCACCCAGGTTGACAGCTTAGCAGGCAGACCTTTCTTCATTTGGCACGGCGAGCGCGATTGGCGGGTCCCTTATGACCAGACTGTGGGGTTCGTAAAAGACAACAGCCACTTGGACAATATTATTTTTGTACACGAGGATGAAGACCATTTGGTTAGGACAAAAACAATGGATATGATGACGACATTCTTCTTAGGCCACTTATAGGATTGCCAACATCACGAAAAAAGGACAACCTTTCCTAGCTGAGGTTAGCTAAGAGGGTTGCCCTTTTTCAATGATTTAAAGTTTAATTTTTAAGATTTTAATTATTCAGCTTTTAACGCTGCTTTTGTGATGTAGTTGTATGGTTGGTTGAAGTGAGGTAAGAAGAACAAGTCTAATAACGCTAATTTATCGACTGTTAATTGTTCTTGCACTGCTAATGAGAACATGTGGATACCCATTGATATATCATAGCGTGATACCATTTGCGCACCTACGATACGACGAGATTCTTCTTCGTATACAATACGTAATTTGACTTCGCCATTTTCTTCTGCTGGCATGAAGCTTGGTAGTTGTGTATCTTCGATGTCTGTGTAGTTCACTTTCAAGCCGTTTTTCTCTGCTGCACGTACTGATAAACCAGTAGATACTAATTTCAAGCCAAAGATTTCGATACCGTTTGAACCTTGAATACCAGCACCTTCTACGTGGTTACCTAAGATATTTTGACCTGCAACGATACCTGAACGAACAGCGTTTGAAGCTAATGCAATATAAGCTGTGTCATTTACAGCGTTTGAGTAGTTAGTTGCACAGTCACCTACTGCATATACTGAGTCATCGTTTGTTTTGAATGTACGGTCTACTAAGTAAGCACCGTTAACGAATGTATCTAAGTGGTCTGCACCTAATCCAGCATTTGGACGGAAACCGATACAGTTGATGATAACATCAGCTTTGTATTCACCGTTAGTCGTTTTAAGACCTGTTACCTTACCGTTTTCACCTAAGTATTCTTCAGCTAATTCACCAAAGTGAGTGTGAACGCCGTTAGCTCGTAGGTTTTCGTCCATTGCTACTGCGAAGTCTACATCGTAGTAGTTCATTAATGAATGTTCTTCAGCATCGAAGATGTGTACTTCTTTACCACGACGAGCTGCTGCTTCAGCGATTTCAACACCGATGTAACCAGCACCAATAACACATACAACGTTTGCGTCGTCTGCTGCTAAGGCTTTGTCAACTGCTTGACCTTCTTGGAATAATTTTAGGAAGTGTAATCCTTCTAAGTCGTTACCTGGTAATTTAGGTGCGATTGGAAGAGATCCAGTTGCTAAAACTAATTTGTCATAGTTTTCTTCTAATTTTTCACCTGATTTAGTTTCTGCGTATACAACTTTATTTTCAAAGTCGATTTCTTTTACTTCCGTTTCCAAAGATACTTTAGCACCTTTAGCTTCGAAATCTGCAGCATTTGTGTAGAATAACCCTTCGTAGCTATCGATTTGACGTCCTACCCACAATGCGGTCCCACAACCTAAGTATGATAAGTTTGAGTTACGGTCTATTAATGTAACTTCTACGTCTTGATCTGAATCTAATAATGTATTTGCTGCTGAGATACCTGCATGGTTAGTTCCTACTACTACAACTTTCATTAAATGTTTCCTCCTCGGTGTACATATCGTTTGCTCATTTATTTACAAGCACAGAATAACACCATTTTTTGGGGATGACAAACCAAAGTTGTATAATTTATAAAAGCTCACAAAGTCCATAGCAAGCAATTTTAAAAGAAAGTTTGTGAAAAACTTATTAAGCCCCTTTATTTATGGGCTAATTATTGCAAATTTTGTTATTTTTTTAAAAATAATCTTTTTCACTTCAAATTCGTTATTTCACAAATTCAGATGTTTTCGTACATTTTTTGTACTTTTATAGATTTTGAACCTATCTTAATGAAAAAGACGCTCACAATTAAGTGGCGTCTTTCCTTTATATCTCAACGTTTATCGCGTTTTTACTTGTGAATGTGTCGCATGTGAGAAAGTTTGTGCATTTTTATACGATGTTACATCTTATCGATTTCTTCCTCAGTCAAAGCTTGGTGGCGTAAACTCTCTAAAAAGCGCACTGGCAGATCCACATCTTGCTCCCCAGCTTCTTGACTAACCTGCTCGCGGTATCTGACATCAATCCTGATAATCTTATAGACAGAAGCTAGGACTGGCACCCCGATTAACATACCAGGAATACCCATCAAGCCCCCACCAACAGTCACGGCGAATAGGACCCACATACTAGGCAAACCAATCGAATCACCCACAACACGCGGATAGATTAAATCCCCTTCCAATTGTTGAACAAACAAAACAAAAATGAGATATACCACTGCATAGGTCGGGCTTAAAGCGAGTAGGATCACGACACCAACCGCACCCGATAAGAAGGCCCCAATAATTGGAATTAATGCCATAACACCTTGCAAGACACCTAACATGGCGGCATAAGGAATTTGTAGAATGAACAATCCGGCTGTCACTAAAGCCCCTAAAATAATGGCTTCTGTCACCATACCAGAAATAAATTTAGAAAATGTTTCATTGGCCACATGCGCCACATTCTCAATTAACTGATGAATATCATCTCTGACATAAACGGTCAGCAACCGGTCTACTTGCTTGCCCAATTTCTCCTTTGAAAAGAGAATATAAATAGCAAATAGGATACCCAAGAAAATGTTGGTTACTGCCCCAACTGAAGTTGTCAATACGGAAACAGAAGTGGTTGCGACATTAGATGCTAAGCTATTAATCCCACTAGCTACACTAGAAAACATGCTACCCCAATCAATGTTGACTTGGTTGGCCAATTCATTGACTAAGGGTACTAACGCTTCTTGACGGTTAAACCAGTCTGTTAGGTTTTGAATCGCTTCTGGAATAACATCAATCAAGGTCATGACAGCTGAAGCCAATTGCGGTACGACAATGACAACAGTCGCTGCAATGACTAAACAGACAATTAAAACCGCTAGAGTAATGGCTACAGGGCGTCTAGACCCCTTTAGATATTTATTTTTGGCATTTGGATACAGGTATTTCTCGATCCAAGTCATCAATAGGTTCAAGACAAAGGCAATCATTCCACCTAGAATTAAAGGGAAGACGACTGACCAAATCATAGAAACTGTTTGGACAAGATACGACCAATTGATGACGGTTAGAATAAATAACGCAATCAAGGCCAACCATTGGACCCCTTGCTTTGTTGGCCCGTTTAATTTTCTCAAAATAATTCAACTCTTTCTTTACTTTAATATGTATATATTTTAGCATATCATGCTAAAAGTAGGTTAATGAGAACAGTTGGGTCAATGGGGCCAAAATAAGGCGTTAAATCGATATTCCTTAACAGCTCAGCCAGCGATTCTTGTCTAAGGGGTTGGCCGATGAGCACCTGTTCTAGGTCAGCAATATCCTTTTTACCAAAAAAGTCGCCATAAATCCGACATTTTTGAATATGGCCTTTAGCGACTTCTAAGGACACTTCAATGGTTCCTATGCCAGGGGCGCGGACGGCGTTATTGATGGCATATGTCGGGTTATTGCCGAAGTTCCAGTCCCAATTCTTGTATTTATCGGCCACCATCTGGTCGATAATAGCCCAGTCTCGGTCGGTTAAATCATACCGCTTGGCTTGACTCATATCCTCGATGCCTAAAAATTCAGCAGCCATCAAATCTTTGAATTCAAAATTGGTCAGCTTTTGGTAAGCTGGCGCTAAATGACTTCTGATGTCCGTTACCCGTGCACGGACAGATTGGATGCCTTTTGAAGTAATTTTCTTTTCATTAGGATTGAGGGCTTTGACCATAGCATCATAGTCGACATCAAGCATTAAGGAGAAGCCACCATATACTAAATTATTCTTCATGGTCATGGCAGCCCCTGAAATCTTTTTACCAGCAATCTCTAAATCGTTCCGTCCACTCTGACTCAGGTCTTTGACCCCAAATTTCTCTAGGGCATCAATCGTTGGCTGGTACATCTTGGCGTAATTGCCGTAAATATCTGTGTTCCCTGGATAAAGGAAGCAAAAGTTGACGTGGCCGGCGTCTTGGTAAAGGGTCCCGCCACCGGTATCGCGGCGGACGAGTAGGATGTCATGGTCTTCAACATAGTCTTCATTGACTTCAACCAGGGAATTTTGAAACCGGCCCACTTGGACTGTTGGCTCGACGATATAAGGTAATAATATCGGCTCTGTAATTTCAAGATGCTCTTGCACATAGACTTGGACCGCTAAGGCGTAAGCACCATCCATGATATATTGGCCATTTCGGATTGGTTCAATGACGATCATTTGGCTAATTCCTCCTGCATTAAAGCATTTGCACCAATAATCGTTTCTGCAATATCCTCATCTAAACGATACGTTTGTTGTTTTAAGTGGTCAGGAATGCGGTATAATTTCTTATTCATTGGTACATACATCGCTTTAGGGTTTTTAGCCGTCATCTCTTGGAAAGGTGTCTTTACAAATTGTGGCGTGGTATAACCGACCCCTATATCTAAAAAGAGAATAGCTTGTCCCTCGTATTCATCCAAAAAGGCATCATAGCGTGCTTTTTGTGCAAAGAAATCTGGACTTTCAACCATCCCTTTACCTGCTTTTCGTTTATTTACTTCCATAACAGCTCCACATTTTGGACAACGCGGAATTAAATCATAAGGAATCGCCATATTTTCTTGCTGGTCCACCATTTGCCGGATTAAATCGTCGTCTCGGTAGGTTTCTTGATGGCACATTTGACTACACTGCATCAGGATATACTCTCCTTGAATATGGAAGACCTTATCTATATCATAATCAGCAGCCGCAAAGGCATTATCGGCATTGGTCGTAATAATATGATGTGGTTTACTTCTTAATAAATCTTTCAACGCAATGTAAGATTCTCCAACTGGTTGATCAAGATAATTTAAGGCGATAAAACGTGATTCAAAAGCCCAATATTCTTGCGTCGATGGAAAATCGAATAAACTAGCTTGTAACATATCGAAGAAACCATATTTCTCAATAAAGTCAGGGAAATTATTTTCAAACCGCGGCCCCACATAGGTAAAGCCATCTGCAGCCGACATGCCAGCCCCGATACCGATAACTACAGCATCTGCCTCAGTTATTGCTTCTTTTAACATACTTGCTTGATTTTCTGTAGGGTCCTCAAAGGATTTCCACATACCTATACTTCTTCCTTTCCTGTAAAAAGAGTAGGCAGCTAGTTTTTAGCCTACCTACTCCAAAAATTCGTCATTATTTTTAACGTTTTTACATCAATACGTCTTCATATAGGGCCAGATCTTCAGCCGAATAGACATTGAAGAGGACCTGTAACCCACTAGCCGTCTGCGCCAAATAATCGCGGACCGTTTGGATGGCAATATCCCGGGCCAAGGTTTTAGTAAAGCGGAATTCACCCGTAGAAATGGCACAGAAGGCAATACTCGAAAGCCCCATCTTATCCGCTTCTACCAGGCAATTTCTATAGCAAGCAGCCAACAAATCTTGGTTCATTTTTGACACAGGTTCCTTATAAATCACCGGCCCCACCGTGTGAAAAATGAATTTTGCTGGCAAGTTGTAAGCTTTTGTAACCATGACCTTCCCCACTGGCAGTTTACGGCCATTAAGGGCAAGCGCCATGTCCGTTCTTACCTGAGCACCCGCCATTGTATGGATTGTATTGTCTATACAATGATGGTTTGGAATATAGCAACCTAGTCCATTCTTATTGGCCGCGTTCACAATGGCATCCACCTTCAAGCGGGTAATATCCCCTTGCCAAAGAAAAATACGTTGGTCCAACTGGCTTTTTTGCCATTGGTCTGGACTGGCAGCTGGCGCTAGCTTGGCCTGCAAGACTGCTCCTTCGGCCATCAAATATTCTTCACTCGGCTGGTAGCTGTCTCGTACATTGACTAGCCCACGGAAAATGGCCCAGCGGTCGTTTTCGTCGGCGATGGACGCTAAGTTCAATGTCCCGTCAGCTTGGACGATGCCTGCCCTTTTCAAAGATTCAGTAAAGGCTTTCTGGGCGTGACTGCTTTCATTCTGATGGTCCCACAGGTAGTGAATGGCCGTCTTGAGCGCTTTGTCCATCAGTCTAGGCTTCTGGCAGTTGGTCGTATGCTGCTTGGTCTACGCCAGTCATTTTGTATACCCAGCTGGCTTCGGCTTTTTCTGAGTTCAATTGTTCAGGTGCTTCTTCTGCTTCTTTGTTGATGGCTGTGATAGTTCCTGCCAATGGTGCTTGCAATTCTAGGACGGTTTTTGAGGCTTCCAGGTTTAAAATCGCTTGGTCTTTTTCGATTTGGTCGCCGTCATTGGCGATGAATTCGACGTAGCCAACGGTCCCGATGTCGTCTTGTAATTCTGGTGTCATGATAAATGTGAATTCGTCTTCGTTTTGTTCTACCCATAGATAATTTGCTAGTTTGCGCATGTTGTTTCCTCCTAAAATTTGATTGCTTCTTTGTTGATCAATGTAGCATGATTTGCCCTGATTGACTAATGATTTACTTGTAATTTTGTTATCATTATTTTTTGGAAAAAGGGCCATCGCCGCTCAAGCTGATGTCTAGATATCAAAGGCTTGTGCGATCAAGGCCAGGTGTTCTTGACGACTTTCTATGCCCGGCACCGTCGGGATCACCATAAATTCATCGGCAGCTGTGACATCAATGATCCGGTCAATTTGAATTTTGACTTGCCGGATATCACCTGTGATGAGTTTTTTGCGGTTACGGGCTATTTTAACCAAATCTGGTTGCGTAAACTTATAGTTGGCTGCTTCATCGATAGTTGGCAAGTGGTCAAATTCGCTGTAGTCCTTTTTGCCAAGAATCCATAAATCAAATGCTCGCTGAAGTGGCTTGATATCAGTTCCCTCTGGCACAACAGCAATGAAGGCTGAAACCATAAATTGAGGCTTAGCTAAAGTGGCTGATGCTTGGAAATTGTCCCGGTAAATTTTCGCAATCCGCCCCGCCACTTCAATGGCATCTTCGTCCTGGTTAAATAATAAACTATAAACGTAGCCAATCCCTAATCGGGCAGCCTTATAAGCTGATTCTTCGCTGGCTGATAGGGTCCACAAGGTCGGTGGGGTTTCAGCCCGCGGATAAACCTGGACATCCCCATAAGAGGAGGCTGTTTGGGTCAGAAAGTCTCGCACTTCCCCCATAGCCTCTTCATTGTCCCTGTAGCCTTTGAGATTATTATCCAATGCCTCACGAACCGCTTGACGGCCGGGATTGTTGCCCATACCTAAATCCACCCGGCCAGGATACAAGTGAGCGATTGTAGCAAAGACTTCAGCCACTTTCAATGGGGCATAATGGGGCAACATGACCCCGCCTGACCCAAATTTCAACCGCTTAGTCTGACTCAAAAAATGGGTCATCAGAATTTCTGGGGCAGCGGATGGATAAGCAGCTAAACTGTGGTGTTCCGCAAACCAAAAGCGGTGATAACCCAAATCTTCAGCCGTCTTAACTAAAGCGAGTGTATCAGCGTAAGCCTCTCTATCGCTTTTTCCCTTGTCACGGACCACGAAATCAAGGACATTCCATTTCACTGTATTGGTCATACAACTGTACTCCTTTACTTTTATAAACTGTAATATTACAAGTTTACAATTATATCCACAAATTACAGGGCTAGCCTTTTCAACTATTATCATGATATCATATAAACTGTTCAAATGTTTGCATAATTTGTTTTTATCCAACTAATTATGTATCCGCATACACCTATTGTGATTTTCAAATATTCAATCCAAATTCATTCTGAAATCCATAGACATAGAAAGGACAACCAATCATGACCCAAGATTACAAGACTTTGTTACAACCAGTGACCCTACCCAACGGCCTAGTCCTCGAAAACCGCTTTGCCCTATCGCCAATCGTAACCAATTCATCCACCCAAGAAGGCTTCATCACCCAAGAAGACCTCGATTACGCCAGCCGTCGCGCTAAGTCAGCTCCCATCCAAGTGACCGGTGCTGCCTACATCGAACCCTACGGTCAACTGTTTGAATATGGTTTCTCCGTTGACGACGATCGCGCTATTCCAGGTCTTCGCAAAATGGCTACCGCCATGCAAGCTGACGGCGCCAAAGCCATCCTACAATTAACCCATGCTGGCCGTTTTGCCAACCAAGCGATCTTGGACTACTACACAGTTTATGGCCCAAGTCCGCAGCACTTGCATACGCCAATCGACCACCAAGTTTTAGAAATGTCACCACGTAAGATCAAGCAAGTCGTTCGCCAGTACGGAGACGCCACTCGCCGTGCGATTAAAGCAGGTTTTGCTGGGGTGGAAATTTCAGCGGCTCAACGTTTATTGATGCAGACTTTCTTCTCTCCTTATTCAAACCAACGGACAGATGAATATGGTCTACAAAGTTTAGAGAACCGGGCCCGCTTTGGACTTGAAGTCTTTAAAGAAGTACAAAAAGTGATCAATGAAGAAGCGCCAAGTGATTTTATCCTCGGTTTTAGAGGCACCCCTGAAGAAACGCGCGGCAAGGAAATCGGCTATACCGTTGAAGAATTTAACCAATGGGTGGACTGGATCCTTGAAGTGGCAGATTTAGATTACCTCGCTATTGCCTCTTGGGGACAAAACATTTTTCAACATACTGTACGCGCTGAAGGTCAATACTATGGTCAACCAGTCAATAAAATCGTTCATGACCATTTAAATGGTCGCGTTGTCATGATGGCAACTGGTGGGATCAATTCACCTGACAAAGCCATGGAAGCTATCCAATATGCAGATATGGTGGGGATGTCATCGCCTTTTATTACAGAGCCGGATTTTGTCAATAAATTAGCAGCCGGAAAAGCAGATGAAATTGACTTACAATTAACCAACAAAGATATTGATGACCTTGCTATACCAAAAGCAGCCTTCAAAGACATCGTCCGTATGATGGACTACGGCAAAGGCTTACCACAAGAAGCCCGCGACAAATTACGTGAACACGAAAAAAATTATCATTCAAAATAAACACTTAAACATCTAAAGATCTAAACATTTAAATACTTATAGATATGCCTTCGGTTTTAGCTTTCTCTATCATTGCCTTAGTTGCGGGAACGACATATGTTGCGTCTAAACACCCTGTGTCTGCTATGACGAAATCAACTGCCTTCATGTATACCAACAACAAAATTCGTGTTAACGGTATCGCCCCAGGTGCCATCGCTACAAATATTGCCTCAACCGTGACCGACTCAAGTGACTTTGGGAACGCTCGGATTGGTGCCGTCAGCGCCTTAAACCCAGGTGTTATCAACCTGAAGATATTGCCAATGTCGCAGTATTCTTAGCATCAGATGAGGCTAAATTTATCAACGGTGATATTATCACTGTAGATGGTGGCTTCACGGCGCCATTCTAAAATAAATAAATATCCCGAAAAAAAAAGCTGGTCCTCATTTTTCTGAGGGTCAGCTTTTTTTGTTTTCATATTCTTATTTATCGATCATCACGCAATAGTCGATTATGGGTTTGGTCGATTAAGACAGCGCCAAGCGGTGCGGTGACTAAGATGGCAACGACTGAGATGATTAAAATGATTTGACCACTCGGCAAGCCCATCGCTAAGGGCACCGCCCCTATGGCTGCTTGTACTGTGGCTTTTGGAATGTAGGCAAAAATGGCGAATGCTTTTTCCTCCTTGTTTAATTGAGTGCCTAAAACAGATAAAAGTACACCAAGTCCTCTAAATACCAACAACAAGACAATTAACACTATTGCAATGATGCCTGAATCTTTCACGGATTCGATGGACATGCTGGCACCAACTAACACGAACAGGATAATTTCAAAGACTTGCCATAAGTTATTAAACCCTACTTGAACAGATTTAGCTTGAACTGGATTGACGCGAAGTATCATAAAGCCCATCGCCATCACAGCAAGTAAGGCTGAGAAGCCGATTGGTCCTGTCATGGCTTTTTCAATTCCATCAAATAACATAGCCATCCCAAAGGTTAAGATGACTGGGTATCCACCTGATAATTGATATTTTTCAATGGCTAGTGACAGTAGCCAACCTACCAATAATCCCCCAGCGATGCCTAATATGATAGAAGTTGGCATAGATAGCATGCTTAACCAATGGAATTCACCAGTTTGAGCAAGGGCTGTTAAGGCAGTGAATATGATGATGACGAAGATATCATCCATAGAAGAGCCCGCTAGAATCATTTGCGGTACCCCTTTTTTCTTACCGTATCCCTTACCCATTAAATCTAACATGCGGGCAACGACGACGGCTGGTGATGTGGCCGCGATAATAGTCCCTAAGATAGCGGCAGATAAGTATGACATCCCAAAGAATATTGGTGCCAAAATGATAGTCCCGATGATTTCTAGGGTGGCTGGTAGGAAGCTCATCAAGATGGCTGGGCGCCCTACTTTCTTCAAGTCCTGCAAATCGATATTTAAACCCGCTCTAAGTAAGATGATCATCAAGGCAATCCGTCTTAAATCACTGGATATATCCAATGTACTTTGGTCAATTAGATTAAAAAATGACGGTCCCATGATTAAGCCAGCGATGATGTAGCCGATTAAACTAGGTAAATTCATCGCACTCAACAAGCGCCCCAATAAATACCCCACAATAATGATAAAACCTAACGATAGTAACATAATTTCCTCCTTTTGCAGGCAAAAAAAAGCTGATACGCCTGCAGTTTTACTTGCAGAAGTCATCAGCTTTTCAGCGGTTCGGTATGGGATGGCCTAAAATCACCATCTACTTGACCAGGGAGAACCTCATTCCCTCTTTTTATGCTTCCTAAGCATACGCCATTTTTCTGAAAAATACAAGGTATTAAATACACATACTCTTATTATTATAGCAGGTCATCGGCCTTCACATACCTATCATAGTTTTAAAAGCAGTGGGCCCAGAATTAGCCAAGGTCTAATTCTTTGTCTGGCAATTCATTCTGTAAGGGCTAATGCGCCTAATAGAATGATATGGGTCAGTAGTCAGCCTCTCTTCCCTGCTAAGGCATGCTAGGACGTTTCAGTCTCTTACTCATATATAAACGACTACTCTCCATAATAACAATTACAAAAACAGTGAGATCATAATATATACAAAACTTTATCAACCAGACATTTTCGCTTGTTATTAAAGAAGTTGAGGTGTCTTTTCTTGCTATCGTTTTTACCTGGGTGTATAGTGTAGGTAATCCTAAAAACAAAACGGCAGTATCCTTGAAAGGATGGAGAAAGATGACTAAATTAGTATTTATCCGCCACGGACAAAGTGAATTAAATTTACAAAATGTGTTTACTGGATGGTTAGATCCGGCTTTAAGTCCTCTGGGGGTGGAGGAGGCTAAGGCCGCCGGTCTAGCGCTTAAAGAAGAAGGTTTAATTTTTGATGTTGTACACACTTCCCTACTATCACGCGCGATTCAAACAACTTTTTATACGCTAGATAATTTAGACCAACTTTACTTACCAGTCTACAAACATTGGCGGTTAAACGAACGTCATTACGGTGCGCTTCAAGGATTAAATAAGGCAGAAACGGCCGCTATTCACGGTGAAGACCAAGTGCATATCTGGCGCCGTTCTTATGATGTCCGCCCTCCACAAGCGACTGCCAATACTTTTGACCGCCGCTACCAAGACCTTGATATCGACCATTTATTAGCAGGCGAAAGTTTAAAAGACACTTTAAACCGGACCATGCCTTATTGGGAAGACCATATTGCAGCTGATTTAAAAGAAGGCAAAAATGTCCTTGTTGTCGCTCATGGTAACAGTTTGCGGTCATTAACCAAATACTTGGAGGGTATTTCTGATGAAGATATTCCTGACTTAGAAATTGCAACCGGTGAACCCATTATTTATGACGTTGACGAAACCCTTCATATCTCAAACAAAAAAGTTTTAACGAAACACATCGCCAAATAACATGTAATCATATGCAAATAAATAGCTTAGATGTCGGGAACAATGTATTCCTCGACTTCTAAGCTATTTTTCTTCTTTAAGTTTTTCTTCTTTAAATTGTGTTTCATAAGCTTGCGTTAACTCAACCAATTCATCTGGCAATGGCCATTGTGGTGGTTGACCGTTCATGATTTGCACGAATACATTTAAGCAATTATGCCAACCGGTAGCTGTTTGCACTACCCAGGCAAGGTCTGAAAATGTATGGTTAAAATGTAATTTAGCACCAGATTCCGTTTCAGAAATTTCCATGCGCATCACATCGCGACCATCTTCGATAAACTCAAAACCATCTTCAAGTGAAAACTTAGTAATCACACCTTGGTAAAGATTCCCTTCGCCATCGTCAAATTTGATCAATCCGCCAACTTGGCCATCCATTTCCCCTGTTGCGAATGGATACCATTTTGAAAAAATGATCGGATCTGTCAATGCGTTGAATACCGCCTCTTTTGACTGGTAAAAGTCCCTTTCAAAGTATAGTGTATACGAACTTTCGTTTTCAATTAATTGCCCAAATAACATTGTGTTTCCTTTCTCTTAGGCTAAATCTAATAGCCTTTGGATATCAATCTTCTTCATCTAGATCATGGCTTACAATTGTGCCAGATTTTGTTGCCACGCTCCAATACTTGCCGGTACAATTTGCCACGATAAACCATATCTATCTTTTACACAACCACACTGCTCAGCTTTAGGACCAGCGGCATAATTTTTCCCAGTAATAATCTATTTCATCTGACTCTCGCAATTAAGGCTCAAAGATATCACCTCATTAAAATGGAAATATGGCCCGCCATCCAAAACAATTTAAGGTTGATTATTTAAAGTGAACTCTGCCGTAATAACTTAACCTGACATACCCTCAAAGTGTTCCTGTAAACTGGCATCTGGATAGTATTCAATGTGCTGAATTTCTGAATTCGGAATCAAATCTACATAGAAGCGAACCGCCTATCACAATCGCCGTCACTAAACCATAAACAGGGGCAATCCACTTCACGATAGCTCCTCCTCATTGGGTGCTGGTTAGTCATACGTCACTAATACCTATATAGTTTACCACAAGAAATTGAAAATTCGAACGGTCTATCCCAATTAGGCCTATCCCCCACTGAAAAACGACCTACACCATCATCGACCTACCACCAATAACCCTTGTCGATGACTACAGGTACGCTTTAACTACATCGATGATTCCACCATGATCATTCACATTAGCTTCAACAGCAACCGTATCATCAATAGAACAAATAATGTTGCCGTCAGCCTTATGCCTTTCTTTCCTCGATTAAAAAAGTAGTATACCATTTATCCAAAAATACTTTACTTAATCCACATTTTACTTTTCATTGAAGTTATTACTCGGTTGTGGACTTACTAAGCAAAGGCTGGAACATACCTAGCATGCCTTCGCGGTGAACTCAGGGTGGCCTGGCGCATGTCAGTTTGTTAGGCGTTTATCCCTTACAGAATGTATAGTCAGCCAAACCATTAGACCTTGGCAGTTGGAGGCCCCACCGAATCTAAGGTAATGATAGGTATAGTGAAAGCCGAAGGATTTTAATCACTAGATAAAAAAAGATACAGCCTTTACACTGAATCCTTTAGAGTAAATCTACTTAGCTTGTTCTGCTTTTTTATCTTTTTTGTAGACAGCATCGACGATGACGGCGATGGCGTTGTCACCTGATACATTTGTTGCGGTACCAAATGAGTCTTGGGTGATGTATAAAGAAATGGCTAATTGGTTGAAGGCTTCTGTTAGACCAACCATTGGTAAGAAAGGTAAAGCTGACATGATGGCCCCGCCTGGTGCACCTGGTGCAGCGACCATAGCGATTCCTAATACCATGATGAAGCCAGCCATTGTACCAATTGAGATTGGCATTGAGTACATCATTAAGATGGCTGTCACACAAGATATGATGGTAATCATTGAACCAGCTAGATGGATAGTGGCGCATAGTGGCACAACGAAGTTAGCGATTTGCTCAGAAACGCCATTTTTCCGGGCAATTTCAACGTTTGTTGGAATGGTTGCGGCAGATGATTGGGTACCTGCGGCTGTTAACCAACCTGGAATTTGATTCTTCATCATTTGAATTGGGTTCTTACCGGCGTAAGCACCAACCACGGCAAACATGAAGGTTAGGTATAGTAAATGTAAGAAGATGGCAGTGACTAATACCCGCCAAAAGACTGACATAACGGCAAATACTGAACCTGAATATGACATATCTGCAAAGTTGAAGAAGATATAGAATGGCAGGAATGGAATCACGACTGTTTGTAAGGTTAAATCGATAACCTTACCAAAGTCGGTAAATACTGTCATTAAAGATTCTCCGCGTCCTCTTGCTCGTAGCCAAGAAATCCCTAAGCCTAACATAAAGGCGAAGATAATGGCTGTGGTAACTGAAAACATGGGTTCTAGACCAATTGAGAATAAGGCGGTTGCCCCTTCACCTGATTCTTGGATGGTATTTGCCAAGTCAGAGGTGATAAACATTGGGAATAAATTGCTGGCTACAGTATAGGCAAGGATACCGGCAACGATTGTTGACCCGTAGGAAATGGCTACGGTAATTCCTAAAAGTTTACCCGCACCTTCTGCTAGTTCAGCGATACCTGGAATAATCAGGCCGACAATCATCAATGGAATGATGAAGGCCAGGAACTCGGAGAATAATCCGGATAATGTTTTTAATACTTGAAAGAAAATTTCTGGTAGAAAACCAAATTGGCCGACAATAATCCCTAATATAATTGCAATTACTAATTTCAAGGCTAGCGGTATTTTAAACCCCTTCTTTACCATATGAACAACTCCTCTAAATCATTTCTTTCTCAAAAAGAAAAAAGTCCCAAATCAACTTGGGGCTTAACTTATTTTTATGCGTTTACTGCTTCTATTTTAACAGATTTTTAATGAAATAAACTAGGTAATTTCGACAAAATTGCATTCGCTTCTTGCCATTTCGGAAAATATTGGTCCATTAGCTGGTAGAAACGCTTGGTATGGTTGGTTTCTAGTAAATGTACCAATTCATGAACGACGACTGATTCCAGGCAAATTAATGGTGCAGTGACCAAGTTCAGATTAATCCAGATGCGTTTTTTCTGGATATTACAGGTGCCCCACCTGGTTTTCATTTGCTTGATCCGAAATTCATTGGCCCATACGTCCATATGCGTCATCATTTTAGGGCCGGTAATGGCCAATTGGTCTTTCAACGCTTGTCTGTAATAGGTCGTCATGACTTGTGCCCGCTCAGCCTGGTCCATACCTGGTTTGACAGTTAAAACTAGCTGGTTATCCATTAATCGGCAAGACGTCGGCCCCACTTGTTCAATGACTAGTAAAGGATAGGCTTGGCCCCATAAATAATGGCTTTCGCCGGTTTCATAGCGTTTGACTTGGTCTTGGTAACGGTTTTTGATATCTGCTTGCATCCGCTCAATTTGGGCTACGTTGTTTTCCACAAAAGCGACAATAGCGGCTTTACTTTCGTATTTGGGTGCTGAAATGCGCAGGTCTCCATGAGGCGGGACGGCTTTTAAGGTCAAGTTTTTATAGTTGGCCTGCTTGGTTACCTGAATGGGATAGCCCGCAATGGTCATATCAAGTTTAATAACTGGCACCTCCTTGCGTGATTGTTTTGGCAAACTGACTGCCCTTATTCACTCTCGTTAATTTCTGTAATGAGGTTATCGTAATTGACTGTAGCATTCATGAAAGCTGTATTATCAGTTGCGAAATGCTGGTGGAAGTCGGTGACGGTTTGGACGGATACATCTGCATGATTAATCCTATAATCAATGATGTGGCCACCAAAGTTCTTGTCTTCGCTGATAAAATGGCAATGAAAACCTTGTTTAACTACACCTTCAAATAGGTAAGGACCGTAAATCCCGATGCAAGTGCCCTTGACGTTTTCTTGCTTGAATTCGGGTTGCTTACGACTGGCTTCGATAAAGCGCGGGAAAGGTTCTTCAACGCGCGGGATAACCCGGGTATGCATGAAATCAAAAGACCCTTCGATGCGGATGACTGAAAATGTCGATAAGGATTTCAATTTCCCTTTTAAGAACTGATGCCATTCGTCTAGGGTAAATAATTCGTTTATGGTGAAGGTTTGGTCAGGCATAAAGTCAGTCACGGCGGCATACGGCACGGTTTCGTCCCCTTTTAAAACAACTAATTCGCCGTTTTCCTTGGCTTGGTATGCCTTACCGTCAATCACGATCAATTCCCCATCTAAATGGTCCATGGTGCCAATCCCATAGTTGCCCTCTTTTAATAAGGCTTCTATAGTCATCGACCCATCGAAAAAGCCCGCCATCAAGTCGCCCAATGTTTGATGTTGAAATAGTTTCGTCATATCTGTCTCCCCGTATCGCTTTCTGTGCACAGTTCATTTTATTTAAATGATGGTACTTCTTGTCATGTCCATACTACCTTTTTTACCCTCGTCTCGCAAGTTGCTGCGGGGGTGCTAGCTTGAAATTGTTGACCCTTTTTCCTATACTTACTAGTACTTACGAGACAAAAAATTTGAGAGGAGTGGTTGGATGATTTCGCACGAGTTACCTTTGATGCCGATTGGCGAGGATGAGAAGCGGTGGATGGCGGAAATTACTGGTGATGATGAGACTTTCGTCTTGAAGCGGGATTTTCAACCTGAGATTCGGCCCGGCGTTTGGGAAATTTATGATGGTTGGTACCAAATTCACGGCCAATTTCCTGGCATTTCACCCTTTGAGAAGGAATATGTCCTTGTGCAAAATGGGCAAATGACCCGCCACCTTGATTTTCGCTATATGATCAGTGCTCTACCGCAAATTAAGGCCTACGAAGACCAGCGAAAAGAACGGTTAGCATACCAAATCACTAAAGTCCTAGATGAAATCTACGAAGCAGTACCCTACGACGGAGTTTCAGACGCAATTCTAAGCCAAAAAGAGGACATGTCGATGGTAGAAACGTCTAGCGAATTGGTCAAAGGACTAGCCAACATCTTGAAACAAAAAGACGACATCATCAAAAAATACCAGACATATTACGACCAAGCAGAAGACTTGTGGTAAAAAGTTTCTTCAATAACAAAGGCTGAGAACATCCCATTCTCAGCCTTTTTCCATATATATTTATTTCCACTTCGCTTCTGCTGTTGGTTCATAAGCAGCCATTTTCTCTAACAAGACTTCCGGATCAGTTTCAACCAACAACATATCCCGGTATTGTTGATGCATAAACCCATGATCGACTTGGAAATCTAAAAAGTCCAACAAGCCATCATAGTAGTTATTCACATTCAAAATCCCGATTGGTTTATCGTGGTAACCAACTTGCTTCCAGGAAATCACCTCAAACAACTCTTCCATGGTCCCTGGACCACCCGGCAAGGCAATAAACCCGTCAGACAAATCAATCATCTGCGCCTTTCGTTCGTGCATCCCTTGGACAACAAACAGTTTAGTCAGGTCAGGATGTTGAATATTATTGTCCGCCAACTTCTGTGGCACAACCCCCATCACATCGCCGCCAAATGCCAAAGCCCCGTTCGCTACAGCAGCCATACAACCCACATTTGACCCGCCATAAACCAAAGTCCGCCCTGATTTAGCAATCACTTCGCCGACCCTTGTCGCCGTTTCTTCATACATCGGATCATCCCCAACAGCCGATCCCAAATATACCGCAACACTTTTAAGTTCCATACATAACACCCCTTCTTTCCCAATATTTTAGGCAAACCATCAGCATCTGACAAGTACCTCCCTAGAAAATGGCGAAACGCATCCTGCTGGTATTCTTTATCAAGCATCCGCATTGACCCACCCCACGTATCCTGTCATAATACAAGTAGAAGAGGTGGTTATATGACAACAACATTAAATAAAATCGCATATGAAAACTTACAAGACCAAGTAGTGGTGGATATCCGTGAAAATACAACCTTCCGCCAAGGTCACTTGCCGAATAGCTTGAACGTCACAGCCAAACAAAAAGACAAATACTGGGATGGCTTGGTCAAAAACAAAGAAAACCTCGTCATCCTTACAGATAAGGAAGAATCGCTTGTTGACTTTGAAGACTTAGATCCAAACGCTTATCTTCTTTTTGAAGATATCCCGCAAGAAGTATTGGTTACCAGTGCAGAAATCACTGCAGCAGATTTCTTACAATTGCCTGATGACCAGGATTATGTATTATTAGACTTACGTCACCCAGATGAAATTACCCGCCCAGCACCAGAGAAAAACTTGGTCAATATCCCACTAGAAAAGCTAGCGGATAACTTAGAAAAAATTGATAGCGACAAAGATATTTACCTACTCTGTGGATCAGGCGGCCGCGCCACAGCAGGCGACGCCTACTTAACAGCACATGGCTACAACAAAACGCATGTCATCGAAGGCGGCATCAAAGCAGTCATTCAAGCACAAGGGGAATAATTGTTTTAGCTGTATTTTATTTTAATTTGCTATGTTGCTTTACTGAGGAGAATTTCCACTAATATTGCTAAAAAGATAGTGATTGCCAAGTCAGCGGTCACTATCTTTTTCATTTGCGTGATTGTTTTCCTGGAATTTGATTGGGTTTTTTCCGTATTTTTTATCCATTAGTGTATAATGGACATATATTATATGTTATAGGGAGGAATAGAACATGTTGAAAAAATTACCCATTCTATTATTAACAGGTTTGCTTTTAGCTGGTTGTGCTGGAAATGAACAAGAGAAAGACGATGGGTCCCAAGAACAAGCTACTTCTAGTGAATCTTTAGAGGCTAACAATACTAATGATGGTGAAGATGCGGAAAGCATTGGTCACGATGAGGATACTAATGAAGAAACAGATAATCAAGTAGCTAACTACTATATCGACCCTGAGATTTCAAGTGTATTGCCGGCTAATGAGGATGCGAACCCTAATGTTGTGCTCGCCACTGTCGATGATGTACCAAGGAAGTTACCCGAAACACCAACGTCGTCAGTAGAGGAAGCACAAGCTATGGCCGATCGCGGTATTTACGGGATTTTCTTCGTCAACGGTATGTACTTACAAGGTGAAGATGGCGAAGAAGGCAGGCAAGCATTAAAAGAGATTGCCGACATGGGTCATGTGATTGGTAACCACACGCTTACTCATTATAGTCTTGACCAAGTACCTGACGAAGAAACCTTGCGTCACGAAATTATTGGTAACCAAGATATTATTGAAGAAGTTATTGGTTATCGCCCACAATTCTTCCGTCCACCACACGGTATTGAAGCCCCAGGATTAGAAGGGATTTTAGAAGAAGAAAATATGGTGTCGATGAACTGGTCGTATGGTTTTGATTGGGACGAAAACTATTCAGACCCAGCAACACTAGCAGATGTCATGGTGAACACTGAATTCTTATCCCCAGGCGCTAATTTATTAATGCACGACTTAACTTGGACTAACGAAGCTATGCCGGCCATACTAGACGGTATCCAAGCCAAAGGATATGAATTTGTTGACGCCCGTGACATCGCTACACGAGACGAAATGGCTGACTTATAATCTAACCACTTGATTTTTAAAAAATATTTATACACGCAAAAAGATAGTGTCTGTTTAAGTTAACATTCACTATCTTTTTATATTGGCTATTAATTTGACTACATTGAGAAATTACTCATCATAATTAGCATATATTTATATTCTGTAACTATTGAATGTATTCGTGGATTACCTTAAAGCCACAGGCTTCATGTTTTAATTAATCTTTTATTTCTTTTTTCTTTAATAACACGATATTTTCTAAATGTGCGGTATGAGGGAATTGGTCGATTGGTTGCACTTCTACGACTTCGTAGCCAAAGTCGAGTAACCAAACTAGGTCGGCTGCTAAACTTTTCGGTCCGCATGACACGTAGACAATGCGGTCGGTGCCGAATCGACCGATGGCACGCATGACTTTACCGCCCGCCCCGTTACGTGGTGGGTCTAATAATAATAAGTCTGGTTGTCCCCAAACATCTGGTAAAACCCGCAATCCTGCTCTGGCATCTGAGGTCATAAAGAAGGTATTATCTAGGTTATTATCCGCGGCATTTCGTTTGGCTGAGTTGATTGAGTTTTCTACGATTTCAATCCCTGCCAGTGATTTTGAAGCGGCTGCTAATGGTAGTGAAAAAGTCCCGATACCACAGAATAGGTCTAATACTTTCATATCCTCTTTGACCTGAGCCATGCCAATCGCTGTTTCAACCATCTTATTGGCTTGGACAGGATTTACTTGGAAGAAAGTATCTGGCCAAATACGGAATTTAAAACCTTGTAGTTCGTCGTTGATATAGTCACGACCGTGAATGAGATAGACATCATTGTCATACGACCGTTCGGTACCCCCATTTTTCTTCAACCATTGGAATGAAACAATCCGTGGTTGCGCGTTCAGAAGGCGTTGGGTAAGGTCTTCAATGGCTTCAGTATAAGCATCCGGTGCTTCTAAAGCGTAAATGGCGACCATAATTTCCCCTGTTGCAAATGATTGACGCATCAATAGGTTGCATAGCAAACCTTCTTTGGTATCTTTATCCAAGCCTGGGAATTGGTAGTCTTTTTGCCATTTGGAGACAACTTTTTTTATGGCAATCATCTCTTCTGGGGCTAGGATGGAGTCTTCTAAGTCGATAACTTTGCGGTAATTTCCTTGTTGGTGCATGCCTAAAGACCCATCCACACCAAAAGTTAATTCCATCTTGTTGCGGTATCGGTAAGGATTGTCCATGCCGATGATGGGTTTGACTAGGTTGGTATCAAAGCCAGCTTCTGCTAAATAACCCTTAATCAGATTTTCTTTGTGGGTTAGCTGGTCTTCGTATTTCATAAATTGTAGGGGCGCGCCGGCAGCCATTTCTCGGTCTACTGGCATATCCAAATTCCGCATGGGACTAGGTTCCAGCAATTCGTCAAATGATAGACTGGCTTTATGACGTCCTTTGGCATTGGGCACAGTCACGCGGACTTTGTCGCCTGGGACGACATTATCGATAAATAGTAGTAAATGTTTTCCGTGGGGGCCTTTTTCTGGCGGATGGATATAGCGCACAAACCCCACGCCTGTATGGTCCAGTTTCTCAACTGTCACTTCAAGAACTTCTGTTGGATATAGATCTTTCTTCACTTTTTCACACCTCTTCTGGCAATTGTCAAGAAATTATAACAGTTTATGCGAAAAAAGACTAGGTTTCCCCAGTCTGATTTCTACTATTAACTACTATATATGTGACGGTAATTTATTCCCCGCGGTAGCGCATTTTCAACCCATTTAGGAAGTTACGTGCGTACCGGTCGCCACATGGTTTGTAGTTGCGGTGTCCTTCTTTACGTAAGACGGCGCCTAATTCACTTTTGGTTAAACGGCCACCAGCATCTTCCATGATTTCATGCAAATCTTCTGTGGTTAATGACAAGGCAATCTTCATTTTCTTCAATAATAGATTGTTGGCATTGTCGTCAGTTAACTCAAGTTTTGGTTCCGGTGCCCCTTCACGGACGCCACGTTGGGAAGTGATAATCCCATTTAAAAAGCGTTCAAAGTGTTCATTGTCTAAGACTTCTTCATACTCACGCTCATACCCATCTTCACTAGTAGGCGTTGAAGTAGTGAAGGCACGCACTTGATCAGCTGTGACACTTGCCCCACCCATGTCGAAAATTTTTACAACATCTTCGTCTTTGATATCTAAAGCATATCGCAAGCGCGTTAGTCGGTCATTATTATTCATTTTATCTCAACCTCTCTCAATAGTTATTATAGCAGATTAACCGTCACAACGGGCATCTGCTTCAGTAATTTCGCGGATTGGCTTACAAGGGTTACCGACTGCAATCATGTTGGTTGGGATATCTTTTGTGACTACTGAACCGCCACCAATGACAGCCCCGTCGCCTATCGTTACACCTGGCATGACTTTCACGCCACCACCAAACCAGACATTATTGCCGACTGTAATGGGTTTGGCGTATTCTAATCCCTTGTTGCGGCGGTCTGCATCTAGCGGGTGGCCGGCTGTATAAAAGCCACAGTCTGGTGCAACAAATACGTTATCTCCGAAAGTGACTTTAGCCCCGTCTAGAATAACTAAATTATGGTTGGCATAAAAGTTTTCCCCGATTTCAATGTTAAACCCATAATCACAATAAAATGGCCCTGTAATTTCAAATTGGTTACCTGTCTTACCTAACAATTGCCGAATAATACCTTGTCGCTTTGCTTCTTCACTAGGCCGCGCATGATTAAAGTCATAACACAATTCCTTAGCGTATACTCTTGCAGCGACTAACTCCTGGTCATAGTTAGCATCATAAATTTTACCAGCTAACATCTTATCTTTTTCACTTGTCATGAAAGAAACTCCTTATATCATTAACCTATTTCTTAATGCTTAGTATAACAAAATCTATTTATAACCAGAAATAACTATCTTAATCATTTACAAATTTATCTAGATTGAATAAAACGCTTAATATACTAGTCTCGTTAAAAAATTTAAGTTCCAAGTCTCATATTAAAAAGGCCGGGGTAATTCCCGACCTTTCATGCTAATTTAGTTCTTTTTATGATGAAGTTTATTTACAATTATCGATGTAAGAATACTAGTAATAATTGTAAATCAAGGTAAAGTAAAAAGTTAACCATCTAAAGTGTATCACCCTAGATGGTTAACTAGCTACTACTGTTCTATATCATTTGAGCTTAAATCTCTATTCTCATTCAATTGTTTCCACCAGTAGGCACTCTTCTTCGGATATCTTTCTTGCGTATCAAAATCTACATAAAATAGGCCGTATCGCTTATTATAGCCGTTTGACCACGAGAATACATCCATTAATGACCAAACAAAGTAACCGGCTACATTGACACCAGCATCAATTGCCTCTGTACAAGCTATTAAATGCTTTCTGATGTAATCAATTCGAGGCGTATCATCGATTAACTCTGTATTGAAGTCGTCCTTATACCCCATCCCATTTTCAGTTACATAAATCTTCTTATAGTTTGGATACTCTTTAGCTACGCGAATCATTTGGTCTCTTAGGCCATCTGGATAAATTAGCCAATCCCAATCATTTCTTGGGATGTCCATATCAAACATTTGCTCGCCTACTCCATGTAACGCGAAAACTGACGTGCCTTTCTCCCCAGTACCATTATGGTGGATATCATTATCACCATCATAAGCTCTCACAAAATTACTTTGATAGTAATTAATACCTAGGAAGTCATTTAAATCTTTCGCTGCATCAAGATGCGCTAAGTCTTCTTCTGTAATATGAATTTCACCATTATTTGCTAGTAGTATTTCATTTACAGCATCCATCACTTCTTCGGTATAGTAACCTTTATAGGTAGCATCTAGTAAAAACTTATTCGCAAGTACATCATACAAGAATGCTGCATGCTCATTTTCTTTTTTACCTTCATAAGGATACTTCGTTTCTAATGAATGAATAATTCCAATCTCACCATCATACTGGTTGTCCTTAAATAATTTAATGGCTTTTGCATGGGCAACCATCATATTATGTTGTCCTTGCAAAGTTTTTGAGAAATCATAAGTAATTGCTGGTGGGAATTTTCCTACTAAATATTGCCCACTAGTCACAGGCCAAATCTCATTAAAGGTAATCCAATATTTTACTTCCTCTTGATATTCGTTAAAGCAAAATTCTGCATATCTGACAAAACTTTCAATTGTGTGCGGATTTAAGAAATCTCCTTGACTATGTAAGGCATCCGGTGTATCGAAATGATGTAGTGTAACATAAGGCTCAACACCTTGAGCACGAGCTTCTTTAAACAAATCATGGTAAAATTGTACACCAGCTGGATTAGCTTCCGCATCGTCTCCATTAGGGAAGATACGCGACCATGCGATAGATATACGAATAGCATCAACACCAAATTCGTGTGACAATTTTAAATCTATCGGATATTTGTTATAAAAATCACTCGCAGGTTCGGCTTTAAATCGGCCTTGTTTTTCCAAATAATCATCCCAGGCCACCTTACCTTTCCCGTCCACTGACGTTGCACCTTCTGCTTGATAAGCAGCTGTTGCGCCACCCAATAAAAATTCTTTAGGTAAATTCATCATAAACTCCTTTGCTTAACTTTAACTATTATGCTTCTTTTAATACGGAATCAACAAATTCTAATGCGGCTTTTGGATCCCGTGTTAATGAGATGTATTCTTTCCCTCTTGTTTTGACTAACTTCACATTTAATCTATCAGCATCTTCTTTAATATCATCATAGTTAGAAACGACTTGAGGTGCCAATATGATTAAATCATAGTTCCCCATAATCTCTTGGTGAGCACCATAAGCCCCTGCACCTGCTACTACTGGAACATCATATTCCTTAGCCCCCTTGTTTAGGGCGTTGGCTAATAGCCCACTGGTTCCTGCACCGGCACATAAGACCAAGACAGATACTTCCTCTTTGATATGACTACCAGTTGAAACTTGACCGTCATTTTCTCCGACTTCAGTTGCATCAGCTTTAGTTTCTGCTTGTTCTTCAATAATTTCATCTTCGTTACTTAATTCTTTTTCTAAAATTTGTTTGTCATAAACTTTAAAGAATGGGTAGTAAATAATCGCATCTACTGCAATCAGTAGAGCCACTACAACAAATGATAAAGGTGCAATTCCTGTCCCTAATACGATACCTATAGGTCCTGGTGTTGGCCAAGGTAGGAAATAAGAGAATCCATTCATTCCAAAAACTTCTACAAAGAATTTAAAAATCCAGACATTTAAAATAGGTGCTAAAACAAAAGGTACAAAGAATACTGGATTCAGTACCAATGGTCCACCAAATAGGATTGGCTCATTCACACCAAAAGAGGTTGGGATAAATGACGCTTTCCCCACTGCTTTATTTTGTTTTGATTTACCAAACCACATAAATAAGTAAGGCACGACAAACGTTGCACCTGTACCCCCTAATGTTGCAACAAAGTACTGTAAGCCCGGTGTAATAATGTTAGCAGCATGCTCGCCACCTTGGATTAATGCTAGGTTTGCATCCATATTCAAGAAGGCAATTGCAGTAATGGCTGGTTCTACAATTGATGGTCCATGAATACCAATAAACCAGAAGAATCCTATAGCACCGTAAATAATGGCGATCCCCACATAACCATCGGCTGCAGTAAACAAGGGTTGAAACATTTGAATTATGGCTTGTGCAAAACTTACGCCTGTAAAAGCACGAATCGCAATGTCAATACCATACGCGATGACCACTGCAATAGCAAATGGGATAACGTCCGTAAATGCTTGTGAGATATTTGGTGGTACTTCCTCTGGCATTCGAATGGCAATGTCATTTTTCATACAGAAATTATAGACAATCACGGTAATAAAGGCTGCTACAAAGGCTGCTAATAGGCCTGTTGTGCCGAGATAACCAGATGAGAATCCCGCAACAACTGCATCCCCTTCACCCTGTGCAATTTCAGTTGATGAAAGGAATAGGAAGACAACAATCGCTGCAATCATGGTGGAAACCCGATTTAACTGCTTGGTTGCCGGCAAGCGTCTATTATAGGAATCTGTTAGCGCCCTTGCTGTTGTTGCTGAAACGAGTAGCCCTAAAATCCCCATTGAGAAGGTATATGGTTTTACAATGAAGGCAACAACTTCATCACTCCAGTAGAATCCCCACACATTAGGCACATAAGCAATCAGCATAAAGATACTTGAGAATAAGACGACAGGCATGGCTGATATAAACCCATCTTTAATCGCCCTTAAGTAAATATTTCTAGATAGTTTCTCGAAGAATGGCTTCATCTTCTCAATCTGAGAAATCAATTTGTCCATCATTTTAGTCACCTACTCTACGGTAAAGTTCGATAAAATCAGTTATAATCTCTTTTAACAACAAGGTCGTCATTAAGTGGTCTTGTCCGTGGACCATAATGAAACCTAACTCAATATTCTCACCACTCGCTTCTTTAGCTAGCATATTTGTTTGGGCATTATGGGCATCCACTAAACTTTCGTTGGCTTCACCAACCAATCGTTCAGCTTCGTCAAATTCGCCGTTTCGCGCTTTGGATAAAGCTTCCACCAAAATTGACCGTGCCTCACCAGCATATGCGACAATTTCAAAACCTATCATAGTTGCTTCTTCTTTATTCATCACTGCTACCTCCGTTAATTGATCTTATTTACTTGTGGCTAAATTACTGGAAATTTTACTTTCCCAAGATACTGCTGTCTCGTTTAATGTCTGATTTAATTCTTCAATATTGGCCACACCTTGTGTGCTCAACCATTCGCGGGCTGCAGCTTCTCCTTCATTAGCAAAAACGGCAACTGACTCTTTCCAAGTAGCCCGGCCACATAAAACCCCATTAAAGTCTGCGCCAGCTTCTTTGGCGAATACCAAGGTATCTCTAAATAACTGTGAACTTACTCCTGCACTTAAGTAGATATATGGCAATTCTGTCGCTTCGTCTTGCGCTTTAAAGTAACCTTTTGCTTCTTCAGCAGTGTATACTGGCTCATCATCAGTAAAGCCTTCAACAAAGTTCATATTTACAGGTACTTCCACTTTTAAGACATCTACATCATATCTATCCTTAGAGAATTCTTTCATAGCTTCTAAAACTTTTCTTGGTTTCACTTCTGCATATTCTTTCGATTTAGCATCTTCAATATCTTTGTCATAAGTTAAGATCTCTAAGAAGTAAGGAATTTCTTCTGCCTTACATTCAGAACCAATACGTTCTACAAAGGCTTTTTTTTGTTCATTAATCTCATCATCTTCATCTGCATCATAATATAGAAGGAATTTAACAGCATCTGCCCCTTCATCTTTAATTCGTCTAGCAGACCAGATTGGTAATAAGTCTGGTAAGCGACCTGGTTCTGAAGCGTCATAACCTGTTTCTTCATAAGCTAGTAACAAACCTGCAGAAGGTGCTTTCACTTTTGCCGCTGGTAAACCATATTCAGGGTCTAATAAGATAGATGAAGCGTATGGTGTCAACTCTTCAGAAATAGCTTCTTTGAATGTTTCAACCGCCTTTTGAATATCCTCTGTTTCCCCTGCTTGAGCGATCATTTTCTTCAATGACCCCCGTTGATCAATAGCTAGTGCGGAAATAAATCCTTCTTTAGTAGATAATTGTTTTAATTTATTTAGTTTACCTTCTGATACGAATTTCATAATATCCTCCTTGTAACTGATTGTTAATTAATGTTGTTTTATGTTTTTATTTGTTTAATTAGATATTATAACGCTTTCACATTATAGTCAAGCCTTTTTAGAATATTTATTATTCTATTTTTTTATTTATTATGATTGTTATTGTTGATATTTGTTTATTTTTGTTCTACAATGTGTTTGTAAATAAATAAATTAAATTTTGGAGGTTATATTATGAAAGTGTATCTTGGTGCTGACAAAGACGGAATGCAATTAAAAGAAGTCATTAAACAATACTTACAAACAAACAAGATTGATTTTGAAGATCTATCAGAAACACCTAGCATCGATTTTGTAGAATCTACTACTAAGGTAGCTCAACAAATTCTAGCGGATGATAATGCCCGCGGTATTTTATTTGATCGATATGGTGCTGGTTCATACATTTCAGCCACAAAAATCAAAGGGATTATTGCCGCTGAAGTTTCTGATGAACGGTCTGCTTATATGACAAGAGAACACAATAATTCAAAAATCATTACATTAGGTGAACAAATTGTGGGGCACGAACTAGCAGAGAACATTGTGGACGCATTTCTATCTGCCGATTATGACGGTGGTCGTCACCAAATCCGTGTAGATATGTTAAACGCTATGTGCTAAGAGAATAGAATCGGAGGTAAAATTATGAAAATTGCAATTGGTTGTGACCATATCGTGACAGATATTAAAATTCGCGTATCAGATTACTTAGTAGAACAAGGTTATGAGGTGGTTGATGTAGGTACCTATAATCACGTGAGAACCCACTACCCTATCTTTGGGCGTAAAGTTGGTGAGGCAGTAACAAATGGTGAAGCTGATCTTGGTGTCGTCATTTGTGGTACTGGTGTTGGGATTTCAAACGCCGTCAACAAAGTGCCAGGCGTTCGTGCAGCTTTGGTAAGAGATATGACAACTGCTCAATACTCTAAGCGAGAATTAAACGCCAACGTTATCGCCTTCGGTGGGATGATTACTGGTGAATTATTAATGGAAGATATCATTTCTGCCTTTATCCAAGAGGAATATCAACCTTCTGAGGAAAATAAAACCCTAATCAACAAAATTACCCACCTTGAATCAAGCAATCATTCAGACAACCCTGACTTATTCACTGAATACCTTGAAAAATGGGACCGTGGCGAATACCACGATTAAGCGGTGATTATATGATTTTGACTGTAACCTTAAACCCTTCCGTTGATATCTCATACACCATCCCCGACCTACGATTAGATACAACAAATAGAACTGACCAAGTGGGTAAGACAGCTGGTGGCAAAGGGATTAACGTGACTAGGGTCATTCATGATTTAAATAAAGCCGTCACCGCCACTGGTTTTATCGGTGGACATTTAGGTGAAGGCATTGTCTCGGAATTAAATAAAAACGGTATCAAAACAGATTTCTTATCTATCGAAGGTGACACCAGAAATTGTATTGCCATCTTACATGATGGCCATCAAACCGAAGTCTTAGAATCAGGCCCTACCATCACCGATAATGAAAATGCGGCCTTCTTAACTCACTTCAAACAAGCTGTTGACTATGCTGATGTCATTACCATTTCTGGGTCTTTACCCAAGGGTTTAGAAGAAGATTACTATGTAAAACTGATTCAAATTACCAATGATTTAGACAAGAAAACCGTGCTCGATACGTCCAAATCTAATCTTTCAAGTGTACTAGAAAGTCCATTTAAACCTACTGTAATCAAACCCAATATCGAGGAATTGTCCGATTTATTAGGTCAAAAAGTGAGTGCAGATCCAGCCGATTTAAAAGCTGTCTTAGCTGATGAATTATTTTCGGGGATTGAGTGGATTGTCGTGTCTTTAGGAGGCGACGGGGCTTTTGCTAAACATAACAACCGCTTTTATAAGGTAAATATACCAACCATTCCTGTTGTAAATCCTGTTGGTTCTGGTGATGCAACAGTTGCAGGGATTGCCGTGGCCTTAGAGGATAATTTAGATGATATTCACCTACTTAAACAAGCCATGACAACTGGTATGCTAAATACTATGGAGCGTATCACGGGCCATATCGATATCAATCATTTTGATGATTTATTTGATCGCGTGACTATAATCGAATATTAATTCATTTTGTGCTCTTTTCAAGTATACTATGTATTTGAGAAGAGCATTATTTCGTTATATGATATATATACGACCTATTTTCTATGACGATGCTATTGAAGCACTTGCTAATAATAATTGAAAAATACCTATTACACATTACCGGAAATGAGGTGAACTCAACAATGTTAAAAAAGAAGAGACATGAACTTATCTTAGATTTATTAAAACGTAACGGCACCGTATCCGTAACTGATATCGTCGACAAGTTAAATGTATCAGATATGACTGTGCGACGAGACTTAACAGAACTAGAAGAAAGTGGTTCATTAAGACGGGTTCATGGGGGAGCCATTTCACTAGGTGAATATCCAAAAGAAGAACTATCTCATGACGCTAAGAAGGTCATTAATATCAGCGAGAAAAACCGTATCGCTGAAAAAGCGATTGAGCTAATTAATGACGGTGACATCATCTACATGGGCCCTGGTACCACCATGGAAATTATGGCTCAAAAGATGGAACGGCAAGATTACGAGGTATACACCAACTGCTTACCCGTCTTCAATACCCTGGCTGATAAAGACATCAATGTCTACCTACTTGGGGGTAAAATTAAGAAGAATACCCAAGCTTTTAATGGCTATATCACCCTCGCTGTACTGGAAAACCTAAAATTCCACAAGGCCTTCTTTTCTGCCAATGGGGTCACCAGTAACAGCATTATGACTGCCACCCTTGAAGAAGGAAAGACGCAGGAACTGGCTCTGAATAATTCAACTGAGAAGTACCTACTGCTAGACGCCTCTAAAGTTGGTAAAGAGGACTTCTTCACTTACTATTCTTTAAACGACGTGACTGCCGTAGTCATTAATAATGATGAAGACCACCGCTATGAACAGATTGTGAAGCATTCAAACGTCCTATTAGCTTCTGAATAGGCGTCATTTACCCTTTGAAAAATGGTTCTATAATAAATAGTGTTGGTGAGAATTCATATTGAATCTCATTGACACTATTTTTGTGTACGCAAAAAGGACATGATATCCTTAATCCATGTAAACCACTACGAATACAGAAAGAAGGAAAAATCATGTCCCATACATTTATTATAAAACAACTTTGCGGTATTTACGACAATAATATTGATATTACAATACCAAAATCTATGCATCTGTTGCCACTTGAAAAGTATCATGAAATAAATCATTTCGTTTTACATGGGGTTCTTACGTACAAGCCTAAGGCTTATATGCACTGTGGTGTAAAGAATACTGGTAATCAAGATATCATCAAACATGGCTTTAAACCAGCTATCATTCGATTACCGAACACAGCTACTAATCCTATTTTACTTAAATTACAGAAGCAACGCTTTTATTGTAAACATTGTGCACAAACTTTTATCGCTGAAACACCATTAGTTGAAAAATTTTGCTATATTTCTAAAACCATTAAAAGTCAAATTAGCTCCGAATTGGTTGAAACCCAATCTATGCGGTTAATCGCTAAACGTTATCATGTCTCTTCTCCAACAGTGGCCGGAACTTTAATGAAAGCAAGTATGGGACTATCACCTAAGGGAAATTATCTCTCGAATCACCTCGGTGTAGATGAGTTTAAATCGACTAGTCGTGTAGCCAATGCGATGAGTGCTGTCCTTGTGGACACGCATAATAGAAGGCTAATTGATATTGTCGTTGATAGAAAACAAGCGTCGCTCATCGATTACTTTTCTTCTTTTACCCGGACTGCTCGAAGCAACGTGAAGACAGTTTCGATTGATTTATATACACCTTATCTAGAGGTCATCCGCACATGTTTCCCTAATGCGAAGATTGTCATTGATCGATTCCATATAGTAAAGCTGTTGAATGAAACAATCAATTCTATTCGTATTAAAGTGATGAATGCTATCAAAACAACCCGTCCATTGGACTACAATAAACTCAAAAAACAATGGAAATTGTTGTTAAAGAACGCTGAAGATTTAAATTTCACGGATACACATTATGTTCGTCAATTTGGTGAAGCAATATCAGAACAACGTTTTGTTGATTATCTTTTGAGTATCTCACACGAACTTTTAGTTACTTATACCCTGATGAATGAACTAAAATATGCCATTTCAACTCATGATATCAATATTTTCAATGAAATCCTACATGGGACTAAGAACCAAAATTTGCCAAGTCGTACGAGAAGAACTATCAGAACATTAGCCAAATTCTTGCCTTATATACATAACGCCTTAAAATATACTGTATCAAATGGTCCTACCGAAGGTATTAATAATAAAATTAAATTAATTAAACGAACAGGTTTTGGATATTCGAACTTCCATCATTTACGTGCAAGAATTTTAGTCCAATTCAAATTAAATTACAAACCATCCAATCCTAAACCTTATACATTTGAGAGGATGGCAAGCTAACCCAGGGATAGTGGTATATTTTTGAATAAAGAGAATAAAGAGGACTGAAAGTGTACGTCCTTAGCCGTGAACAAGCATGAAATCGAGACTAAGGCTCGATTTCAAAGCAGAGAGACCTTGGCTCTCGCTGGTGCCACGGCTTTTAAGGAACGTACACTGAAGGACAAAACACCATTTGTTAGAAATGTTATCTCATTGGTCATTTCCCTTGCCTAAAGGGAAGAAAAAAGCCAGACACATCACAGCGTGCATGGCATTTAACTTTATTGATTTCTTAATTATTATTAAAAACTAAAAAACGTATTCGTGTGCTTTGAAATTATTTACCAACACTATTTGTAAAAGAACCAATCTTTTTCCTCTCTTTATTTAGTTAACTAAGCCTTTTTTGTCCCAGCCTCTCCTAAAATACTATTATTTATTTCCCTAACATGTCATAACGACCTGTATGTAAGTGTCGAATGGTTTCACCACCTGGTAGTGGAGGTAAGCCTAATGAATCTTCACGAGAGTAGGCTTCTTTCAGCCCTTCTGTCCATGAGACATAGTCCATGTTTTCTGGGCTAATTTCATGGAAGATCTCATTTCCGCGCCCTTCTTGGATCTTACGGCCAAATTGTGGGTCTACTAGCGTACCACGGCCAACAACAACGATATCTGTATAGTTTTCTACTGCATCTTTAGCACTTTCTTCGTCAAAGACACCACCAACCGCTAACAATTTAGTTTGGTCATCTAATACGGCCTTAAATAATTTAGCATATGATTCATCCACGCCATTTGGTGTAGAGTTGTAGCCTCCCCATAATGATAGGTGAATATAGTCGAGTTCATTTTTCACAATTTCAGAGACTAAGGCTGTAGCATCTCTGTAGTCGTAACCAACCACATCGCCGTGAATTTCTTCAGGGCTAAGTCGATAACCAATAATAAAATTGCTTGGCGCTTGTTCAGCGACTACGCGTTTCACTTCTTTCACAACTGCTAGTGGAAAGGCCATGCGTTTCTCAAGGCTACCACCCCATTGGTCGTTTCGCTGGTTTGAAAAGGCTGAAAAGAATTGTTGCAATAGGTAGTGGTTGGCTCCGTGGATTTCAACCCCATCAAAACCGGCTTTTATCGCACGAGTCGTTGCCCGACCAAAGTCTTTGATGATGTCTTCAATTTCTTGACCAGTTAATTCACGCACTGGATAAGATAAGAAATCGAAGTCAATGGCTGATGGTGCCACAACGTCTTGACCAGAAATTGCTTGACCTACTGCTGCTCGACCTGAGTGGTGGATTTGTAGGACAGCTTTGTTGCCATCTTTCTTCATAGCTGTCGCTAATTTTGTTAGACCGTCCAAATGGGCATCAGAATAAACCGCTAATTGTTCTGGGTAGCCAGGATGGTAGGCAGGTCCACCGTTTTCACTGACATAATGGAATTCAGTGACGATTAAACCTCCTGCTTGTGACCGGGAACCGTAGTATTTCAAGGTGTCGTCGCTCACAAATCCGTTGCGTTTACCAGATTGGGATTGCATGGGTGACATGGCTACCCGGTTATTTAAAACGGCTCCGTGACGTAGGGTTACTTTGTCCGTTAATTTGTTTGTCATTCTGCTAGCTCCTTATATAGATTTTCTTCAGCATTTATTTCCGACTGTTATATCGATAAAATTCGATATGTTTGGGTAAAAATATAGGTCGCTGATTAGCTAGTTCCTATATTTCCTTATCTATAAACTTGCTTAATTCTTGAATTGCGGCCTCATTGCGACGGTAGTACGTCCACTTACCAAGCCGAGTTGGGGTCACCAAACCAGCCTTACTCATCATGGTTAAATAATGAGAAGTTGTAGACTGGGTAAGCCCTAGCACCCGTTGAATTTCCCCCACACAAACCCCGTGTTCCGTCATATCAGCATCCGTTTCATGTGAGAAATAAGCCGTTGGATTCTTCAAATAGTGCATAATCTCTGAGCGGTGTTCATTTGCTAAAGCTTTAAAAATATCTATCGCCGCCAAATAATCACCTCCCCTTTTTCAAAAACATAAAACAATCATATCGAGTTATTTCGCTATGTAAAATGAATCGGCTCAAACAAGCTAAATTTTTGAATATCTTTTGTATATGCAATTTGAACACATGAAAATAGAGATAACAACCGTCGCTTTAAATCCTTAAAGGAGAATCGCTATGGACAAATATTCTGTATATGGCAACCTAGTTGCTAAACCAGGTCATCAAATGCGAAACCCCCCCATTTTATACATGAGCTTACTCATCAGTTAAAAGAAACTTTCCAAAAAACACGCCGTCATACTGATTCTCCTTTCAGTATAGCGGCGTGTTTTAGTTTTTTAGATTGACTGGCACAAGTCATTTTGACAAGTCTTCTAGAAATTCGTCGCCCCAGTCACAAATTGCATAGACGACATTATCCAGTCTCTTACCAATATCCGTTAGCTTGTATTCAACTTTTGGTGGCAACTCTTGATAGACTATTCTTTCAATCACCTGGTCGCGTTCTAATTCTCTGAGTTGTCGAACGAGCATCCGTTGATTGATGTCTGGCAACAAGCGCTCAAACTCGCTTAATCGTAGCACTTCCTTTTGCAATAAATGATAAATGATGGGAATCTTCCATTTACCACCGATAATCGATAGCGCCAAATCCTTTGTTGTATAGAATTCCTTGTTATTAAATTCGATAAGCATTGTATCCCTCCATTCAGACTTTTGAACTGAATCATTATTAAAGATAACGCTATTAAAGATACCACAGTATGGTTAAGTTCAGAAAAACTTTGCACCTTGGATAGGAAAGTCACCTTTTATATATTTCATTAGGCAAAAAAGGCTGAGACATGATGATCTCAAACCTATTTTACCTTATTATACTAACAAACTGTTACATATCTACATTTCTAAAGTTAGCTTCCACAAAGGCAGCTTCTTGATCATCATCTGACAAGGCATAGGCTTCCCCGATATCCCCATCTTTGTTGTTCCACACGTAATTGTGGGCGTAAACGGCATTTGAGAAGTCCCCTTCGTTCCAAGCGGTTAACACTTCAATGTAGAAAGGATAGTGTTCAGAGTCACTAAATGCTTCAGCTTGTTCAAGCATGATAGCGATTCTTTCTGGTGTGATTTCTAACGCCCCCTGTTTCGAGTTGGCTTGAACTTTTTGATGGGTCATATAGTGGATGGCATTTAGAAATTGGCTTTCTTGGGTAATATCAATATGCAACCAAGAACCATATAATTCTCTACCCATTAATACCTTGGTTTCCGCTTCTTGAGCAAGCGCTTTTTCGATTTCTGAACCTTCATATTCTGAATCCTCTGCTTCTTCAGATTCGCTCTCTTCTAATTCAGATGAAGCACTTGATTCTGAACTTGAAGCTGTAGAACTTGTAGACGACGCTACTGAACTTGACGCGGCGGTGGTACTCGATTCGCCTGATTCACTTACACTAAAGTAGACCACAGCAACAATCCCACCCGCGACTACTAGTGCTAAAAAAACTAAAAATGCATTTAATACCTTTTTCAAAGATAGATCCTCCCAAAATACTTTTTCTTCATCTACAAATTCTGTTGAATTGACACCCCGTTCTCTCTATAAGGTGTCATTGTTCACTAGAAAAATACCCGTTTCCCGATTAAGCCGATAGTGACTGTCCAAGCAGGTGCTTATTTCCAGTCAAATCTATGGCGTGTTACTTTCATCTAAACCCTCCCAAACTTTGCCAGTGAAATAATTTTAAAGCGCCCCTCGTCCATTTTAACCACCTTATCATAAACGGCTTCATAATTTAACTTCTTTGCTTAATAAATACGAACTTATTATCATTTGAGTGGTCTAAGTCAAATCGATAACCGTCAGCGTCGAATTTTTGAATATCTGTAAGATTTTTAATTTGATTGCTCACTAAAAAGGCAACCATCTTACCACGCCCCTTTTTAGAAATGGTTGAATGTTTTTTCAATCCATCCGCCTTGTTTGGGTCGTATTCGTAGAATTCAAAGTCAATCCAATGGTAGCGCCCTTGGTCCAGCATCACTGAAAACTCCTGGCTCGCCAGATTTAAGACTGTTTCCCCCTTTTCAAAAAAGTCATTAAAATCACTTCCCCATAGGTGGCGCAAGTTTTGGCCGTTGACTTTAAGGGGTGTGTTGAAATCGAGTCGGTAGGGGCGGATGGGGTCGGTGGCTTTAACTGGGCCGTATAAGGCGGATAGGATGCGGAAATGTTGGTCTAAATAGCTTGCGATTTTTGAATCTACAAGGTCTACATCGATTTGACGGAAGGCGAGGCCGTTATAGAGGTCCAGGGCTTGGTAGGTAGGACCCGTATTTAAGTGTCGGATATAGTCTTTGACTTGTGACACTTGTTGGTCAGAAATTTTGTAAAGTTTTTTCAACTGGTCATCTGACTGGGCTTGTAGGGTTTGGATAATGGCTTGGGTAGTGGCTGAATATATCGGTTTATCTGTTGAAAGTTTATCTATTCTCATTTCTTTAGCTGGGGCAAAAATAATTTTCATTGTTCACTCGTCCTAACACTTATCATCTATGGTCCTAGTTTAGCTTATTCTGTAACGATTGGCCAAATGATTGCCATTTGAATTGTTAGCAACTTTGGTCCAAATCCCCTATGCTAAAAGTAACAAATAATTGAAATGAGAACGGATGATTTTAATGAGGAAAATAGACGGTAGTGTTGCTTTGATTTTTGGTGGGACTTCAGGAATCGGCGAGGCAATTGCAATTAAATAAAAAAGACAGCGACTTATACCCAGATGGCTACAATCTAGAAAACCTATTTGTGGATTAGGCCGTAAGGATTACACATAGAATCAAGTATCGGATTAAATAAAGATCGGGACAAAAATTGCCCACCACTTCCATTCTGACTATTGAAAGCCGATTAAAAAAGCATTGCCTGAAATTTTGGGCAATGCTTTTTTTCGTTATTTTTACCAAATATTCCAAGGATAAGCTTCTGGCAAGGGGGATTCTACAGTGATTGGGGTCTTTTGAACAGGGTGGTGTAAGGTCAGACTATGCGCCCACAAAGCAATTTGTTGACCCACTTTACTATATTGTTCACCATATTTTTGATCCCCCCAAATAGGCGTTCCAAGTCCCGCCAGTTGGACCCTAATTTGATGGGGGCGACCGGTCTGTAATTGCACACTAACTAGACTGAGTCCGTCTTTAGATGCGATAACACTATAATCTAGGATAGCCTTTTTCCCTTCTTTATGGTGCTCTGAAACAATTGACACTTTATTCTTTTGTCGGTTTTTGTACAGGTAATCCACAAGGCGGTTGCTAGCCTGTTTCGGTTTCCCATTGACCACCGCAAGATAGGTCCGTTCCATCGCATTCCGCCGAACCTGGTCAGATAATCTTGACGCGGCTTTTGAAGTCTTGGCGAATACCATTGCCCCACCAACCGGACGGTCTAGTCGATGTACTAATCCTAAATAGACATTACCCGGTTTTTGATAGCGGTATTTGATATCCTCTTTTAGGTGGGTAAGTAAGTCTTTATCCCCACTTTGGTCGCCTTGAACTGGTATATTTACTGGTTTTTGAACCAATAATAAATGATTATCCTCATATAAAATCGGCACGTCCATTGCCTCTACTCCTTTTCAAACATAGTGGCCCCACCATAGCATATCACGTTAGCTTTCCCAAATTTAGATAGGTTTTTATAAATAAAAATCGGTAATTTTATACATTAAAAAGTAGTAGAAGCTCATGCTAACGGTGTTTAGAAAGTCACACAACCAGTACATATTTCGTTTTTCAAATGTTAACGATAGACAAACATCTTTAAGATAGTATCAAACTTGCTTAGTATTTCAAAGATTGTTTCAGCTGCACCTTTTATGTTAATATCCCCCTTTACGTTTTATGACATTCTTCTTAGAATGATTAAGTTATTAAATATATTATGAATAATATTCAATCATTAAAGATTCAATTTCATTCGGTTATTGTTTTTTTGTAGGTAAATAAAAATGTAAACGTTTTATTAATCTTTATTTATTTCTCACCAAATGATATGATAAAGATTGGATTAAAATCATACATATTATCTAATAAAAAATTCATTTATATAGAAGTTTTTAATTTAATATGGTTAGGGAGAAAATTTATATGAAAAAACAATACGCATTTTATGCTGTTACGGCCGCATTAGTTGTAGCCATTTCTTTATTTATCATTATTCCTGTTCCTGCATCGAATGGATTCTTCACATTCGCTGATGTAGGTATCGTTACAGCTTCACTGGTGTTTGGGCCAATAGGCGGCTTGGTGGTCGGTGCTATGAGTGGTGGTTTAATTGACTTACTCTCAGGCTATGCACAGTGGATTATCTTCTCAGCACTTATCCATGGAGCGCAGGGATATATTGCTGGTTTAGCCAAAGATAAAGGCCGTAAAGAAAAAGTATTATATTTAGTTTTATCCGCAGTTGTGATGATTGTCGGTTATGCGATTGCTAGCTGGATCTTATATGGTACGGCTGCTGCAGCGATTGCTGGCTTGTTCACTAACATTCTACAATCTGGTGTAGGGGTCTTGATCGCTATCCCAATCAGTATCAGGTTAAAACCAGTTATTCAAAGTTATTTATAATCTTATTAATCAAATGACCACTAACATAGTTGATGTATTAGTGGTCATTTTAGTTTGTTATTGTGAAGCAGTTAAAGAAAGTTTTTCTAAAATTTGATTTAATACTGCCCTCTTCATCTTGTCGAAGTGTTGTATCTTCATAACATTTCAGAAAGGTTGCTAAACTAACCACAGATTATTTCTTTATATATTCATCTTAGAGATAATGCTCGGAATTCTTCATATCCTAATTGAATAATCCATATCATACGACTGTATTTCTCATATATGTTATGATGAAATTAATCAAAAATAATGGGGGTATTTATAATGAGCCAAGTACTTGTTGAAATTTGTTTACGTGTTAGAGATATTGATGCGACTTTAGACTTCTATACAAATCTATTTGATTTTGAGGTAGCTAGCCGCAGAGAGTTTCCGGAGAATAAATTTGATTTAATCTACTTAAATTCACCGGGTTCAAATGTCCAAATCGAGTTGACTTACAACTATGACGCAGAGCCATATACTATTGGAGACGGCTTTAGCCATTTAGGTGTAACTGTTGAAGATTTAGAAGCTATGCATGAAATTTGTAAAGCATCTGCTTATGAAACTGGCGACTTAAAAGGTCTTTCAGGAGGCACACCTTCATACTTCTTCGTCACTGACCCAGATGGTTACAGAATCGAAGTTAAACGTAAAAAATAAACTTTTTAGCATTTTAAAAGGCGCTACCTTATTCTTTGGGGTAACGCCTTTTTATTATTCTTTCGGCCCTATTGAAATACCAATTTCGTCCGCTTCAACATGCGTATAAATGAGGGTTAATAAGGGTTACCCACCCGTTTAAAAATAGTATATGTAGTCCCTTTATAGATAGACAAGATGGTTTTAGCCTAGGCTAATTGTTTATGGTGGAGTAGCGGTATTTTCTTCAAAAGCATCAACTGGTACCAATATTTCCTAGAGCATGCTACCTTAGGACTGCTTGCATCTCATGAACATAGTCGTAAATGTGAGACTTGGCATCATTTCCGTGAGCTTCAACTAAACCCACAATCCCGCTACCTACAATGACGCCATCCGCTTTAGCTGCAATCTCTCTCACTTGACTTGGCTGGTTAATCCCGAAACCGACTGCTACCGGAATATCCGATACAGCGCGAATTTCAGCCACCATCGCAGAAATATCCGTTGTAATATTAGACCGGACACCGGTAACACCCATAGACGACACTAGATAGATGAAGCCTTCTGCCTTTTTGGCTACTTCCTTAATCCGGTCTTTAGAAGTCGGGGCAATCAAGGTAATAACCTCAATGCCATACTGACTTGCGACAACCTTCACTTCCTCCTGCTCCTCGAATGGTAAATCAGGAATGATAATCCCTGAAATCCCAATCTCCTGGCACTTGGAGAAGAAATTGTCATAACCGTATACAAAAACCGGGTTTAAATAGGTCATAAATACCAAAGGCACACGGATTTTATTCTGCAATGAGGCCACCATATCAAAGACATTATTCAAGCGCACTCCTGCTGATAAGGCCCGAACACTCGCATTTTCTACAACTGGCCCTTCAGCGATTGGATCTGAAAAAGGAATCCCGATTTCAATCAAGTCAGCCCCTGCTTCTTGGGCAGCTAGAATATTTTCAACTGACTGGTCTAGATTGGGATCACCGGCCATTAAGTAGGTGATAAAGGCCTTTTTATTTTGGAATGCTTCAGCTATTTTACTCATAAATCTCTTCTCCTTTATAACGGGCAATGGCTGCCACATCCTTGTCCCCACGTCCTGATAGACAAATCACGATGCTTTCGTCTGGTGATAATGTAGGCGCCAATTTTTGGGCGTAAGCAACAGCGTGGGCAGATTCAATCGCTGGAATAATCCCTTCCATTTTAGATAGGTATTCAAAAGCTGCCACCGCTTCATCATCTGTTACTGGTACGTATTCCGCACGCCCAACTTCATTTAAACGGGCGTGTTCTGGCCCAATCCCTGGATAGTCAAGACCCGCTGAAATGGAATAAACTGGGGCAATTTGACCGTACTCATCTTGGCAGAATAAACTCTTCATGCCGTGGAAAATACCTGTCGTCCCCTTGGCCATAGTCGCTGCATGTTGAGTCGTATGAATCCCTTTCCCAGCCGCTTCACAACCAATTAAACGAACCCCTTCGTCTTCAATGAAGTGGTAGAAAGTCCCAATCGCATTAGACCCACCACCCACGCAAGCAATGACTGCATCCGGCAATTGCCCATGTTTTTTCTGGAATTCATCTTTAATTTCACGAGAAATCACACTTTGGAAGTCCCGCACCATAGTTGGATATGGATGAGGCCCCATAACTGAACCTAGGACATAATGCGTATCTTCCACCCGATTACTCCATTCACGCATAGTTTCGTTCACCGCATCCTTCAAGGTTTTGGTTCCCTTAGCCACGCTGTTCACCTTAGCCCCTAATAATTCCATCCGAAAGACATTCAAAGCTTGCCGGTCTGTATCTTCTTGCCCCATAAAAATTTCACATTCCATCTTCAATAAGGCTGCCGCTGTTGCAGTCGCCACCCCGTGCTGACCAGCCCCAGTTTCTGCAATTAAACGGGTTTTCCCCATTTTTTTCGCCAACAAGGCTTGCCCTAGGACGTTATTAATTTTGTGCGACCCGGTATGGTTCAGGTCTTCTCTTTTTAGATATACCTTGGCCCCGCCTAAATCTGCCGTCATATTCTCTGCATAATACAAACGCGATGGACGACCCGCATAATCATTTAATAAAGTCGTCAACTCCGCCTGAAATGCCTCATCATTCTTATAAAAATTGTAAGCTTCCTCCACCCGTTGCACTTCAGCCATCAAGGTTTCTGGAATATACTGGCCACCAAAGTCGCCAAATCTACCATTAGTCATGTGTTACCTCCCGTATTTTCGCTACGAATTCCTGCATTTTCACTGGATCTTTGACCCCATCAGTTTCAAGTGACGACGACGCGTCTACCGCATAAGGCCGAACCACTTTTAAGGCCTCTTCAATATTTTCAACCCCTAAACCTCCAGCCAGGAAAAAGGGCTTATCTTGGTATGCTGACACCATTTCCCAGTTAAAAGTCTTGCCCGAACCACCGCGGCTAGGACTCAAGCTGTCGAATAATAAATAGTCCGCTTGACTTGGATCCACCACCAATTCATCCCCAACCGCAACCGATTTGATAATGTCTTGGTCAACTTGGCCCTTCAAAAGTTCAATATAGGCCTGGTCTTCTTCGCCGTGTAACTGGACTAAATCAATAGTCCCCGCCTGACAAATCGCCACAATCTCTTCAATTGGGGCATTCACAAAGACGCCTACCGTTTGAATATCCGCAGCTAAATCACGTCTAAAACTTGCCGCTAAGTCAGGCTTCACATACCGCTTGGTTTCTGGCACAAAGATAAAACCCACATAATCTGGTTTAGCCACATTCGCTGCCTCAATATCTTCCGGCCGTCTCAAGCCACAAATTTTCACCTTAACCATTACAAAGCCCCTTTAAGTTCACTTAATTTCGCTTGCTTATCCTCAGCCAACATCATAGATTCACCGACTAAAACCGCGTCCACTCGGTTGTCATGCAATAATTTGATATCCGCTGCTGTCTTAACCCCACTCTCAGCAACAAAGATCGTTTCATCCGGCGTCAGATTTCTCAAGCGAATCGAATTTTGGAAGTCCACTTCAAAGTTATGTAAATTTCGGTTGTTGACCCCGATAATCCGGCTGCCTGCTTGAATGGCCATGGCAATTTCGTCCGCGTCATGGGCTTCCACTAAAACCGACAAGCCCAATTCGTCCGCTAAGGCAATGTATGCTACCAACTGGTCTGGACTCAAGATTGCACAAATCAATAATATGGCGTCCGCCCCGATTGCCCGAGCTTGGTAGATTTGATAAGGGTCGATCACAAAGTCTTTCCGCAAAATGGGAATGTCTACTGCTTGGCTAATTTCCCGTAAGTATTGGTTGCGCCCCTCGAAATAATCTTCTTCTGTTAAAACCGACAAGGCCGTTGCCCCAGCCGCTTGGTAATCTTTGGCAATGTCCACATAAGGGAACTCTTTAGCAATTAAACCCTTTGATGGCGAGGCTTTCTTCACTTCGCATATAAAGGACATGTCCCCTTCTTTCAAGGCTTGTTCAAAAGCAAAGGGTGGCAAATGACGGTCTGGCAAAGTCGCTAACAAGTCTTTCAAAGGTGTTTTCAGCTTGTCTTCGGCTACCCTTTTTCCCCGGGCAAGGACGATTTCATCTAAGATACTCATACAGTGACCTCCTGACCAATGCGGTTTGTTGCGGCAATAAATTCATCTAATTTGGCTTTAGCCTTACCTGAATCAAGCATTTCTTCAGCTAGACGGACACAGTCGCGTAAAGACAATTCATCTTTACCCATGTACAGGCAACAAGCCGCGTTCATGACAACGATATTGCGGCGGGCACCTTGTTCACCGTTTAAGATATCTAAAGCAATCTGAGCATTCTCTTCTGGATCACCACCGATTAGCTCGCCCAATTGACCGCGTTCAAGGCCGAATTGTTCTGGGGTAATAAAGTAGCTAGTCACCTTACCATCATTGACTTCGCAAATAGTTGTGGTATCCGTAATGGTAATTTCGTCCAAGCCGTCATGACCGTGAACGACCATAGCCCGTTTCACATTCAATTGGTTTAATACTTGAGCAAGTGGTTCCACTAATTTCTCGTCGTATACACCCAATAATTGTTTGGTTGCCCCAGCCGGATTGGCTAAGGGCCCTAAAATATTGAACATCGTACGGGCACCTAATTGTTTACGGACAGGCGCCACATGTTTCATGGCTGAATGGTAAGTTTGGGCGATCATAAAGCAGAAGTCTGTTTCCTCTAAGATTTGTGCACTCTGATCCGCCGTTAGGAAGATGTTTGCGCCCAAGGCTTCCAATACATCCGCTGATCCGCATTTACTAGATACTGACCGGTTACCATGTTTAGCTACAGCAACACCAGCAGCCGCAACGACAAAGGCAGAAATGGTTGAAATGTTGAAGGAGTTTAGCTCATCCCCACCCGTCCCAACAATATCAAGGACGTCCTTTTTTGCGGATAATTTAAGGCCCTTATCACGCATGACTTCAGCTGAAGCAGTAATTTCGTCAATTGTTTCACCCTTCATCCGCAAAGCCGCAAGGTAAGCACCCATTTGACTGTCAGTAGCTTCCCCTTCCATCATCTGGTTCATGACTTGGCCTGCCGTTTCTTTAGATAAATCATTGCCTAAGAATAATTCATTAATCGCCTTGTTAATCATGTGTATTTCCTCCTACTTTAAGAAAATTCTGAATCATCGTTTCGCCTGAAGGTGTCAGTATCGACTCGGGATGGAACTGGACACCAAACATTGGGTGTTTACGGTGACGGACAGCCATCACCTCACCCTTGTCCGATTCGGCAATCACTAGTAGCTCATCCGGCATGCTTTGTCGGTCCGCAATCAGCGAATGGTAGCGGGCTACTGGCACAACTGGCGGTAACCCTCTAAAAATCTCAGTCCCACTCGCCACATGAATGGTTGACTGTTTCCCGTGGACAGCCGGTTGGGCATGAATAATATCCGCGCCGTAAGCTAGACACATCGCTTGAAGACCTAGACAAACCCCTAAAATCGGAAAATGGTCAGCCAATTCTTTGGTGACAGCTACTGTGACGCCTGCATCCTCCGGTCGTCCTGGACCAGGAGAGATGACAATATGTGAAGGATTTAAATCAATAATTTCATCGATGGTGACTTGGTCATTTCGCACAACTTGGATGGCTTCATCCGTATTCTTGCCGATCAATTGATAGAGATTGTAGGTAAAGCTGTCGTAGTTATCAATCAGTAAAATCATGGTTACGCCTCCTCGTGTCCTAATGCTGTCATCATGGCTTTGGCCTTGTTCTTCGTTTCTAAGTATTCTTTTTCAGGATCTGAATCTGCCACAATCCCAGCGCCAGATTGGACAAAGACTTGGTCATTCTTCAAGACAGCCATCCGGATGCCGATACACATATCCATGTTGCCGGCAAAGTCGATATAGCCTAAAGCACCGCCATATGGGCCTCGTTTGGTATTTTCAATTTCATCAATCAATTGGCAGGCCCGAATCTTAGGGGCACCGGATAAAGTACCCGCTGGTAGTGCTGATTTTAAGACATCTAAACAAGTCGCGTTTGGTCTGACTTTGGCCGTTACCTTGGATGAAATGTGGCTGACGTGTGAAAACTGCTTGATGGCTCTGTATTCACTGACTTCTAGGGTACCGAATTCAGCGACCTTTCCGATATCGTTGCGGGCTAAGTCAACAAGCATGTCATGTTCGGCCAACTCTTTTTCATTTTGCAAGAGGCCTTCAACTAATGCCCTATCTTCCGCATCCGTTGCCCCACGCGGTACAGTACCGGCTAGTGGGAAGGATGAAGCGACCCCGTTACGAACAGAGACCAGGGTTTCCGGTGATGCACACGCGATTTCTAAGTCATCGAAATGCATGTAGACCATGTAAGGTGACGGATTAATCGTCCGAAGCAGGCGATAAGTTTGGAGTAATGACCCGGAAAATGGGGCCTTAAACCGGTTGGATACCACCGCTTGGAAGATGTCACCCTCCACAATATGATGTTGGATTTTCTCTACGATACGCTCGTAATCTTCTTGGCTAAACAAAGCTTCAAAGTCGCCCACCTCTTGGGTCAAGTCCTCCTCGCGAACAGGGTCTGGACGCATAATCATCTGCTCCATATCCTTCAGGTCTGTAGCCCCTTTGATGTAGTTTTCTTCTAATTTGTCGGTTTCGATATTGACGATTAAGACAATCTTTTGGCGGAAATGGTCAAAGGCAATGACCTTATCCATCAACATGAAATGGTAGTCCCGGAAATTTTCTGGGTTATTTTTCGTTAACTGTAGAGATGGTTCCGTATATTTGATGCAGTCATAAGACAAGTAACCAACCAAACCTCCTGTAAAAGGTGGTAAATAATCAATACTTGGACTCTTATAACGGTCAAGGATATCGTTCAAGGATGCTAGTGGATCATCTGCTTGGAAGCTTTCTTCATGCTTACCCTCTTGCACGGTTACTTGACCGTCTATTGAGTAGATCGACAAGTTTGGTTTATAGCCAAGAAAAGAATAACGACTCCAGTTATCCTTATTCACCACACTCTCTAGTAGGTAAAAGTGGTCAGATTGTTTGCTAATCGTTCTTAGCACTTCGATTGAGGTTGCTACATCGGAAAAAATTTCTAAAGCAATTGGGATAATCGTATGGTCTTTCCCTAACTGTCTCGCCTCTTCTAAACTTGGTTTAATCATTGTCGTACGCTCCTTTTAATTCATTATTGAAATCATAAAATTACGGCTAGTCATGATGATCGGGGCGAAAACAACAGAAAAAGCACCCATCCATGACTAATACAAGTCAAGGACGGGTGCTCTAAAAACATCCGCGGTACCACCTTAAATTTACAGACACTACGCCTGTACGCTCTGCAGGATACTAACATATCCCTCGCAACTGACGTATGCGTCACGTCGCAGAATAATCAGAAGTTTATCTCCAAATATACTTCCTTTAACTGCGCCCTCCGTGGTCCATTTGATGCACTGCGTTGTGCGAGGCTCTCAGTAATCCCCACTCCCTGTAACTGCACGTTACACCGTTATCTCCACTTCATTGGTTTGAAGTTGTTATTCGATTAACTAGAGTATAACGGGACAGGCAAAAAGAAGTCAAGAGTTTTATTAACAAAACATTAAAAAATGGACGCTTAAATAATTATATTTTAATTATTTATATCAAATGTTCATTGCAACTTCTTTATCCATTTTAGGTATCTCAGAAACAAAATTCATAATTTTATCCTTGGAAAAGTTTCTAAAACTACCTATATTGAGCATCCTTTTCAGTTCTTTTTCATTATTTAAACTTTTGACCATAACTTTTCTCCTTATTATAACTTCACAAGACTTTTCTCGCTTCATACATCAACAAAAATAATAGTCATAAATTTAGCCAAATAATACTACAGCGCGAATTTAGATTTCAGCTACCACTTAACTTAAATATACTATATACCATTTCTTCCAAATCAAGCACCAAATTATAAATCAAACGAAGCAACAATAAAAAAGCCAGGTATCCACTAAGGTTGTAGATACCTAGCTTCCTAATTATTTGAAAGTTTTATCTCAATTATAATATTTCCTTTACTCGGCCAACGGTGCCATCTTCTAGCATGACTTTAATACCATGTGGATGGTTTTGAGAGTTTGTCAGGATTTTACCCACAATACCCTCTGTTAATTTTCCAGATCGTTGGTCCTGTTTTTGAACAATTTTTACCTGGCTACCAATTTGAATATTACTTCTTTTATTACCTTCGTTCATGATGGACTCCTTTTACAGGTCTCGATTTGTTATAGTCGCAACCATTTGTTTAACCCATTTTATCAGAAGTTCATCGAAAAAGGCTAATATTAAAAATAATGGAAAGCCAGTCGCTGTACCTTTACCAATATCACCAGTAATAATCCCAACAACAAACCAACATAAAATACCGTAGCATAATTATTCGGGTTCTATTTCCAACATAAAATCTCCATATCAGTCCTCAAACAACCTAAAATTATCTAACTTTTTAACGTTCGTTTTTCTCAAATTATTGAAAGTATGATTGTATGTTTTATATTGTAATATGCACAATCACGAATATTATTTTTGGGATAAAAAAGGCTATAATCTATTCAATTATAGCCTGCATAACATATAAAATTGTTGCTACATCAATCTATATATTACTAAGTCGTTAAATCGTAGCTAATGCTTTATCTAAGTCAGCTATGATATCATCCACATTTTCAATTCCGATAGATAAACGGATTGTTTCAGGTTTAATGCCACCTTCAGCTAATTTTTTTTCAGTTAATTGACTATGGGTCATTGAAGCCGGGTGAACCACTAATGATTTAGCATCTCCAACATTCGCTAATAGAGAGAATAATTCTAGATTTTCAATGAATTTGACCCCACCTTCATAGCCACCTTTAACACCAAAGGTAAAGATTGAACCTGCCCCTAGAGGTAAGTATTTTTCTTTTAAGCTATAATATGGGCTACTTTCTAATCCCGCATAATCAACCCATTCTACTTTGTCGTGTTGTGCTAAGAATGTAGCCACTTTCTCTGCATTTTCAACATGACGATCCATACGTACATGTAATGATTCTAAGCCTTGAACTAATAACCAAGCATTGAAAGGTGAAATTGAAGCCCCAGTATCACGTAATAGCGTCGCACGAATTTTTGTAGTATATGCTGCTGGGCCAAAGGCATCTGCGAAAACAAGATCATTATAAGTTGGATCTGCTTGACTTAAGCCTGGGAACTTATCATTTTGTTTCCAGTCAAACTGTCCACTTTCTACAATTACCCCACCAATTGACGTACCGTGACCACCAATAAATTTAGTCGCTGAATGGACAACGATATCTGCACCATGTTCAATAGGACGCGCTAGATATGGTGTTGCAAAAGTATTATCAACGATTAATGGAATACCATGCTTATGTGCTACTTCAGCTAAGCCACTAATATCTTCAATATTTCCAGCCGGATTGCCGATTGTTTCTACAAATACAGCCTTGGTATTGTCTTGAATAGCTTTGTCCATATTCGCTAAATCACTCGTATCTACTATCGTTACATCGATACCGAAGTCCTTGAAAGTATGTTCAAATAAGTTGTGGCTTCCGCCATATAGGTTAGCTGTCGCTACAATATGGTCTCCTGCTTTAGCTAAAACTTGAATAGCATAAGTAATAGCGGTCATACCCGAAGCGACAGCCAAACCAGCTGAACCGCCTTCTAAAGCAGCCACTCTACCTTCAAAGACGCCCTGAGTAGGATTTGTGATTCGCGTATAAATATTGCCACCTTCTGCTAAGGCAAAACGATTAGCGCCTTGCGCAACATCATCAAAAACATAAGCTGTTGTTTGGTGTAAAGGAACAGCGCGTGACCCTGTTTCATCAATCGTTTGGGCAGCGTGAATGGCTTGTGTCTCAATTTTATAGTCTTTTGTCATAATAAATCCCCCCGATTTTATCATTTTTCATCAAAAAAGCTTCCATCCTTTGCTTATGCAAAGGATGAAAGCTACTTCATGGTACCACCTTAATTTATTATATTATTGCTAATATAAACTCACAGAGTACGCTAAAAATCATTGTACTCTTTCCCTGTAACGGGGGCTCCCGAATAATCCTCACCTATCTTAGGCTCAAACTATTATACTCCAAGACCATTTTCTTCTAATCTCCTTGACCTACTTCCACCACACATAGGCTCTCTCAGCAAGGGTCATAAAATACTTATCCCATCATCGCGTATTGCATATATCAATTTAGATATATAATAATGTCATTTTGATGATAAGTCAACCTTTTATATTTAATTGTTTTTTCATTTTAAATCTTTTGTTAAGCGTAATTCACTATATTAATAAGATGTAGTGCATTACTTTTTAAAAATTAGTTTTATACCTTCATCAACTTAATTCTTGCTTACAGGTAATCTCTCCGCAACTTTTACTTACTCATTAAATTACTGCTGATACTTTTTCTAAACCTGTGATGATTATATTAACACCTTCGATTCCAAAGAATAAACGGGTTGTTTCAAGCTTTATGAGAAACCTATCATCATAAATACCACCTACAAGTATTATCGACTTAGCTTATTTTTATAAAAATCGTTGAAGTATTTGCTTGGTTTCTTCGTCGTTTAATTCAGATTGATTGGCACTTTGAGAGACGGAGTGGATAATATCCGCTAAGTTGATTTGCTGCATCTCCAATTCGACGCTACGTTGCAATTGATCATATTTTTCAGCTAATACACCTTGGATGTTACCCCCTACAACACAAGTTGGGGCTGTTTTTTCATCCACCCGGAATATTTGCTGTTCTTCATCAATAGCTTGATAAATATCATAAAAAGAAATCGCCGCTGGTTCTCTACTTAATTGCGGATTAGCCTTTCCTGATTGGCTGATAATAAGGCCGGCCTTTTTAAGGCTACTCATAATGCGTCTAACAGAAACGGGATTAGCATTCACACTTTTGGCAATCACTTCACTAGATAAGTCCGTACCTTGAAGCATCTCAATATAAACTAAAATATGAATAGCATCACTAAACTTTACTGAATGTTTCATCTGAATATCCCACCTCTTTTCTCTTGACTTATTATAGCACATTCACTATGATTACCCTGTAACTTTAATTATTACAGGTAGAAAAAAGGAGTGTTTATTCATGAAATATTTAGTAACTGGCGCAACAGGTGCCTTTGGTGGGCTCGCATTAGACAAATTAAATACATTAGTTCCCGTATCAGATATCCACATCTTAGCACGTAGCGAAGAAAAAGCTGCGCCACTTGCTGAAGCTGGCTATACAGTACACATCGGCGATTACTTAGATAAAGCATCTTTAAAAGCTGCCTTCACAGGTATTGACCGCTTATTACTAGTTTCATCAGCACCTGGCACTCGTCAAGAAGAACATCAAAATGCAATTGATGCAGCTAAAGAAGCTGGCGTTAGCTTTATCACCTATACAAGCTTCGCCCATGCAGACCAATCTTCTGCCGACTTAGCAACTGACCACCGTTATACCGAAAAAGCCATCAAAGCATCCGGCATTCCATTTACAATTTTAAGAAACAACTGGTACTTGGAAAATGAACTACCGCTAGTAGGTGCAGCTTTAAACAGTGGTAAACTATTATACACCGCTGAAAATGGTAAAGCTGGTTGGGCATTACGCCGCGAATACGCTGAAGCAGCTGCGACCGTTTTAGCTGGTGAAAAAACTTTCCCTGAAATCCTAGAACTATCTGGTAAACCAGTAGACTACGCGACTTTAACTAAAGCACTAGCAGAAGCAACAGGTAAAGAAATTGCCCCTCTAGAAACTAACGACGAAGCATTCGTTAAAAATCTAACTGACAATCAATTACCAGAACCAGTAGCAGGCTTCTTCCTAGCAATCCAAAAAGACATCAAAAATGGTGTATTGGATGTACAATCAGACGACTTTGCAAAAGTATTAGGCAAACCGCTAACACCGCTTGTAGACGCCTTTAAAGAATTACTTCAATAATTCATATCGTTCAATAAACCCTTCTTCAAAAAAAATCAAAAGACTCTACTAGCTAGCCTTAGCGGCAACTAGTAGGGTCTCTTTTTTACTACCGTATTGCTTTATAGTCCACATCTGTATAGGAAAAATTAGTAATCAAATTGACCAATTGATCATAAGTTTCAAGACTTATTGCCTCCTTAAGTCCATCATAATCATTAACATGGACTTTTCCTATACAACACACGCAAACTCTAGCAATATGTGCCCCAGAACATGGCTCATCACGACAGATCACAGCAATATGATCATGCTCCTTAGGGTCCCCTGTCTTACTTCTGCGGAAACGAAAATATGGCATAAAACCTAGGGCGCCAATCCCATCTACAAATTCACTAAAATTTACGCACTCATCATTAAACATTCGACACACTCCTAGTTATTTTATTCAATAAAAAAAGCACAACGCGACTCGTCGTGCCAATAACTTGGTTAGACTCATCTATCTCTTTCGAGTTGGAATTAGCACCTTGCCAAAGGTAGGTTGCTGAAGCTTCATAGGGCCAAATCCCTCCACTTGCTCTGAATAAGTTGTGTTCTTTGATTGTATACGTATTATACCAGACGTATGGATAGATTTCAAATCGTGATGAAAGCAGACATTTAAATTAAGATAAGCAAACTTTTATTCGACTTATTTATCCATACAATTATGAAGTAAAAATGATGATACCTATACGCGACGCTAGTTCGACGTTTCAAAACTATCATCATCCATTTGACGTTTGATTATCCTAGCTATCTTCCAAATGATAAAACCTCCTAAAGCAAGACTGTAATCTGGCTTTAAGAGGCATCTACAAACTATACTAGTAGCTAGTATAATCATTATTTATTTAAAAAGATATGGGAATTTTACATATAAATCCCTGTTCAAACACAGTATGTGTTGCTACACTAAAATTCCCTACTACGTATACTATAATCATTAAGCAAGTTCTGTAACCCACTTTATAGGCTACTGTAATCTATATTGTAAGTGTCCCATTGTGACAAGTCGCCTGCTTCTAACCCTTTCTTAAACCAGTTTTGCCGTTGCTCAGCAGTACCGTGTGTAAAAGAGTCGGGCATCGTACGGCCATAGGCCTTTTCTTGCAAGACATCATCACCAATGTGATAAGCTGCGTTTAATCCTTCTTCAAGGTCCCCTGCTTCCATCCAATCATTCTCAACGACGTTATGTGCCCATACACCAGCAAGATAGTCAGCTTGTAATTCCAACCGTACAGTCCATTGATTTTGTTCAGTTTGACCTACTTCAGACTGAATTTGTCTAACCTGGTTGGAAATACCAAGTTGCTGTTGGACATGGTGACCTACTTCATGGGCGATTACATAGGCCATAGCAAAATCACCACCGCCTCCATAATTTTTAACAAGTTGATTATAGAAATCTAAGTCGATATAAATAGTTTCATCCGTTGGACAATAGAAAGGTCCAACTTCAGATGTATTATACCCACAAGATGAATTCACAGCATCCTCAAAGATGACCAAATCTGGCGCCTTATATGTATATCCAGCTTCAGAAAATGCTTGTGTCCAATATTCTTCGGTATCATAAAGGATAACAGAAACAAATTCAGCCAATTCATCTTCAGTAACTGTGTCACTATCTGTGGATCCAGTCTCTGGTAAACTGACCTGATTATTAGGATTTGCTTGAATTTGCGTATTCGATTCCATCTGTCCCGGTAATTGGACATCTACCTGACTGGTTTGATCGTTTGATTGATTATTGCTTGAACTAGACTGGTTGCCACCTAATAAAGATGTCCCACCAAATACAAAGAATATAATCAGCATTAAGATAATCGAACCGCAACCTAAGCTTCTACCTCCAGTTGATCTTCCACGCCCTCCTGGAAGTGGAATAGGTATTCTACCTCCGGATCGCCCTTGCCCCAAACCACCTAATCCACCACTTCCGGTGTTTCGACCACGCAAGTCTTTTACATTACCACTACGTTTGCGCCCTTGCCATTTCATGGAAATACCCCCTGACAGTTTTCTACATTATACCATATGTGATATATTCCATAAACAAATGTAATGTAAACGTTCCTCATAATTTATAAAAAGATGGTAATTAAGACTAGCGTGACCCGTAAGAATACTGAAGTATTTTTTATTGAACTATTACGGAAAAAACAGTCAATAAAGCCGTAAAGGCGTTGAATATCATCTACACATTCAACACCTTTATCATTTTCATTAACAGCCTTATATTACCAAGGTTTTAATCAACTATCTTTTCCATTAACATAACTGCTTCAACATGTTTTGAGATGAAATCATAGCTGTCAAAGGGGAATTTCTATTTTCCTTTTTTACCAAATTATCTTTGAGGGGATATATCCACTGTGGGCTTGCGTATGTGGGAAAATATCAGTTCCTTTATCCGATTTGAAAAAATGACTCCGACAGGTTGAAATCTTGTTTGCCCCGAAAAACTTGTCTACTCAGTTTTTATTCCAACAAAGAATGTATCACTTTAACAATGGTCAATCCATAATCAACAAAGAAGCTTTTTTGTTCTTCCGAATAGGTTTTTCTTTCCGATATTGCATCATCTGTGGCATGCCTAAAACAATGCATTTTCTTTCTATAGCTTGTTACTACATCGTTAGAAATATAATCAAAACAAATCGTAGAATAATCAAGTGTAAGAAACTTACCGTTCTTCTTTAATAAACTTTCTATTAAATTTGCTATCTCTGCAAGTTTTTCATCTATACTCATATTATTGAATGATGCTTGTCGGTTTGATATCTCAATAAACTTTTGATTGATTGAATCATCTATATCAACATAGGTTGATTTCTGCTCAAATGTCAACCTTGCAACAAATGTTCTTCTGACAGCATATCGAACAGTCCCATTATCATCATCTCCCTCTGCAATAATTCTGTTCCTAATTTCTCCATAAGTAAAGTCACTAGGTGCAACAGGTGGTCGTGCCAATAATCTAGGAAATTCTTTTATCACATATCCTACTTTGTATAAATAATACGATATGAGATAAAACCAACATTTATTTTCACTACCAGAAAAATCTACATCTGGCTGGCATAATTCTCTAAACTTTGTTATCGCTTCCTCTGCATCATACACCTCAAATTCATAATCCTCTACTTCCGTATAACCACTAAATATATTGTAAACATTATTAACGTTCTCAATCGAATCGTAAAAACGATAACGATATTCATCCTTTTGTATATTTTGGAATTAAAAATCTTTTAACTCCATACTGACACTCCAATTCTTTTGCTCAATTTCGTAGTGCACCTTCAGATAATCATCACTATAAATTCTAATTTATAACGTTACTCGGACTCATTACCGCTCTTTATCTCATCACCATCTGGAAAAGTTCAAAGCTCGATGATACAAGCATTATCCTTAATCAAGGTATTGTATTGCTAAAGCAATTAGGCCAAGCGTATCGCTTAAAAAACTGGAAACGATTCGAAACCACCCTGATTCAAGCGAATCAGCTGAAGATCTCATCAGGATTAAAGCGTGTCTTAAGAACCTTTAGAAAGTATCTGAAACCTATCCACAATTGTTTTGTTTACACAGGTTTGACTAATGGTCCCTTAGAGGGCATCAACAATAAGATTAAAGTACTAAAACGGAATGCCTATGGCTATCGAAACTATAGCCATTTTAGAGACAGAATCTTACTCATGACTCGTCTTTATGAACCCGAATCAAAGAAAAAAGATCAAGCAACGTTATTCGTCGCTTGATCTTAGCATGATCCTTCATCAACCTTATTTGACAAAGAGCCAATTTTTAAGCTAGAAAGTTAATTTTAGAATTCACATCATAACGTGTTGATTCAAGTGGTTCTTCGCCTGGTTTACCAATTGAAATTGCCATAATAGGCACGAAACGCTCATTATCAAGGTTTAAAGTTGCAACTAAGTCTTTTGAATTATAGCCTGCCCATGCATTCGCTTCATATCCGTGTGCTCTAGCAACCAATAATAATTGCATTGCTAACATTGAACTGGCTAAGGTAGCATCTTTAATTAAAAAGTCTCGATCAGCTTTCTCATACATTGGTAAAAATGAATTGAAGATGGCGTCTAATTTTTCTTTGGTAATTTTGCCCTCTTCATACACTTTGGTCCAAACTTCGCGATAAACTTTATGTGAGTGAGTATCGCCTAATATAAAGATTGTAACTGGTGCTGTTTCTAATTGGGGATAGTTAAACGGCATCGTGACTGCTTTGACTTTGTTACGAGCTTCTTCATTATCAACGACGACAAAGTGCCATGATTGTAAGTTACATGCGGATGGTGTAATTGTCGCTTCATCTAACATTTCGACGATTTCATCACGACTGATATTTTGACTAGGGTCAAATCGACGGTATGAACGACGATTGAATACGATATCTTTATAGTCATTATTAACATAATCTTTTGCTAAAAATTTCTCTCTCATGAAAACACTCTCCTTTTCTTATAAATTAATTTTATCGCAAAGCTGGTGGATTTACAATGAATTTGTGAAAAATTTAACAATCTATTAAAATAAATATGAGACCAAGCAAGAAGATTTATACTGTGATTAAAATAAAGATTTTTAATGAACTTTTTTGCTTTTATTGAGCGTTTATATTTAGATACAGCAGAGTGGCATTAAGTAACTCCTCGATCCCCCCCTCGGAAGAAGAGCTTCAAGACGGCCTAGGATAAAATAAAAAAAGTCAGTAGAACAAGCCCACTGACTTTTGAAACCCTTGTTTTTAATGATTAACGGTTAGACATGATAACTTTAATTTCGTCTTCATTAATACCTACTATCGCTTCGCCTAAATCAGTTGAAACTTCGACTAATTTGGCAGCATCTTTGTAATTGGCTACTGCTTCAACTATGGCTTTAGCACGTTTTTCTGGATTACCTGATTTGAAAATACCTGAACCAACGAAAACGCCTTCAGCACCTAATTGCACCATTAAAGCTGCATCAGCAGGTGTTGCCACCCCGCCAGCTGAAAAGTTCAACACAGGTAATTTACCACTATCATGGACTTGCTTTAATAAATCATAAGAGACGCCTAGTTCCTTAGCTTGGTTAAAGAGCTCATCATCTTGTAACGAAGCCACATAGCGGATTTGTTCATGGATTTTTCTTAAGTGGGTAACCGCTTGACTAACATCCCCCGTTCCTGCTTCACCTTTAGTACGAATCATTTTAGCCCCTTCTTGAATACGGCGTAAAGCTTCACCTAAATCTCTAGCGCCACAAACGAAAGGTGTTTCAAATTGGTGTTTATCAATATGATAAACATGGTCAGCTACTGATAAGACTTCTGACTCATCAATATAGTCAATTTGTAAACTTTCTAAGATTTGAGCTTCGACAAAGTGACCAATTCTTACTTTCGCCATAACTGGTATAGAAACCGCTTCTTGAATTTCTTTTATCATTTGAGGGTCACTCATTCGACTAACACCACCAGCAGCTCGAATGTCTGCAGGAACTCTTTCTAAAGCCATGATTGCTACGGCACCAGCCGCTTCAGCAATTTTAGCTTGTTCCACATTTACTACGTCCATGATTACGCCACCAGCTAGTTGTTTATGTACTTCTTCAATTGATCGTTTCATTTTGATTGCTCCTTTATAAATATTGTCTTCACTTTAACAGTCTTTTGGATGTTTCTTAAGATGCAAAAATGGATATTTTTATGGGTCCAGATAGTTTTTTTATGTATAATGGATAAAATGAATAATACGAGGGGAAAGAAATCATGATTACGGTGAACTTTAACGAAGACCAACACCTCTACTTACAAATAGTTGATGAAGTCATCCGGCAAATTGCCCAAGGACATTTAAAAAGTGGTGACCAATTACCCTCACGGCGGGCCTTGGCAGATCATTTAAAAGTCAGTCTTAATACGGTCATTAACGCTTATGACCAACTGACTGATGAAGGTTATATAGTTTCGAGGGAAAGATCTGGTTATTTTGTGGATTTACTTGCAATTGATATGTTGCCCTCTGAGGAAATTGAGACAAAGCCACAAAAACATGAGCATGCTAAAATAAGTGAAGCCAGCCAATATACTTATGATTTTCACTTTGCCAACCGTGATATGACTACTTTAAAACCCAAACAATTATTGCAGTATGCACCCGACGCTCTAGCAAAAAGCATGGCTAATTGTAATTTAAAAGAAGACTTGGGTGCGCTCCCTTTACGCTTGGCTATTGCTAATTATTTACGTAAATACCGGGGAGTGATGACTTCAGCTGACAATATCATCATTACAGGCGGTCATAAGGCTAGCTTACAGACGCTATTTGCCTTATTAGACGATTCAATCTATGCCTTAGAAGATCCTGGCTATTATAAAAATTTAGATGTCTTTACAGACTATCAGCAAAAGACGATTCGAATTCCGATTGATAAATATGGTTTCTCAGTTAAAGATTTGGAGACTACATCAGCTAACATCGTGATTACTACTCCCAACCATCAGTTTCCCACCGGCATTATCATGGGGATGCGTCGACGTCAGCGTTTATTAAAATGGGCCTATCAGGCAGAAAATCGTTATATTATTGAAAATGACTACTATAATGAGTTCCGTCTTAAGGGCCGTCCTGTTCCTGCTTTGACTAGTCTGGACGACCAAGAGCGCGTCATTTTATTAGGGGCCTTTCGTCAAAGTATGGGTTCAATTTTTAAGATGTCTTATTTAGTTTTACCCGATCAATTAATGGAAAAATTCCATCAAACTAAATTAAAAACCAGTGATATTTCCAGCTTTGAGCAATATTTAATGTCTGATTTTCTCAATTCTAACCATTTTCCTAAATACATTAATAGCCTGCGGACTAATTACCGTCGTAAGGAAAAAGCGGTTCTAGCAGCGCTTAACCAAACCCAACTACCCCTAACCATTAAGGAAGCAGGGGCTGGACTTTTCTTTATTATTAACATTGAGGGTGAGATTCCACCGGCTGACGTGATTCAAGCTAGGCTAGCAGAAAATAAGATCCGCTTGCAACCGGTCAACCACTACGCTAAATTAAAGAACAGCTTCGACCAAAGTTATATTTTAGGTTATGCTGGGCTAGCGCTTGATGAAATTTACCAAGCTATTCAAGCTTTAGTCACTATTTTTAATTAGATTAAAAGAAATTCAACTAGATAAACGACGATTACCAATACCGTCATAACTGCTAAAGTCACATAAGGATCATAAAATAAACATAAGTTTACATGTTCAAAACTATCAATGTAGGCTATGAATTCAAGCTTATATAAAAGCTCTAAAAGTAATGGTAAGTGCACCTGTACTCAAGCGCTGACTACTTCCTTCATAAGTTTGATAATTTCCCTATCCAACCTAACAGCCTTACTCTAATTGACCAGTTCCCACAAACATACCCCTGTTTGCATAATAAAAAGGAGTCACTTAATCTTAAAATTAAGTTTACTCCTTTTAATATTAGTGGAAGTTTTTATGTTGAAATGGCAACAGTTTTTTTGACAAATTTTATAAGGTGCAGAACTTCTTTCCGTATGCTATTCCGATTGTCCTTGACAATGAGCCTCCTCGGATGTGACGATCTTCGGCAGGAGCTAACAGTTAAAGTTAGACTGCCTCGCTAGCGTTCGCACATCCGAGCTCATTATCAAGGATTCGCTGCGCCAATTTCTGGTTACGGTAACCAACCGGTGTCTCGTAGCCAAGTGTACCGTGCAACCGAAGCAGTAACAGAAGAAATAAGGGCGTCCAGTTCTATCAAATCTAGCGTTGAGGTAGCTTCTGTGGTTACCGATACGAAAGAAAGTAAAGAAAATGAAGAAGTATATTCAGAGTCGGTAGTTCCTTCAGATGCTTCTGAAAGTGCCGAACCCCAACCGTCGGTATCTTTTGATGGCTATGCATTAATCGAAGTATATGGAGGGGAATTGTCAGGATATCGTGCAGCAAATGTAGTCGTTGATATCGGTTTTGGTGACAGGGAATATTGGGCCTACACAAATGAATTTGGGCAATTGGTTCGGGTTGTTGCAGCAGAAATCATTTTGCAAGATGATGCCACTGAACCGGTTAATTCCAACGGACGCTATTACGATGACGAAGCAAACGTTTCGGGTACTGAGAATTCAAATCTTGATCAAGGGCACGTCATCGCCGACTCCTTAGGAGGTGTGTCCAATGCCTATAATATTACTCCACAAGACAGTGTGCTGAACCGTCACGGGGATCAGGCTTATATGGAACGAAACATTGTGCAAGCAGGTGGGGCTACTAATTTAGAGGCTATCATTACCTATCCAGATACAACTACACAGGTTCCAAGTTCTTATAAATACACGTATACGATTAATGGGTACCAAGTAGTAGATGAATTCCAAAATATTAACCCAGATGAATACAACGCAGCACAAGGGCTAACAAGAGAAGATAGCTCACCTTCTGGCAGTTCCGGAATAGTAACATTCGCTGCACCCACCGAGACTGCTGGAGGAGATGTATCTGCTGTAGATACGAACGGCAATGGCCAAGTCACGATCCAAGAAGCAAAAAATGCAGGGTACGCTATACCCATTTATAGTGATCATTGGTTGTATCCGTACATGGATGACCGAGATGGGGATAGACAAGTCGGCGAATAGCTGTTAGAAATCTCATAAAATAACTCATACGTAGTCGGTAAAAATCAGTGCGTTGCGAGTCAGTTTCTAAAAATTATAATCCACTAAGTATAACCTTATTTTTTTTAGCTATACTATCGCCCTTGCAAAGGTTATCTTTTGACTTTTTCTGAGAGGTTTCATAAAGTTAGAGAAAAGTAATTCATGTGAATAACTGCGATGTTTGTTCTATTAAAAACAAGGAGGTTACACCATGGACAAGATTATGATCACCGGCGCAAGCGGTAACATAGGCAAAGTCTTAATAAACCATCTTAAAAAGAGTTACGAGTTGACTTTGGTGGATAACAATTTCTATGACGTTAGACCGGAGCTTTTGAAGGGCACTATCGTCAAAGAGCTCGACTTGACCGTTAGCGAAAATTGGGAGGGTCTATTAGAAGGAATCGACTATGTTATCCACTTAGCGGGTAATCCTTCCCCCAATGCTGCGTTTGATGATTCATTGATTGAAATGAATTACAAGATGCCTTACTATTTATTCAAAGAAGCCTCAAAGAACGAGAACTTCGTTAAGCGGATTATCTTTGCAAGCTCTATTCATGCTGTAAATGCCTATCCGAAAAATGTGCAAGTGTCTGTCGATGATCCAGTCCGGCCAGGAGATCTGTACGGTGTCTCAAAAGTCTACCAAGAAAGCCTTGCCAGCTATTTCGCCTTTATAGAAGGGCAAGAATCAATTGGCATTCGTATTGGTAATTTCAATGAAAACCTTCATGACCCGATTGTTGATGAATCCGGGCTGTCCGAATACCTTTCCCCGCGAGACCTTTGCCACCTAGTTGAATGCGCTATCAGGGTTACGCTGACTGAACCGTTTTTATTGGTTAATGGGTTGTCGAATAATAGATTCCCGCGTCTAGACATTTCACAGGCAGGGACAGCCATCAGTTACCAGCCACGTGATGATGCCTTTGCACTGCAGGACTTCTTTACTGACGAAAATAGAAATTAATTCTATCAAATTCTCCAAAAAAGAGCGCTGCTGTATATAAGAATCCATATTTCACTTGTTAAGTTTACTACGTATTGAGGGGGACCTTATGGGAGAAGTTATAGAAGGACTTTATGCAACGTCGGAAGATGCTAGCCTTGTTATTGAGCGGCTTAAGAATCAAGGTTTTCCCTCTTCTGATATAACGGTTATAGCAAACGCAGATATATATGGTAATTTTAGTGACATAGTAGATGCAGATGTAACTATACACTCTCGTACAAAGAAAGATATTGAAGATTCTATATGGGAAAAAGTTAAAGGGATTTTTGTAAAAATGGATCAAAAGAAAGAAGCATGTGACTTCACAGGTTCCACACAGACGGAAACAAAGCCACTATTCTCTTTTAATAAAGAAATTAATGCGGGAGCTGTAGTAATCTTAGTAAACGAGGAGGCTGACAATACTATAAATAAATGACAACTTAAATAATGAAATGGCAACAGTTTTTTTGACAAATTTTATAAGGTGCAGAACTTCTTTCCGTATGCTATTCCGATTGTCCTTGACAATGAGCCTCCTCGGATGTGACGATCTTCGGCAGGAGCTAACAGTTAAAGTTAGACTGCCTCGCTAGCGTTCGCACATCCGAGCTCATTATCAAGGATTCGCTGCGCCAATTTCTGGTTACGGTAACCAACCGGTGTCTCGTAGCCAAGTGTACCGTGCAACCGAAGGTGGTTCCACCAATTGACATAGTCAAATAACTCATAACTTGAAGACGGAAACCACTCTGAGTATATTCTACCCCATACATTTTGAGGTGTCTCTGGGAATGGTCCAATCGATTCAAATACTGCCCAGGTACAAGCATCAATTTTTAATACATCAAATTCTGCTATTTCATCACCTGAAGTTGCTACCCCGATGTAATGATCCAACTCGCCCTTTTCTTCCATTCTTCCTTCTGAAAAATTAGTGGAAGCACTAATAATACCCATTGGTTCTACATTTGAGATTGCTTTTAATTGTTTAATAGCCTCCGGTGTTAAAAATTCGGTCATTTGTGCAATCTCTTGCTTGACACCTTCAAAAATAATTGGGACTCTCTTCTTAAATCCTACTAACTTAAACGACTCTTTCTCAACAATACGATAGTTCATTTCGCATCCTCCTTTAATTGATAATTGAAAGGTCATTCGTGGATAAGCTTTTAATTGTGTATTCTCACTCCTTGCCTCAGAAGGGAGAATACCATGCAGGGAATGAAAAGCACGGGAAAATGAATCAGCCGAATTATAGCCATATTTGACGGCTACATCAATTATTCTCAAATTTGTATCTTTCAAATCAATTGCAGCCAACGACAGTCTTCTTCTCCGAATATATTCTGATAAACCTATGCCAGCTAAAAATGAAAACATCCGCTTAAAATGATACTCTGAACAGTAAGCAATTTTAGATACTTCACTATAGTCAATTTCTTCTGTTAAGTGCTCTTCAATATATGTCAATGCATTATTCATATTGCTTAACGTATCCAACAAACAACCTCCTTTCAATTTCAATATTAGCAAAGGATTTAATTACCCACCCGATAATCTGTGCACAATAAAATCGACTAAATTTAAAAATATTACTCACAATTACAACTATTTTAATGAACTGAACTTCAACTACAATTAAAGACTTAGGGAGTTCTTTCGCTAAAATGTTACAAACCACAAGCGTCTCAACATGTCATGTTGGGCATGTAATAATTGATTACAGTGTGTTGGAAATGTGGTTCGAATGATTATTAATATAAACTATTGACTGACCACTCCCAAATTTTAAATCATATATAGACCTTTGATATACCCCTAATGCTTTCATTATATTTTCACTCTTTGAATTTGAGTGAAAACAAAAACGTTGTCGACCTTTTTCATCAATACCTGGTTCAAATCCTGTCACTTCATAAGCAGAAACCACTGTATTATTTATCCCCGTATTGATTCCTAAAATATATTTAACTTTTTCAGCTTTATCTTTCGCAACTCTCCAAGTCCCTAACGTTCTAGATTTAAGATTATGGTCATCTCTATCGTAAAAAGGGTAATCATACGTTTCATCCTTATCTAACTGGAGGGAGTCTGTTATCTTGACAGCAAGTATAAGTTCGTCAATTTGTATTTCAGTTATGGACATTGGGATACTTCCAAACTGTTTTTCCAAATCACCCACTTCAGTTCCCCGGACTCCATGACCATTTACTTTATTTGTTAGGTTTCGAGGCGAAAAAATGTTAAATAAATTTATTAAAGTGTTTTCGCTCGCGAACGCTTCTCGTTCTGATAACCAGTAATTTAAAATTACTTTTTTTATTGGAAATCCTTCTGCCTTAATAGCTCTGATTTTGTTAATTTTTAAGTCTTCAGTTTTATCTTCACTTTCTAATAGCAGTTCCGACTTTTTATCAAAGGCAGCTTTCTCATGATTAAAGACTCGTTGGCCTTTCCCTTTACCGATGTAGAATATCTCTTCCTCATCGTTACTAGTATCGACTAAACAATAGATATAGAACTCTTTATCTTTGTTTTTATTTAAATATGATAATACTCTATCTGAAAATTTTTCCATAAAATATTCCTTTTTATCATCTTTTTCAATTCTGAAGCTATCTAGTAATCAACAAATAAATTAAATAGGCCTCAACATCCTCGTTAGCTCATCTAATTTTTTCGGTGGGTTAACAAGAATTTCACGGGCCTTATCCATATCAACTTTCACATTATATGTTAAAATTCCAGATGGTTTGCCTTTAAAAAGATAATATACAATATAACCTCCGGCAACTTCTTCAATAATCGCATCATCACGGTTGCGACTCATTTCACCGACACCTTCAATAGAAATATCTAAGACATTCGTATAAGAGAGTGGTGCACCATGATTATAAACTTCTTCAGCGCCCGTCATGTTTCGTCCCGCTACTTTCCCAGAATACTCCGCTTGTTCTTCATGTTCAAAACGATTACGTCCTATGATTACATCTGGATAATTCAACACATCTCCTGCTGCATAGATATGTTTGTTGGAAGTTTGCAAATACTTGTCAGCTATGACGCCATTACCCACTTCTAACCCAGCTGCTTCTGCTAATTCAACATTTGGCTTTAATCCAATTCCTAAAACAAGAATATCCGCTTTCAATACAGCGCCGTTCTCTAATGTAAGACTCACTTGATTGTCCTCTACACTGTAACTATTAGCATACGTATTGTTTATCAAAGAAACGCCAATATCTACAAAGCGCTGTTGAAATTCTTTAGCAAGCATTCGTGGTAGTCGTTTTTCGTTTAATATTTCATTAGGAAAAACAAGCGTCACATCCATATCATTCAGCTTTAGACCTGCTGCAAGTTCTGTTCCAACCCAGCCTCCTCCAACGATAATGACCTTGCTCCCAGGTTTGGCTAATTTTCGGAGGTTTCGGTAATCTTTTAAGTTTCTTAAAGCTAGGACACGCTCGCTCTCCAGCCCATCAATCCACTTTGGAGCGCCACCCAGTGAATAAAGCAATTTTTCGTATTGATAGATTTCTCCACTCTCAATCTCAATCGTTTGTTGATCGGCATTAATTTGCTTCACAGTTGTCCCAGTTAAGATATCAATCGATTCATCATCCGAAATATTATAATATATCGTTTCTTTTGGATAGTCTGGCTCTGTCCAAAATTCTTTACTTAATGGAGGACGATAGTAGGGTTTGTCAGTTTCTTGCGTGACTATCAACAATGTCCCTTTACGGTCATACTTACGAATTTCCATTGCGGCATTGGCACAAGCCATCCCGCCACCTAATATTATATATTTATATGAATATTGCATAAATCACGCCTTCCTTTTTCTCTTCCTACATATATTACCAAAATTCTTCTTAAATGTTTTTGTATACGCTATATTTCTTATTGTCTCTCGAATTAGATCTATGATTGTCTCAGTTATTCAAGTATAACCTATTAATAAAATATCAGCTTATTTATTTCCCATTTAGAGAATAAGAAAGCTGTGATCCATAATTGTTAAAAAATATACATAAAAAAGAGACACAAAACGATGCTAATTATATTGCATCGTTCTGTGCCTCTTTCATATTCCGGTTGTGTTATATGTATCTAAGCTCAACCTTATATACTTTAATGGTATATTCTACTTTCCGTGAAGCTGCTTAAAATTCTATGCAATCAGTGACCAAAGATGTTGAATCGTACCATTCTCTAACAGAATAAAAATACCCAAGCCGATGAAAACGACTGGTACGATGACTTTTTCGTAACGCTCAACTACCTCACCAATCATAGGAACCGAAGCTAATCGTTTGGATAAATAACACAAGGTAAAAATCCCAATGATAAAAACAAGGATCACAACCATGACTTCCTGGAAGGACATTCCAGTAAAGTAAGGAATATAAATTCCCAAATTATCTCCGCCAAGGGCAATGGTCAGAGCAACCACACTCGCAACTTCTGACTGTCTATGCGACATCTTTTCTTCTAAGTCCTTTTCATCTACATCTTCATCGATGAAGATAGCCCGAATCCCCAGAATCAAAGGAAGTAAACCAAGTAATCCGATCACCCAATCTTGTGGAATAAAGTTCAAGAAGTACGCTGCAATGAGACTAAAGCCAACGAGCAACCCCGTTCCAATATATTGGCCAATATAAATTGATCGTTGTTTAACCGTATTCATGGTAGAGAAAAGAATCGTTAAAACAACCAAATAATCGATGGACGTAGAGATAAAAACTAACATTGAAGATATAATTATTTCCATAAGCCTCCCCTTTCAATATGTTTATTAGAATTGGTGGTTTTCACACAAACACATCAACTTGGCCAAAGCCAAGGGAGAATGTTTAATAAATTGCTTCATATAAAACATCCAACTTTCATATTTTTTTCACGTGACTCATATGCTTTCTAAACCAACATTTATGAAGTCGCTTTGTTCCCTCGAGAATTATACCATTAAACATACAATGTTTCAGCCACTCAGCTTGCTCATTTTGCTTGCCTTCTTGGAAAATCCCTGCATGGGTAGGAGATCTACTTCTGCGAAACTAACGTTTCTTCTCAAGTAGTGTCACTGTCTCAACATGCCAAGTTTGTGGGAACATATCTAATGGTTGAACTTGCTCGAAGTCATAGCCTGCTTCTACGAATTTTGCGATGTCTCGTGCCATAGTTGTTGGATTGCACGAAACATAGACAATCTTTTCTGGGTTAGCTCCAATTGTTGATTCGATGAAAGTATCATCTAAGCCTTTACGTGGTGGGTCTACAACAACTACGTCCGGTTGAACGCCTGCTTTAACCCATTCGTCCATTACTGTTTCGGCTTGTCCTGTTTCAAAATGGACGTTATTAATATAATTTTTAGCTGCATTATTTTTGGCCATTTTTACAGCATCGCCTACCACTTCAACCCCGTATACTTGTTTGGCTTTTTTCGCTAGAGCCATGGTGATTGTACCAATACCACAATAGGCATCTACTACTGTTTCCTCACCTGTTAGATCAGCCGCATCAATCGCCAATTGATATAATTTTTCCGCTTGAGGAGTATTGATTTGGAAGAATGATCTACTTGAAATATCAAAGGTAAAATCAAACATCTTATCTTCGTATTTGTCCACACCGTATACCACACGTGGTTTCCCTGACATCACGACATTTGTTTGTTTAGTATTCGAACTCAAGACAATAGACACAACTTCTGGTACTTTTTCCACAATTTCAGTCACAATTTGATTTTCTGCTGGTAAATCTTTGCCATTAATCACAATAATGACCATGATTTGGTTTGTGTAGTAGCCTTTACGGATTACAATATTACGTATTAGTCCTGAATGTTTCGCTTCATCATAGCCTTTTAATTCATATTGATTAAAGATATCCACAATGCTTGCGATAGCTTCGTCAATTCCAGGTAATTGGATTTTAAAATCTTCCACAGGGATAATCTCATGAGAATTTTTCCGGTAAAAGCCTGAATATAATTGTCCTTCATCATCCGTACCGATAGGAATTTGCGCTTTATTACGGTATTTAAAAGTATCTTCAGAACCTACAGTAGGCAATACTTCGCGCCCTTCAGCTAGACCAAAACGACTAAAAGCATTCTCCACTTGTTTTTGTTTGAGAGCAAGTTGGGCTTCATAAGTCATATGTTGCAGCGGCATTGTACCCACTTGGCTTGATACCTTATCCACAATGTCTACTCGGTCTGGTGAATCCACAGTTCGTTCCATCATTTTTCCATAGCCAAACTTTTTACCCACAGAAATGGCCTTAATTGTCCCCTCCTCACCTGGTAAAGCATCCTCTACGAATAGTGGATAACCATCCACTTTAACCACACCTAAACCTTGAAAAGTAAGGTCTTCAATTGTCCCCTCAAAAGATTCATTCTTTTGAATTGGCGTTGTATATTTTTGTTTCATATTTATCATCATCCTTTTTCATTGTCCCCACCATTTTACCATGTATACCCTTGAAATACTTGAGAAAACAACAAAACGCCAACACCCAAGTGCCAGCGTTACTAATCAAATATTTTTTATAATGTGTTTCTTAACCCATCAAATAAATGAGTGTATCAATCTTATCGCCAAAACAGATGTCATTATGCTTATCCATTCTGTTACCAAATTCAATGTTCTTGGTTCATAATCTAAGTGAATTTTACACTTAAAGCCAAAGGATTACTTCAAGTATCCTTTATAAATATTCACATATTTATCGATGAAGGATAAGTATTGGTCCACTTCAATAGATTCGTCTATGGTATGAGCGCTATCAATCCTACCTGGTCCATAAATAACAAAGTCAAATTTGTTATCTACATTGGTAAAGTTAGACCCGTCAGTTGCACCACTTAACCCGCGGTTTTCCGCTTGTGGATCTTCTAGCTTAATTAAATCTACTAATACAGAATCATTATCTCCATCTGCATATTGGTTGTTTTGTAACAAGTTCAATTCTAACATACCTTGACCGTTAGCGTTAATATCTTCAATCACGTCATTGAAAATGCCAACCACAACGTCATTGCCTACTTCAGGAATTGTCCGTGCATTTCCTGATAGGACTGTATATTCAGGGACTGAGTTGATTTGGTTGCCCCCTTCAATCATAGTGAAGACATTCAACATTTTACCTAACATATCGTTTTCAGCTGTCGCAGCCGCTTCATCAATCTTGACATTGGTCTTGTTGATAAAATCGTTAATCAGCTGGATGGTGTTAACCCCTTTTTCTGGTGTAGAGGAATGGGCAGCACGTCCGTGGGCAATGACTTGATATTGGATTGATCCCTTGTGCTTTGTGTAATAATAAGGTGTTGATGGTTCAGCAATGATCATGCCGTCAATATCTTCTGTATAACCTAGGTCAGTTAATTGTTTAGACCCTAGCATACCAATTTCTTCCCCTACACAGGCTAATAAGCGAACTGTTCCACTAAAGTCTTGGCCAGATTCTTTTAATTCGATCATAGCGATGATTAAAGCCGTTAACCCAGCCTTCATATCAGTTGTTCCGCGTCCGTACATCACGCCATCATGGATTTCTGCCCCATATGGTGGGTATGTCCATAAGTCAGGATTACCCGCATCTACCACGTCCATATGACCTGATACCGCTAAAATTTTACCTTCTTCGTTACCTTTTAATTCAGCTACTAAGTTGGCACGACCGTCTGCATATTGAATCAATTGCGATTCAATGCCGTGGGCTTCAAGTAAGTTCTTGTAGTATAGGGCAACAATTTCTTCATTACCATTAGGTGTTTCTAATTGGATGACATCCTGTAAAATTTTAATTTTCTCTTGTTTATCCATAGAAACCTCCTTAATTTAGGACTTTACGTTCAAACGGATCTACTGAAAATCCTACTTCTAAAACGTCTTTAGCATATTGTTGGGCGCCCCATAGCGAATGGTCACGGAAGTTACCACATTCCACGCGCTCAGTCCCTTGTACATCTGACCATTTAGCCGCTAAGACATCATTCAATACTTTTGTCATGGCTGTTGCCACTTCCTCAACTGTTGGTGTTCCCCAAACAATCATATAGAAACCAGTACGACAGCCCATTGGTGAAATATCGATTACACCTTCTAAATAATCACGCGTGTAAGCCGCTAATAAGTGTTCTAAAGTGTGGATAGCACTGGTTGGAATGGAATCTTGGTTTGGTTGCACAAAGCGGATATCAAACTTGCTTAATTTGTCTCCTAACGCCCCCGTTTCAGCGCCCGCAACACGTACGTATGGTGCCTTCACTGCATCGTGGTCTAATGTAAAACTTTCTACTTTTGCCATAATAATCTCCTTATCATTTTGTATTGAATTTAAGTTAAAACTTCCTTATTATTTTATCATTAATTGTCAAGCTTTCAAAGGTATCGAGTTTATCCCTTACCGGAAGAGTGCGTAACTCCAGCTTGTTGGTAGCCAGATGAAAACCTATGCTATAATCAACGAAAGATCTAAAAGGAGGGCCTTCCATGAAAGCAGCCGAACGACGAGACTTACTGATTCAAACCATGAACCAAGCCACAACGCCTCTGAAAGCCACTAGCCTTGCCAAAGAATTTGGTGTTAGCCGCCAAATTATTGTAGGGGATGTCGCTATTTTGCGGGCGAGTCACCATGACATTATCGCCACAAACCAAGGCTACCTATTAGCCGATAAAGCTACGAGCGTGGATGATAGTCGCTTCCGTGGCAAAATCGTCTGCCAACATTTAGCGGACCAAGCTATTGAAGAATTAACTATAATCGTCAGCCACGGCGGTTACGTTGAAAATGTCGAGGTAGACCACCCTTATTACGGGTTAATTAAAGCCAGCCTACAAATTAAGCATACGAGCGATATTCAAGACTTCCATGCAGCCATGGATAAATCAGCCGGCACAATGCTGTCTTCTTTAACCAACGGCATCCACCTGCATACTATTACAACGTCTGATGAAGCCACATTTGAAGCCATTAAAGCCGACTTAAAAGCTGTTGGCATTTTATTAGATGAAAGTATTTAGTTTACACTTTCAAAGTTTAGATCATCTTCCTCGTTAGTCTTTACACCTGTCTTGACACCTAAAGGAATTTTGCGTATGATTAACTCAATAAATTTGGGAGGAAATTATCATGCAAAGGAATCAAGTGTCTAAGCGCACACAAAATTTAACTATCACTGGTTTACTTACCGCTATAGGGATTTTTATCCCATTAATTATGCCATTTAAAGTCATCATTGGTCCTGCTTCTTTTACCTTAGGTTCTCATGTCCCTGTTGACATGTCCATGTTTAGAAAACCTTCAACAGCAGCTATTGTCGCAGTCGGCACTACTATCGGTTTTTTAATGGCAGGTTTCCCTATCATTATCGTGGCTCGTGCCCTTACTCACTTAATTTTTGCAACTTTAGGCGCGTATTACCTACAAAAAGCACCAAATACCCTGGTAAAAACTAGCTCAAGAACTGCCTTTAACTTCGTTATCAACACCATCCATGGTCTTGGCGAAGTAGTAATTGTATATGCTTTGACTACGGCTGGCGTAGTCCCACCATCAGATGGTTTCATGTATACTTTAATTGTTTTAATCGGTATCGGTACCTTGATCCATGGAATGGTTGACTTCGAAATTGCCTATCAAATTTCAAAGGCCATCGAAAAAAGAGCACACCTTGGTTTTGCTCAGGTAGCTTTATAAAATTGACACAAAAAAGAGAGCAGCTGCTCTCTTTTTTCTTGCTATTTTCCAAATATCAATAGCTGCCATTATAGTAATTCGCCATGACGTTTCACATAGATATGTTTCACGATTTGTACGAATATCAAATACAAAACGACTGTTACGGCTAATAATCCCCAGAATTGGATTGGTAATGCGGCTAAGCCAAGTGCGTGACCTAAACCTGTATAAGGTGCAAATGAACCGATTAAGATACCAATACCTGTAATTGAAAGTACTACTTTTGATGGTCGACTTTGAATAAATGGGATTTTTGGTGTGCGTAAAGTATACAAAACAAGCGTTTGTGTCCATAAGGAAAGCACAAACCAACTAGATTGAAAGATCGCGATAAATAAATCTTGTTGACCTTCGTTTAAGTTTACAAATTGTCCACCAGCAATACTTGGTGCTATAAGGAAAAATGTAACGATAAAGGTCGTGACATCAAAAATGGAACTCGTTGGACCAAACCATACCATAAATTTTTGAATGGAAGAAGCTGCCCATTTTTTAGGTAGGTATAAATATTCTTTATCCATATCGTCCCATGGTAATGACATTGACGCAATTTCATAAATTAAGCCTAAGAATAGCAATTGAATAGGTAGCATTGGTAAGAATGGTAAGAAGATACTAGCAATCAGTACTGAGAATACATTCCCAAAGTTAGATGAAGTAGTCGCTTTGATATACTTCATGGTATTACCAAATACTTTTCGTCCTGCTAGAATCCCTTTTTCAAGAATCATTAAGTCTTTTTCTAGCAAAATGATATCTGCTGATTCTTTAGCAATATCCACTGCGTTATCCACAGAAATGCCCACATCAGCTGCTCTTAGTGCTGGCGAATCATTAATCCCGTCACCTAGGAAGCCTACCACATGACCATTTTCTCTTAGAATCGTCACTAAAGTTGATTTTTGCGTTGGATTTAATTTTACAAATAAGCTGTTTTTTTCAGCAATTTCACGTAGTTCTTCATTTGTTTTATCCACTAATTGATCACCTGAAATAATGTGATCTGTAGGAATACCTACTTGCTCAGCTACAGATACCGTCACTAGTTCGTTATCACCTGTCATAATTTTCACATTAACTGCATGATCATTTAAAACTTTAATAGCTGCCTTAGTCGATGGTTTTGGTGGATCTAGGAAGGCTAAATAGCCAATAAGTACCATTTCACTTTCATCTTTTACTGAGAAGGCATCTACAGGACTGGGGTTTGTTTTTTGAGCAACGCCTAGTACACGTAATCCTTGGCTATTTAATTTGGCAACTTGAGCTAATACTTTTTCGCGCACTTGGTCTGTCAACTCAAGTATTTCACCCGCATAGTCCACGTAAGATGATACAGCCAACATTTCTTCGACCGCACCCTTAGTGATCATTTGCGTTTTACCCGCTTGGTCTTCAACCACTACACTCAGTCTTCTACGCTCGAAGTCAAAAGGAATTTCATCTACTTTTGTATAAGCGAGTTTTTCACATGATAATTCATCTTCACCTGCTTGAATAATCGCCTTATCCATAAGGTTACCTAAACCAGTTTGATAATAGCTATTTAAATAAGCGTGGCGTAATACACGTTCGCTTTCTTCCCCATCAATATTTAGATGATGTTGGAGCACAATATTATCTTGTGTTAAGGTACCAGTTTTATCTGTCACTAATACGTCAATAGCACCAAAGTTTTGTATACCTTGAAGGTTCCGTACAATCGTACCCTCTTTTTTCATATCTTTAGCACCCTTAACTAGGTTTGTTGTCACAATCATTGGTAACATTTCAGGCGTTAAACCGACTGCAATGGAAATACCAAATAGTAAAGCTTGTAACCAATCACCTTTTGTTAAACCGTTAATGAGGATCACAATCACTGCCATCAAACCCATAAAGCGAATTAATAATAGTGACGTCTTTTCAATACCTTCATCAAAACTTGTTTTGATAGGTTCATTGGCAAAGGCATCCGCGATACCACCGAATAATGTATTATTCCCGGTTCTTACTACCACACCTTCACCGACACCGCTCACTACTTCACTTCCAGTAAATACTAGGGTAGCATAATCTGTTTCAGTAGTAGGTTCCTCTATTTCATCCAATGCGCGTTTCTCAACAGGGTGACTTTCACCTGTTAATGAAGTCTGAGATACGAATAAATCTTTACTGTTTAGTAAGCGAATATCCGCTGGAATCATATCTCCAGCTTTTAACCGAACTAAGTCACCGATTACGATATCTTCCGTTCTAATTTTTTCGTATTGACCTTCCCTCTTAACTGCCGATGTCACTTCGACCATAGATTCTAATGCTTCTACAGATTGATTTGAACGGATAGTTTGAATCAAAGACATGGTACCACTTAAGATAATTAACACTACAATAATAATTGGCCCTAAAATTTCCCGTTCAGCAGCCTCTACAAATACATAGTCTGTTAAAAATGAAATCAAAGCTAAACTTAATAGTACTAGTGTAAATGGCGTGAAATAAGCCTCAAAAATATAGCGCCATAAACTTTTCTCTGTACCATAATCTATTTCATTATCGCCGTATTCATTTCTAATTTGATTTGCTTCGTTTTCTTTAAATCCGTCTACTTTTACTTTAAATATTTCTTTTATTTCTAAAATAGGTTTACTAGCTAGTTCAAAGTAACCTAATTTATCTCTGTTATTCATCATTGTATTCAATCCTTTCTTTCACACGATGCTACTTCCTCACATTAGTCTAGACTGTAATCAGCCACCTAATGTTCTAGAAAGGATGCAAAGAAAGTCTTTAACCATTGAATGAATGATAAAAACAACTAAGAAATGATACACCTTTTTACCATAAAAATACCTCCTCATTTTATACTTGTTAAAATGAAGATTTGTCGTAATATAAAAAGCCCCCACTAAAATTAGCGAGAGCCTACTCTAAATATCCACAACAAAAATGGGTATACACCTCTTCTTGTTATTCGATCTTTTCGTGGAGTTTTAGCACTATACAACGTAAACATTACTGTTAGCTACGTTAGAAATTCCTTCTATTCGGATGATCCTGTTATACCCATTGGCGTCTCTGGACGTTTCTGGGCAGTAGCCTGTGTTTGTATAGGAGCCTCTGCCTAACAAATCATATTCTCTTTTCAACACCTATAAGCTTACAAACTTTAACAGTCATTGTCAAGTCATAGAGAAAACTTGGGTTTGTATCAAGCCTTTGTTAGCTTATATTTACTACTTAATTTGACGGTTTTTTTCTACCTTAACCTTCCCAGTCAACCCCCTTCGCTCGCTAGGTAAAACAGCCAATATTTACATTTCAACTGTAACCAGCTTTACCCCAACTTTGGACAATTAAATATACCTTAAATATCTTAATTGATATCGCTAGCTTGATTCACAGAATGTTAGATTTTTAAATTACTTATTAAATAATTTAGGTTTGTGAGATTCGTTTGCAAGATTGAGGCTGGAACTACCTAGCATGCCTGTACAGTTAGAAAGGATAACTGACCATATCAGAGTATTTGAGGGTGCGAGTAAACAAGAGACTTTGCGATTCATTTACTAACGATAAAAAAACATGTCCGATTCACCGATTTGATGGACCAGACATGTTTTCTTTTGTTCAAAATTAGCGCTTATCTAATTCTTCTGTTAATAATTGGTTTACTACTTGTGGGTTAGCCTGACCCTTAGTAGCTTTCATAATTTGACCAACTAAGAAACCAGTCGCTTTCTTCTTACCAGCTTTGTAGTCGTCAATTGATTGTTGGTTGTTATCCAGGATTTCAGTAATCAATGGTAACAATTGTGCTGGATCAGATAATTGTACTAATCCCTCAGCTTCAACAACCTCTTTAGCTGAACCACCTTTATCTGCTAAGGCTTTGAATACTTTCTTCGCTTGTTTACTTGAGATGGTTCCATTTTCAATCAAGCCAATCATTTCAGCTAATGATTCGGGTGTTAAACCAATTTGGTCTAAGTCTTTTTCATTGTCGTTCATGTAAGCATTCACTTCACCCATTAACCAGTTAGAAGCTTGTTTCGGATCAGCGCCAGCTTTCACTGTAGCATCAAAGAAATCAGACATTTCTAAGGTTTGTGTTAAGATTTGAGCGTCATATTCAGGTAATTCGTATGTATCTACATAACGTTTACGACGATCAGCCGGCATTTCTGGTAGGGTCGCTTGAATTTCTTCTAACCAAGCGTCAGAAACTGTAAATGGCGGTAGGTCTGGTTCTGGGAAGTAACGGTAATCCGCTGCCCCTTCTTTAACACGCATTAATTGTGTTTTACCAGTGTTTTCATCGTAACGACGAGTCGCTTGTTCAATCACGCCACCAGCATTTAAAACTTGTGCTTGACGTTTTTCTTCGTAAGCAAGACCTTTACGAACATAGTTGAATGAGTTCAAGTTTTTCAATTCGTTTTTGGTACCAAATTCTTTTTGACCGTAAGGACGTAAAGAAATATTGGCGTCACAACGCATTGAACCTTCTTCCATTTTCACATCAGAAACGCCAGTGAAACGGATGATTTCACGGATTTTTTCTAAGTAAGCATAGGCTTCTTCTGGTGAACGCATATCTGCTTCAGATACGATTTCTAATAACGGTGTACCTTGACGGTTTAAGTCAACTAATGAATCGCCAGCACCATGAATGTTTTTACCGGCATCTTCTTCTAAGTGAAGACGTTCGATACGGATTTTTTTCGTTTCACCATTCACTTCGATTTCAATCCAACCATTTTCACCAATTGGTTGCCATAACTGAGTTGTTTGGAAGGCTTTTGGATTATCTGGGTAGAAGTAGTTTTTACGGTCGAAGTGTTGTACTGGATTGATTTCACAGTTTAAGGCTAAGGCCGCTTTAATAGCGAATTCAATACCGCGACGGTTCATTTTTGGTAAGACACCAGGGTAACCGAAGTCGATAACGTTTGTGTTTGTGTTAGGTTCTGCTCCAAAGTGAGCGGCAGATGGAGAGAACATTTTTGATTCTGTCTTTAATTCGACATGGACTTCAAGTCCAATGACTGTTTCGTAATTCATGCGATTTCCTCCCTCTTACTCTGCTGGATGTTTAGTATAAGCGTCGTTTACTTGTTCAACAGCATACGCTGCACGGTAAATTTTTTCTTCTTCGAAACGGTTCCCGATAATTTGTAAACCGATTGGTAGACCTTTGTCGTCAAAACCAACAGGCATTGATAAACCAGGTAGTCCAGCTAAGTTTACAGGAACTGTTAATAAGTCAGCCATGTACATTTCGATTGGATCATCATTTTTCTCACCTAATTTAAAGGCAGTACCAGTAGTTACTGGTGATACGATTAAATCAACTTCTGAGAAGATGCTATCAAATGCTTCTTTAATTAACATACGTACTTTAGCAGCTTTCATGAAGTATTCGTCGAAGTTTTCTGATGCGATAGAGAACGTACCTGTCATCAAACGACGTTTTACTTCATCACCAAAACCTTCAGTTCTTGTATTTACATACAATTCTTCTAAGTCATTGAAGTTTTCTGCACGGTAACCATAACGGATACCATCGTAGCGTTGTAAGTTTGAAGATGCTTCTGCAGAGGCAATGATATAGTAAACTGGAATACCATATTTCAGATTTTCGAAGCTAATCTCTTTAATAGTTGCACCAGCATTTTCTAATTGCTTGATTGATGCGCGTACTTGTTCTTTAACTTGTTCGTCAACTGAGTCACCAAAGAACTCTACCGGTACACCAACAGTTAAACCTTGAACGCCATCTTTCATAGAAGCTACATAGTTAGGCACTTCAATGTTTGCTGAGGTTGAATCATGGTCATCATAACCAGCAATTGCTTCTAACATAATCGCATTATCTTCAACTGTACGCGTCATTGGCCCAACTTGGTCTAATGAAGAAGCAAAAGAAATAACGCCCCAACGTGACACACGACCGTAAGTAGGTTTCATTCCTACAATACCGTTGTATGCCGCAGGTTGACGGATTGAACCACCTGTATCGGTACCTAATGTTGCCATCACTTGGCCAGCTGAAACAGCGGCTGCTGAACCACCTGAAGAACCGCCTGGTACTCGGTCTGTATCGAATGGATTGCGAACTGGGCCGAAATAAGACGTTTCATTTGAACCACCCATGGCGAATTCATCCATGTTTAATTTGGCAATATTAATCGCACCTGCTTCAGCTAATTTTTCAGTAACTGTTGCATCATAAATTGGTACAAAGTCAGCTAGCATTTTAGATGCTGCTGTAGTTGTGACACCGTTTGTTAAAATATTGTCTTTTAATCCAATCGGAATTCCTTGTAATGGTCGGTCAGAGGAGTAACCTTTTTCGTCAGATGCTTTGGCTTTAGCTAAAGCATTTTCTTCGTCTAATGTGATCACAGCGTTAATAACGTCATTTTCTGCTTTAATGCGTCGGATAGCTTCTTCCACTAGTTCAACAGATGTCACTTGGCCTGCTACTAATTTCTCATTTAATGAGCGAATTGTATCTGTAAATTTTTCCATTAAGCGTCGCCTCCATCTGTATCAATAATTGATGGCACTTCGATAAAGCCATCGACTGTTGTTTTGGCGTTGATAAATAATTCATCACGCGTTTGCATTTTCACAACTTTATCTTCGCGCATCACGTTTTCAAAATCGACTGCCCAAAACATAGGCGCTACATCTGTAGTATCGATTTCTTGTAATTCTTCAATCATATTTAAAATATTCCCAAATTCTTCAGTAAAGTGAACGACATCTTCATCTTCAACCTTGAATTTAGCTAATTTAGCAATCCGTTTAACTTCTTCTTCAGAAATTGACATAACGGGTTCCTCCTTCATTCTTCAGCTTAGTTTTCGCCTTATTTTACCTGTTTTATTTTAGCACAAACCGCTCAAGTCAACAATGTAAATTAAGGTTACATGAGTAGCTTTTTTATAATTTTAATCTTCTATAGTTAAAAACCGCTTATAAATGGCAATAGACAAGCTTTTATACTAAAACTTGCCTATCGATTTGCTCATTTTTCCTATTGCTATCAGCTAGCAAACAGCTGACAACTACTTTTTCAAATAAGAAAAATAGATTGATATGTCACAAAACATCACACATGTTAATCGACTAATACATAGTCAAAGGTATCTGAATCTTTATTTCTCGTTAATAAGGCGCGTACACCGTCAGCGGTCACTACTTGAATTTGAATCTCAATATTATTATTGAATACTGAACTAGCAGTTGAAATTGCTTGCTGAGACAAGGCAATAACTTCACTATAACCATCAAACTGACTATTGATAACAATATTAACGTTTTGCAGTTCGTTATCTTGATAGTATCCTACCCCTGATAAACCTGATAGTTGCGGGTAGAAGGTCTGGATTCGGTCACGGAAACGGGTAAAGGATACAGTATCTTCTTCATTTGGTGCATCGTCTACGTCATAAACAACGAAGTCTTGATTATAAGTCGACCAGTCACCAAAAGTGTTGCCACTTGAAGAAACAGCATCTGTGGTATAAGTACCACCACCTAGATCACCTGATTCCTCATTTTCAAAAATGGCCACATGAATTGGCGTATCGGCGTAAGCTTCATCTTGACGAATATTGCTTACAATCTTTTCCGCCATTTGTTTCCCATGGTCGATACGCTCTTCGGATGTGATTTCAAATTCTTGTGTTTCTGATTCAGAGTTAAAGGTGTCCGAATAGTTCATCCCCAAACCGATTGAAATACCTGCTACGTTACCATCTTGGTCCACAACATCATATTCCATAATAGAATTTAAGTAGCGAGGCTCATATCCATCGAGTGTTTCAGAGAGTGCACCTGATGGATTTAATCCTTCTGGGTTTTCATCAGATTGTGCTTTTAAGAAGGCAATCGTTTTGTCTTCGCCAATTACTTGGCCCTCTTGAATTGAATAGTCCTCTGTTGAGAAAATATTCTTAGCTAGGTCATATAGACCGCGCTCTAAGTTTTCCGCATTGGCTTGTGAAGATGTTCCAGCAGTGATACCAGCACCAGAATTGACTTGATAAGTACCGTCACTAATATATGATGGATAATATTCTGTTGATAATTGGTCTGTTTTAGTTTGTTGTTCTTCACTATTAGATGAAGTAGATGAAGTTTGGCTGGCTGAACCTGCTGATTCGGTTGAATCCGCTTGGTCATCTTGACAGGCTGCTAGGGCCAAGGTTGCCACCAATAATATAGATAAGGTTTTGAATTTTTTGATTTTCAATACGACATTCCCTTTCTTAACTTGGTATTCTCCCCAATCACAAGTTCCCATTTTCTTCTATTGGTCTATTATATTATAACTTGTCAACCATGTCTTGTTCAGAAAATATGGTTATTCCTAAGCTTTCTGCTTTGGTTAATTTTGAGCCAGCGTCTTCACCAGCAACGAGTATATCTGTTTTTTTTGAAACAGAACCCGTTACATTACCACCTAAATTTTCAATGGCTTTTTTAGCTTCTGGTCTTGTGTATTGTGACAGCTTTCCAGTTAGGACAACGGTTTTACCAGCCCAGAAGGAATTGATGGCTTCCACTTCTGCTTTAACCGGGCCCTTGTACACCATGTTGACCCCATTTTCCATTAGAGAGTCAATCGTTTCTTGGGCACCATCTGTAGCAAAAAAGGCCACAATAGAATCCGCAATAGTTTCACCGATTCCTTCAATATTGGTAAAGTCCGCAATATCTTTGGCCATGATTTCTTGCATACTTGGGTAAACTTCGGCAATCTGACGAGCTGCTTTAGCACCCACATGGCGAATACCTAAACCAAATAACAAACGTTCTAGGGAATTCTCTTTAGAATCTTCAATCGCTTGGATAATTTTATCTGACGCCTTGTCACCAATTTTATCTAAGGCCATTAACTGGTCTTTTTTCACCTGGTAAAGGTCTGCTGGACTATGAACATCTGCCTTATCATACATTTGCTCAAGGACACTAGGCCCTACCCCAGTAATATTCATGGCATTACGAGACACGAAATGGTATAACTTTTCTTTCGCCTGAGCTGGGCAAGCTGGGTTCACACACCGTAAGGCTACTTCGTTTTCTAAATGGATTAAGTCACTGTGACAAACCGGACAAGTTGTTGGCTTGGGATAAGCTATCGAATCATCTGGGCGTTTATCTAAAACAACTGTTACCACTTCTGGAATAATATCTCCAGCTTTATGGATAATCACTGTATCATTTAAACGAATATCCTTGGCTTCAATCAGGTCCATATTATGCAAGCTAGCTCGTTGAACGGTTGAACCGTCTAGCAATACTGGATCCATAATAGCAGTTGGTGTAACGACACCCGTTCGACCTACTGTCCATTCAATATCACGAATCGTCGTTTCAACTTCTTCAGCTTGAAACTTGTAAGCAATCGCCCATTTAGGTGCTTTTACCGTATACCCCAAGGTTTCTTGGTCAGCGAAGTCATCCACTTTTATAACAATACCGTCGATACCGTAAGATAATTCATGGCGTTTAGCAGTCATTTCTTCAATATAAGCTTGAATTTCTTCTACATTTTCACACACTCTTGTCAGTGGGTTCACACGTAAGCCATATTCTGGGAAATATTTAAATAGGTCTTGTTGACTTCTAATCGGTAATTGATCAGAAAAAACACCTGAATATAAGAATATGTTCAAGTTTCTACCCGCTGTGACTTTTGAATCTAACTGACGAATTGAACCAGCTGCTGAATTTCGAGGGTTGGCAAAGGTTGGTAAACCCGCTTCTTCGCGCTTTTCATTTAAGGCCAAAAAAGACGCCTTTGGCATATAAATTTCACCACGAACTTCAATATCTATCTCTTCGCGTAGTTTCATTGGGACTGATTTAATTGTGCGGACATTGTTGGTAATATCCTCACCAACAACACCATCCCCCCGAGTAGCTGCTCTGACATAGCGGCCATTTTCATATTGGATAGCCACTGATAAACCGTCAATTTTCAACTCACATACAAATCGTACTTGGTCTCCAACAGTTTTCTTTGCATCCGCTACAAATTTAGCTACTTCTTCAAAATTAAAGGCGTTACCTAATGACATCATCGGTTGCGAATGGGTTACCTTGGTGAATGCTTCACTGACAACATCACCCACTCGTTGCGTGGGCGATTCTGCTTGGATGAAAGTTGGGTATTTTTCTTCTAAATCCTGTAGCTCACGGTAAAGTTTATCGTACTCGGTATCCGAAATACTTGGATTATCTAAGGCATAGTATTGGTAAGCATAATCATTCAACTGATGGGTTAAGGCCTCAATACGCGCAACATCAATACTTTGTTGGTCATCCTTGGTCATCGTTCAATCTCCTTTTATTCCGTGTTTTTTCTTTATGCTTGCTTTTGAATTGGGGCAAAAGCAGATAATAATCGCTTAATACCTTGATTTGGGAAGGCAATATCTAATTCTTGTTCATTGCCGACGCCTTGTACCTTTACAACAGTCCCGACACCCCATTTTTTGTGGACGGCTTTATCACCAATCGCCCAAGTAACTGGTCCCTCTACTGTTTCGATATCTTTATTGACAGTAACCGGATCAAATACTGACCGTTTGGCTTCTTTTTTCCGGTCATAGTATGACTTGGCATTCGCCTTTTCATAGGTGTTAGCTGCTCTTCTTTGTTTGCTACCGTAAGTTGATGCAATGCTTGACGAGCTATCAAAAGATGAACCTGCATGATGTCCAAATGGTAAATCTGATTGGCCTCTAGGTTGGAAAACAGAGCGTTCATTTTCGCTGTCATCTAGTAATTCATCATCAATTTCTGCGATAAATCGTGAAACAGGATTGGACTGGTATTTCCCGTAAAGCAAGCGGGATAATGAGTTGGTTAAATATAGTTTTTGTTCAGCCCGAGTAATTCCTACATAGGCTAGTCGTCTTTCTTCTTCAAGTTCAGACTCTTCCTTAGCGGCGCGAGCTAATGGGAACATGCCTTCTTCCATGCCGATAATGAAAACAACCGGGAATTCAAGCCCTTTAGCTGCATGAAGGGTCATCAAAGTTAATTCCCCTTGTTGGTCCAATTGTTGGTTGTCTAAATCAGAAACTAATGATAAGTCTGTAATAAAGCCCATCAAAGCATCATCTTCAGCTGGATTGGTCTCCATTACACTATCCAGTTCTGCCTGAATGCCTTCTAAGTCAAATAAATTAAAGGTCCCATCTGGATTTAATGGGGCATCTTCTTGGTTAGGATCAGCTTGGTTCAGGTTCGCATCTTGTAGGTCAGCTGGACGGTCTGCCTCTTCTTGAGCTTCAATTTGCGCTGCTTGTTCCCGCTCTTCTCTTTCAGCTTCCCAACGTTTATCAAATTCTTGGGTAACCGAAATAAACTCATGGATATTTTCAATACGAGCGTCAGCTTCCAATGTTTTTTGATTTTCTAAATCTTTTAAATAACCTGTTTTTTCTAAGACTTCTTCTACCAAGTCTTGGATAGGTAAAAAGGCCCGTTGTGCTTGAAGATTGGCCATCATTTTGCCGAAAGCTTTTAAATTTGTTGCACCTTTACCAGTAATTGGCGAATGGTCTACTAGTGATGCCGCCTGTAAAAGAGAAATCCCCTGTTGGCTAGCAAAAGTATTTAATTTATCCAAAGTTCCTGGGCCAATACCACGTTTTGGTACATTGATAATCCGGGTAAATGATAGATTATCCGACGGGTTAGCAAGTAAGCGTAAGTAGGCTAGGATATCTTTTATTTCTTTACGGTCGTAGAACTTTAATCCTCCAACGATTCGGTAAGGCATGTTGGCTTTGACCAAATTTTCCTCCATTACACGAGACTGGGCGTTGGTTCTGTATAGAATGGCAAAGTCTCCGTAGCTAAGGCTTTGATTATTAATAGCCGTTTTAATTTTACTGATAACATAGTTTGACTCATCACGTTCATTTTGGGCACGGTAATAAGAAATTAATTCCCCTTTATCGTTGTCTGTCCATAGGGTCTTATCTTTACGATAAGTATTTTTATTAATCACATTATTGGCCGCTTGCAAAATATTTTTAGTGGACCGGTAATTTTGTTCTAGTAGGATAGTGGTTGAATTTGGATAATCTTTTTCAAAGTTCAAGATATTTTCCATATTAGCACCACGCCACCCGTAAATCGACTGGTCTGCATCTCCTACTACACACACATTATGGAAGTAGTCACCTAGGTGTTTGACCAATTTATATTGGGCTTCGTTGGTATCTTGATATTCATCTACATGGATATAATGAAATTTTTGTTGATAGTATTTCAAAATATCAGGCTGTTGATCAAATAATTTAACGGTATACATAATTAAATCGTCAAAATCGAAAGATTGCGCCGCTTGAAGACCTTTTTGGTAGCGTTCGTATACATCTGCCACCACATCTTCTATATACCCAGAATAATTTTGCCGGTAGTCATCTGGTAACATTAAGTTATTCTTCGCATCAGAAATACGCCCTAATAACATTTTATAAGAGAATTTATCCTTATCTAAGTTTAATTCCTTAATAATACGTTTGATAAGTGTTTGTTGTTCTGATGGATCAGCGATGGTAAAGGACCTGGTAAAACCAATTGCCTCAGCTTCTCTTCTTAAAATACGTACACACATAGAGTGAAAAGTGGATACCCACATATCATTAGCATCCGGACCTACTAGAGCTGAAACCCGTTCTTTCATTTCTTTAGCAGCCTTGTTGGTAAATGTAATCGATAGAATATTCCAAGGATTCACATCTTTTTCACTTAAAATATAGGCCATGCGGTGAGTCAAAACACGCGTCTTCCCACTACCAGCACCAGCCATAATTAATAGCGGCCCTTCGGTATGCTCAACAGCTTCCTTTTGTCGATCATTAAGCCCCTTAGTAAATTGATTCAATGCCATCATTAGGCCACCTTCCCGTATAGTTTCATTGATAAGGATACCATTTATAGAACACCTGTTCAACGAAAACAAGGTGTGAGCGAGACCGTTCAGCTCAACAACGCTGGAGGACTAATGCAGTGGCTGATGCAATCAGCTGCAAGTTAGTCTGAAGTGGACTTGAGCTGGTCGAGCGAACCCGATGAAACATGGTGGACACAAAACGGTAGAAATGAACTTCTATCGCATTTAAGTGAGTAAATGCTAAAGCATCAACTCACTCATAACGTTGGAAGATTAATGAAGTGACTGACGCAGTCAGTTGCAAACTAATCTGAAACGCAGTCATTTCTGGTTTGTGGAGCCCGATTAAACAAGGTGTGAGCGGGACCGTTCAGCTCAACAACGCTGGAAGACTAATGCAGTAGCTGATGCAATCACCTGCAAGTTAGTCTGAAGTGGACTTGAGCTGGTCGAGCGAACCCGATTATAGGATGTGATTCAGAGCGCTAAGGCAGGAGACTTCTAACGCATTTGAGCGAGTATATGCTAAAGCATTAACTCGCTCATAAGATGGAAGATACAGTTGTAGTGATGGCACATCACGCAAACTATATCTGAAGCGGACACCTGACTGCTCTGAAGAGCTCAACTGACAAGGTGTATCACAAGCTGATGCCATAAGAAAAGACGAACCTTTTAGGATTCGTCTCTCTCGCTTATTTGTTGATTTGATAAAGAATTAATTGGTTTATCCAGATGCGAGCTTGCTTACGCGCCATCGCATAATCTTTATGCACTAAAGCTTTCAACATCGTTGGATAGATTTCTTTTAAATCATTCGCTTCACGTTTGAAGGTTGAGTGATCCTCCTTGGCTTCTTTTATGTACAATTCATGTAGGGGTTGAATTGTATTCAAGGTAACTTGTCTAAAGTATGAATTCGGATAGAAGGATACCAAATAGGTAAACATTTTGAATTCAGTATCAAAGTAAGTTTCCAAGTCATATGTTGCAAGTGATTCAGAAATAATTTGTTTCAACTCTTCGACTCGTTCGGTGTCTACTTGGACATCTTTATTTTGCATTTGCTGGAAGAGATTCATAGTTAACAATTCAATAAATTGTAGACGTTCCACAATTGCTCGTGCGTTTAGTGCATTTTTTGCTACTACCGCACCCTTGTATTGTTCAATACGAATATAATCTTCTTCAGCAAGTTGTGCCATGGCTTTTCGAACCGGCGTACGACTCATGCCTAGCGTTTCTGCAATTTCCACTTCTTTTAAGTGTGTGTCTGGTAATAGCAAATTACTATCGATTTGCTCCTTTAGGTATTGATATGCTATGTCCTTATAGCTCTTAGTCTTCGCCACGGTTTTACCCCCTATAAAAAGTACAATATACCGAAATATTGTTCATCTTTTATAATACACTTGAATAGGTACCATTGCAAATGAATTTTCTTTCACTTATCCTATTGAACCTGGTTATCAAACCGAGTTAATTCGTATCTTTCTATCACATCTATCAAAGATTCCGCATAATTAGGATCGGTAGCATACCCAGCTTCTTGCAAGGCATAGGCAGCTTCTTTATACGACCTTGCATTCAAAACACCATTATAATGTGTTTCATTCCATGAAGTGCCGTTTGCAAGTAATCTTCCGTGATCAGCTACTGATTCTTCCCAAGATGTATAAACTCGGAAAGGCTCATCCACCGTAATATATTGGCCATTCACAAATTCTTGTGTGGGTAAATCTACACTTGGATCATTTGGGCTATACGATTTACGGCCAAATAAATTAAAATACTCACTGGATAATTGACTTTTACCAAAATTAGATTCTAATACTGCTTGGGCAGTGACAATACTTGGTAATACATGAGATTTAGGATATTCAGTTACTGCATATTGACCAATTAAATCCACAAATTCTTGGTCCGTATATATTATTTCCACCTCTTCACTGGTGGTCTCACTTGACGTGGGTACGCCTTGATAGTCTCGGGAAAGGAAAAATAGCATTAATCCAAGAATTGCAAGTGTTCCTAACCATATTTCTTTACGACGTTGTGAACGTTTCTTCTTCGAAATATATTGTATTTTTTTATATTTTCTTTTTTTGAAAATTAGCCTGAATGCTTGTTGATACCCTTTCAACCAACCTTGACAACCATTTAATTTGCGTCTTGCTTGTTTCTTTTTCTTTGCCAAAATATTGTCACCTCCTTGCATACATCTTATTTTGGGCCATAATTGGTCCATTTTTCCCTTGCATTATACATAAAAAGCGTTAAGTAAACCATTACGATTACTCAACGCTTATATTAAGATTATATAAATCTAGATCATTGCCCCACCAAGATAAGCTTCTTGTACTTTCTCAGAAGTTAATAATTCCTGACCGGTTCCTGATAATAAAATTTTACCAGTTTCCATAACGTAAGCACGGTCAGAGATGCTTAATGCTTGCTTGGCATTTTGTTCAATCAATAGTACTGTTGTACCAGCTGCATTGATTTCTTCAATAATATTGAAGATTTGTTGAATGAATAATGGCGCTAACCCCATTGATGGCTCATCTAATAATAGTAATTTTGGCTTAGCCATTAAAGCTCTTGCCATGGCAACCATTTGTTGTTCCCCGCCTGATAAAGTCGCTGCGTCTTGATTTAAACGCTCTTTAATGATTGGGAAGTATTCAAATGATTTTTCCATATCCTCTTTTAAGCCATCACGGTCTTTACGAGTGTAAGCACCCATTAACAAGTTTTCCTTAACTGACATCCCTTTAAATACGTGACGCCCTTCAGGTACTTGAGAAATACCTGCTTTTACAATATTCATTGCGTTTGATTTTAGGATATCTTGTCCTTCATAAAGAATTTGACCACTTTTAGCTGGTTTGATACCTGAAATTGTCCGTAAGGTTGTGGATTTACCCGCACCATTGGAACCGATTAGGGAAACAATCTCGCCTTGATTGACTTCAAAGCTAATCCCTTTAATCGCTTCAATCATGCCGTATGAGACTTTCAAATCTTTCACTTCTAACATTGTCATATTTTACTCGCCTCCTAAGTAAGCTTTGATAACAGCTGGATTACTTTGGATTTCACTAGGTGTACCGTGGGCGATCAATTTACCGTATTCTAATACGTAGATACGTTCACACACATTCATTACTAGCGACATATCATGCTCGATAAGGACTACTGTAATGTCGAAATCTTTTTGAATTTGACGGATTAATTCAGTTAAATTAGCTGTTTCATTTGGGTTCATCCCTGCAGCTGGTTCATCCAAGAATAAGATTTTTGGCTCAGTCGCTAAGGCACGAACGATTTCTAGACGACGTTGTTGACCATATGGCAAGTTTTTCGCTTTTTCATATAGTAAATCTTGAAGGTTAAAAATACTTAGCAATTCGATTGCGCGTTCTTTTAATTCTTCCCGGTTTTTGTAGAAAGCTGGCGTACGTAAAACACTAGACAAGAAGCTAGCGCCGTGTTTAGTATGTAAAGCTACTAACACGTTGTCTAAAACAGTCAACTGACCAAATAAACGGATATTTTGAAAGGTTCTTGCTAAACCATAGCGGTTGATTTCACTTGGCTCTTTACCATTTAAAACCACGTCACCTTCGTCAGTTGATAATTTTACTTCACCTGAACTCGGCTCATAAACACCAGTCAGCAAGTTGAATAATGTCGTTTTACCTGCACCGTTAGGGCCGATAAGACCAACTAATTCATTCTTTTCTAAATCAATATTTACATTCGATACAGCGGCTAACCCGCCAAAATTTTTATTTAAATCTTTAATCGTCAATAATGACATGGTTATGCCTCCTCTTTATCAGAATCTTTTTTCTTGCGGTTGAATAATTTACTGAATTGTAATTCAAAATCACCCATCAAACCTGATGGCTTGAATACCATGATGGCGATAATCGCGATACCATATACAACCATACGTAATTGACCTAAAGGGGCTAAAACTGAGTTTAGTAAACCTAAAGCGATGGCTGCAACGAATGAACCTGTTACTGATCCGATACCACCGAATACAACGATGATTAACACGTCGATTGATCGTTGGAAAGTGAATTGGGATGGGTTGATTACTGAGAAGTAACCTGCATATAAAGTACCTGCGATTGATGCAGTAATGGCACCAATAACAAAGGCAATGATTTTATATTTGGTTGTTTTTACCCCAACAGATTCGGCAGCTATTTCATTTTCCCGAACAGCAATTGTTGCACGTCCTGGGCTAGAATGAATAAAGTTTACAATTAATAGTGTTGTTAAAACGATGAAGATAAATAGAGTAATCCAAGTTACGTTCATTGGAATACCTGAGATACCAGCGGCACCGTTAGTGATTTCCAAGTTTTGGATGATGATACGGATAATTTCAGAAGCCCCTAAAGTTGCAATCGCTAAGTAGTCACCTTTCAAACGTAAGGTAGGAACCCCTACGATTAAAGCGACGATAGCTGCTAAAACAGCCCCAGCAGCCATACCAGCATAGAAACCGATTGGTCCTGGAATTTGCGTTGAAAGGATGGCACCAACGTAGGCACCAATCGCCATAAACCCTGCGTGACCAAGCGAGAATTGTCCCGCATAGCCTACTACTAAGTTTAAGCCAACAGCTAGGATCATATTAATCCCAATTGTCACTATAATATTTTGATAGAACGACGTTACTAATCCCATTAAATAGGCTGCCATGATTAAGAAGAATAGTCCCAAAATCACACAAATCCAAGTAATTGTTGATTTAGTAAAGAAGTTTTTTGCCCATGATTCTTTTTTCATCATACACCCTCCTATACTTTCTCTTGTGTGCCTTTACCTAACAATCCGCTAGGTTTGAAGACTAAAATGATAATCAAAATGAAGTAAACCGCAGCGTCACGCCAAGTAGATAAACCAATCATAGATACCATTGATTCAACCACACCGATTAAAATACCACCTAACATGGCACCAGGAATTGATCCGATACCACCTAAAACAGCGGCTACGAAAGCTTTAATACCTGGTGTTAGTCCCATAGTTGGCGAAATAGAATTATAGTAGATACCAACTAATACCCCACCAGCACCAGCTAAAGCCGATCCAATAGCGAACGTAAAGGAAATGACATTATCTACTGAAATCCCCATTAAACGCGCTGCATCAGCATCTACAGATACTGCACGCATACCTTGGCCCATTTTTGTTTGACGAACAATGTACTGTAGGGCAATCATCAAGATAATCGTTACAATGAAAATCACCACTTGTTGTGTTGAAATCGTAAATAAACCTAAATCTAATGATAAGTTTGGTAATGATGTAGGGAAGGCACGTACTTCTGGTCCTACATAGTAGATCATAAAGTTTTGTAATAGGTAAGATACCCCGATTGCCGTAATTAAGGCTGCAATACGTGTTGATTTACGTAAAGGTTTGTATGCCACACGCTCAATAATTACCCCTAAAATTGCTGTAAAAATCATTGTTAATATAAGTGCTGGAATAATATTCATCCCTAACCCCGTAATTAACCAAAAACCAAAAAAGGCTCCAACCATATAAACATCACCGTGCGCGAAGTTAATCAAGCCGATAATTCCGTATACCATTGTATAACCTAAAGCCATAAGGGCATAAATACCACCCAAAGAGAGTCCGTTTACAAGCTGTTGCAAAAACATCTCCATTTATTTCACTTCCTTTTCCTTTTTTGAATACTTGTGAGTTGCCCCACGGCAAATATAACCCAACATTATATTTGTTCATCTTTATTAATAAAGTATGTATTTACTCATGTAACATTTAACATTTTCAACTTTTTGTCATCCCTGCCATTGCAGAAGTTGACCTAGTTACCGCAAATACCATAAGAATAAGACTGGTTTTATTATAAGAATATGCCAATTCTTATGCAATCTTTTTTAATAATTTTCTAATTTTGTTTTAAAGCCGTAACACTTTTGACGATGTTAACGCTTTATTTCCTCATTTTTCAACATAAAATAAGGGAAGTCCTAGTATTAAAAAGACAAACATGTACAAAGTTTGCATTTCATCTAGAACTTCCCAAATTTGTTTTTTATTAAATGGTCAGACTACTCTATTCACTCACGATGTCGTCTGGAGAGATTGTAGTAGAACCTACAACTACACCTTCTTGCATTTCTAGAATGTAAGCTGTCTTGATTGGATTATGTTGGTCATCGAATGAGAATGTACCGGTCGCACCAGCAAATTCTTCTGTTTCTTCAATTGCAGCTGTTACTGCAGCTGGATCACCTGATCCTGCACGTTCAATAGCGTCAATCGCTAAGTTGGCCGCATCGTAACCTAAAGCAGCAAACATGTCTGGTGTTTTACCGTATTCAGCTTCATATGCTTCAATAAATTCTGCCGTTGCTTCTGTTGACCCTTCACCAGTTGTATAGTGAGAAGTGTAGTAGAAGTCGGTTACATTTTCCGCACCCGCTAAATCAATAAACTCTTGGCTACCAAAACCATCTGGTGCCAGAATAACTGCATCAATTCCCTTTTCACGTGCTTGTTTAACGATTGGACCACCCTCTGAATAGTAACCAGCTATAAAGATTACATCCGGATCGTCAGAAGCGATGTTATTTAGGATTGAATTGAAGTCAGAATCACCTGCAATGTATGACTCATTTGCAACAATGTTTCCTTGGAATTCTTCTTCAAACGTAGCAGATAAGTTCTGTCCGTAATCAGTTGAATTGTCTTGGATAATTGCGGCAGTTTCATAACCTTCACCATTAGCAAAACTTGCAAGTGCCGAACCTTGGAAAGCATCTTGGAAAGCTACACGGAAAACGTACTCTAATGTATTACCAGAACTATCAACTGTTAAGGTATCCCCCGTCGCAGCTGGCGCAATCATTGGTATTTTAGCATTCGTTCCAGTTGGAATTTGTGCTTCAAATGCACCGGTTGTTGCTGGTCCGATAATCATTTGTACATTCTCCTCATCAATTAAGCGTGTTGCTGTATTGGCAGACTCATTTGGATCAGTACGGTTGTCAGCTTCAACATATTCGATCGTTTGACCGTTAATGCCACCAGCATCATTCGCCAGTTTAAAAGCTAATTTAACCCCTTCATTTGCCGGGCCACCATAGGCTGCACCAGCACCAGATAAGTCCCAGTTACCACCAATCTTGATAGTATCTCCGCTACTCTCGCTAGTTGAGCTTGCATTGTTGGATGTTTGCGTCACTGAACCACAGGCCGCCAACATCATTAAAGAACCCATTGTTAAAAGCATTTTTTTCATTTTCATCATAAATTCCTCCAAAATTTTATATTTGGAACAATAAAGATAAGACTAACATTAGTATAAGTCGGTTCTTTCTAAAAAGCAATTATTTTTTAATTTTATTTTAATGTTTTTTGAGGATTAGATTTAATAAGCAAATTAGTTGGCGACATCTTCTGGACTTACTGCTGAAGAACCTACTTCTTCACCATTTTCCATTTCGATGATGTAAGCAGTTTTCACTGGGTTGTGGTTTTCATCAAATGAGAATGTACCAGTTACCCCTTCAAAGTTAGTTGTTTCAGATAAGGCATCTGTGATCGCTTGACGGTCATCTTCGCCCGCACGTTCAGCTGCATCTGCTACTAAGTAAGCTGCGTCATAACCTAAAGCATCAAACATGTTTGGTGCTGAACCGTATTCTGCTTCAAAGGCTTCAACGAATTCAGTTGTTTTATCAGTTGCCCCTTCACCAGTTGTGTAGTGAGCAGTATAGTAGAAGTTATTCACGTTTTTAGCGCCAGCTAATTCAACGAATTCTTCAGCCCCGAAACCATCTGGTGCTAAGATTGCTGATTCAATACCCATTTCACGTGCTTGTTTCACAATTGAACCACCTTCAGTGTAGTAACCAGCGATAAAGATTACATCCGGGTTCTTAGAAGCGATGTTATTTAAAATTGAGTTGAAGTCAGTATCACCTGAAACGTAAGATTCAGTTCCGACTACTTCACCTTCAAAGATGTCATCGAACTCAGCTGCTAAGTTTTGACCGTAGTCAGAGGAGTTATCTTGGATGATTGCTGCAGTTTCGTAACCTTCCTGGTTGGCAAATTCCGCTAATACAGAACCTTGGAAAGCATCTTGGAATGGCACACGGAATACGTAATCCAACACATTACCAGAGCTATCTAATGTTAATGAGTCACCTGTCGCTGCTGGTGCAACAATTGGCACACTTGCGTCAGTCGCTGTTTGGATTTGTGCTTCAGTTGAACCTGTTGTATCAGAACCCACTAAAACGGAGATGTTTTCTTCATCAATTAAACGAGCAGTTTGCGTAGTTGATTCAGTTGCATCTGACTTGTTGTCTACAGAGATGTAGTTCACATCTTTACCTAAGACACCACCATCTTCGTTGATTTCTTTGAAAGCTAAGGCTGCACCATCATTGATCGCAGTACCGTAAGCAGAAAAGGCACCTGATAAACCAAAGTTACCACCGACATTGAAAGTTTCGTTGTCTGCAGTGTTTGAAGCGCCTGAATTGCTAGTAGAAGTCGCAGCCCCACAAGCAGCTAAAGTGACGGTAGATAGTAAAGTTAAAGCTAATTTTTTAAATGTCATCTATATGTCCTCCCTAGAACGTAATTGATTTTAATTTTGCCTCATGTTCAAACCCAAGCGCTACATCATTATTTGCCATAAAAAAAACGACAGCCTCTTTAGGACCGTCGTTCTAACCAAGGCCCTCATTAACGAGAAATAGGACCCTACACATTTGTAGAATCCCCTTAGTTAATAATAATAATAATGTTAGCAAAGGTTGACGAAACAAGATTATTGACATTGTATGATTGTTTTACAGCTGTTTTCATCATGTTCCACTCCCTTTCTAATTTGTTCTTAATGAGTTGCTATTAATATAACAAAGTTTTAAAAGGCTTACAAGCCTTTTATTAGAAATTTGCTAGAAAATCCGGAGATTCTTTTTTAAAGTATAAAAGTACTAAAGCCTATTCTGGCGCTACTGCAGTTGATCCAACCACTTCATTATTTTGAATCTCTTGGATGTAGGCTGTTTTATTTGGTGTATGGTCTTCTTTCATTGTGATCGCACCAGTTACCCCTTGGAAGTCAGTGGTGTTAGCAATCGCTTCAGCAATGGCTTGGTTGTCTTCAGAACCCACTTCTTCTACCGCATTTGCGTATAGGTAAACCGCGTCATAACCTAGGGCAGCAAACTCATCAGGCGCTTTACCGTAAGCTTCTTCAAAAGCTGCTGAGAATTCTTGAGAGGCTTTTGAAGCATCCTCATCTGAGGCAAAATGAGACACGTAGTAGATGTCATTCATGTTTTCTTCACCCGCAAGTGAGCTCAACTCTTCTGATGCCAAACCATCTGGTCCAACAATCGCTGCTTCAATACCCATTTCACGTGCTTGTTTGATGATTGTTCCCGCTTCAGTATAGTAACCAGCAATAAAAATAACATCAGGATTTTTAGATTTAATATTCGTTAAGATAGAAGAGAAGTCTGTATCGCCTGATACATAAGATTCAGTTGCCACAACATCCCCTTCAAAGGATGCAGTAAATTCGTCTGACAAGATTTGTCCGTAATCTGACGAGTTATCTTGCATAACCGCTGCCGTTTCATAGCTTTGGTCATTTGAAAAACGTGCAATTGCGCCCCCTTGGAAGGAGTTTAGGAAGGCTACCGAGAACCCATATTCATAAGCTTCACCATTTGAATCCAAGGTCGCCCCATCACTTGTTACCGCTGGCCCAATAAATGGCACTTGTGCTTGTGTAGCTGCATTAATTTGCGCTTGGAAGTTAGCGGTCAATGACGGCCCAACAATCGCTGATACGCCCTCTTCATCAATCAAACGCGCCGCTGCTGACGCCGATTCATTTGCATCCGACTTGTTATCCACTTCAATATATTCAATTTGCTTGCCGTCGATCCCACCAGCTTCATTGATCTCTTCAACCGCTAGTTTCGCTCCATTATTAATATCATTCCCGTAACCAGCAGCAGAACCCGTTAACTCAAAGTTCCCACCAATTTTAATCGTGTCCTCACTCGTATTAGAATTCGAACTAGAAGTCTGCGTCAAATTTCCACAACCCGCAATCACCATTGTTGAAAGCAACATGACTGAGAAACGTTTAATCCCTTTAATATTCATCATAAATCCTCCTATATCTCCGCTACATATTTTATTTTTAATATAATTACCAATCCCTTTTATTGAAAAAGGACATCCCTTAACTCAAAACCTTCCCCTTCATTCCCATCCCTCTTCTTAGCTAACTGATCCCAATAAAAAAGCCGGCGCTTCGTGAGATACGAGCCACCGGCTAATTAGCTAGGCCCATATTTCATAGAAAAAAGGACCCTACATCATGTTGTAGAACCCTAACTAAGCTAATAAAAGTAATAAAGATGCGTGAGAAATACTAAACGGATTTGAGGCCCAAATAGCCATCGATGATTTTTCGTTCATGTTAGTCATGGTACCTCGCTCCTTTTCGTTTTTCTGAGTTGTCTATAATATACCAAATTAAATTCTAATAATAAAGCTTTATTTTAATCATTTTATCATTTTTTGAAATCGTCTACTTTATAGCTCTGACTTAACTGTGATCGCATAATTTCGCTAAAAATTGGCATATTCCTGCTTATTTTCCTTTTTCCTATTGATTCCAGCTAATCCTTCCCGGTGGTCTATATAATGATAGTAAAATCAATAAAGCTGTGAATCTCTGATGTCTGTAATTCAAATAATCATTTTGGTGATGATTATGCTGATAGGGTTTGTCGCTGAACGCCAACAATTTTCTGCGACCACATCCAAAGCGACATGGCGCAAATGATTACAGTCGTCACAGCGCCTGCCCTGATCCTATCCACCATCAATTCATCCGGTGATTTAGGGACCAAAGGCGACGCCGTTAACTTCCTAATCATTGCCTTTGTCACCTGGATTATTTTCATTACCACTTCCTACTTCGTGCCTAAATTATTAAAAGCACCTAGAAGCATAGCCGGAACGGTCCAATTTCTAACCGTCTTTCAAAATAATGGTTTCATGGGCCTCCTTTTAATCCTCACCTTATACGGGCCTGACGCCACATTCTATACCTCGTTCATCAATATCCCAACCAATTTCTTTATCTATTACTTTGGAGTCTGGGCCATGTCACAAGGCAATGATACCGATTTACATCCTAAACAATTGGCAAAACGACTCTTACTTTCAACCCTTGTCTCAGTCGGACCTATTCGATTACTGATTAATGCCTATAGGTTTAGTTTACAAATTAAAGAAGGCTGTCTCCTTTAATCGAGACAGCCCTCTTTTTGTATCCTATATTATTATCGATTATTTACGTTTACGTCCTGGTAAGGCTAAACCTAATCCAGCAACGATTGCTGAGAAGGCATACCCAAAGTCACCTGCTGTGAATCCAGCTTTTGGCAATGTAGCCGCAGCCGCTAAAGCTGCTTCTTTTTCTTCAGCTTTAGATGATTTACCAGGTGTTTTAGGATCAGCTTTATTTGCGTTATCTGCTTTTTCTGTTGTTTTACCTGTTGAACCAGCTTCAGTTGAACCTGATTGTCCATCCGTTTTACCTGAAGTAGTCTCTTTTTCTGTACCCTCTTCTGCAGGAGTTTCCGCAGATGGGGTTTCCTCAGATGGGGTTTCCTCAGATGGAGCTTCTTCACCTGGCACTTCTTCGCCCGGCACTTCTTCGCCTGGTGTTTCACCAGCTTCAGCTAGTAAAGCATCGTAGTCCGCAGTTAACATTGGGATGATTTGGTTTTGTGGTAATTCGTCAGCGTAGTCTGCTAGGTTTACGACGCCAGTTTCCATTGCATCCATCACAACACGGTCTAACGAAGGTCCTTCTTCACGTTCACCAGATAGCATCGTATAGCCGTCACCGCCTTGTGCTAAGAAGTCGTTAGTTGCCATGAAGTAGCTATCACTTGCGTCATCAGCCACTAATTCAAATTCACCTGTTTCACGGTTTAAGATGTAAACACCTAATATACGTTGACCTGCTTCTAATGTTGGGTCGAAGTAGATTTTGATGTCAGAAGATACTTGTAAGAAACCACCTAAAGCCGCTAAGCTTGGTAAGTTTGAGTCTTCATCGATTGCTTCTACAGTGTATTGACCATCAGAAGAGGAATAAGATTCAGTCACAGTCGTTGCTGAGTAAGCCAATTCAAACATATCGTAAATTGTTTCACCAGTTACTTGGATTTGAGAGATGATGTTACCAAATGGTAAAACAGCAATCACGTCGCCTTCAGTGATTGGTTCACCTTGAACGATTTGGTCACGAATACCACCACCGTTGATCATAGCGAAATCAGTTGGGTTGTTGAAACCACCGTTACGGCCGTATTCAACCATTGCGTCGGTAACGTATGTACCTGAGTTTGTTTCGTGTGAACGCACGTACTCACGAACACCGTTAAACCAGATTGGATTTTCTTCAACGATCACACGACCTGTTTCTTCTTCAAAAGCCGCAGAAGCTTCATCAACAATCGCTTGAACTGTTTCATTTGTACGGCCAGCAGTTACTTGGTTACCCTCTTCGTCAAATTCATAACCAATTGTTTCTAAGGCTGTTTGTGCATCCACTAATTGACCTTCTGATAATGAAGGATCAACAAAGTTCAATGTCACTAAACCAATGTTATTTAAAGCAGTACCAGTTTGTTGTAGTAAAACATTACCATAACGTTCATTGGCAAAAGCTGTATGAGAGTGACCATCTAAAATGATAATTTGGTAAGCATCGAATGCTGCAACGTCATCTAAAGCCGCTGCTAAAGCAGTTGCGCGCCATTCTTCATTTGTTGTTGCATCTACACCTAAGTGAGATAAGAGGATAAAGGCGTCCTCAATCGTTGTTTGGTCTTCGATTAAACGGCTAATTTCATTAACTGTTGTATCAATTGGAGATAAGAACTCAATGTTTTGAACGTTATTTGGATGTGTTTTAGTCGCTGTTTCTGGTGTTGTTACCCCAATGACACCTAAGTTATACCCTTGTGTCGCAACATTTGTAGAAGGTTCAAATACTAATTCTTGGCTATCTGCATATACAGTGTTTACTGATAATACAGGGAAACCAGTTTTGTCTTGATAACCGGTTGCAACATCTTGACCGAAGTCAAATTCGTGGTTACCCACTGCCATTGCGTCATAGCCAGCTTCGTTCATCGCTTCAGCCATCGCTGCACCTTCATCATGGTTAGATAAAGGTAAACCTTGGAAGGCATCCCCAGCATCTACAATCACATCTGCGCCTACTTCTTCAAAGTATTGGGCTGCATTTGCGATACCAATTACACCGTTAGCTTGTTCAGCACGACCGTGGATGTCATTTGTGTGGGCAATGGTAATTTCATCCACACGACCGTCACCATCAGTATCTACGTCGCTTGTTGGAGTCGTTACAGGTGCTTCAACGGCTACTTCTGACACTGTTAAGTCCTCAGTAATCACGTCTTCAAGAACTGGATCTACAATTGTTGATTCTTCAACGACAGGTTCAGCAGCTACTTCTTCTGTTGTTTCAGTTATTGCTGAAGATTCTGCTGTTCCGCTTGCTACAGATTCTTCAACTGCTGTTTCACTTGCTACTGTCTCTTCATTTGTTGGTACTTCTTCAGCAACCACTTCAGAACTTGTAGCTTCAGTACTTGCGGCATTTGTTGCAGGTGTTTCTACGACGGCAGTTACTTCTGCTGCTTCAGCTTGAGGTGTAGCTGCTAAACCAACGATACCTGTTGCTGCAATTGATAACACAATACGACTAGTAGAAATAAAATAACGTTTTGACATGTTCTCCTCCTCATATAAAACCCATTAAGTGTCCCATTTAGTATCATACCGACTAAATGTTAATATCGCTATTTATATGGTGTAAATTTTGTGTAAATAATATTTTTAAAATAAAAAAAGCAGGTCTCCTATTGCCGGAAATCTGCTTTTTATAGAATGACATTGTAAAATTTAACTACTTACAGGAACTTTGATACCTTGATCATATTGATTATCTAACATACCACGTTGGCAGTATGCGATGTCGTCTTCAATGCGGCAAATCTTAACCAATTCGTTTTGAACGAATTCACCGTCAGGAATTGCACTCTTTGCCTTGTATACCATTTGATCAACTAAGACGCGGATTTCGCCTGATTGATCTTTTGTCACAGGTTCAACGACAATTGCTACCCTATTCATCAACATTACTATCTCCTAAATATATAAATACAGCCATTAGTCACGCTTATTTTATATTCTTTATTAAGGTATGTCAAATATTGCCAAGTTACACTACCTCATCATCTTCTAATAAAAAACACATTATTGTACTTGATGTTCACTTAAAATCCATTCACCCTCATATAATTGGGTGTCTATTTCTTTTAAGTCTTCAGCAATTTCTGGGTTAAATGGCATATGGTCAAGAACGTCCTTATGCAATTCTAGACCGGGTGCCACTTCAGTTAAAACCAATTTCGCTTCCTTATTCAACTCAAATACCGCTCTATCAGTCACAATAGTTATCTTCTTACCCGCCTTAACTGCTTTTGACCCATTGAAAGTAACATAAGATAGGGCATCCGTAAACTTACTTTTATTTCCTTGTTCATCAATTACTAGTTGGCTATTTTCAATATGACTTTTATCTTTCACCATAAAAGGACCTACAAAAATAATTTGCTTTGCCCCTTCCGCAATGTCCATCATGCCACCAGGGCCCATAATACGGTTACCCAATAAAGTCGTATTCACATCTCCATTTTGGTTTATTTCACCAAATCCAAGTACTGTTGTCTCTAGTCCGCCACCATGGTATAGGTCGAACATATCACCAGAGTTAATGACTGCCTCTGCATTATAATTTGGTCCATAGTCAAAACCGGGAGCAGGCACCCCACCAACAGCTCCTAAATCTGTGGTGAAATGATATTGATCCAGTAAATTGGCTTCATAAAATAAATTAGATACCATACAAGGAAGTCCAACTCCTATATTAATAATCGAATGCCGCTTCAATTCCAAAGCTGCCCTACGTGCAATCACCAATTTAGGGGACAACGGGGCTGGTTTTATTGGCAAATAACGGCTACGAATTTCATTTGAAAGCAACGGATTATAGTTTGTAGCAAAAGTTTGTTGATGATACTCAGGTGTGCCTTTATACACGTAATCTACTAAAATCCCTGGTACAAGAACGGATTTTGCCTGTAAACTATCTCTTTTAACTACTTGTTCAACTTGAGCAATGACGATTCCACCAGAATTCTTAGCTGCAATAGCCATTGTTAACGCTTGAAGATTCATGGGCTCATGGTTAAAGGCCAAGTTCCCCTTCTCATCAGCATACGTTGCCTTAATAACGGCTACATCAATGCCAATGCTCTTGTAAAATAACCACTCTTCGCCTTGTAGATTTTCAACTACCATTAAATCATCTTGCTGACGAGCTTTATCAGACATTTTTCCGCCAGACTGACGAGGGTCTACATAGGTATCAAGTCCAACTTTTGTCCACACGCCCGGTCCTTTTTCCGCAGCATTTCGATAAAGTAAACCGATCGTTCCTTGCGGTATAATAAATAGTTCAATTTGATTATTCAAGGCAGCTTGCCCAGTTAATGGGGCTCCGTGGATATGAGATCCGATATAGCGTTTGAGTAATCCAGGTGCTAACAATAAGTCAATCCCCGTTCCCTCACCGCGACTGAGTCCTGCAACTGATATCACAGTAATATCTTTTGGATGACTGGTTTGCTCATATTGCTGACGTAATGCGCCAAAAAATTCTTCCGCCAAACCACCAATACCACTAGTTGTGAAAGCAATACGTGCCTCATCTTTCACTAAGGTGACAATTTCTGTTACTGAACGTACCTTACTTTTCATAGTCCACCTCTAAATTCTTTTTAATGCTTCAATAAAAATAGCGGACTAAGTTTTCGCACCCGGTCCGCCACAAGACTTTTAAACAAACTATACAAAGGCGCTAAATCCTGTTAAATGTCGCCCTATAATCAAACTGTTCACTTCATGTGTGCCTTCGTAGGAATAAATGGCTTCTGCATCTCCAAAATATCTTGCAACTTCCGTATCAACAGTAATACCATTTCCTCCGCAAATTTCTCTACCCAATGCTACAGTTTCCCTTAATAAACGAGCATTTTGCATTTTAGCAATTGAAGCTGGCACTTCAGCATATTTCCCCTCAGTTTGAAGTTCAGCTAAGCGATAAGATAAGGATAAGCCAGTTGCAGCATTCGCTTGCATCCTCGCTAATTTTTCTTGGGTAATTTGGAATTGGCTAACTTTTTTACCGAACTGTTCTCGCTGTCCCGTATATTTCAAAGCCGCTCTTAAGGCACCCGCATGCCCACCTGTTGTGATATGAGAAACATCTGCGCGTGTTGCGTAAAGGATACACGAAACATCTTTAAAAGATCGGATATTTGGTAATCTAAAAGCCTCAGCTACCTGTACATTCTTTAAATGAATATGACCATTTTGTACCAGTCTTAGGGCTATTTTCCCATCAATCTTCTCTACGGTAAGGCCCTCGGTTGCGGTTGATACCATGAAGCAAAGGATATCATTATTTTCAGGGTTACGGGCAAATATTGGTATGAAATCTGCTGAACCTGCGCCGCCAATCCAACGTTTCTCACCATTTAGTAGCCAGTTATCGCCATTTCTTACTGCTGTTGTCGCCATACCACCAGCTATATCTGACCCGTGATCAGGTTCTGTTAAGGCAAAACAAGTCTGCCACTCAAAACTAGTAAATTTTGGCGCGAAGTAATCAATTTGTTCCTGACTTCCGCCTTGCAGTAAGGTAGTGAATCCTAGGCCCGCATGGACAGTCATAAAAGTCGCTAAGGACATATCCGTTCTTGCTAATTCATAATAGCGGAAAAGATTAAAATATTCACTCACTTTATATGGTTGCTGGCTTTCTTTGAATAAATCAGGATGATTCATTAAACCTAGGTCGCCGACCGCTTTAAACGCCTCAAAAGGAAAAGTCTCTTCTTTCCAGTGCTGTTTTAAAGTAGGCGCTATTTGATTTTCTAATACTTGCCGCAATTTGCTCAACAATTCAACTTCTATTTCAGTTAATTTTTGGCTGAAACCATATACGTCTTCAGGATATAAATCTGAAAGTATCTGCTGTTTATCCATATGCCTACCCTCCTACTTAAATACAGCCGAAAGGTTAGTCATATAGGCATGTCGTTCTTGGAAACCATTAATAAGCTCCTCAAATATTTCATCAACTGTCATAATCTCGTTAATCCGCCCCACGCCTTGACCCATGCTGAGTTGTGCATGTTGGACATCCCCATTTTGCATCGCTTCATAAGACCTACGCCCTGAAATCAAAGGCATTAGTGTTTCTAGTGTCGCTCCGTCTTTTTCTGCTTGAAGGATTTCTTGAGCCATTTCATTATTAGCCACACGCATAGCATTTCTTAAAGAGGTCATTGTTAAAACAGTCCCATTTTCTGGTATCTGTAATAAGGCCTGGCGATAAGTATCCGAAGCATTCACTTCTGGTGTTGCTAGAAATCTAGTGGACATTAAGACACCATCTACACCTAAAGCCATAGCGGCATATAGGCTTTTACTATCCACAATCCCACCAGCAGCCAATACAGGTACAGATATTTTCTCTACCGCTTTAGCCCAAAGTACTGGACCAGAAACAAGGTCTACTCCTGGGTGGCCACCACCTTCAGCACCAACAAAAGCGATTATATCAGCCCCATCTTCCTGTGCCGCTAATCCATGGCGGATGGAGGTAACTTTATGAATCACTTTAATACCAGCATCTTTCAATGGTTGGATAAAGTTTCTTGGTCGTTGACCAGAAGTTTCAACTACTGGTACCCCCTCTTCAACCAAGACTTGAATATAATCCATAATCACTTGTGGCATGGCTACTTCAGGTACTAATGAAATGTTGAAACCAAAGGGTTTATCAGTTAAAGATTTCATTTTTTGGACTTCAGCTCTTAAACTATCGACATCCGGGAAAGCCATGGACGGTACTATACCAAGTCCACCAGCATTTGACACAGCTGAAGCAAGTTCAGCCAGCGACATATACTGCATTCCCCCTTGGATAATTGGATACTGAATATTGAGCATTTCAGTGACACGCGTTTGCATATTGGATCGCTCCTTCTCATATTAACGATTAGAGGTTATCAAATAGGCCTGCACTTATCATGAAAGTTCATTGTCCGTACCGTATTTATCTAATAACCACTAATTAAGCTTCATCTAGAAAATCATATTTAAGACTTTCATTTTCTAGATAGAAATTCTCTAAAATAGATTGGTAAACAAAGTTTTCAACTTTTGAATACCCTGCTTTTTTCTCACGTACTAAGGTTGGAATATAGGGAATAGGATCTTCAAATCGTTTCTCCACAATCCCCATCTGATTTAATTTTGAAATAAATAAACTAAAATATACCGTTGGCAAAAGGGCAACTAATTGATTATAGAGGACTGTTTCAATCATGTAATCCCAAGAACCTGAAGTAAACAATTGAATCGCCTTAGAATCATGGGTACGCAATTTTTCCCTAACCAAATCGTGCACAATGTCTTCCTTATTATAAGTAACATAATGATAGCCATCTAGATGTGACCATTTAAGTAGGCGTTTCGTCCTTAAAGGATGGTCTGGTCCCATAAAAGCCACAATTTCTGTTCTCACTAATTGATGTGATTCATATTTATTTTCATCTAATATCTCAGGTGGTACTAGGACTGCCATATGAACCATATTATCTTGTAGCATCTGGTATAAATCATTGGTCCCAGCTTCCACAATTTCAATGTGGGCATCTGGATTTTCAATGAGGAATTGTGGAATAAACTTATTAAAGAAAAACCTTAAGTAAGTTGGGTGAATCCCAATCTTGATGCGCCCCTTGTGGACGAGCGATTCTTTCTCAATCACTTGTTCTAGATTGCTGTATTGATTCAGGACCTTTAAGGCTGAACTATAAACGCGCATCCCCGATTCTGAAACGCTTACAATTCTTCCGTTCTTTCGGTTAAAGAGAGACACACCTTGCTGTTTTTCAAAGTTTTTAATAAATTGGCTTAGCGCTGACTGTGAGACAAAAAGGTTATCTGCGGCAACTGTTAAATTACCATTTGATTTTACAATTTCCACAAAATACTGCATTTGGTTGATGTCCATATTTATTGGCCCCTTTACGTTTCTTCTTGCCAATAGTTTAACACACCAGCCTATTTTCCTTTAAACTGAGGCTTTCTTTTCGCTAAGAAAGCAGTTACTGCCTCGCGGTGATCTTCAGTTAAGGAAGCCTTACGCATATATTTCGCTTCTAATTGGTTACTCTCTAAAGCTTGTGGATATTGTAGGTCATACATTATTGCTTTTTGATAAGCTATAGCTACAGAAGGACTAGCAACAAAACAACTAGCCAAGTCCAAAGCGGATGCTAGTAAATCTGCATCCGGCACTACTTGATAGGTTAGGCCATATTTTTCAGCTAACTCAGCTGTGATGGGTTCATTTAACATAACATGACGATTGGTACGGTAGGTCCCAATTGACTCACTCAAATTAAACAGTAAGCTAGTATCCCCTGGAAAAGCCATCTGAATGAAGGCTGTCACTAATTGTGCGTTTTCTCCCATCAGGATAAAATCACAAGCTAAGGCTAAACCTAACCCAGCACCAGCTGCTACACCGTTTACGGCCGCAATCACTGGTTTAGACGACCTACGAACTGCTGCAACCATTTCTCCCGTTTTAATCACACCTGATTCGGGAATACCTTCACCAGACGCCGCCAAGTCTTTAAATTGGCGAATATCCCCACCAGCGCAGAAGTATTTTCCAGCCCCTGTAATTACAATCGCCTTTACATCTGGGTTCTCTTCAACGGATGCTACGGCATCAATCACTTCCTGATAAGTTGTTTCAGAAAAGGCATTGCCGGAAGCTTCACGATTAAAGGTAATCCTTGCAATTTGGTTCTCAATGGTAAATAAAATTGTTTCAAACATTGATTTACTCCTTTGCAAAATGGGCGAAGGACTAGCCAAGCTAATAGAATTCCAATAACTTAGCGAGTCCTTATACCATCTTGTCTAGTGAATATACTCAAAGATACCAGCAGCACCCATACCAGCACCTATACACATAGACACCATGCCGTACTTACTATCTTCACGCTTGCCCATTTCAGCTAGTAACCTTGATGTTAAAATCGCACCTGTTGCCCCTAGAGGATGCCCTAGGGCAATCGCTCCACCATTCACATTAGTGATGGATTGATCAATACCTAATTCACGTATAGACGCTAAAGCTTGGGAGGCAAAGGCTTCATTTAACTCGATTAAATCTAAATCATCTAAAGTTAAGCCAGTAAGTTCTAAGACCTCTGGAATGGCATAGGCTGGGCCAATCCCCATATATTTTGGATCAACGCCAACAGCCTTAAAGCCAACAAAACGAGCAATTGGTTTAACCCCTAATTCTTTGACTTTATCGCCTGACATTAAGACAACAAAACTTGCACCATCAGAAATTTGTGAAGCTGTTCCTGCTGTCACAGTACCATCTGCCTTAAAGATTGTCCGCAATTTTCCTAAAGTTTCCATTGAAGACTCTGGTCGAATCCCTTCATCTTGATCAAAGATTTTTTCTTCTACCTGTGGGCCATGTTCTGTATAGCGCACTTTATGGGTAGTAACCGGTATAATCTCATCCTTGAAACGACCAGAAGTTTGTGCTTTGTGGGCCCGGCGATGACTTTCTACACCAAATGCATCCTGGTCTTCGCGACTAACCTTGTATTTACTTGCTACGTTTTCAGCAGTTAACCCCATTGGATAAGACACACCCGAATCTTCTGTTTGTAAGGTTGGGTTATTTGTTGGTTCATTCCCACCCATCGGAACTGCACTCATAAACTCAACACCACCAGCTACTAGCACATCTGATTGACCAGCCATAATAGCATTAGCTGCTATAGCAATTGTTTGCAATCCCGATGAACAATAGCGGTTCACTGTTTGACCAGCAACTGTATAAGGTAATCCCGCCCGTAAGGCAATTGTACGGGCAAAGTTCATCCCTTGCACACCTTCTGGAAAGGCTGATCCGACAATGACATCCTCAATTAAAGCTGGATCAAAGTCACCTTCAATACGGTCAATGACCCCTTTTAATACTTCAGCAGCAACATCATCTGGACGATCATTGGCTAGGGCCCCATTCGGCCGCCCTTTACCAATCGCTGATCGGCCATAAGAAACGATATAAGCATCTTGCATCATTCGTTCATTCCTTCCTAATTTCATCCACTAGTTTCGTAATGGTTTACGTGTTTCTAACATATAGGCAATCCGTTCATATGTTTTTTGGTTGTTCGCTAATCTAAGGAAATGCATTTTTTCTAGATGTTGTAACCAATCTTGGTTAACAAATGTTCCCTCAGGTAAGTCCCCACCTGTCATAATTTCTGCAACGGTTAACCCTAATTCCATATCATAGTCACTGATAAAATGGCCTAGTCGCATCGCATCTAATTGACCTTCCACAACCGCTTTGAAGCTAGTACCTAGAATTGGAAAGTTCACTTTAGTTCGTGGAATATAGTTCGTTTTAGCTAAATAAGTTAACTTGTCTAAGGCAATCTCCACTACGCTATCACTAGCTGCCACAATATCATCAGACTGTCTTAGATAGTATTTATCTCTGGCTTCATAAGCTGACATCGATACATCACCAGAAGCTACGCGCGTAATGACATCGCCTAGAATACGCATTTTCGCATCTTTTTGGATTGGCATATTCATTACACGTTCAGTTAATTCCGCTAATCCACCGCCACCAGGGATTAGTCCAACACCCACTTCAACTAAACCAATATAAGATTCAGCCGCTGCTACAACATAAGGTGAAGCTAGAACTAGTTCTGCCCCTCCACCAAGTGCACGCCCACGGACAGCCGTTACAATTGGTTTTGATGCGTAACGAACGCTATTAACCGCTTTATGTAATTCACTAATCGTTTGGCCAATTAACTCATCAACCCCGTCAGATTCAATTGCTTCCTTCATCATATTCAAATTAGCTCCTGGACTGAAATGCGGCCCATTTGAATAGATCACCATACCAACATAGTCACCAGATTCTAATTCATCGACTGCTTTAATCAATTCAGTCGATAAATCCCCTGTGATTGTGTTATTTGGTGTATGGAAATTAAATAATAACTGATCTCCATTTATAACACTTAAAGTAGATGCATCTGTTTGCCAAATATTTTCATCTGTTTTTTCACTCATTGGCGTAATATTCTCAAGTATTTCCCCTTTTTGGTAGAATGGCTCATCTCGATGAGCTACCCATTCAGGTAGGGGACCAATCTCTTTTTCAATACGTTTTTTAACCCGTTCAAAGCCCATTAAATCCCAGAGTTGGAAGGGACCCATTTTCCAATTGAAACCCCAAACCATTGCCCGGTCGATATCTTTGTAATCTGCTGCCGCTTTAGGTATATTATTGGCTGCATAATAGAAGGTACTCGCTAAAGTTTCCCAAAGTAACTTACCAGCTGTATCTGTAGATTTAAAAATGATATCCATATTATTTTTTAAATTACTTGAAAACTCAGCTAAAATTGGTAAGTTAGGTTTTTCAACTGGTTTATAAGTCAATGTTTCTGGATCTACCACTAAACGTTGACGCCCTTCTTTCTTATAAAAACCATGACCAACCTTATTACCTAAAGCCCCTGCTTCAACCAATTTGCCAATTAAAGTAGGTTGGTTGAAATATGGTTGTTCGCTTGGATCTTGCGTCAAGCCTCCAACTACAAAAGTACCCACATCATTCCCTACTAAGTCGGATAAACCATAAGTCCCAGTGCGTGGTCGCCCAAGTACTTTTCCTGTTAAGGCATCTACTTCCGTGATTGACAAGCCGTCACGTTCAGCTCGGTACATAATGTCATTCATAGAATGGGTGCCCGTTCTATTAGCGATGAAGGCTGGTACATCATTGGCTATAACTACCCCTTTACCTAATTTTTTCTCAGTAAAGACTTTTAATTGATTAACCGTCGCTTCAGAAGTGAATTCAGTTGGAATCAATTCCACCAATTTCATATAGCGTGGTGGATTAAAGAAGTGCATACCTAAGAATCGTTCACGTTCAGCCCCTTTAAAAACTTTAGCAATTGCCTCAATTGGGATACCAGAAGTATTTGTCGCTAGAATGGCTTCTGGTTTAGCAACGGCAGCAATCTTTTCCCAAATTGCGTGCTTAATCTTGATATCTTCTTTAACTGCTTCAATAAAAATATCGGCATCTGAAGGTTCCTTTAAGTCATCATCAAAATTCCCGTAAGTTAAGTTACCTTGAAATTGACTTTGATATAACATCGGTTTCTTGCGGTCAGTGATACGGTCATAGCCAGACTTAGAAAGTTTATTGGGTTCATTTTCATCGATGACAACATCTAATAATTGTACTTTCAATCCCGCATTTACGAGTAAGGCGGCAATTTGACTCCCCATGACACCAGCTCCGAGAACGGTCGCTTTTGTAATTGTCATTGTATTTCCCTCCATCTTTGATCAATTTTCTAAAAATAAGAGATTGGGCAGATTATTTGAACTGTCTACCCGGCTCTTTATTATTGTCAGTTTAAATTACTAATTAAATGCTGCTTGTCCGGTTAAGGCACGACCAATGACTAAAGCATTTACTTCGTGCGTTCCTTCATAGGTGTAGACGGCTTCTGCATCTGCAAAGAATCGAGCAATATCATTGTCTACTACAATCCCGTTACCTCCACAGATTCCGCGTCCCATCGCCACTGTTTCCCGAAGTCTTAATGCATTCATCATTTTACCGACTGAAGTTACTACCTCGTTGTAGTCACCTTCCTCTTGTTGACGTGCAATTTGTGAACATAGAGCCATTGCAGCAGTTAAATTTCCTTGCATCATGGCTAATTTTTCTTGTACTAATTGATAATTAGAAATTTCTTTACCAAATTGCTTACGCTCAGTGACATATTTCAAGCTAGCTTGTAATGCCCCAGCCATCGCACCGGTGGCCATGTTGGCAACTCCTGCACGTGTTGAATATAAAACTTTCGCAATATCTTTAAATGAATTGATATTTTGTAGTCGATCACTTTCAGCTACTTCAACATCTTTCAAATGGATATTAGCATTTGGCACAATTTTTAGAGCAATTTTATTTTGAATTACATCAATATCCAAACCAGCTTGCCCCGCTTGAACGATAAAGCATTTTGGCTTACCAGTTTCCTCATCTCGAGCAAATACTGGAATCACATCAGCAACTGAAGCACCACCAATCCACCGTTTTTCACCATTGATAATCCATTTGTCGCCTTCGCGTCTAGCACTTGTTTCTAATCCCCAAGCCACATCAGAACCATGATTTGGCTCAGTTAAAGCAAAACATGTGCGTAGTTGATGACTGGCTAGTTTTGGAATATACTTTTGAACTTGTTCAGGACTACCACCAAATAGGAAAGTATTGAAACCTAGTCCCGTATGAACACCCAATAAAGTATTCAAGGAAACATCAAAGCGTGATAGGGTAAAAGCGAAAAAGAATTGGAATAATTGACTGGTTGTCTTTTTACCTTCACGTCCTTCAAATAAAAGGGGATTGTCAAAGTATCTTAAATTACCAATATCTTCAAAGAATCCTTCTGGTTCTGATTCAGTTACCCATGCTTCATTTAAGCCACTGCGATATTTGCTTTCTAATAGTTCTACCAACTGTTTTAAAACTTCAATTTCTCCATCGGTTAAACCACTTGAGATCTTTAAGATATCTTCTGGGAATAACTCTTTTAATACTGCTTCTCTATTTTCCATGAGGTAAACACTCCTTATTATTTATATATAGATCAATTGCCACGCTGGTTTTGCCTGAATTGAATATTTTCTAGTAAAACTAACAAAGATGATATCGCTTACAAACTTATATTAATACCAATAAGGTGTAAAGAAAAATAAGCCTTATTAATATGGACTATGAGTAATACTAATAGTTATTGTAAACGCTTTCTAAAAAGCGTCATTAACAATAGTTATAAGCTAAACTTATGATAAATATTAAAAAAAGAAATACAAAAGCTCTTATATAGTTGGTTTTTACAAGCAAGCATTATTAGGTAAATTTAAAAACAAATAAAAAGCACCAGGAAAATAAGCCTCCTAGTGCCTATAAGAATCTTTATTTTAACTACCTGCGCTTGCTGTCAAATTTTCTTTAGCGTGCGCTGACATCATACGGCTAAGTTCTAGACGGTCTGGTTTACCAACCGAGTTAACTGGGATTTCATCAATTTCCATGTAAAGTTTTGGCGTCTTATATCCGGCAAGTTTTTCCAGGCAGAATTGATCTAGTACTTCTTGGAATTTGTCTGCACCTTCAACATCTTGATTGACCATAATCGCTGCTGAAACAGATTCACCAAATTTTGGATGTTCAAATCCAAGTACAATAGCTGATTTAACCAATGGATGTTGGGTTAATACGGCCTCAACTTCAGATGGTAGGACATTTTCCCCACCAGTAATAATCAATTCTTTCAAACGATTGACTAAAGTCATTTCACCATGTTCGTTTAAGTAAGCTAAATCCCCAGTTCTAAAATAGCCATCGTGGAAAGCTTTGGCATTTTCTTCAGGCAACTTCCAATAACCAGGTGTTACGTTCTTACCTTTCACTAACAATTCACCAATTTCACCTTGCGGTAATGGATGCATCTCGTCATCTACAACGATCATTTCATCAAATAAAAGAGGAGAACCAATTGTAGCTGGGCGCTCATTAGCGCGTTGACTAGTATTAAACGTTAATAAAGGCGCTTCGGTCAATCCGTAGGCGTTAATGATAATTTTACCCATTTGCTGGAAAACTTTTTGTACAGCTGGTAATGGTGGTGACCCTCCTGCGACTAATAAGTCTACGCTCATCAAGTTTTCTGGTTTAAAGTCAGGTGAAGCGATAATACCGTAGTACATGGTTGGAATCATGACTAGTACATTTGGTTTGTAAGTACGGATCCAATCGTTAATGGTTTCATAGTTGAAGTAGCGTTCTAACACTAATTGACCACCTACAACTAACATTGGTATCGCAATATCAATAAAACCTAAAATGTGGAACATTGGGGTTGAGCCAATTGTTACCCAATCTTCACTCATTCTCCAAGAAATGATTTGATTGAATACGTTATTTAGATAACTTTCGTGGGTATGAATGACCCCTTTTGGTCGACCGGTTGAACCTGAGGTATAAATTAATAAAATAGGATCTTGCCAATCAATAGACACACTCTCAAAAGATTGATGGTTACTTAAATCCATCATTTGATTGTATTCAGCCTCGTCCACATTGTACTTGATGTAAGCGTCAGGTACTTCTGATAGACGGTCTAAATGGTTAGTTGCATATAAAATATATTCAATACCTGCATCTTCTACCACTCGGGCAATTTCTACTGGTTTTAACCGCCAGTTGAGTGGAACGAAGACTGCACCAATCTTAATTGCAGCTAACAACATATCAATAATAGCAATATCGTTAGGCGCAAAAGTGGCAATTCGGTCTCCCTTTTTGATGCCTGCATCCTCTACCAAGTGCCGAGCTAAAATTTCCGCTCGTTGATTTAATTCTTGATAGGTAAATTCTGTTTGTTTCAATGGATCAATCACCGCCACTTTTTCAGGGGAAGTAATTGCGCGCGTTTTAATCCAGTCCAAATTCATTGTTTATCTCTCCTTAAACATTAGAATTTGTAAGCGCTATCATCTTTTGTTACTCTCATTTTACTAAAAACTCAAGCCTTGTCTAGTAAATCCTTTAATTTTTAAGGAATTAAATGAGAAGATGAGACACAAAACCCCAATATTATGGGTTTATCTAAAACAATATTGTACAATTCATAGTGAGTTTGATGATTTTGACCATAAAAAATGTAGAACCAGAATTAAATCCCGGTCCTACTTTTATTAATCTTCTTCTTTTAGTGCTGATACCATTTCCACTTTCTTCAATTTGTAGTGCATGAAGATCATGACCACAATGGAGAAGGCTAAGGTAATCAGACTTGCGTATAGGTAAGATTGCCATTGTATCACTATCGGGAAGAATACTTGATCGATTGCCACTGTATTTAAGATATAGCTTAGTAAACCGTATCCTAAGAAATTCCCAATGATAATCCCAACCATGGTTAAGAATAAGGTTTCTCGATAAACATACATGCTGACTTCAAGTGACCGGAATCCTAGCACCTTAACTGTCGCCAATTCGTGCATCCTTTCTGACACATTAATGTTGGTTAATGAGTAGAGGACGATAAAGGCCAGCCCACCTGCAGAAATAATCAAGACGACGGTCACCAGATCAAGGGCTGATAGGGTTTCTTCAAAGTCCGTGATTTGACTAGCGTTTAAACTTGTCCCAATGACACCAGCTTCTTCTTTGACTTGGTCAAAGATTGTGGATTGGCCGCTAGTGGATAAGCCACTGTCAAATTGAACAAGGGCTGTGTTGTTTTCACTTTCTTCACCGAATACCTCTTGATAGTAAGCATCTGTCATGTAGATTTCATGACCTAGATAGTTGGTGATGACGCCTTTTACAGAAAATTCATAAGGATCGTTATTGGTATCCACTAAGGTCACTGTATCTCCTGCTTGAACCCCTAACAATGAAGCTAGTTTAGCGGTGATAAGGACACCATCTTCAGGTAAGGTCATTTGACTTTCAGTGTCTAATTCCTGCATTTGGAAGTAATCTTGATAGTTGCTTTCTGAGTCAAAGGCCATGACACTCACGATTTGTTGGGTGATTGATTCGTCATTGGTCATCAGAACGTCACGGGTCACTGGTAAAACATTCTCCACGTCACCATTATCTGATAAATCGGTCACTACTTGGTCGCGGTCTTCTTGACCGGCATCCATATTGAGTGACAGGCTACCGTCATACATTTTCACTTGGTTGAATTGTTCATTTGGTAGACCTGAAATAGAGTCAGATAGACCGAATCCAGTGACAATCAACATGGCACATCCGGCAACCCCGATAATGGTCATCAAGTTACGTCCTTTATAGAGGAAGATGTTCCGCCAAGTGATCTTGCCTTGGAAACTCAAGCGTGACCAGAACCCTTTGAATCTTTCTAGGAAAATATGTTGGCCATTTTTCCCGGTAACAGGTTGCAATAGGCGGGCGGTCTTCTCGTTCAGAGTCGTTCTAGTGGTTAACCAAGCTGGTACAACAGTCGTCAACAAGGAAATCCCTACTGCGATTGAGATGTCCACAATTTGCCAAGTGTATATCATGCCAGGTAAGGCCACGGTATTAGAGAAGGCAGACACAATGATATTCGGGAATAGATAGTTACCGATTGAAATACCGATGACCAGCCCTAAAATAGCTGCCACACTTGCATACATAATGTATTTGGTTTGAATCGTACGCGGGCTATAACCTAAGGCCTTGTAAGTCCCGATTTGAACCCGCTGCTCTGTTACCATCCGTTGCATGTTGGTAAAGGAAACTAAAGCTGCAATCAGGAAGAAAATAATTGGGAAGGCTTGGCCAATTGTCGCCATGTTATCCGCATTATTTTCCCAAGCGGTATAGCCTGAGACGCCAGAACGGTCATTAATCGTATAAGTCGGTTCATCTAAATCAGCCACTGTTGATTCAACGTCTGCAATATCTGCTTCAGCGCTAGATAAGGATTCTTTAGCTTTCTGACTTTCACTTTCATAATCACTTCTTGCTTGGTTTAACTCACTTTGAGCTGAATCAAGACTTGCTTGACCAGCTTCTAATTGAGCGGCCACACTAGACATGCCAGCTTGAGCTAAGGATACGCCTTCAGGTAGTTGCGACTCAATTTGACTTTCTTGTTGGTCTAGTTGACTTTGGTTGTCATCAATTTCTGATTGCGCTTTGTTTAATTCACTTTCGCCAGACGCCAATTCAGACCAAGCTGAGTCAATTTCCGCTTGTCCAGATGAAATTTCTGATTCGGCTTCAGATACAATCTGGTTATAGACTTCACTTGGTCGGTAGGCGAATACGTCTTCAATTTCTGATTGCTTATCTGCGATGACTTGATTGTATTCGTCTGAATAGGCCTCAAAGTCATCCACAGAGGTCACGTCAATGGCGATACTGGTATAAATATCCCCATTAATCGCTTCAGGTGTAACCACCGCAAAACCGTTTAATTGCCCGTCTCCAAGTGCTGTCGCCCCGCGGCTAACATTTGAAATTTGCAGGGGTGAATTCACGTAGCCGACAATGTTAAAAGTCTCACCTAAAAGAGCTGGCGCACCACTTTCATCGTCTTCTGAATTAGCGCCTAAATCAGTTAAACTGATCTTTTGACCAATTTGGTAGTTTTTCTCATTGGCTAATTGGTTATCAATGGCGACTTCATCGGCCGCTTCAGGTAACCGCCCTTCTTGGACATCAAATTGGTTGATATCTGATGTTTCATTGAAGTTTGGATAGAAACGGACTAAATCATGACTCGTAGCAATCTGACGGTCAACATAGGCATAGGGTTCATACACGATATCTCCCACGTCTTCCAGTAAAGCTAAATCATCCTCGTCTAGCCCCATAGTCGACTGAATAGACATATCTTCTAAGTTGGTTTGGTTAAAATACTTGTCTGCAACCTGGATCATGTCCGGTGCAGCAGCACGGATACCCACGAAGAACCCTGTTCCCAAGGCGATAATCAACAAGAGCGCTAAAAACCGCCCCAGGGTATTCTTAATCTCGCGAAAGCCGTCTAACCATATTTTTCTATTCTTCATTTTCATCAATAACCACCTACCATTCAATATCTTGAATTGGTATCGGTTGAGCATTTAATTCCTGCGATGAAACAGTTCCATCATTGATTTTGATGACTCGGTCAGCCATCGGCGCAATCGCCTGGTTATGGGTGATGACAACAACAGTGGTCCCCTGTTCATTGGTTAAGTTCTGTAAGAATCCTAACACCTTTTTCCCAGTTTCATAATCTAAAGCACCAGTCGGCTCATCACATAATAATAGCTTCGGATTTTTCGCAATCGCACGGGCAATCGATACACGTTGCTGTTCTCCACCTGATAATTGTGAGGGGAAATTGTCCTTGCGATGGTATAAGCCAACCCCTTGCAGTGCATCCTTGGCAGCTAATGAATTATCCGAAATTTCTTCCGATACCTCTACATTTTCAATAGCCGTCAAGTTAGGGATTAAGTTATAGTTTTGGAAAATGAATCCCACTTCGTCACGCCGGTATTCGGTTAAACCTTTCTCGTTATATGAAGCGATGTTTTTATCCGCTACTAAAACTTCACCCGAAGTGACTGCATCCATCCCACCTAGAATATTTAAAAGCGTCGATTTCCCAGCACCAGAAGGGCCAAGAATCACTACGAATTCGCCCTCTTCAATTTCTAAGTTTACATGGTCATTGGCTAAAATTGCGGTATTTCCTGTTCCGTATTGTTTTACGACATCCTTTAAGTGAATGTAAGCCACTATACAACACCATACTTTCCTTTTTAAATTACCCTAATTCATTGTCTTTACTTCCAGTCACCTTTAATCATATACTATTTGGTCAGGCAAAATCAAAGAATCAAAGTATTTAATTTAAGTTATCAAAATCATCTATTAGGTAGATGATTTTGATAAAGATATAAATTTACTTATCTGTATTTTTAATAATTATTCATCAATCCGATTTGACCTAGCACCTCTTTTTCCCAATCAAAAAACGCCCCTAAAGTAGCTTGTTCAAGTCTACTTCAAGGGACGTCAATGTTCTGTTATTTTAAATGTTGTTTGTGGAAGGCGAAGTGCTCTTCTAAGAATGTTGCGATGAAGTAGTAGCTATGGTCATAGCCTTCTACTTTTTGGTAATTGACTGCTTGACCATTTTCCTTAGCGTTTTTGAGGAAATGGCTTTCGTCTAGTTGTTCTGGGTAGAATTCATCTTGGCTACCTTGGGTGATTAGAATTGACGGAGCGTCACCGTCTTTAATCAGTTCTGTGGCATCCCATTCTTTCCAAGCTTCCTCATCTTCACCTAGATAGGTTGTGAAGGCTTTGATCCCCCACGGCACTTGACTTGGATTTAGAATTGGTGCAAAGGCAGAGATGGCTTTAAAGCGGTCGGTATTTTTCAAGCCAATAACTAAGGCGCCGTGTCCACCCATTGAGTGGCCCATGATACTTTCTTGGCCCGCATAATGAGGGATTAAATCGGCTGCAATTTGACCTAATTCATCCACAAGATAATCATACATTTTGTAGTGATTAGCCCATGGTTCTTGTGTGGCGTTTAAATAGAATCCTGCGCCTTGACCAAGGTCATAAGCGTCGTCATCAGCAATATCCTCTCCGCGTGGCGAGGTGTCTGGAATCAAAACGGCCACTTGGTGTTGTTCAGCTAATCTTTGAAAACCACTTTTTTGACTAAAGTTATCGTCTGTACAAGTTAGACCGGATAGAAACCAAACTAGCGGGATTTCTTGCCCCTCTTCGTTAGATGGCAAGAATAGACTAAAGGTCATGTCGCATTGTAAGGTCTTTGAGAAATGGCGGTATTTACGGTGTTCACCGCCATAAACACGATTGCTAGCAATCATTTCTAAAGTCAATTTTCATCACTCCCCATAAGTCAACATGGTACGGATAGATTCGCCTTTATGCAGTAGATCAAACGCCTCGTTGATGTCTGTGAAATCAAGGTTATGGGTGATAAATGAATCGATATCAATCTCACCGTTCATGTAATCTTGAACCATACCTGGTAGTTGCGTTCTACCTTTCACGCCACCAAAGGCAGACCCGCGCCATACACGACCCGTAACTAATTGGAAGGGACGTGTGTGGATTTCTTTACCTGCACCGGCAACTCCGATAATGACACTTTCACCCCAACCTTTATGACAAGCTTCTAGGGCTGAACGCATCACGTCAACGTTTCCGATACACTCGAAACTGTAATCTACCCCACCGTCTGTCATTTCAATGATGACATCTTGGATTGGTTTGTCGAATTTAGATGGATTTAGGAAGTCAGTAGCACCCATTTTCTCAGCTAATTCAAACTTATCTTCATTTAAGTCAACTACAATGATACGACTTGCTTTCGCTTGCACCAAACCTTGAATAGCCGCTAATCCAATGGCACCTAAACCAAATACAGCCGTCACAGCGCCTTCTTCTACTTTAGCGGTGTTATGGACTGCACCGATCCCAGTTGTGACACCACAACCAAATAGACCGACTTTATCAAGTGGCGCTTCCTTATCAATTTTCGCTAAAGAAATCTCAGGAACAACTGTATACTCACTAAAAGTACTTGTTCCCATGTAATGGTAAATAGGCTCGCCATTATAAGAGAAACGCGTTGTGCCATCAGGCATTAACCCTTTACCTTGCGTTTCACGGACAGCACTACATAAGTTGGTTTTACCAGAACGACAGAATTTACACTCCCCACACTCAGCCGTGTATAGCGGAATCACGTGATCGCCCACTTCAACAGACGTCACTTCATCACCTACAGCAACCACCACACCAGCACCCTCATGGCCTAGTACAGCAGGGAATACACCCTCTGGATCATCACCTGATAAGGTAAATGCATCCGTATGGCAGACAGAAGTATAAAGGATTTTCACTAATACCTCTTTCGCCTTTGGTTCCGCAACATCAATTTCAACAATCTCCAGCGGTTCGCCTGGATTAAATGCAACAGCAGCTCTACTTTTCATTAAAATTCCTACTTTCTGTTGTGCTTTTTCAATTACTTGTATTACCATAATTACATACTAACATTTCTAGCACAATACTGACATTTATATCACTATATCATTTTTTGGAAAAAGGACTTCCGGATTTGAAGCTGATGATTCATTTTACAAGAATTGGAGTTGGTCAAGAAGTAAATCTTTATATAAAATCGACGACAAACTTTAGTAGTGTGCTAAATATATTTTTGTAAAAAATGGTGACCACCTGTTAAAAAAACAACATTAGGAAACAAGGTCATCATTTTTTCTCGACATCATCAGACTATTAGGTGGGGGCACACCTTACAGAATGAGTCGTCAAAAAAGCCCTCAGAAAATTTTTCTGAGGGCGGTCCCATTGCATTCAAGGTATGATAGAGAAAGCGTATCCCGAAGGCTTACAAGTCATTCTATATTATAATTTTTGGAAGATTTCTACTTTTAGGTAGTCACTTTCCGGGTTACCTTTTGGTGCCGGGAAGTCGACTGGTAAGCCAAAGTCAGCTACGGGCATGATGTCCACGCGTGCGTCATCTGAACCTTCACCGATCTGTTTAATGAAATCTTCTTTAGTCATGTTGGCTGCATTTGTTGAACTTACCAAGTAACCGCCTGTGTTTAAGATTGATAATGCTGAAGCAACTAGGTCGCGGTAGTCTTTGCTTGCTTGGAAAGTGTGTTTTTTCGTACGTGAGAATGATGGTGGATCAAGGACCACGATGTCAAAACGTAAGTCATGTGTTTTGGCATAATCTAAGTAGTTGAATACATCCATCACGCGGACTTTGTGTTGGTCACCGATTTCTAAACCATTCGCTTGGAATTGTTCTTGTGTTAATTGTAGGCTTCGTTTTGCCACATCAACACTCATCGTTTCAGCTGCCCCACCTAGTGCTGCAGCGACAGAGAAAGCACCTGTGTATGAGAACAAGTTCAGCAATGATTTACCTGGTGCAATTTCAGTTTGAATGTAATTACGGACGTTACGTTGGTCAAGGAAGATCCCTGTCATCCAACCGTCATCAAGACGAACGATGTAGTTTACGCCGTTTTCTTGGATGGTTAAGGTTTCAGGAATATCGCCAGCTAAAACTTCTGATTGTTTAGCGCTGCCTGTACCGTCTAAGTTGAATCTGTTTTTCCCAACAATGCCTTTAAGTTCTGGGAATACGTTGTTTAGGGCTTCTAGGATAATGTCTTTGTAGCGGTAAATACCTTCTGAATACCATTGGATCAAGGCGTAACCTGCGTACCAGTCGATTGTGAAACCGCCGATGCCGTCACCTTCACCGTTGAAAATACGGAAGGCAGTGGTCATATCGTCGATTAATAAGGCTTGGCGTTGATTCTTCGCTTCTTGTAATTTTGCTTGTACGAAATCAAGGTCATCAAGTAAGCCTGTGTCAGCGTTTTGGTCAGTTGTTAGGATCCACCCAACACCTTTATGTTGTTTGGCCATGTAGCCGTATCCTAGGAATTCGTGGTCGATACCGATGATTTCGACTAGTTCACCTTCAGTAAATGATGGTGGATTAACGAAGTCTTTCTCAGTTAAAAGGATTTGTCCTTTTTTCACTTGGACTGTTGCCCATTTACGTAGTTCCTTTTTTGGTAATTGTGTGTTCTTTTTAGCCATTTGTATTTCTTCTCCCTTTTATGTATCTGTTGCTGATTTTCAAAATGTCATAGATCAGGTAACCGATGATTACCCCTGCGCCATTAAAAATGACGTCATCAATATGACTTACGCCTGTTTCTAAATAAAATTGCATGGTTTCAATTGATACGGAAAATAACAATCCCCAAAGTAACGTGATGAAGAAGGCACGCTTCATCTTAAATATATAGGGGAGCATCATACCAAATGGAAAGAACCAAACAACATTCCCAAAGAAGTTATACCAGAAGGAAAATGCGGACCCGTTTCTTAACTTAATAGTATCAACCAGTGGTACCCAATTTAATTCACTCAGCGACCGTTCAAAATTGAAAGACGCTTGCCACCATTGCCAATCATAACGTAATACGGTTAAATGTACCAACAATATTAAATATATGGTAAAGATAAATTTGATTGCTTCTCTAAACCAGTCAATCGAATAATTTGTATTCTTAGACCGTTTATAGAAAATGATTCCTGCTTGAATAACCAGTAAAGCAATCATATAGAAGATGGTTTTATCCAAACTAAACAACGATAACTCTACTAAATGGAAATTTAAAATTCTGCCTGCAGAAATGTCTTCTAGCCATATAAGTAACGGCCCTAAAAAATACATCTTGTTTCAATCCTTTTTGTTACCAGTCGATTGCTTTAAAAGCTATTCGACCTTATTTTTTTCTGCCAATGTTTCACGGTCGTAAAATACCAGGGTAAATATTGTCCCAACGCCTGCTTCACTCTCCACGTGGATAGTGGCTTGGTGTAATTCAACGAGTTGTTTAACAATCGATAAACCTAAACCAGATTCACCGAATTCATTATTTTTCCGGGAAACATCTGCTTTATAGAATCGCTCCCAGATATTTTCGACTTGTTCTTTCGTCATGCCCATACCTGAATCTTTTATTTTAATATAAGTTTCCCCATCTTGAAAGGCGCTAGACATAAAAATTTCGCCATAATCGGTAAATTGTACCGCATTTTGGGTGATATTGAAGATAATTTGGTGGAATCGGTCATAATCAGCATAAATCGGCACTTCATCTGGCATATCCAATTCAAATTTGATGTGTTTAACTTTGGCTGTTTCTGATAATTGGAGCGAAATATCCCTTAAAACTTCGGCTGCATTGAATTTTGATTTCTTCAATACAATTTCATTAGATCTGATTTTCTCAATATCCAGATTTTCGTTAACTAACCGATTTAATCGGTTGGCTTCCTTATACATCAAATCCACAGACCGGTCAATTTTATCTTCAGGCAATACTTTTTGTCTTAATCCTTCTAATAAACCAATCATAGTCGTTAGCGGGGTCCGAATTTCATGGGCCACATCCATCATCAATTGACGGCGGATGTTTTCTTGTCGGTCGATTTCCACTTCAGACTCCCTTAAGGCAACCGCCATTTGGTTAAAGTCCTTAGCTAAATCATCAAATTCATCAATATTACTGACCTCTAAACGAACCGAATAGTCACCTTGCGCAATTTTTTGAGTGGCCTCCTGGATTCGGCGAATCCGTTTATTTTGGTATCCGGCAATAATCACTGAAAAGATGACCGCAATAATCAAGGCTATCATGATTCCTTTAACCACATTGTGCATCAGGTTATCAATAATGGCATCAGATTGACTAGACGGCACCCCAATAACTAAGTAACCCGCAAAGGACTGGTTTTCTGCATTGGTTAGCGGCATGAAGATGGCTAAGGCATCTCCGACTTTTTCCGTAAAGCCCATTTCAAAAGTCCGTAAATTCAAGTCGTGACCATTTTCTAACGTCTTCAATTCTTCATCCGTCAACTGATTATTTGGAATGGTCGCTGCTTCATCGGTTGGATAAATCAATTCGTTGTCCGCATTAAAATAGAACAACTTCATATTGGACGACTGCAGTAAGGGTTCCATTGAAGATAAGAATTCGGGTGAAATGGTTTGCCCTGAAATAAATTGGGCAATGTCATTCAATTGTTGTTCTTGCCTTAGGAGCACTTGGTCCCTTGAAAAAGAAAACAAAGTCACCCCCATGGCTACTATGGTCATACCAATGACCACTAGAAAGCTGAGAATTTGTTGGTAAAAAAAGTTCAATTTCATGGTTAAACACCGTTTTCGTCGAATTTATAGCCTACTCCCCAGACTGTTTGAATAAGTTGAGGTCCATACTCTTCCATTTTTTGACGTAGCTTTTTAATGTGGGCATCTACTGTACGCTCATCCCCGTAGAATGGGTCTTCCCATAGCGTTGTCAGTAAGTGTTCCCGTGTGAATACTTGTTTTGGATGACGAGCCAACAATTGTAGAATTTCAAATTCTTTTGGCGTTAAATGTTGAATTAATTGGTCTTTATAGAAGGCTTCACGGTTTTGGCTGTTGATCCGGATAAATTCTGTTTGGATGTCAAATTGGTCCGCATTGTCCTTTTCCTCTGCGGCTTCAACTGATGATTCAGTCAATTGGCTACGGCGGTATAATGCACGCATCCGGGCCATAAAGGTGATTGGGTCAAAGGGCTTGGTCACGTAATCATCTGCACCAAGGCCTAAACCAAGGACTTGTTCACTTTCTGCGTCACGAGCAGTCAGCATGATAATTGGTACTTGTTTATTTTGTTGGCGGATGTCACGACAGATTTGAATCCCATCTTTACTTGGTAAGTTTAAATCCAAAATCACCATTTCAATCGTTTCCTCGTTAGCTAAATAGTGTTGCCAGCCCTCTTCACCATCTTGGATAAACGTCGCTTCCCAGTCTTTTTGCTGTTCAAAAAACATACTCATCATCTCTGCAACACTTTCGTTATCTTCAATCATCAAGATGTTCATGTTTTCGTCCTCCTTATAAGTCAGATTATTCCTTTAATATTTAGTCCGGCGCTACTATTGGGTGGTTTAGGACAGAATCTCTATTCTCCTATATTGTACCCTAAAATACCTACCGACCGGCTATCTTTACCTATCTTTTGGTTTAATTTTATAAAATTTCAAAAAAATATGAACTTTTTTGGGGGAATTGGCGAATAAATACGTATGTAATAGATTGGAGGGGTAACCTCTATTGAGTCAGAAACCTTAGGAGGATGAAAAATGAATCAAGTGCAATTAATCGGACGTCTAGCCAGAGAAGTCACCCTAACTGAAATTTCAAATAACCGCCAAGTGGTCAACAATGCAGTAGCCATTAACCGCAAAGGGAAAGATGGGACTGACTACGTCGACTTTATTCCAATTACCGCTTGGAATGGGACGGCTAAACTCATTGATACCTATATGCAAAAAGGCGATGAATTAGCGGTTGTTGGTCAATTACGCATGCACCAGTTTGAGAATAAACAAGGGCAAAATGTATCAACAATTGAAGTTCAAGTGTCTGAAGTGACTTTCCTTCGCAAGAAAATTAGCATTGATCAACCACAAAATCCAGATGAACAATTAATGGCCAATATTGAAACCCTGATTTTAGATTAAAAAAGATAGAAAACTTGATTAACTCGTCCTAAATTAGACCCATCCTGATTTAGATAGGTCCCACACTTTCCAGTAGAAAAATGTTCCAGTACAATAGACTTAAAGAAAGGCTTTTATATAGACTCGAATTCAGGCGTTTAATAAAAGCTATTAGTGAAACTATTGTAGAACACATTCTGGTTAGGGGGAAGCAAGTATGTCTATTTTTCAGGTTGTCTATGTCCTTTGCCTAGCCATCCAACTAGGATTCTATTTTTCTTTCTCCAACACCATCATGCCAGTGCTTGGTAAACAAGCCGGTAACGTTGGCCAAAGGATTATGCAGGACATCAATAAGCAGGTTGAAAACGACCAATTTCTAGGCAGTTTTTTCGCACCGCTATTTTTATTCATTGCGATGATTTTGCTAGGCAACCCCATTGGCTGGCAAATATATCTGAGCTTTGTAATTTATTTTGTCGGTGTCATCTGCGTAACTATCGCCTTCAATATGCCACTAAACCGCCAACTAGCTAACCGGAAAATCCGAACCGATTGGACTGACTTTGTACAACAATGGTCTAGGTGGAACCATGTGAGAACTGGGTCTGCCCTTGTCGCCTTAGCCCTAGCAATCAGCTAATAATAATATTAGCTACACCAACATCTAGTGATTAAACATACCATCATTAAATAACTAGCCTACCGTCACCTGATTATTCACTAAACCAATCCTAGTACTTGCTGGTCACCTGCACATGCATCAGCTATAGAAAAGTCCTTGTGTCTGAAGAAAATCTTCACCCACAAGGCTTTTTTATCGTGAATTTTTTTAAGGCGTTTTTACTGAACAATCATTTGGCTGAATGATCATCCAATATTATGTAATACAAAACAATAAATGACCAATACTGAATTTTGCCCCCTACTATAACCAAATATTTAGATCCATGAAAATTGCAATCAAAAAAAGCGATTCTCAAGCAGTCACCCACTGTCAAATCGCTTTATTCTATATCTATTCTTCTAAATTTATTCTATTGTGTAATTGCTGTATTTCTTAATTGCTCAGCGTATTGGTTAATCTTACGTAGTCGGTGGTTGACACCTGATTTAGAAATCGGTTCACCGTCAACCAGTTCCCCTAATTCTTTAATGGATGCCTCTGGGTTTTCCAACCGCAGTAATGCAATCTCTTGTAATTTTTCAGGCAACTCACCAATCCCAACGGTTGATTGAATCAATTCGATATTTTCAACCTGCTTGGAAGCTGCTGTTACCGTTTTATTCAAGTTGGCATTCTCACAGTTGACAATCCGGTTGACTGAATTCCGCATGTCGCGAACAATCCGAATATCTTCAAACTTTAGCATAGAAGAGGTGGCCCCAATTAGGGCTAAGAAGTCAGCAATCTGTTCTGACCCTTTTAAATAAGCGATATAACCAGACCGACGTTCGACTGAGCGCGCATTTAAATTAAACTGGTTCATCATAGTCACCAAGTCTTCGCAATGCTCTTCATATACGGAATAGATTTCTAAATGATAAGCTGATTTTTCAGGATTATTCACTGACCCACCAGCCAAGAATGCCCCACGCAAGTATGACCTACTCCGCTGTTCATTCTCCATCATTTCAGCTGAAATATTTGGATTGATAACCAAAGTATCTAGAATTTCTAAATCCTTCAAGATTTCCTCAGCCCGGTCTTTAACCCGCACAATATAGATATTATTCTTCTTTAGTTTCATTTTCTTCCGAACAACCAACTCACCGTGGGTATGAAAAAATTCCTTCAACAGTGAGTAGATTCGTCGTGCAATTGCGGCATTTTCTGTTTGTACATTTAAGATTAATTGCCCATTCATAAGGGAAATCGATCCGTTCATACGTAGAATGGCTGCTAGTTCTGAACGCGCGTGCTCATAGTCCACTGTTAGCTGAGTGAGTTCTTTCTTTACATCTCCTGCAAATGAAGCCACCAGCTCACCTCTTTCTTATTCACTTTATTTTATGCGATCGTTCATGACATCTATAATAGCGCCGACTAATTTATCCTGGTTGTGGTAAACCCCACTTTTTTCAAGATTTAAAAAGTCACAGCCAACCACCTGACATTTTTGTTCTGCCAAGCCTTGACGGTCTTGTGTGATTTGAACTAAATAGTCCTTTTCACTGGCACCCTCCAAGTATTCAAAGGGTACTGGGGTTTTATTCAATAGCACCGTGTCTATCGCCTTAGCCCCTAAGTGTTCGTTAATTACACGTACATGGTCTGCATCTGAGAAATGCTCAGTCTCGCCAAGTTGTGTCATGATATTACAAATATAGACAACTTTGGCGGGCGTGTCAACAATTGCGTTTCGAATTTCCTCGATTGCCACATTTGGCAAAATAGACGTGTATAAAGAACCTGGGCCCAGAATGACCATATCGGCCTGCATTATTTCTGACACCACTTCACGCCCAGCACGCGGACTGGTGATTGGGTTACCCGACACATCCACTTTCGGTCGGTCATTAGCCAAGCGAACAGTCACTTCTTGAATTTGGTCAGGGTGGGATACAACAGCCGTTTCCCCTTCAATCATGGTCCCATCTGCAAAATGTCCTTGTAAAACAAGTGCCTCCTCACAAGCTGGCAAGACCTTGCCATCCACTTCCATCATATAAGAAAGTAGACGCAAAGCGGCAAAGGTATCGCCCCGCATTTCGGCAATGGCTGCAATAATTAAGTTCCCAATCGCGTGACCAGAAAATTCTTTATCTTCTTCACTAAAACGGTATTGGAATACATCTTTATATATTTTCTTCATGTCCGATAGCGCAACAAGGCAGTTACGGATATCTCCTGGAGGAATTGTACTGACTGCATTACGTAAAGATCCACTCGATCCACCATCATCAGCTACTGTGACGATGGCTGTCACATTACAATCAGCATTCTTGAGACCTTCCAACAAGATAGGAAGGCCCGTTCCGCCTCCGATAACCGCAACCTTTGGCCGTCTAGCCGGACGTGGATTCTTATTAATCACGATAGGTTCATCGACTCTTTTCTTTTTGTGCGATCACGGTGGATGATGTTGACCTTGTAACCTAGGTCTTGGATATGGTGGGCAACACGTTCAGTCAAGGCAATTGAGCGGTGCTGACCGCCTGTACAACCGATAGTGATCGTCAGACTAGACTTCCCTTCTTTTTCATATAAAGGTAATTCAAAATCTAATAAATCAGTAAACTTACGGTAGAAAGTCTCTGTTTCTGGCTGAGACATGACATAGTCATAAACTGGTGCATCAAGTCCTGTTAACGGGCGTAATTCATCGATATAATGCGGATTTGGTAAGAAACGGACGTCCATCACGATATCTGAATCAATTGGTAAACCATATTTGAAACCAAATGACATGACGTTAACAGTGAAGGTACCCTCATCTTCAGATCGGAATTCGGTCAACAATAACTCGCGGAATTTACGCGGTGTTAAGTTGGTCGTATCAATCACTGAAGATTCCTTACGAATATCATTTAATAAGATTTTTTCTTTTTGAATCGCTTCTAAGACAGAAACCCCATCTTTTTGAAGTGGGTGGGCACGCCGTGTTTCTTTATAACGCGCCACTAAAGTCTGATCATCCGCTTCTAGGAATAATACGGACATTTCGATGGTGTTTGTGTTGTCCATACCATTAATCTCTGTTAATAACTCATCAAAGAATGAACGTGAACGTAAATCAATCACTAAACAGATTTTACTGATTTTCCCTGTTTCTTTGATTAAATCCCAGAATTTAGGTAATAGTGACGGGGGCATATTATCCACGCAGTAGTAACCCATATCTTCAAAACTTTGTAGGGCGACCGTTTTACCGGCACCGCTCATGCCTGTGATAATGACTAATTTTAATTGATCATTCAATTTGTTTTTTCCTCCTTAAAGGGGAGATGAAAGGTTGCCCTTTTATCGATAAAGCTGCCAGACAGCATACACTTAAGCCGTTAAGTCGTTTAACGCTGCCTCATATGCCTTAATTTTTGCTTGTGTTGCTTCTAGTGAATCAGCGACCACACCAATATAGAACTTGATTTTTGGTTCTGTACCTGATGGTCTAACGGCAATCCATGTTTCATCTGCCAGATAGTATTTCAATACATTTGATTTGTCCATGCCTAAGGCTTCAGTAGTACCGTCAGCAAACTGGCGCGTATCTTGTAGGTAGTCCTCAGTTCCAACAACTGCTTGGTCAGCGATTTCACTTAAACCTTCCCCACGCAAATTATTTAGGATGGCTTCAATTTTCGCTGCACCCTCTTGACCTGGTAAGCTTACAGAAATTGTTTTTTCTTGGTAGGTACCGTATTCAGCGAACAAGTCTTGTAAGCCGTCATAAGCTGTTTTACCTTGTTTCTTGTAGAAAGCGGCTACTTCAGCTAATAATAAAGTCGCTTGAACGGCGTCTTTATCACGAACGAAGGCTTTCACTAAATATCCGTAACTTTCTTCGAAACCGAATAGGAAAGTCTTGCTAGCATCAGCTTCATAGTTTTTGATCTTTTCCGCAATAAATTTGAATCCAGTTAATACGTCAACTGTTTCAACGCCAAATGATTTGGCAATCGTTGTTGGCATTTCACTTGATACGATGGATTTTAAAATCACACCGTTATCAGGTAATGTACCTGTATTTTTCTTAGCGGTTAAAATGTAATGCGTCATTAAAGCAGCAATTTGGTTACCAGTAATCACTTGGTAGTCACCATTTGGCAATTTCACAGCTGCACCCATGCGGTCAGCATCCGGGTCAGTCGCGATTAAGATATCCGCGTTATTGTCCTTACCATACTTTTCAGCCACTTCAAAGGCTCCCGCTTCTTCAGGGTTTGGTGATTTAACCGTTGAAAAATCAGCATCCGGCTCTTTTTGCTCAGCCACATAGGTGACATTGGTAAACCCAGCGTCAGCTAAAGTCCGTTCCACCAACATTTGACCCGTACCATGTAACGGTGTATAAACGATAGATACTTGGTCAGCCATCTCATCAATCACAGCTTGGTCCACTACAACAGCCTTCATATTGTCTAAGTATTTTTGGTCAATTTCTTCACCAATAATCGTAATTGTGCCCTCAGCCTTAAGCGCTGCTTCATCGCCCACTTCAACAGTTAATGGGTTTTCAACCGCACGTACATTGGCCGTTACAGCATCCGCGTCCAATGGTGGCATTTGTCCACCATCTTCACCGTACACCTTGTAGCCGTTGTAGTCAGCTGGGTTGTGAGAAGCTGTGATCATAATTCCCGCAAAGGCATTTAATTCACGAACTGCAAATGACAATTCAGGCGTTGGGCGTAATGCTTCAAATACGTAAGATTTAATCCCGTGTGCCCCTAAAGTTTTCGCCGATTCCATAGCAAATTCAGGCGACATGTGACGAGAATCGTAAGCAATCGCCACCCCGCGGTCCTTCGCATCTTGACCATAATCTTCTAGTAAGTTAGCCAATCCTTCAGTCGCTTGACGAATGGTATAAATATTCATCCGATTAATGCCGGCACCTAAAATACCGCGCATACCAGCTGTACCAAAACTCAATGGTTGATAAAAAGCATCTTCAAGCAATTTTTCGTCAGCTTCAATAGACGCCAAATCCTCTTTCAAAGCACCGTCTAAGTTCTCAAAATTACGCCATTGTAAGTAAGTTTCTTTCCAGTTCATCATGTAGCCTCCCTAATTTTAAAAGCGATAACATCTTAACCTTATTGTATCAAATTTTATAAAAAAAGATATATCAAAGACAAGCTGATTGGCAATTTCATATAGGGTGCTAGTTTAAATGAAGATTCGTCCTTTTTCAATCAAAAAGGAGGTAGACCAAAGCCTACCCCCTTCAAGCTAACGCACATCCACCTTGCTTTAGCTGTTTTATATGATATTTAGAACTAGTCGTTTAGTGTTTCAATGTAATTGAAGGCTTCTTGACCACCAATGGCACCGTCACCGACTGCTGTTGAAATTTGGCGCAATTTCTTTTGACGAACGTCACCAATGGCGAAGATACCAGAAATATTTGTTTGCATATCTTCATCTGTGATGACCCAACCTTCTTCATCTGTGATGTTTAAATCAGCAAATGCTTCGGTATTTGGAATCAAACCAACATAAATGAAGACACCATCTGTATCCACGTCAGTGATTTCACCAGTTTTCACGTTTTCAACGACTAAACCAGTGACTTTCATGTCGTCTCCTTTGATTTCTTTGACAACTGTATCCCAGGTGAAATCAACCTTATCGTTAGACATAGCACGGTCTTGTAAGATTTTTTGAGCCCGTAATTCGTCACGACGGTGAACGATATTCACGTTTTTACCAAATTGCGTTAAGTAAGTCCCTTCTTCAACAGCTGAGTCACCCCCACCAATTACACGAAGGTCTTTATCACGGAAGAAAGCCCCGTCACAAACCGCACAGTAAGATACACCGCGTCCTGAGTATTTATCTTCACCTGGCACACCCAATTTACGGTGAACAGAACCAGTTGCGATAATAATCGCTTTAGCTTGGTAAGTTTTACCCATATCTGTTTCTAGTAAATGTGCGCCTTCATTCGGCGTTACTTTAGTGACCGTCCCAAATTCGTGGACCACACCAAATTGCATTGCCCCTTCGTACATTTCATTGGCCAAGTCTGGTCCTTGAATGTTTTTGAAACCAGGGTAATTTTCGACATCCGCTGTATTGACCAATTCGCCCCCAGGGATTCCACGTTCTAATAATGCTACGGACAAGTTAGCCCGTGATGCGTATAAGGCAGCAGTCATACCCGCTGGTCCTGCACCAACCACAACTACATCAAATTTTTGAATTTCTTCTGCCAAATTGTACACATCCTTTCTTGTAATTTTTCATTTTTATAATCAATTGCTTTTCTTAACATCGTTTACCATTCTAACACGATTTAAGGGAAAAAGATTGCAACTAGCTCAAGCTAATTACAATCTTTCACAAAAACTCTCTAATGAATTAAAGTTCATCTTCGATGGATAGTAAGTACTCTTTCAAACCTTCTTTGATATCGTCTTGTTCAAGACCATATTCAATGCTTGTTTGCATGTAGCCCAATTTATTCCCAACATCATAACGACGACCAGTAAACTCATACGCAAACACGCGTTGCGTTTTGTTTAAACGGTCAATGGCATCTGTTAATTGGATTTCGTTACCAGCACCCTCACCTTGTGTTTCCAACAAGTCAAAGATTTCTGGTGTTAACAAGTAACGACCGATAATCGCCAAGTTTGATGGCGCATCTTCTGGTTTTGGTTTTTCAACGAATTGTTTTACATTGTAGATTTTTTCAGAGAATTGCGCTTCAGGATCGATTACCCCGTATTTATCTGTATCTTCATGTGGTACAGGCATTACCGCAATGTTAGACGCTTTTGTGACATCATAAGCGTCAATCAATTGTTTCGTTAATGGCACTTCGTCAACCATCAAGTCATCCCCAAGCATTACGACAAAAGGCTCGTCACCAACAAAGGCTTTTGCTTGTAATACCGCGTCTCCTAACCCTTTTGGATAAGATTGACGTTTGAAGAATAGGTTTAAACCAACCGTTTCCCCGATGATTTCAAGCAAGTCATCACGGCCCTTATCAGCCAAGTTAGACTCTAACTCCACATTTGAGTCAAAGTGGTCTTCGATTGGTCGTTTACTTTTTCCAGTAACAATTAGAATATCTTCAATTCCTGAAGCCAAGGCCTCTTCTACGATAAATTGAATCGTTGGTTTATTAACAATCGGCAACATCTCTTTCGCCATCGCCTTTGTTGCAGGTAAGAACCGTGTACCTAGCCCTGCTGCAGGAATAATCGCTTTTCTTACTTTCGCCATGAATGAATCCTCCATTTATCTACTAAATTTTCTAACTTCATTATAACTCAAATTGCCCTTAAAAAATATCCTTCAAGTCATCTTCAAATTGCAATTCACCTTTGCGTTCTCTAGCCATTAAAGTGGCAATCACATCTTGAATAGTAGACTCACCTTGAATCACCTTGTAAATTGCTTGGGTAATCGGCATATCAACGCCCTCTTCCTGGGCCAATTCATAGGCTGAAACAGCTGTCGCAAACCCTTCAACAACCATACCCATGTGGTCTTCAACATCTTTAACCGCTTGACCTTGACCAACTTGTTGACCCGCCCGCCAGTTTCTTGAGTGGACACTGGTGGCAGTAACAATCAAGTCACCGACAGCTGAAAGGCCCATAAAGGTTAGTGGATCAGCCCCCATGGCCACTCCTAACCGGGTAATTTCAGCAAGCCCTCGGCTGATTAAAGCCGCCTTGGCATTGTCCCCATAACCTGCACCTACTAAGGCACCAGCACCTAGTGCGATAATGTTTTTCAATGATCCTGCCAGTTCAACCCCGATGATATCCGGATTGGTATAAACCCTAAAGTAGTCATTCATGAATACTTCTTGGACTAGGTGGCAGGCCTCGTCATCAATTGAAGCCGCTGTTATGGCCGTAATATCATGTTTGACCACCTCTTCTGCGTGACTTGGTCCGGATAAAACCACCACACGCGCTTGGCCGATTGGCTGGAAGACTTCCGTTAGAATCTCAGAAATCCGCAAGTGAGTGCCCTGCTCTAATCCCTTAGCCGCGTGCATAATGACCGGTAATTCGTGCACATTTTTCTCCTGCAAGATAGCAACCACCTGGCTTGCTACCTGCCGTATGGCCTTGGTGGGCACGACAAAGTTGATTAAGTCTGCCTGGTCCAAGGCTAGGGCCATATCATTTGTTGCAATAATATTCTTCGGCAACACTAGATCAGGTAAATAATGGTCATTTTTCCCAGTGGTTTGAATCTCACGAGCCTGGTCTGGATTATGGGTCCATAAGGTCACCTGATGGCCATTTTCTGCAAGGACCATGGCAAGTGCTGTTCCCCATGAGCCAGCGCCTAGTACGGCAATATTTTTGGACGTCACGTCATCACTTCTCCATTCTATGGGCATATTTTCTATTTACTTGATTTGTAAGCTGGACCATTGTGTTCAGAGTAGTATTCATAATACTTGTCGTTCATGCGGCGTGCGGCAAAAATCAATAATGCGCCGATGAATAAGACGGCGGATAATACTTGGCTGACACGGAAAGGTCCCCACCACAAGCTGTCTGTCCGCAACCCTTCGATGAAGAAGCGGCCAAATGAATACCAGATCAGATAAAGTAAGGTGGTGTCCCCAATACGCAAGGTTTTATTACGTGAACGGACGAATAATAGGACGGCAACCCCAAGGATATTCCAGACTGACTCGTACAGGAAAGTTGGATGGTAGTAAGCCCCATCGATGTGCATACCGTCTACAATAAATTGCGGTAAATGTAAGGTATCTTGTAGGAATTCTAAGGTCACTTCCCCACCATGGGCTTCTTGGTTAACGAAATTACCCCAACGACCAATGGCTTGCGCTAGTAATAGGTAAGGTGCTACGGTATCCGTTACAAATAAAGGATCCATTTTCTTCGATTTAGCGTAGAAGTACAAGGTTAAACCTCCGGCGATGACACCACCATAAATGGCAATCCCACCGTTCCAAATTTGTAGGATTTCGCCTGGATTTTGTAGATAGTAGTCCAATTCAAATAGGACGTAGTAGACGCGCGCGCCGATAAAACCGATTAGAATGGTCCATACAGCTGCGTCTAAAATAAATTCTTCATCCCAACCCTTACGACGAAAATCTCTTGAAGCAAATGTAAGGGCTAGTAAAATAGCAGCCCCGATAAAAATCCCGTACCAACGGATTGGCCAACCGAATATGTCAAAAGCGACTGGATCTATTGCAGCTATATTCATCATTTTGTTCTTTCTCTCCTTTTGTTAATGGCAGTTGTTCATCCCTTTTACTATTTATTGTCACAGTATAGGGCTTTTATAATTTGTTTTTGTCGATAAGTGTCGTTAAACGGTCATTAAACATTTGTGCAGCGTCAAAGCCCATTGATTTGGCTCTAAAGTTGATAGCTGCTACCTCGATAATACTTGAAATGTTCCGTCCAGTTTGGACAGGAATGGTAATTTTAGGGATTGCCACCTCTAAAATTTGTTCACGCTCTTCCGCAGTACCCAGGCGGTCAAACTTCGCATCCTTCTTCAAGTCTTTCAAGTCGATAATCAGGTTTAGCTGTTGTTCTTTACGGACTGCACCCGCCCCGTAAAGTGTCATCACGTCAATAATCCCAAGTCCGCGAATTTCCATGACATTCCGTAGAATTTCAGGGGCTTCGCCCATGATGGTGGTATCGTCGCGCTGATAGAAGTCAACCCGGTCGTCAGCAACCAGGCGGTGACCACCTTTTACAAGTTCTAAAGCGGTTTCTGATTTACCTACACCAGAGTGGCCAGTAATCATAATACCCAGCCCATATACATCCACAAATACCCCATGTTTTGAAATCCGCTCTGCTAAGTGCGCATGCAACATTTCCGCTAAGTTACTAGACAGACGGGTCGTCGTTGTTGTTGAAATTAATACAGGAATATGATTTTCTTCAGCAGCTTGAATCACTTCATATTCCGGTTGTAAACCTCTAGAGAAAATAAAGAATGGTGTATCTTCTTTGGAGAGACGGCGCATAATTAACAAACGCTCATCCGAAGTCATTCTAGACAAATATGTATGCTCTGCACGTCCAAACAATTGGACACGCTCAGAAGGATAGTAGTTAAAATAGCCGGTAATTTCCAAACCAGGTCTTGAAATATCACTGGTAATGATCTCGCGGTCTAAATAATCTGCACCACAAATAACCTCAAAATCAAATTTTTCGACTAAATCTTTCACGGTTACCTTTTTCATATACGGTTTCCTTTCTTAACAAGTCACTTTGCCCCTATTTTACCATACTAGACCCATATGGACAGTTGGATAAGTGGTAATTTGTGAAAAAGAAAAATCCGCTCGTCAATCTGGCATTCAGATCAACAAGCGGATTAGGATTTAAAAATATAGATTCGACTGCGTCGGCTCTCGCACCCTAGTCGGGTTCGAGCCTCCAGCCAGGACTGCATTTCAGCTTAAGTTGTAGCTGACTTCGCCATTTACTGCCTTAAACTTCCACCGTTACGAGTCTAAGCGACATTTTTCACATCCTTCATTATTTCCCGGCTTCGATAAATTTCTCAAAGAACCAATGGTACATCGAGAACAAGAAGGCTGCGGCGATTGCGTAAAAGAAGTTTGCGAATACAAAGGATGTTGGGAAGAACAATCCTACGATAATAAACATAAAGCCATTTACGACTAATCTAAACAAGCCGAATGTTAGGATATTTAATGGTAATGCCAACAAGTTTACGATAGGACGAATAATTGAGTTCACAATACTCAATACGATAGCTACTAAGATTGCTGACCAAAAATCTGCCACATATACATTCGGGTCAAGAATCCATGAAATAGCCATCAAGCCCAAAGCATCAATCAGTGTTGCTAAAATAAATCGTCTCATAATTAAAAATCACGCCAACTTTCTTCCTCATCAAGAGTATCTTTTGAATCTTTATTATAGATAGATTCATTATAGTCGTCTTGATCTTCAGCATCAAATAATTTAGTCTGACGGTATTCGTCACGGTCCTGTCTGTCTACACGTGTACGACCTTCATCCCTTGGTAAAATCAATGCTAACAATAGATAAACCAGTAACCCAGCTCCGCCAGAAAGTGTGACGAAGACAAAGATTATACGGATAATCGTTGGGTCAATTTCAAAGTACTCAGCGATCCCGGCACAAACACCATCTAGTTTTACGTCATTACGTGATTTTGTTAATTTCTTAGCCATTCTATTCACTCCTACCTTCTTAGTGGCTTCTGTTTGGCATTACAAAAATTAAAATAATGTAGATTAGCCAAACTGGAAACTGTGCCAAACTTAATAATACTGCGATGATACGGACTAAATTACCAGAAATACCGAAGTATTCACCAATACCACCACATACCCCAAATAAGTAACTATCTTTTCTTGACTTCATTAATCTCCCTGACATATTAAATCTCTCCTCTACGCATATCAGCATCATCTTTCACACGAATATTACCACGCATTGTCTTCAAGTTTACTCGATAAGCCTTTTCTCCAGCTACATCATAGTAAAATGCTTTTTGTTTGTTAAATTGATCGTTCACTTGTGATTGACTCTTAATCAAATCTGATCGGAACATAATTTCACCTTGGTTGGTGTGGGCTACCCCATCAACCGCTGTACCTGCTGGCATATTCAATTTAATATCGCCATTTTTTGTTTCTACTTGGGCACGAACTAAAGGTTTTGCATCCATTGTAATCACGATGTCCCCATTTAAGGTTTCCATTAATACATTTTCTACGTGACCTTTCAATCGTTGGCTACCATTCAATGATTTCACCACTAAATCCAAGGCTTCCACATCGTTTAAGGTTAATTGACCATTTTTCGTATCCACTTCAATCATTGAAGCTGTAAAGTTTTCGATACTAATCGCGCCGTCAACTGTTTGGATGTAGATATCATTCGTATCCATATCTTCAACCGTTACAGGGCCAGAAATTGTTCTCGCTTTAATAAAATCTAAGCGGTCTTTTGGCACTTGTACCACAATATCTGTCTTGATAAAACGAGAAATCATATTCAAGCTTAAGGCCCCGTCAACAAATTCTAGGTTTGCTCTTTTTTCAAAGGCAGTTTGCGCATCTTTCTCCTCGTAATCGCCGTATAATTTACCAACGACTGTTAATTTCGTAGTTGGTTGGTCCCAAGATGTTAACTCAATTTGACCAGCCGCAATTTGAATATCCACCATTGATAATGGTTCAGTGTATTCATAGGTCGCTTCAAAATCATGGGTAATCAATTTAGGAATTGGAATTGATCCGCTACCCTTTTCAAATTTCACGGTTTTTGATACCTTATCTTGCACTTGGTCTAAAACTGACCGTGTTTTAGTGAAGAAGTCGCCAACGATATTTTTGTAGTCGTACGCACCTGCTTCAGTTTCTTCTTCAATCGGTTCGCGTCCGTCAACATTTGAATCTGTTTGTGCCTTCGCTCTTGATGGTCTTGGATTTTCCGCATCGATTTGAATAATATCTTCTTTCAGTTGGTGGATTTGCTCCGTCAATTGGTTGATTTCTTCAGTCAAACGGTCAATTTCAATATAAGTCACTTCAGATTTTTCTTCTTGGTTAACCAAATTTTGACGCTCAGTTAACTTGCTTGCGAGTGACGCTTCCAAGTCTTTTTGAATAGCCACTTTTTGTGTACGCCCAGTAATATCATCTTGATTTATCGCTTGGTCATTTTCCCAATCAGCATAAAAGTCATCTAAGATATCTTTTTCTTCCTCAACTTGCGTTTGTGTTGTAGGGTTTGATTCAGCTTGGTTCGCTCTATTTTCTAATAAGATAATCGCTTCTTCGTTTGTTAAAATGCCTTCTTTAACTAAGTTTAAAATACGTTCTTTATGATTCGTCATTGTGACAACCTCCTAGTTGTTTAGCTTTCCTTTGTTATCTATATTCTGCCAACTTTGGAGGTAAATGTCATAGGTCTATGGACCTAATTTCACAATTGTTTGATTTTAGCCCTATTGAACCCCTGTAAAAAAGGCTTTGGACCCGCCGTTGCTGGCGGACACTTGTAAGTGGACTGGAATTTGTTGTTTCAATTCAGCCACGTGAGAAATAATCCCAACAATACGGCCGCTCGCTTGTTGCAATTCAGTCAAAGTTTCAATCGCTTGTTGCAAGGATTCTTGGTCCAAGGTACCAAAACCTTCGTCAATAAAGAGCGTGCCAATTTCAATACCACCGGCATCATTTTGAATCACGTCAGACAGACCAAGGGCCAAGGCTAAGGAAGCTTTAAAGCCTTCTCCACCAGATAGGGATTGGACCGACCGCTCCCCACCAGCTTGGTAGTCGAAGACAGCTAGGTCAAGTCCTTTAGCCCCTGCACCAGACTGTCCTTCGACAATCCGTCTAAATTCATACCGCATTTGAGTCATGGCCATCAAACGTTCATTAGCATATTGGAGAATTTCATCAAAATACAAACCTAAAATATAGCGCTCAAAGGAAATATAGCCATAAGCCTTCTCTTTCCCATTGGCTACCTTGTTTAAGAGCGATAGTTCCCCGAAATGGCGCCCTTTTTCTTGGTAGGATGCGAAACTATCCTTAAATAGGTAAATAGCATGGTCTAATTGGGCTTTTATTGAAATCACTTGATCTTTTATAGCTTTAAATTCAGCTAATTTAACCCGTTCTTGGTCAATTTCCGCTTGGTAAGTCTCGGCATTTTCATCTAAGCCAGCTGTTTCAATTTCTTTTTGATTTGTTGCTTTATTTTCATTAAAGGCATAAACCTCATTATCAAATCGCTGAATTTCACTTTCAATAGCTGCCCAATTCTTTTGACTTTCATGGATTTGACGGATGTCTTCCTGACTTTCTTGACGGTCGGCCATCACCTCATCCAAAGCAGTTTGATCAGCTTCTAATTCTACTTGCCCTTGCTTGATTTGATCTTTATATCCTGCAATCTGTGTGGTTAGCTGAGCAACTTCTTGCTGGTGCTTATCTAATTGAGTCTTCAACTCTTGGTCTTTAGTTGTAATTTCCGCTAAGGTCTTGTTTTTTGCCTGGTATTCAGCTGTGACAACAGCTTTTGAATTGCCAACTAATTGACCTTTTAATTGGTCGATTTCTTTTCGCAATTCTTCAACAGCGCTTTGGTTGGACGCTGTTTGCCCTTTAAGAGTTGACGCCTCGATTTGCATATTATTCAAAGTCGCCTTCGCTTCATCCACTTGCTTCGTCAATTCATTTATTTGTTTGTCCAAATCTTGCTTGGTCTGGCATAACTTATCTAAATGAGACTTGCTTTGTTGAATGTCTTCAGCTTCCTTATCTAGATGAATCCGCCATACTTCAAGTTTTTCATAATTACTCGTCGCATCCGTCGCTATGCCCTCAATAGCTTGGTCAGCTATTATTCGGTCAAACGTCCCTTGAATGGCAGATAGACGCTCTGATTTACTTGAATAAGATTGGAAAGCTGTTTGCGCAGCATCCACCCCTGCCTCAACCATTTCTTTTGTCACTGCATCCTCTTGCATAGTAGCTGGCGTTGGATGATGAATAGATCCACAAACTAAACAAGGTTGACCTTCAACCAATTGACTGGCTAATTCTCCTGCCAGATTTTGGCTATAAGCCAATTCCAAACGATTTCGCTCGTCGACTTTTGCTTGATAGACTTTCTGGTCTGCTTCTACTTGAACAGTAAGGTCTGCAATCTGTTGGTTAGTTTTCACCATGTCCTGATAATTTTTTTCCAATAAATTATATTGATAGATTTTTTGATCAACTAAGACTTGTTGTTGGTTGATATCCCCTACTTGTGCTAGCTCTGCTTGCAGTTTTTTCAGAGATGCTTGCCCAGCTTCGAACGCTTTTTCCTGGTCTTGAGTCTGACTGGTTAATTTTGTCGCTTGTTCAACCAAACTTTGGCCGTAAACCACCTGCTTGGTCAGACTACCTTCTTGCATTAAATAGTTATCCCATTTATTTTCTTGAATAGCCAAGTCTTGCAATTCTGACCGCAAGCTATCTACTCGTTGAATCTGGTCTTGCCATTCATCTTGCTCTGCTTTAACAGTTTGTAAACGACCATTCGCTTCTTGTAATAAGCTCGTTTTCTCATTCACCAGTTTTTGTAATTGCCCCTGTTTGTGCGCTTGTTTTTGAATTTGTTGGATCAACTGGTAAGCATTTTGTGTTTCACGGTACTGTTTCAAAGACTTTCGTTCACTAGTAATGGTCGCTTCACGTTCTTTGATGGAAGCTTCTTGGTGATGTAATTTATCCTGTCTAGCTAAAAGCTTAATAAAGCCTTCTAGCTGTTGAATAGTAGACTCAAAACCAGTGATTTGTTGACTTAAATCAGCATTCTTTTGGTCCAAGTCAGCTACTTTAGTTCCAGCCCATTCAGAAAGATTTTGATAGTCCTCTTGATCTACCCAATTTTGAACCCGGTCTTTTTCTGTCAAGCTCTTGTCAGCCGTATCGACCTCTTCATCACCATTCTCCTCGATTGCTATCACTTCATTATCCGCAAACGTCACAAATGACTGGCTATGTTGGTCTACCTGTTTTTTCAAGGTGCCCACTTCTTGATTAGCTTGCTTAAACCGTTCAGCAATGGCTTGTTGGAACCGGTCTAAATAATCAGTGTGGAATATGGTCCGTAAAATGGCTTCCTTTTCGCCCGAGCTAGCTTCCAAGAGTTTTTTAAACTCACCTTGTGGCAACATGACAATTTGTCTAAATTGATCTGCTGACAAACCAAGTACTTCAACTAACTTACTATCCACTTCTTGCGTTTTATTTAGTGAAAAATCTTCCCCTTCTAAGGTTACTTCCGCATTTTGCTCTCGAATTAAGCCCCTTTTTGTCGGCCGTTTTTGCTTGGGAATCCGTTCCACCGTAAAGGTTTTCCCGTGAATCATAAAGGTTAACCGTACATAAGCAATACTTTCATCTTCAGCTAACTGCGACTTTAATTCATTAATATCACGCGATGAACCAGAAGTCTTTCCGTATAAGGCGTAAACAATGGCATCAAAAATGGTCGTTTTACCAGCACCAGTGGACCCTGAAATCAAGAATAAGTTCTGGTCGCCTAGGTCTGTAAAGTTTAGGCTCGTTTTTTCTTTATAAGGTCCAAAAGCCTGCAATTCAAGTTTAATAGGTCTCACTATGCATTATCCTCCTTTAGGGTTGATTGGAAAATATCACGGACAATTTCCGCTTGGAATGCTGATAATTCTTGGTCTGTATTATTTTGATAAAATTGGGCAAACTGGTCCCATACAGGTGTTGCTTGCACTTCGTGACGTTTGGTTTTCAAGTCTTGTCGCTGCCTATTTTCTAAAGCTACATATTCTAAGCTCATAGCATTTGGGTACCGTTTCTTCAAGCGATTCATAGCTTCATGCTGAGCATAGGCATCCGTTAGTTCAAAGAAGATATAGTCATCTGATTGTCCTTGTAACAAATCTTCAAATTGTCCGCGAATAACCCGCATATCCTTATCAGGCTTTAATTCATGCTTCACAACTTCAATAGTGTCTGCCTTTTTATCCAAGTCAATCGCTAAAAAGCCCTTATGATGATGAACTTCTGACTTAGAAAACTTCAAGGGTGAACCTGAATAACGAATTCGCGGACTACCTACTTGTTGCGGTCCGTGTAAATGACCAAGCGCTACATAATCAAAACCATCAAAGACAGTATGGGGTACATATTCACTAGTACCAATGGATAAGGGACGTTCTGAATCGGATTTTTCTAAGTCTTCCCCTGCCCCTTCAATGGCCCCAGCTGTTACATAACCATGGTAAAGGATGATGTTGACCCGACTAGGATCCCATTTGTCCTTAATTCGCGCTACCTGTACCTTAGTAGCATCCTCAATACTACGGATAGTTTCTTCAGGATACAGGCGTTTAATCGTAAGATAATCGCTAAATGGTAATAGATACACATCTGCGACCCCAACTTCAACCTTTTGAATCTCGGTGCTAGGGACACCAGCCATGTGTAATCCTTGTCCTGACAGTAAACCTGCAGCATAACCTACACGTTCACCTGAATCATGGTTTCCAGCGATAATACAAATAGGACAAGCTAGTTCTTGTGACATTTTTGTTAGCGTTTCATTGACTAACTGAACCGTTTCACCACTAGGTAAAGTCCGGTCATATAAATCACCTGCCATAATCACCAAATCAGGCTTTAAAGCGACGGTTTGTTCAAGCCAGTCATCTAATATAGCACGTTGGTCTGCTATTAGAGAGTGGTTATTGACCACTTTTCCGATATGCCAATCCGCTGTATGTACAATTTTCACTACTATCCCACTTCCTTCTCATAATCTTTCATTTTAAAGAAAAACACTATGCTTCAAGATGAATGTAATATTTATCGTGGTTCTTTTACAAATAGTGTTGGTAAATAATTTTAAAGCACACGAATACGTTTTTTAGTTTTTAATAATAATTAAGAAATCAATAAAGTTAAATGCCATGCACGCTGTGATGTGTTTGGCTTTTTTCTTGCCTTTAGGCAAGGGAAGTGACCAATGGGATAACATTTCTAACAAATGGTGTTTTGTCCTTCAGTGTACGTTCCTTAAAAGCCGTGGCACCAGCGAGAGCCAAGGTCTCTCTGCTTTGAAATCGAGCCTTAGTCTCGATTTCATGCTTGTTCACGGCTAAGGACGTACACTTTCAGTCCTCTTTATTCAAAAATATACCACTATCCCTGGGTTAGCTTGCCATCCCATCAAATGTATAAGGTTTAGGATTGGATGGTTTGTAATTTAATTTGAATTGGACTAAAATTCTTGCACGTAAATGATGGAAGTTCGAATATCCAAAACCTGTTCGTTTAATTAATTTAATTTTATTATTAATACCTTCGGTAGGACCATTTGATACAGTATATTTTAAAGCGTTATGTATATAAGGCAAGAATTTGGCTAATGTTCTGATAGTTCTTCTCGTACGACTTGGCAAAGTTTGGTTCTTAGTCCCACGTAGGATTTCATTGAAAATATTGATATCATGAGTTGAAATGGCATATTTTAGTTCATTCATCAGGGTATAAGTAACTAAAAGTTCGTGTGAGATACTCAAAAGATAATCAACAATACGTTGTTCTGATATCGCTTCACCAAATTGACGAACATAATGTGTATCCGTGAAATTTAAATCTTCAGCGTTCTTTAACAACAATTTCCATTGTTTTTTGAGTTTATTGTAGTCCGATGGACGGCTTGTTTTGATAGCATTCATCACTTTAATACGAATAGAATTGATTGTTTCATTCAACAGCTTTACTATATGGAATCGATCAACGACAATCTTCGCATTAGGGAAACATGTGCGGATGACCTCTAGATAAGGTGTATATAAATCAATCGAAACTGTCTTCACGCTGCTTCGAGCAGTCCAGGTAAAAGAAGAAAAGTAATCGATGAGCGACGCTTGTTTTCTATCAACGACAATATCAATTAGCCTTCTATTATGCGTGTCCACAAGGACAGCACTCATCGCATTGGCTACACGATTAGTCGATTTAAACTCATCTACACCGAGGTGATTCGGGAGATAATTTCCCTTAGGTGATAGTCCCATACTTGCTTTCATTAAAGTTCTGGCCACTGTTGGAGAAGAGACATGATAACGTTTAGCGATTAACCGCATAGATTGCGTTTCAACCAATTCGGAGCTAATTTGACTTTTAATGGTTTTAGAAATACAGCAAAATTTTTCAACTAATGGTGTTTCAGCGATAAAAGTTTGTGCACAATGTTTACAATAAAAGCGTTGCTTCTGTAATTTAAGTAAAACAGGATTAGTAGCTGTGTTCGGTAATCGAATGATAGCTGGTTTAAAGCCATGTTTGATGATATCTCGATTACCAGTATTCTTTACACCACAGTGCATACAAGCCTTAGGCTTGTACGTAAGAACCCCATGTAAAACGAAATGATTTATTTCATGATACTTTTCAAGTGGCAACAGATGCATAGATTTTGGTATTGTAATATCAATATTATTGTCGTAAATACCGCAAAGTTGTTTTATAATAGATGTATGGGACATGATTTTCCCTTCTTTCTGTATTCGTAGTGGTTTACACGCATTAAGGATATCATGTCCTTTTTGCGTACACAAAAATAGTGTCAATGAGATTCAATATGAATTCTCACCAACACTATTTATTATAGAACCTTTATCGTGAGCATAGTGTTTTTCTACTTTATTCTATTTTTTCAACAATGGTTTCAAGTATTTACCTGTGTATGAGCCTTTCACTTTAGCAACCTCTTCAGGTGTACCAGAAGCAACAATCGTGCCACCTTGAGCACCACCTTCAGGGCCAATATCCACAATATAGTCTGCTGTTTTAATCACTTCTAAATTGTGTTCAATCACGACAATCGTGTTACCAGCATCTACTAAACGTTGTAAAACGCCAATTAATCGCTTGATATCTTCAGTATGTAGACCGGTAGTTGGTTCATCTAAAACATATAAGGTGTTACCAGTTGCTACACGTTGTAACTCAGAGGCCAATTTCATCCGTTGCGCTTCCCCTCCTGATAGGGTTGGCGCTGGTTGACCTAATGTCACATAACCAAGACCTACATCGACGATCGCTTGTAATTTACGGCGAATTTTTGGTACTGCCGTAAAGAATTCTAAAGCTTCTTCAATACGCATGTCTAAAACTTCCGCGATATTTTTACCTTTATATTTCACTTGTAAAGTTTCGGAATTATAACGGGTACCATGACAAACTTCACATGGTACATATACATCAGGTAAGAAGTGCATTTCTACCTTCAAAATCCCGTCACCCTTACATGCTTCACAACGGCCGCCTTTTACATTAAATGAAAAGCGTCCTTTACCGTATCCACGCAATTTAGCTTCATTAGTTTGCGCAAAAAGATCACGAATATCATCGAATACAGAAGTATATGTTGCTGGGTTAGAACGTGGCGTACGACCAATCGGGCTTTGGTCAATATCAATAACCTTATCTAATGATTCAAAACCTGAAATTTCATCTACCTTACCATGAGGCATCTTTGCTTTATTTAGTTCACGTATCAGATACTTTTTCATGACCTCATTAATCAATGAAGATTTACCTGATCCAGAAACACCTGAAATCACATTTAGACGGCCAATTGGAATATCCACATCAACATTTTTCAAGTTGTTTTCACTAGCGCCCTTAATATGAATGGCCCCTCTATCCTCTTTACGTCTTTTTTCTGGTAGATCAATTTTTCGATCACCTTTTAGGTATTGTCCTGTGATAGAGTCTTTATTGTTTGCCACTTCATCTGGTGTACCTGCAGCCACGATTTCGCCACCATATTCACCAGCACCAGGTCCCATATCAATTAGATAATCTGCTTCACGCATAGTTTCTTCATCATGTTCAACGACAATCAAGGTGTTACCTAAATCACGCATACGTTTCAATGATTTAATCAGACGGTCATTGTCTCTTTGATGTAATCCAATTGAAGGTTCATCCAAGACATACATGATTCCAGAAAGGTTTGATCCAATTTGAGTAGCTAAACGAATACGTTGCGCTTCCCCACCTGATAAGGTTCCAGCCGAACGGTCTAAAGTTAGGTAGTTTAAGCCCACTTCTTCTAGGAAGTTTAACCGTGAGGCAATTTCTCGCATAATCGGTTGAGCAATCGTCGTATTTTGCTCAGATAAATCTAATTCACCAAAGAATTCGATTGTATCCACAATCGCTTTATGGGTTACTTCAGCAATATCTTGTCCCCCAATTTTTACTGACAAGGCTTGACGGTTTAAACGTTTACCGTGACATACAGGACACTCTAATTCAGTCATATATTGACCCATAGCTTCCCGCATAGCCTTAGATTGACTGGATTGATGACGGCGACGTACATTAGGAATAACCCCTTCAAATACCCGCATTTTATCTTGAACAGATCCGAATTCATTTTGATAATAGAAATGGAATTCTTCTTCGCCAGACCCATATAAAATCAGGTCTTGTTGTTCTTGTGTAAGTTCTTTAAAAGGTATATCCATTGGTACCCCAAAGGCGGTAGCTGCTTGTTCCAACATGGTTGGGTAGAAAGCAGAACCTTTTGAATCCCAAGGTACGATAGCCCCTTCTTTTAATGTTTTATTTTTATCTGGCACAATTAAATTAGGATCAGCTTCAATTTTTGAACCTAAACCAGTACACTCCTCACAAGCTCCATAAGGCGCATTAAATGAGAATAGACGGGGTTCTAATTCACCTACTGTAAATCCACAGTGGGGGCATGAATAATGCTCTGAAAAGAGAATTTCGTCCCCATCAATCAAATCACACACTGCATAACCATCGGCCAGTCTCAAGGCTGCTTCTAAGGAGTCTGCTAGACGACCTCTAATATCCTCTTTAATCACCAAACGGTCGATCACAATATCGATTTGGTGTTTTTTATTCTTATCTAATTCAGGTACATCATCAATGTCATAGATTTCGCCATCTATACGCACACGGACATATCCCTGTTTACGGATACCGTCGATGATCTTTTTATGTTGACCTTTTTTACCATAAACAACTGGAGATAGAATTTGCACTTTAGTCCGTTCAGGTAAACTTAAAATCCGGTCTAACATTTGGTCTAATGATTCACTTGTAATTTCTGTCCCATCATTTGGACAGATGGGTTGACCAACACGGGCATATAGTAAACGAAGATAGTCATTCACTTCAGTAATGGTCCCTACTGTTGATCGAGGGTTTCTTGAAGTCGTTTTTTGGTCAATTGAGATGGCTGGACTTAATCCTTCAATAGAATCTACATCTGGCTTCTCTGTGTTACCTAAGAATTGACGCGCAAAGGCCGATAGACTTTCTACATATCGTCTTTGACCTTCTGCATATAAGGTATCAAAGGCTAAAGTGCTTTTCCCAGATCCTGATAAACCAGTTACAACGACCATTTGATCGCGGGGAATATCAATATCAATATTTTTTAGATTATGGGAACGAGCGCCCCTTACTTTAATTAAATCTCTCAACCATGCCACTCCTTATTGTTATACCCTATTGTTGTACCTCATTACTAAACTTCGTTTAAAGTTTAGCAATCAATGATTATACCTTATCACTTATATCTACTTATCTATTATGACATAGTTCGCATTTGTTGCGAATAATTTGTCTCAAACACTCTTCTATTTTAACACAAACGTATGTTCGTTGCACAATATTCACCTTAGGATACCGGCAAAAATATTCTATTTGTAGCGAACCAAGCCTCGAAGAAAAGTCCCTACCCTCCACACTAGCTACCTAATTTGTGCATAGAGAAAAGCCACCGACAAATGCCGATGGCTTGAAAAGGTTATTTCGTTTGGGGTTTGGATTAACCGAAACGTCCAGCAACGTAGTCTGCTGTCTGTGTGTTTGTTGGGTTGTTAAAAATTTGGTCAGTTTCACCAAATTCAATGATGTGTGATCTACCTGGGCCAGTTTCTGGGTCAGCGTAGAAGAAGCCTGTGTAGTCAGATACACGCGCAGCTTGTTGCATGTTGTGCGTTACAATCGCGATTGTATAGTCATCACGTAATTGTTGTACTAACTCTTCAACTTTTAAAGTAGAGATTGGGTCTAAGGCTGAAGTCGGCTCATCCATTAACAATACATCCGGTTTAACTGCTAAGGCACGTGCGATACATACACGTTGTTGTTGCCCACCAGAAATAGCCATACCGTTTTTGTTTAAGTCATCTTTCACTTCGTCCCAAATCGCTGCACCACGTAATGATGTTTCAACGATTTCGTCTAATTCATTTTTGTCACGGACACCGTGTGTACGAGGACCGTAAGCAACGTTGTCATAGATTGACATTGGGAATGGGTTTGGTTGTTGGAAAACCATCCCTACGTTTTTACGTAACATGTTTAAGTTCATGTCACGGTCGAAGATGTTTTTACCGTCTAAAGTAATTTCACCTTCGATACGGCAACCTTCAACAAGGTCGTTCATACGGTTTAATGTTTTTAAGAAAGTAGATTTACCAGACCCTGAAGGACCGATTAATGCTGTTACTTGTTTTTCGTAAATAGGCATGTTGATACCTTCTAGGGCTTTAAAGTTACCATAGTAAAGGTCCATGTTCTCTGCCTGCATTTTAATTTTAAGATTGTTGTTTTCAACCATGATTAGTTTTGTCCTCCTTTTGTAAATCGTTGTGATAACCATGTAGATAAGCCGTTAATAACTAATACAACTAATAATAGTACTACACCGGTAGCATTTGCTTGATCACGGTGTAAACCTTCACTTGATAATACATACATATGTAATGCTAATGTACGACCAGATGAGAAGATTGAATTAGGTAATGATGTTGATGTACCTAATGTATACATCAAGGCTGCTGTTTCACCAACGATACGTCCGATAGCAAGGATGATACCTGACAAGATACCTGGCATAGCGATTGGTAATACGATTCTAAAGATAGTACGTAATTTACCAGCACCTAAACCGAAACTTGCTTGCCGTAGACTATCTTTAACTGACATTAAGGCTTCTTCAGTATTACGGATAATCAATGGTAATACCATAATTGCTGAAGTAAGAATACCTGAAATTAATGAATATTGGAATCCTGCTGCGGATACAAAGGCTAACATACCAAACAAACCGAATACGATTGATGGTACCCCTGTTAAGGTATCAGTTGCAATACGGATACCTTCAACCCATTTGTTATTTTTACCAGCATACTCTACTAGGTAGAAACCAGCAAATACACCAAATGGAATAGCAAGAAGTAATGAACCACCAATTATATAGATTGTTGTGATAATTGAAGGCATCATTGAAACGTTATCTGTTGAGTACTTCCATGAGAATAAGTCAGCTGTTAAGTGAGGGACACCTGAAACTAATACATAACCGATGATCCATACTAAGGCGGCAAATGTAACTGCTGCAAAGAAATATGTAAATCCACGTAATACCTTAGACATTAGTTATTTACCCCCGTTCTCTTAACATACGCGAAAATACCATTGATAACCAAGATGATGATAAACAGTACTGCACCTGTAGCAATTAAGGCACTTTGGTGAGAACCAGTTGCATAAGCCATTTCAAGGATGATGTTGGCAGTCATTGTCCGTGCACCTTGGAATAATCCGCGAGGGAAAATTGCTTGGTTACCCGCAACCATGATTACGGCCATTGTTTCGCCAACTGCACGACCAATACCAAGGATGATAGAAGAGAAAATCCCTGATTTAGCTGCTGGCATCATAATCACGTATGAAGTTCTGTCATGGTCAGCCCCTAAACCAACTGACGCATTGTAGTATGTTTTTGGTACTGCACGTAGTGATGATTCAGACATGGTAATAATAGTAGGTAAAATCATAATTGCTAAAACAATACCTGCTGTCGCGATACTCATACCATTTGATGCCACCCCTAAAGATCGTGCAAAGGTACGGATACCTGGAACCAATACTTGTAAACCAAAATAACCAAATACGATAGAGGGGATACCAGACATCAAGTTCATTGCTGGTTTTAATACTCTATGTAATTTTGGTGGGCAGTAAAATGCCATAAACATTGCTGTAAACACACCAGTTGGTACACCTAATACAATAGCAATTAGAGTTACGTATAGTGAACCTACTAACATTGGTGCTAAACCAAATATTTCTTGAGATGGTTGCCATTTGTCACCAAACAGGAATTGACCAAAACCATAATTAGCCATAAAAGGGATCCCGCGTGCAAAAATAAAGTAACAAATTGCTAACAACGCAAGAATTGAAGTGAAAGCAGCGAACATGAAGACATACTTCATCACTGTTTCCAACATATTATTCTGTTTCATATGTTCTCCTTATCAAATTCAAATTCACGAAAAAATGTGCTCAAGGGAAATTATAACTTATCTAGGCGCTTTTAAAAACCCCATAAATTCACTATTGCCTATTCGACATCTGAATAATCCAAAATGCCCTTAAAATATAAAAGGAGCTGCTACTATATAGGAGTAGCAGCTCTAATAAGATAAACCATTAGTTGTTTCTTAACAAGTAGAAATTATTGAGCAGTGCCTTCCCAGTCAGTAATTTCGCCAGTGAAGATACCAGCAATTGTTTCTAATGTTAAGTCTGAAGTGCCGTTTTCAGGGTTAACGATTACCGCAACACCATCAGTACCGATTGCTTCAGCGGTTACATCTGTTTCGTCATCAGCTAAAGCACGAGATGCCATACCTAAGTCAGCAGTACCGTCTGCAGCAGCTGTAACACCAGCAGATGAACCGTTAGATGTAATGTTTACTTGCACGCCAGAGTTTAACTCTTGGTAAGCTTCTGCTAATTTTTCCATTACTGGAGAAACTGAAGTTGAACCAACAACGTTGATTGAACCTGATTGAGAACCATCACCTTCATATGGTGCAGCTTCTGCCTTAGCTTGTACGTAACCTTCTTCTAAAACGATTGCTTGACCTTCTTCAGAGAAGATGAAGTCGTGGAAGTCAGCTACAACGCCTTCTAATTCGCCTTGGTACACAATGTTGAATGGACGAGAAATTGCGTAGTCACCAGAGGCAACGTTTTCTTCAGTAGCTTCTACACCGTCAACAGCTAGAGCTTTAACTGTGTCGTTTAAAGAACCTAAAGAGATGTATCCAATAGCATTTGGATCGTCGGCAACAGCAGTCATTACTTGGTCCGTACCGTTCATGATTGTAGCTGCAGCAGTAGTATTATCAACATCATCAGCCATAACGCCAGTTGCTTCTACGAATGCATCACGAGTACCGGAACCTTCTTCACGAGAGATTACTGAGATAGGACCAGTAACTGCAGCTGTTCCTTCTGTTGAAGATTCAGTTGTTGAACCAGTGTCTGCTGAAGATTCCTCAGTAGACCCACCGTTACCGCATGCAGCTAATGCAGCTGAAGCACCTAAAGCTAAAGCTAATTTTGAAAACTTATTAAAAGTCATTTATACTTTCCACCTTTTCTTTTTCTTAATCCATATAACCTTATACCAAACGATTACAAGGTAATTATATAAGAAGATTGTAAAAATATAAGGGGGTAAAATGTAAATTAACCCTAGTTGTGTAAATGTATTGTAAAGATTGTGTAAACCTCATTGGAAATTTCTCATTTTTTTCGATTTCGATATATCTAAATAATTCCTTTGTTATTCTTCACTTTCTTCATCGTCTTCTTCTAGGTCAATAGCATCCATTTTAGGGATATAAACCGTAAAGTTTGTACCTTTACCAAATTCGCTATCTACCTCAATCGAACCACCCATATGTTCTAGGATATTCCGCACAATTGATAAGCCCAACCCAGTACCTCCTGAAGCAGTTGACCGGTCTTTACTCACCCGGTAGAAACGTTCAAATATCCTTGGCAAGTCCTCTTGCGGAATCCCAATACCGTTATCCGATATATCAAATTGAATCGTATTGTCCCATTCTGAAATCGCTACTTTTACATAACCGTGAGGATTATTATAAATGATACCGTTATGGATAAGGTTGGTTAATACCTGTAGAATCCGTCCCCGGTCCCCTCTAAAGGCAACATTTGCCGATAGATTTTCTTCCATTCTTAATTCAATATGTTTGTCCCGGGCTCGTCCGCTTAAGTGTTGGAAGACGTCTTCTACTAATTCGTCAGCTACTAACAATTCCGTAGTCTGCTGTACTTGATCTTGTTCAATTTTAGCTAAGTCCAAGATGTCTTTAATTAATGATCCTAGACGGTTGCTTTCCTTTTGCATGATTTTCACAAATTCTATAGCTGTATCATGGTCTTCGATGGCACCATCTAACAAGGTTTCGGTAAACCCTTGCAAGGCCGTTACAGGTGTTTTTAACTCATGAGAGGCGTTAGAAATGAAATCACTCCGTACTTTTTCTAAGTGACGAATGTCTGTGATGTCATAGATTAATAGGATAATTTGTTCAGAATCGCCTGAACTTGGTAATTCTTCATTAGTATCCGCATCAAAATAGGCGTCCATTTCTTCGGAACTTAAGTGGATTACATTCACATCTAAAATCACTTCGCGTGGATAATATAGGTAAATTTCTTCATTGATTTTCGCTTTGGTCTTAGAGGCCTGGTTCAGCATTTGAATTAATCGGTAACTTTGTAGCACCTCTTCAAAACGACGGCCTTCAATTTGTTCATCCAAGCCTAAGATTTCATACATGGCTGGGTTGGCTAGTCGGACGATGTGGTCTTTGTCAACCATGACAACCCCTAGCATCATGGCATCCACCAATTTATTCATCCGGTGGGTTTGGTTGGTAATCTGAAATTCTTGCAAGGCTAATTCGTTTGATAAATCATTGATATTTTCCCCGATTTCATCAAACTCTTCGATATTTACAGGCGTATATTTAAGGTCATAGTCATTATTCGCCATATGGCTTAATTGACGGTTAATGGCCAATATCGGCAGGTGTATTCGGCGGTTAAAATGAACAAAAAACCCAACTAATAAGGAAACAGCCCCAATTCCCATCGCGACCGCTATGAAGATAATATTTTCTTCAACAGGCCGGTTTAATGGGAAATTCCGCAAGACTTGGATGTACCCAAGCACTTCCCCTTTGGAGTTGGCGATCCGTTCAGAATATGAATAAATAACGGTATCTTTTTCGGTTTCTTCTTGTTCAAACCGGTTGTCCATATTTTCTTCATAGTCCCTAAAGGCAGCATCATTTAACAACTGGTCATTACCTACAGAGTAAACTTTGTTGCCGTCAGCGTCATAAATTAATATCCGGTCATTTAAATTGACCATAGGTTGAATGGTCCGTTTAACGTCCCGAAATTCAGCAGTATTATCATTGATATCAACTGGATCTAAGGATCTGAAACTTGGTCGAATAGTAGATACCACATTGATCAAAGTATTTTGTACTTCATCGTTTACGGTGTCCGTAACAAAGCGATTGACTGTAAAGGCAAATATCACACTATATAAAATAAACAACAGCGCAAACACTGTTGTTATACTTTGAATCAATTTTTGCATCAGTTTGGCACCTCGAATTTATACCCAAAGCCACGAACAGTAATGATATATTCAGGATTTTTGGTGTCTAATTCGATTTTTTCACGTAAATGACTCACATGCACATCCACAATACGGGTTTCACCTGCATAATCAAAGCGCCATAATTTTTGTAATAGCTGCTCTCGAGACAATGTCCGGTTCACACGACGGGCCATATAAGTTAATAATTCGAACTCTTTAGGCGTCATTTCGATTGACTCTCCACGCACGTATACCACATAATCATTCACATGAATTTCGATATCGCCAGCTTTAATGATTTCAACATCTTCATCTTTAAAATTCCCTACTGAATCTTTCGTTAGGGTGATTTTGTGTTTTTCTTCCACGCCATTCTCCGCATCCACTGAAGACACAGAATATGTCGCACGACGTAAGATAGCCTTCATACGGGCCAATACTTCACGCGGACTAAATGGTTTGGTCATGTAATCATCAGCCCCCAGTTCTAAGCCAATAATTTTTTCTAATTCATCATCTTTTGCTGTTAGCATCAAAATAGGTGTATTCACCTTGTTCTGGCGTAAGTTTTTACAAACGTCCATCCCGTCCATTTTTGGCAACATCAAATCAAGAATGATGAAGTCTAGCTGATTATTCATGGCCAATTCTAAACCTGTCTGTCCGTCTTCTGCCTGAATAACTTCGTAGCCTTCTTTTTCTAGACTATATTTTAATAATGTTAATATTGATTGTTCATCATCCACTATTAATACTTTTTTCATATATTTCCTCCAAATAAAATTTTGGGAAATCTCATTCACGCCCAAAATTAACCAACTACCCTAGGTCTCAGATACAAGCTTAACTTCACTCACAATTATATAAATTTTTAAGCGTATTTTAAACTACCCTCAGTTAGAAAAAGTAACTTCTAATTTTCGTCACTTAGTTGATTTTTTAAATATGCGTCAATAAACCCATCTAAATCGCCATCCATCACCGCTTGCACATTAGCTGTTTCATGGTCAGTCCGGTGGTCTTTCACCATATTATATGGATGGAAGACGTAAGAACGGATTTGTGAACCCCAGGCGATTTCTGATTTCTCACCGCGGATTTCATCCAACTCTTTAGCATTCTTTTCAGCCAATAAATGCGCCAACTTGGCCTGCAACATCTTCATAGCTGTGTCCCTATTTTGGAATTGAGACCTTTGACCTTGCGAAGCCACAACAATACCTGTTGGCACGTGGGTCAACCGAACGGCTGAAGATGTTTTATTGATATGCTGTCCACCGGCACCTGAAGCGCGGAATACATCCATTTCAATATCTGATTCGTCAATTTCAATTTCGGTATTTTGATCCAATACAGGCATAATTTCAACTGAAGCAAAAGAGGTATGGCGACGTTTGTTGGAATCAAATGGTGAAATACGCACCAAGCGGTGGATCCCGTCTTCTGATTTCAAAAAGCCGTAAGCATTCAATCCTTTGATTTCTAGTGTAACAGACTTAATCCCCGCTTCATCACCGTTTTGAAAATCGAGTATCGTCACTTGATAATCATGTTGGTCTGCCCACCGTTGGTACATTCGAAGGAGCATAGAAGCCCAATCTTGGGACTCAGTACCCCCAGCACCTGGATGGATTTCTAACAAGGCGTCATTGTGGTCATATTCCCCACTTAGTAAAATATTCCGTTCATAAGCAGAGATTTTACTTTGAAAGGTTTGAATTCGGTTAACCAATTCGCTAGCTAATTCAGGATCCGATTCTTCTTTAACCATGTCGTTTAACAGTACCAATTCCTCATATTCATCCGCTAGATTATTGAATTCATCATAGACCTTTTTCAAGGCATTATTGGCGTCAATCACAGCTTGGGCCCTGACCGAATCATCCCAGAAACCTGGTTGCACCATATCGGCTTCGTATTCAGCTAAATCAGCTTCCATCTTCTCTAAGTCAAAGAGACCCCCTGAAGCTATCAATTTGGGTTCTATTTTGCTCTAGTAAATTATTAATTTCATATTGTTCCATCTTGTATCACTCCTAATGAAAACACGGGACAAACATGAATGATGATGTTACTCGGTCACTGCCTTGTTCGTCCCGATGTTCATAATATGCTCTTATTTAGCTTGTTTACGTTCTAAGTTTTGACGGATTTCTGATTGCATAAACATACGTGTTGCATCATATTCAATACCGGCAATCATTTCGTTGAAACGGTCAAATCCTTCAGATTGGTACTCTACCAATGGATTATTTTGTGCATATGCACGTAGTCCAACCCCTTGACGTAATTGGTCCATAGCGTCAATATGGTCAGTCCAGCGAGAGTCAACTGCACGCAAGATAACCACTTTTTCAAATTCTAGGGCCATGTCTTTGTTATTGATTGAATCAATTTTTTTGTTGAAAAGGTCAGCCGCTTTATCAGTAATGTAGGCAATGATTTCTTTTTGGTTTTTACCCTCTAAATTATCGATATCCACCTGTGTATTACGGTATAAAGCTGTTTCCGCGAAGTCAGCTAAGGCTTCTAAATTCCAATCAGCACGGTCACCAGCAGTGTATAATTCCACTTGGCGTTTAATAGTTCGCTCAATCATTGGCCACATCACGTCATCCAATGACTCTTCAGCTGAAATCACTTGGAAACGTTGTGCGTAAATGACATCACGTTGTTGACGCATCACCTCATCGTATTCTAGGACGTTCTTACGGGTATCGTAGTTATTCCCTTCAACACGAATTTGCGCGCCTTCAACTTGTTTAGTGATCATACGAGACTCAATCACCATGTCTGGATCATCTTGGTCTACGTTTAATCTTTCCCATAATTGTTGGATACGTTCTGAACCGAAACGACGCATCACGTCATCTTCAAGTGATAAGTAGAAACGTGAGTAACCTGGGTCTCCTTGACGTCCAGCACGCCCACGTAACTGGTTGTCGATACGACGAGACTCGTGGCGTTCAGTACCGATAACGGCTAAACCACCGATTTCTTTCACTTCTGGGCTCAATTTAATATCCGTACCACGTCCGGCCATGTTCGTCGCAATCGTCACGGCGCCCTTTTGACCTGCATCAGCAACGATTTGTGCTTCACGTTCATGGTTTTTGGCGTTCAACACGTTATGACGAATCCCTAATTGTGTCAAGGCATCTGATAACATTTCGGATGTTTCAACCGCAACCGTACCTACTAAGACTGGTTGACCGGCTTGATGGCGCGTTGCGATGTCTTTTATAACCGCGTTGAATTTAGACTTCAAGTTGGGGTATAAAACATCTGATTTATCTTCACGGATAACTGGTTTGTTGGTTGGAATTTGAATAACGTTCATATTGTAAATTTCACGAAATTCTTCTTCTTCAGTTTTAGCTGTACCTGTCATACCAGATAATTTTTCATACATTCTGAAGTAGTTTTGGAAGGTAATTGTCGCCATTGTTTTCGATTCATTTTGAATGTCCACATTTTCTTTTGCTTCAATCCCTTGGTGTAAACCATCTGAGAAACGACGACCTTCCATGATACGACCAGTAAAGCCATCAACGATCTTCACTTGGCCGTCAACCACTACATAGTCAATATTTAAAGCCATGATGTAGTTGGCACGTAAAGCTGTATCGATATGGTGGATTAAACGACCATTTTCGATATCATATAAGTTCTTCACATGGAATACATCTTCTGCTTTTTCAATCCCCGCTTCAGTAAGGGCAATCGTTTTAGACGACACATCAATCACATAATCGTCTTCTTCTTTTAAGCTCTTGGCAAAATAATCTGCCCGTTGGTACAAGGCAGTCGATTGCTCAGCCTGGTTTGAAATGATAAGTGGCGTACGCGCCTCATCGATTAAGATTGAATCCACTTCATCGACAACCGCAAAGTATAAAGGACGTTGCACCATTTGGCGCTTGTACACGACCATGTTGTCACGCAAGTAGTCAAATCCAAGCTCGTTATTTGTTGAATAAGTAATATCCGCTGCATATGCTTCACGCTTTTCTTCGTTGTTCATACCTGCTTTATTCAAGCCTACTGTTAGGCCTAAGAAAGTATACAACTCACCCATTTGCGCAGAGTCACGGCTAGCCAAGTAGTCATTGACTGTCACTACATGTACCCCTTTACCAGTTAAGGCGTTTAGGTACACTGGCATTGTCGCTGTTAGGGTTTTACCTTCACCAGTTTTCATCTCTGCAATGTTTCCGTAGTGCAAGGCCAAGCCACCCATAATTTGTACGTGGTAAGGGAATAATCCAAGGACACGGCGTGCACCTTCTCTTACTGTCGCAAAAGCTTCCACTAAAATATTTTCCAGGTCCTCACCTAATTGTAGACGTTCTTGGAATGACTTAGTCATATCTTTTAGTTGGTCATCTGTGTAATTTGCAAAACGATCCTCTAATGCCTCAACTTGTTTTGCAGTTTTATCAAATTTTTTCAAATCTTTTCTTTGGTTATCAAAAACCTTTTTTAAAACATTTGCCATTATTTTCTCCTTTGGTTCAGAAACTTGTATAAATCTTGGGCGGATGTATTAAGCGGTATCGCACTACCTACTATCCCCAATATATTTATCGTCCATTATATGATAGCATTAAAAATTTGTCATTAAAACAAGAAACGGATAGCCTTAGCAGAAATTACAAGATTTTTATAACCTTTTTCCTGGAAAATGACTAAATACATGAAAAAAAGCCCCGGCAACCACCGGAGCTTGTCATTTTATCAGTATGTTTTCTTGGTTATGCATCTTCTTCATCTTCAATGGCAATTAAACCATATGAACCTTTACGACGAGCATATACCAAGGCACCTTTACCAGTTTCAGCATCTTCAAAGATGAAGAAGTTGTGACCTAGCATTTCCATTTGCAATACTGCTTCTTCTGCAGTCATCGGCTTCACAGATAAGGTTTTACGACGCACAATCTTAATTGGGTCATGTCCTTCTTCAGCCTCTTGCTCAACACGGTCAGCCTGAACTTGTGTTTCCACAGCACCTGGTAAACCAGCACTAGCACGAGGCTTACGATTTATTTTTGTTTTGTATTTACGTACTTGACGTTCTAACTTATCAACCACAAGGTCAATAGAACCGTACAAGTCTTGAGATGTTTCTTCAGCACGTAAAGTCAAACCACCTGTTAAAGGAATTGTAACCTCTGCCTTAGCATCCTTATTCGGATAAACTTTCGCATTTACATATGCAGTAGCATCTGGTGAATCAGTGAAATACCGTTCAATCTTAGAGATTTTTTTTTCAGCGTACTCTCTGATTGCTGGTGTGATTTCAATATTCTCACCGCGGACGTTGTATGTAAACATAATCTTTCATCCTTTCTACCAGTAATAAATCACTGGTGAAGCTCCTATAGCTTCTTTATTAGTACCTTAATTATAATAGAAAACGCTTACCGATACAAATAATCCACACTGAAAAAATACATTATCTTGCAAGGGTCAGTCCGCTAACTTGACTAAAGCCCGCTAATTCAAGCGCCTTATAGGCTGAAAACATAGTGGTACCAGTAGTATAGACGTCATCGAATAGGATAATCGGACGGTTCTTATCTATATTTTCTAGGTCATTTTTCACCTGAATCTTACTTCTATCTTGAAAACGGTCATGGCGGTTTTTATAGGCTTGCTTCCCCTGACTCCCCTCATTCATCAATAGGTCTTGAAAGGGAATGTCCGCTGCCTCAAGTATTAAACGCGTCTGGTTAAAGCCTCGATTCGCTACCTTCTCACTGGAAGAAGGCATAGGCACCCAAATAGCCTCCATATGCTTTCGGTAGACAGCTTTTAATTTCTTGGCAAAAAGATGACGCCCACGAATATCGCCCTGCCCTTTTAAGACTACCAGCCAATCTTTAAAGACACGATTATATTGATAGAAAGCCTGGTTGGTAAACTGCCAATCATGGTAAGTATGCCAACTTTGACAGTCCCCACAAAAACCTTCTTCATCCACTTGACCAGCCGATTCAATAGTCATATCTCGTCCGCATTGTTTACAGGCTGTTTTTAGATCAATGGCGATTAGGCTATTCATACATTCTTGGCAAAAAAGTGGTGGTTTTATTGGGCTCAGAGACAAGATATCTTCCAAAGTTAGTGGGTTAACCAAAGTGTTTTGACAAATCACACAAGTAGATGGGCTAACCGCCTCAGCTAGTCCCCCTTCCATCACGCCCCTAAATAAACTAATCATCAATTAAACCTCGTTTCCTTGCTTGATCATTCATGGATTGAATTTGCCGAATAGCTGCAATAGAGGCTTTAGTTTTACCGTAATGGAGAAAATAAACTGACCCGGATGGCCATTTAGGTTTTCGGCCCACTCGGCCTGAAATCTGGACCAGAGCTGCTGTAGTAAAGGTCTGGTCCTCACTACCCAATACGATGACATCAATATTAGCAAAGGTAACGCCTCGCTCTAAGATAGTAGTCGAAAATAAAAAATCATAATGACCATCTCGCATATTTTGTACCTTGATAATACGGTCTGGGTCTTTTGAAGACACGGATTCAAACCGGTAATCAGCAAATACTTGCCGGCATAATCTTACGAAAGTTAGCATTAAATCAATGTTGGGCATAAAGACCAAAACTCGTCGCCCTTTGACCAGTAGCCGTCCTAATAGTCGTCTAAAAACACTTGGTATTTTACCTGCTTGAATAATACTATGCCAGTCGCCTACCCATTGGTGTTTGGGGACTGGTAGGTGGTGGCGGTGGTAGCGGGCTGGCAGAATGGACACGGGTAGCTTGCCTTCTTTGATTAATTTCTCATGACTTGGATTTGGGGTTGCCGTCAGCAAAATCTGGGCCCCTGTCTTTTTAATGGCACGGTCTGAAGCGAAATAGAGCATAGGGTCGCCGTCATAAGGAAATGCGTCAATTTCATCAATAATCAACAGGTCAAAAGCTTCTTTAAAACGAATGAGTTGGTGGGTGGACCCGATGGTAAAAGGTTGTTCAGCATAAGTTTCTTCTGATTGACCGTGGAGTAACTGGATAGTCACTTCAGGAAAGGCTTCTTTAAAGCGTGGGGCTAGCTCATTGGCCACGTCAACTCGGGGTGTGGCGAGGGCTACTTTCCCGCCAGCCATCAGGGCTTGGTTAACAGCTTCAAAGACCATCTCTGTCTTACCTGCTCCTGTAACAGCCCAAACTAGACGTTGACCGCCTGCTTGGTAGGTCTGACAAATTTCTTTGGAGGCTTGGGCTTGTTGGTCTGATAAAGTGCCGGTCCAAGCCAAATAAGATTGGTCTCTTTGCCAGCTATAGGGTTCAGTCGCTTCAGCTAAGTGATATAACTTGTCGCAGGTCCGTAGTTTACCGAAGTTGAGACATTGTAGACAATAGACGCAGTCTGTCAGGCCACATTGACAGATATTTTCTTGAAAGATGGTTTGGTTTCCGCAACGGCGACATCTTAAGCGCGAGCCCTCTTTTTCCAGGGCAGAGAAGATTTGCAATCCGGGTATATCCAGTAAGTTGATGGCTGCATCGGTCTGGCCTATTTCCTTGGCGGTGACGAGTCGACCTCTTAGTAAGTTGCTGACTGCTTCCATCCTTATCCCCCCTCTTATGAAGTTTATACGGGAAAAATGTCAAAATGCGCCAAAAAAAAAGAGACCAGGAAATTTCCTAATCTCAAAAAGTACATAAATAAGTGCAATTTCAATTAAATTTAAGTTTTGAACCTACTTGATATCAGTATTTTGCCACCAAGCTAAAGCGTAGGCAGCTGGGCCAAGATGTGTCCCAATAACGGGGCCTACTGGCGTTCGTTGCATATCTAAGTCTGGGTGATTTTCAGTCATATAAGCCACCAAACTTTGAACTTGCGGGGTGTCATCTTCCCCTACAATGGCGACCCTTAATCGTGGCTCTGCTTGATAAGCTTGTTCAAATAAATCAAGCATCCGTTTCACAGTCTTTTTATGGGTACGAACTTTTTCAAAAACCTCAATTTTTCCCTGTTCAAAATGCAAGATTGGTTTTACTTGTAATAGGTTACCAATTCCAGCTGCACTAGAAGAGATACGGCCACCTTTAGCTAAGTGTCCCAAATTTTCTACTGAAAAATAAGCATCTGAAGTTAATTTTAAGGCATCTAATTTTGGTAAGATTTCTTCTAAGCTTAGACCTTGTTCACGCAACTTAACGGCTTCTTGAACGAATAAACCTTGTCCAATCAAAGAAATATCGGAATTATAAACCGCAATCCGAACATTTTTTTCTTCAGCAACTTCGTTTGCAATCATACTAAAGGTTTGGAAGGCACCAGAAATACCTTTAGATAAGGTAACAACCAAAACCTCATCATGACTGTCAGCTAACCGCTCGAAGACTTCTGTGACAAGGCCTGGCGCAGGTTGCGAACTTGTTGGGATCTCATCTAAGGCCGCCATTTTGGCATAAAACTCATCAACCGTGATGTCGATATTGTCACGGTAGGATCCGTCTGAAAATGTGATTGTTAATGGTAGAACTGTAATATCGTGACGACTAACAAATTCGTCTGAAAGATAGGCAGTACTATCCGTTACAATGGCAAGTGACATATAATTTTCTCCTCTAATCCCTGTACTTTACAGATTGCCACTTGAAAAATAATCAACTGACAATAACTTCAGTGCCATTTTATCAAACATCTGGATAAAATTCGACAAGTTTATCTAGTAAAGCGCTTCAACTTTGTGAAATATACACAAAAGACAGGCAAATAGCTAAAAATAATAAAATATGCTACTCTCAAAGGAAAGAAATGATTAACAAGGAGGCAAGTCAAATGATTGAATACCGGACTGTAGTTGCAGGCGGCGGTAGCCACGAAATTGAAGTGAAAGGGTCCAGATTTATTTGCCATGCACAACGAGTCTTCAATGAAGATGAAGCCAACGCTTTTATCCAAAAAATTCGTAAAGAACACTACAAAGCCACTCACAATTGTGTAGCCTTTCAAATTGGCGAAAAAAATGAGATTCAACGAGCGCTAGATGATGGCGAACCCTCTGGAACAGCGGGCGTCCCTATGCTAGAAGTTTTAAAACAGCGGAATTTACAAAATATTATCGTAATTGTTACCCGCTATTTCGGTGGTACTAAACTAGGTGCTGGTGGGCTCGTTCGTGCTTACTCATCCGCAGTGTCTGAAGGATTAGATGCCATTGGTCAAGTAGAACGTAAGCTGCAAACCCAATTAGACATCAAAGTTGCTTACCCAATAACTGGTCAATTAGAACATTGGATTGCTGAATCGCCCTACAGCTTATTAGATACAACTTACCTAGCTGACGTCACTTATCATTTAGGTGTCCCGTCTGATTTAGTAGATCAAGTTCAAGCCGACATAGTTAATCTAACAAGTGACCAAGCTGAATTTGCTATTGGGCAACAAATCTTTGTAGACATCCCTATTAGTTACTAATTTATTTATCAACTTTAAGCAAATCCACTAGTATAATTCTGCCTTGCATTTTTAAGACGATTGGAGGACAATATATTTGTAAACCCTTACAAATGGAGGATATATTATGGAAATTGAAAAACAAGTTGCAGACAAATATTTGAAGACTTATATGGTTGAAAAAGATCCAGGTTCAGCATCTTTAATTGCTTTCCCCACTTCAACTGAAGAAGTGGTCGCATTTATTAAAGATGCCAACGCGAGAAAGCAACCCACGATTACTATCGGTCGTCAAACTGGATTAACGAGCGCAACTTATCCTATCAATAATGCTTGGTTACTAAGCCTAGAGAAAATGAATAACATTATTTCATTAGATGAGCAAACGCTGACCTTAACAGTTCAAGCAGGTGTAACCTTATTTCAAATCCGCGATTATCTAGCGAATACGCCTTATTTCTATGCCCCTGACCCTGGTAATAAAAATGCTTCAGTAGGTGGGAATGCATCTACAAATGCTGGTGGGATGCGAGCGATTAAATACGGTGTGACCCGTGATAATGTTCGTGGTTATGATGTGGTATTAGCTAATGGGGACTTGATTCACGTTGGCTCTTTAAATAAAAAAGATGCAACAGCTTATGATTTGAAAGACCTATTTATCGGTGCTGAAGGTACACTTGGAGTGATCACAGAGTTACAATTGAAATTAACACCACGTCCAGCTTTTGAGAAATCTGTTATTCTCGGTTTTAATTCTTTAGACGGTGTGTCAGATGCTATTTTTGAAGTTGTGAAGTCACCCGTTCAACCAATTGCTTTAGAACTTTTAGAAGAATCAGGTATTCACTACTCTGAACAATTTATCAACAAGAAAATGCCTGAAGTTCACGGCGAAGCTTTCTTATTGGCAACCGTAGCAGACAATGCGGCAGACGGTTTAGCCTTCCAACTTGAAGCTATCCAAGCCCTCGGGAAAAAGGCTGGTGCAATTGAAGCGCGCGAACTTTCTGAGGATGAAGCTAGCGAAATGTGGGCCATCCGCGATAATATCTTGAACGGTATCGTTTCAAAAGGTGACTGGAAGATGTATGACCCGGTTGTTCCTAACCACCTGTTTACAGACTTAGTTAAAGAAGGTAAACGCTTAGGGGATAAATATAATGTCCAAACCGGATTCTTCGGTCACGCAGGAGATGGCAATATTCATATTTGTATCTTACGCGGTGATCAAAATGATGAAACTTGGGAACAAATTAAACACGACTATGAAAATGATTTATTCCCATATGTTGCTGAACAAGGTGGCTTATTATCTGCAGAACACGGTGTTGGTTTAGAGAAAAAAGCTTATCTACCTTACTTCAAAGACGAAGCATATATGGCAGTATTGAAATCCATCAAACAAGCCATGGATCCAAATAACATCTTGAACCCAGGAAAAATGTTTGACTAAACAGGATGCGAGCACCGACGCTCAGAAAGAAAACGTTGAAAGATTAGTGCAGTAGATGACACAGTCAGCTACAAACTAAGCTGAAACGCAGTTCTTTCTGGAGGTGCGAGCTCAACTTCACAGGATGTGAGCACCGACGCTCAGAAAGAAAACGTTGGAAGATTAGTGCAGTAGATGACACAGTCAGCTACAAACTAAGCTGAAACGCAGTTCTTTCTGGAGGTGCGAGCTCAACTTCACAGGATGTGAGCACCGACGCTCAGAAAGAAAACGTTGGAAGATTAGTGCAGTAGATGACACAGTCAGCTACAAACTAAGCTGAAACGCAGTTCTTTCTGGAGGTGCGAGCTCAACTTCACAGGATGTGAGACAGCGCAAACTTAATATTTATGGGGTAGCCTTTCGGCTTCCACATACCTATCACTGCCTTAAAAATAGGATGTGATGCAGGATGTTTAGACAGGAGACGGTGGAAGAATAGTGCCGTGGCACACAAAGTGTGACGCTAACTATTCTGAAGCGGAGAACTGTCTATCCTGCAAAGCTCAACTAGCAGTGAGACCGCCCTTAGAATAATTTTCTAAGGGCTTTTCTGACTACTCATTCTGTAAGGGGTATCCCCTAACAGTCTGATGTGGGTCAGAAATCCTTGCTTCACTGCAAAGGCGTGCTAGATAGTTCCAGCCTCTGGCCTATATATTTTAGAATATAAGCCCTATTCAATTTAAATTGATAAAACATTAAGTTTATTAGATTTATAGACTAAGAAACGCCCTACAATTTTGTGTAAGGCTCTTTTTCAATAATTATTTAATTTTACTACTCATGCAATCAAGTATATATTACTACATATTTGTACCTTAATCATGCTTTGAATTGTAGTTACCGTTTGGGTAAATGATAAAAGTATCAACTGTACCACTGCCTCCATTGCCTTGTAATTCTTTTGATATCAGTGTCATTTCAATACTACCATCATCTCTAGTCTTAGAAACTTGTACTGCAATATCATCGTTAAAGCCCTCTTGCTCTTTTATATATTCAAAAGCAGTTTCTTCTGTAAAAGGTTCAATGACTTTTTGCTGGTCTTCTCTTTCTTGGCTGAGTTCTTCAGTAAATGTTTGTGTATAGATATCATAGGTCCATTGAATATCTGGCTCATCTTTTTCATAAGATTCAAAATAAGTGTCAATCTTTATAGTGTCATCTTCACCTTTAAAGAAGTAGTAATCTTGTCCACCACGACCTTGATTTTCAAATGAAAGCATCAATGAATCTGGTTCATCTTGCTCAATTGCGAAATAATCGCGACTATAAAATTCAGAATTCAAGCCACTAGTTTCTCCATTAGATGTTGCCTTCAATCCTTCTTCGTATATTTCAATCGCGGTATCCATAGACATGAATGATTCTTTTTTCGAAATATCAATTACATTAATTAATTGACTCACGGTTTGGCTATCTCCTGGTTCAAGATAAACAGCTTCTGTATTTTCTTCAATATTTTCATATTTTGAAAATTCTTGAGATTCTGCGTGATCGAAAATATATGGAATTGGATAAATATGAATGTAACCCGACCCTTTATCTCGAACGCTATACACAACATGGCCATCGGTTTCTTGCGGTCCTCGTATTTCGATTATATCTTCATCGTAGGTACCGTAATTTACGTTATCCGGATTGATTAATGAACCCTTAGGTATCAAAGTTACTTTCAAATTTGAAACATCCATATTCTTGCCCTCATTTAACCATACTCTGGCATACTCAATTTCTTCATCGGAAAATTCAGCTAGACTTTGATCACTATCACTTTCACTACTTTCCGCTGTCGGAACTTCAGCAGATTGCGTATTATTAGATTCAACATCGCTAGATTGACTTGATTGGATAGTTTTATTGCTCTCTATTAGTCCACAAGATGCTAAAAAACTCATTGAAAATAGAATAGCCATCATTTTAAATTTGTCCATATGTGTTAGCACGACCTTTCAAAATATCCGTATCAAGTTAACGAAAACAACTATATATTATATTGTATAATAAAGGTTCCCAAAAAGAAAATGCTCTACAATTTTGTGTAAGGCGTTTTTTCTTTAACATACTGATTTAACTCAGTTGGCTAAATACTTTTTCAATAGTGTCTTCAAATACTAAGGCATCGTGATACGGAATTTGAAGTGGTGATTTGTTTACTACGGTTAGATATTGTCCTCGGAAGTAATTTAAGAATCCTGCCGCTGGATAAACGACTAGGCTTGTTCCCAAGATAACTAATAAATCTGCTTGGCGGATTTTATCCACTGCCCCGTTCACTACATCTTGGTCTAATTGTTCTTGGTATAAGACAATATTAGGTCTAACAATGCCTTGATCAATTGGACAGCGCGGAATACCATCCTGGTCTAATTGAAGTTCTTCTAATTTATAATGATGGCCACACGATACACAGTAATTATCTAAGGTGCTGCCGTGTAATTCATAAACCGCTGATGAGCCAGCTTTTTGGTGCAGACCGTCTATATTTTGCGTAACCACAGAAACATCTTTACCAGTCCCTTCTAAGCTAGCGATAAATTCATGCCCTATATTAGGCTTGGCTTCTGGATAGACTAATTTATCAAAGTGGTAGGCAAAGTATTCCTTGGGGTATTGTGTAAAGAAATGATGAGAAACGACTTCTTCTGGGCTATAAGTCCCTCCTAAGTTTTCCATGAAAAGGCCATTCGCTGACCGGAAATCAGGAATACCAGAGGCTGTAGACATTCCCGCTCCTGTAAAAAAGACAATACATTTGCTATCCTTAATTTGTTGTTCAAATTGTTGGATTTTATCGTCCATGCTAGTCCTCCTTTATAATTCTTTACCTATTTTAACATGACCAAATTTTTCATGCGAAATATCAAACCATTAAAGCCTTGAGCAATCTAATTGCTTATAAATTTGGTTTTATCTAATATAAAGACTGACATTATAAGAAGGAGTGCACTATGCAAATTGAATTTTTCCATGATGTGGTTTGCTCATTTTGTTTCCCCATGTCCAAACGCATGAGGAAAATCACTGGTAAATATAATAACATCGACGTGGTCCACCGATCTTTCGCTTTAGGTTGGGAGCCAGATCACTATATCCAAATGTTTGGCTCACGTGAAGCCGTTAAACCTGAATTGTTAACGCGCTGGGAACAAGCTAATCAAAATGATGATGACCACCGCTTTAATATAGAGGGAATGCGTGAAACGGACTTCAACTCTCCAACTTCAAAAAATGGTTTAAAAGCAGCAAAAGCCGCTGGTATTTTAGGCGGGCAAGATGCTTACTGGGATGCTTTTGACGCTATCCAAAACGCACTATTCGTTGAAAATAAAAATATTGAAGAATTTGAAATTTTAAAGACTGCTATAGCGACTACTGACATTGATATTGACCAATGGGTAGCACAATATAAAAAAGCTGAAACAGAAGAAGCTGTTTTACAAGATTTCGCAGTCAGTCAAGCTTATGACATCCAAGGAGCGCCGGCTTTAGTGATCAACCAAAAATATATAATTTCAGGTGCACAAGCAACTGAAGACATTGAAAACCAGCTAAAACAAATTGCTGAAGAAGAAGGTCGACCACTCATACCAAAACTACAAACACTTGGTGGTACTGGGATGGCTTGTAATTTCGTAGATGGCCAATGGATTTGTGACTAAACTTTCTTTCAATGAGATGCAGTATGAGATTAGCAGAATATGCTTAGGGAAAGTTTTAGCAAAAAAATATGAGTCCTAGATAGGTATTTTTAAACATTTCACCATAACAGCGGTAATTCTTAGAAAAGTATAAAATGAATCTAACAATTTCACCCGTGAAAAATAATAGAAAAATAGCCTTTGTGAACAGTAAAATCACAGAGGCTATTTTCTATATATAAGTTAATGCCTTTTAGTCTTTTGACTCGGCTCTCGCATCCTATAAAGTTGAGCTCGTACTTCGCATCCTATTTAGTCGGGTTCAGTCGACCAGCTCAAGCCCGCTTCAGACTATATTGCATCACACTCGTGTGATACGGCTATAGTCTTCCATCGTTATTGAGCTTAACGGTCTCACTCACACCCTATTTCTTCCACCATTCATCATAAATGGTGATTGGTAATTCGCGTTTGTGTTGGGTTTTTAGGTACCAGTTTTCGATTTTTTCGGCTGCTTCTTCGGATACTTCTTTGCCTTCTAAGTAGTCGTCTATGTCTTGGTAAGTAACACCTAGGGCTACTTCATCGGCTAAGCCGGGACGGTCTTCTTCTAAGTCAGCCGTTGGCACCTTAACGTATAAATGTTCTGGGGCATCTAAATATTCAAGGATAGCACGTCCTTGACGTTTATTTAACCGCCAAATAGGTAGGATATCTGCTGCGCCATCACCAAACTTGGTATAGAAGCCTGTCACTGATTCAGCAGCATGGTCTGTTCCTACCACGACACCTGCATTTTCACCTGCGATCGCATATTGTACCAACATTCGTTGGCGTGCTTTGATATTTCCTTTATTGAAGTCAGAAATGGTAAGGCCACCCTTTTCCAATTCTTCAACGGTAGCATCAACAGCTGGCTTGATGTTAACGCGTACAGTTTGATCAGCTGCCATGAAGTCTATAGCGTCCATAGCATCAGCTTCATCGGCTTGGTTGCCATAAGGAAGACGGACTGCGATGAATTGATACTTGTCGTCACCAGTTTCTTCGCGTATTTCAGTTATGGCCATTTGGCATAGTGTGCCGGCTAGGGTTGAATCTTGCCCACCAGAAATGCCTAATACTAAGCTTTTTAGAAATGGATACTTGTGAAAGTATGCCTTGATGAAATCGATGGTACGTCTGATTTCTGCTTCTGGATTAATACTAGGTGCTACTTTTAAGGCATTTATAATTTCTTCTTGTAATGAACGCATGGTATTCTCCCCTTTTATTGCTTTATTCATCAACTTAGTCTTCGTTGTCACCGTTTAACTCGGATTCTTTAAACTCTTCATTGATACGTTCACGAATTTCAGCGATTGAATTCATCTTTAAATCATATAATTCTTGCGATAAATCAACTGGGTATGGTTCTGGATTCAACATACGGCGGTATTCTGACCATAGGGCTTCCAAGTGCTCGCGTGAAAAATCACGAACGGTTTCAAGTGATGGCACATCGTAAACCAATTCACCCTTGTCGATGATGGTTTTTAATAATGGCCGTGCATTGAAACGGCGAACTGTCTTGTTAATGTAAGTATAAGTTGGATGGAACATGAAGATAGACTCAGCGTCATTAGGATTTTCATTCATGGTTGTAATATAGTCCCCTTCAGATTTACCATCTTTCTTGCGGGTAATACGCCAAATTTGTTTCTCACCTGGTGTAGTAATTTTCTCTGGAGATGACGAAATTTTCATGGTTGGGACCATATCGCCATTTTCATCTTCAATGGCACATAGTTTGTAAACGGCCCCTAAGGCTGGTTGGTCGAAGGCTGTAATCAGCTGAGTACCTACACCCCAAGCATCAATTTTAGCACCTTGCATCTTCAAGTTTAAGATCGTTTTTTCATCTAAATCGTTTGACGCAGAAATAATAGCATCCGGGTAACCTGCTTCATCCAACATCTTGCGGATACTTGATGATAAGTAGGAGATATCGCCAGAGTCGATACGAACGCCGACAAAACGAGATTTATCTTCCATCTCATTAGCCACTTTAATCGCATTTGGCACTCCTGAACGAAGGGTATCATAAGTATCGACCAAGAATGTACATTTTTCATGGGCATTTGCATAAGCTTTAAACGCTTCATAATCACTTTGATAAGCTTGTACCATAGCATGCGCATGGGTTCCTGAAATTGGAATATTGAATAATTTACCTGCGCGTACATTAGAGGTAGAGTCGAATCCACCAATATAAGCCGCGCGAGCTCCCCAAATAGCCGCATCCATTTCTTGGGCACGTCTTGAACCGAATTCAGCTAATGCGTCATCACCAGCAACATTCCGGATACGTGATGCTTTTGTCGCAATTAAAGTTTGATAGTTGATAATATTTAATACTGCCGTTTCGATTAAAGTACAATCAGCTAATGACCCTTTAATTTGCATCAACGGTTCATTTGAAAAGGCAATTTCCCCTTCTTCCATGGAACGAATTGTTGCATCGAAGTGGTAGTTTTTCAAATAGTCTAAGAAATCTTCGGGATAGCCTTGTGTTTCCCGTAAGTAGGCGATATCGTCGTCGGTAAATTTCAAGTTTTGTACATACTGAATGACACGTTCTAGGCCTGCGAAAATGGCATAGCCACTTTCAAACGGATTTTTACGGAAGTACACTTCAAAAACCGCTTGTTGGTCAGCTTTTCCAGCGTCCCAATAAGTCTTCATCATATTGATTTCATATAAATCTGTGTGAAGCGCAAGGCTATCGTTGGTCGTTGTCTTCATATTCTTATTCCCTCCAAGAATTGCGATTTGACTTTCCTTATTATAACACTATTCCTCAGCTAGTTGTCACCTCTAGACGTTTATATCCTTGATTTAGTAAGCAAAAAAGCGTTAGCTACCAGTATATGTGACTGTCGCTAACGCTTAATTGACTTTTCGTTTATAACAATTTGAATGAAGAGTAGACCAATATTGCTACCAAAGGTCTCACATCCTGTTTAGTTGGGTTCGTCAGAGCAGCCAGGTGTCACATCCTATTTAGTCGGGTTCGAGTCTCCAGAAAGGACTGCGTTTCAGATTATGTTGTAGATGACTTCGCCATCTACTGCCTTAATCTTCCAACGTTCCTTTCTTGACGTCGACTCTCACACCCTATCCTATTAAGTCGAGTTCGTTCGACCAGCTCAAGTCCTCTTCAGATTAGTTTGCGACACACCTTGTGTGTCACGGCACTAATCTTCCAGAGTTATTGAGCTTAACGGTCTCACTCTCATCCTATGACGTCGATGTTCATTTCTTCTGCTTCTTCTCTTGTTACTGTTGGTTTTTCGTCTTCGTCAATGCCTGATGAAGACACTTTGTCGAAGAGAATTTTTATGGTTTGTAATAGAATCTTGAAGTCTAGGAACATTGAATATTGTTTAATGTAAATTAAATCAAAGTTCAATTTTGAGTTAAAGTCTGTAGCATATTTACCATAGACTTGCGCGTAACCCGTGATACCTGCTTGTACGTTATGACGTAGGTAGTAATGCGGATTTTCTTCTTGGAATTGGTTCACGAAGAATGGTCGCTCAGGACGTGGTCCAATCATGGACATATCTCCGTGTAGCACATTCAATAACTGTGGCAATTCATCGATACGCAAGGCACGAATATATTTACCAACTGTTGTGACACGTGCGTCATTTTTCGTTGCAATCATTGGACCTGATTTCACTTCAGCATCCGTTGTCATTGAACGGAATTTCAAGATATCAAACTCCTCGCCACCTTTAGTAATACGTACTTGGCGGTAGAATACTGGACCTTTAGAAGTTAATTTAATAATAATTGCCGTAATCAACATAATTGGTGATGCTAATATTAAACCAATTAAAGCTATCAGAATATCTAATCCTCGTTTGAGCAACGCCTGGTCTGCTGGAATTGCGAAGTCTGAGGTTTCAATAATGGATTCATCTTCAAAATTCATAATATTTGGATTTACCATTACCAGGTTTTCAAATTTAGAATTCAAGAATAGTTTTTTATTCGCTCGCATTAGCAAGTCATAAATTTTTAATTTTTCACTCTCATCAATCTGCGATGCAAGGTATACAATATCATACTCATCTAAACGACTCTTCACATTGCGGTAGTAATCTTCTAACACCACGTGTGTCACAATATGACGAGTACTTTTTGAATTTTTGAAATTATATATTGCTGGAAAAACAGCTTCTTCAGATCCAACAATCATTACCCGTTTTGTCGATGCATAGCGTCGATAAATATCGAAGACTAAGGCTCTAAAAACATAAAGCATGATTACACTAACCGCAAAATCAATCAAGACGACTGAACGCGGAAAGGCTAGCCATCTACCAGCAAAACTTAAAACCATAGCAACAACTGCTAATATCCCTTGACTGATGATGGTAATGAAGAAGAGGTCGCCTTTGGTTTTATCATAAAGGATGTAAACCCCAAATAATATATTGATAAATACAAAGATAATTAATATCCAACCAATTGCCCCTTGGAAAGCTTCATAGTTTTTCAAAGGTACATATCGACCATACCGCAAAAAGAATGAAACAAGATAAGAAAGGAACAAGATTAACGCTTCTGTTGCCGCGATAACCACGCGGTACCAGTTCGTCCATTCTCCGTTTTTTTGCATTTTTTCACCCATTTCATTATATATATACTATAAGTAAGCACCTATAATCCCTAATATTCTACCATAACCCGACTGGATTATAAGCCTATTCTAGTTAAAAAACCTTTAAATTATAGTAGAAAATAAAAAAAGCAGCTAGCTTTTACCCTAACTGCTTGAAACCATTTTGATTACTCTGGTGATCCATATGGAATTGGACTAGATTCAGTAACTGAATCACTTGCAACAGATGACCGAGGTCGTTCTGTTGTATCTGATTCAACCGCTGATTGTTGTTGTGAACTAGATGATGTGGCACTGTCCTCTATAACCGAACCATCGCTTGAGGAAGATGATGATTCATTCATCTGACTGGAGTCACTTGTGGCACCATCTTCAATATCTGAGTCATCACTTGATGATTCGGATGCACTCGATGATGAAGAATCGCTTGAAGTGGATGTTGATGCACTATCACTTGAACTACTAGTTGACGCGCTACTTGAATCGCTTGCGCTTGCAACGCTAGAACTTGAACTAGATGCACTTGATGTATCACTCGATGATGAACTTGCTGAAGAAGGGATTTCTTCACTTGAACTATCATCAGTTGACGAATCACCAGAAGGAGTTGATTCAACATCACTTGATGAGATAGAAGAGTTAGTATCTGAACTTGAGGCAACGACCCTCGATGAGCTAGATACACTAACACGACTTGATGAACTTGATCCATTGCCACGGCTCGATGTCCGTGAAGTACTTTGTTCAGATTGTTTGGATGCTAATACACCAGAAGTTACATTAGTATTCACAGCAAAAGAAGGACGCTCTGAGGTTCGACGTAATGTTAAGGTAGCGGATGCGTCATTAGAAGCCATAATTTCTTCACGTTTAGCTTGTAAATCAGCTATGCGACTTTTTGAGGCTTTAATGGCTACTTGACCTTCCTTACGAATTTGAGCCAGCTCTTCATCAGATTTGCTGGCTGCTTCCGCTTCTTCTATCAAGCGGTTAAAGATAGTTTGTGTAGCTTCTTCATCACTCGCTGCAATCATCTCTAACAATTTATCTTGTAAACAGGGATTTTCAATTTTATTTACGCGTTTAGTGATAGTTGTGAGCTTATCCTCTAATTTATCGTAAGTTAGTGAACTATCTTCTTCAATTGCTAGTAAATCATTTTTATACCCTTCGATTATGTTGACCTGATTTTCAGCTTCATCAATCAATGTTGTAGCTGTGTTATAGAACCCATCATCTTCATGATTCAGTTGACTCGAATGGTTATCACGAAGTAAATCAAGCTCATCAATGGTAACTTCCTCATCTACAAGGACATACTCTTTAATCGTCGCCCCATTAATTACCGCTTCGCCATCACCACAATGCTCTTTATCAAATAAATCATTTAACTGACTTTGTAAATCAAACCGTTGCTGTACAGAATGAATTCGGTCAACGATGATATCTTTATCAGCACTGTCTCTTAAACTGTTTACTTCTTTAGTTAAGGAAGAAATCTCGTCTTGTTGAATGTCTGCTTTTAGAAAGGTATAGGAGTTATCAAAATAAAGTGCATTTACTGCTGATGCCACTGCTTCAGTTTTTTCTTCTGCAGACGTGCGATTCGTATTTATAAACGCACGAATGATGAAAAAGGCTGTCAAGCATATCACTACACCCGATAGAACATAGGCAATTTGTCGATTATCTTTAAAAAAACGCTTGCGCACTTTTTCTCCCTCCTTTTTTCTTTTCCTCAGTTTCTTAGCCTTAAGATTATCATGCAATTGCACAAAAAAAGCCATCTGTTGCACTTTATCATATAATTTTTATATTAGTCATACTCGTGTAATCAATTTGTAACAGCGTAAACATAGGGTGTGAGTGTCGACGCTCAGAAAGGAACTGTTGGAAAATTAAGGCAGTAGATGACCAAGTCAGCTACAACTTAATCTGAAGCGCAGTGCTTTTTGGAGGCACGAGCTCGACTAAAGGGTGTGAGAGTCGACGTAAATAAGTATATTAAGTTCAACTATTTCTCTACATTTCACCGTGTATTACCATTGCCGGTTAGAAGCTTTATATATAACTTAATGATAACTGAGATTGCCATAAAGCTGAAATAATACAAATCAGAAATAAAAAAGCGTCGCTACTAAGTGTTGCGACGCCAGTTCGTATAATTATTGAGCATATTTCTCATTCATCTTGCGTTCATACACATTTAATAACTTCGTTAGTGTAAAGGTTAGCATAAAGTAGATAGCCATTGAGATGATTAGTGGGATGATACCGTTAAAGGTAATCGTTGATACATTACGGGTTTGGAATGTTAATTCCGCTACCCCGATTGTAGATACGATTGATGATTCTTTGATTAAGGATACAAATTCATTCCCAAGAGACGGCCAAATCGATCTTAATGATTGTGGGAAGATAACCTTCCGCATCGTCGTCCAGTAGCCTAAACCAAGTGAACGTGCGGCTTCAGCTTGCCCCTTATCAACCGAGTTGATCCCTCCACGGATAATTTCTGCAATATAAGCACCTGAGTTTAGAGATACCGCAACCAAACCTGATGTCATGGTTGACCAACCAAACATACCAGCAAAACCGAGGTAAACAAATAATACTTGAATCATTAGTGGTGTCCCACGAACTACTTCGATGTAAGCTTGAGCTATCAAATCAACTAATCTATTTTCCGATAAACGCATTAACGCTAGCGCTGCACCAATAATTAAACCAAAGAAAATCGCTGTCGCTGAAATGACTAAGGTTGTTTTCAAACCATTCACGAAATAAGGCGCATAAGCTGCCCAAGTTGATTGACGATTGTCTTCAATAATTTGGTAAGATTCCTCCAACCATTGGTCAATTAAACCTTGTTCTTGAGCATCTGCAATGGATTCGTTAACTGCTGCTTGTAATGTAGGTTGGTCTTTTGGCATTGCTACTGCCTTACCAGGATCTTGGATTGGTAAATTCGCTTCGATAACTGTTAAATTAGGATTTTCTGCCGCATACGCTCCGGCTACGTCCTCATCTAATAATACCCCGTCAACTAAACCTGAATCTAAAGCTGAAATTGAATCAGTTGTCGTACGCATGACTTGTACTTCTGAATTAGGATAATATTCTCCAACTAATAACTGTTGTGTGGTCCCTTCTCCAATAGAGATTTTTCCACCTTTTGAAAAGTAGCTATCATCTGTAATTTCACTCACTTTACTTTCTTGAATAACAAATGATTGACCAGAAACTTGGTAGATATCAGAAAAATCTACTGATTTAGCTCGCTCTTCAGTGGAAGTCATTCCCGCTAATACAATATCAATTTGACCCGTATCCAATGATGTTAATAAATTCGAAAACTCCATATCGACAACTTCAAGTTTAACCCCTAAGTCGTCCGCAATTTTCTGTGCTAAGAAGATGTCTAGTCCAACAACCTGATTTTTCCCATCTTTTAAAATAGAGAATTCAAAAGGTGCATACGTAGAGTTAGTCCCAACCCGTAATACCCCTCGGTCTTGAATGTCTTGGTATAAAGTATCCTCTCCCGGTGCTGTTGCTTCACTGGCATCAATGGTAGATGCCGCTGATTGACCATCTTCAGTTGCCAAAACGGGACTCTGACTCAACCCAACCATGGCTAGGACAAGTGTCATACAAACCAAAATGATTTGTTTCATATATTTCATGATTCTGCCTCCTCTAAAGCATTTTTCTTTTATATCAACAATTGCTTCTTATCAACTATTTAATTAGCTAACTTCAACTTTTACTATTTTAGGCAATAAAAAAAATCCCCACCTCTATAACAGAGGCGGAGATCCACGGTACCACTCTAATTTTAGGGGTGGCCTTCACCTCCCCTTACTTGGAATGGTAACGTCATTAGCGAAATGACCTACTATCTAAGGTTCAGTCATTTTTCTCAACAATGCGGTTCAATTATCTATTCTGTAAGGCCTCACACCAACGCCTCTCGCTACACCAGTCGATAATTTACTCTTTGTATCTACGAATATTTATTAAAATAGTATGTGGTTATACCACGTCCACTACATTATATTGACATGACCATGTATTTGTCAATCACTCTTAGGGGAAAAAATTAGCATAAAGGAACATAAAAAAAAGAGAATCTGACATATATGCCAAATTCCCTTTCACTTATCTATTTAAATGAATTAGCCAATAAATTTAGCTGCGTATTCAGCGAATTGCGCACCAGCGCTTGCTAAGAATTGTTTAGAGTCTTCGTTAGTTACTTCACCAGTCTCCATGTCAGAAATTTCAGCAGAGTTGATGTAAAGTTCTGGTTGAGCCATAGTTTGTAAGTCTAAGAATACTAATGATTGACGTAATGAGTGATGAGCTAAAGTACCAGCAATACCAGAGATAGATTGAGATGCTACTAAAGCGGGTTTACCAGCCCATACGTTTTGACCCCAAGGACGAGAAGCTACGTCTAAAGCATTTTTCAATGCAGCTGGGATGTTACGGTTGTGTTCAGGTGTTACAAAGATGATGGCATCTTGAGCTGCAACTTGTGCACGGAACTCTTCGTATTCTGCAGGAGAGTTAGCGTCTAAGTCTTGGTTATATAAAGGTAAGTTTGCGATTTCTAGGAAGTTAACTTCTGAACCTTCAGGTAAACCTGCAACGATTGCTTTCGCTACACCTTCAGATAAAGAGTTTTGACGTATAGAACCTACTACTACACCATATTTTGTCATATTAAAAATCTCCTTTTCAAATGTTCTTAATTTTTTTATCTTACAAAATATATCATAACACCTCGAATTCGAAATATCAAAAGTTAGTGCTTCGTATAACAAGTTTCTTTATTGTAAAATGAAGGGGTTGTTAACCTTGTGCTATGGAGATACCCACTATATCATGGTTTTTACTTACAAAATATAAGTGTTGAAAAATAGACTATTTGCTCGATGAGTACATTCTTTGTATTTTACAACCTTTATTGTATTTGATTAGTCACTCATTTCGCGCAAAAATACACGAGATTGATCCTCAAAAAATGGCCAGATTGTAAACACAGATCCTACAGCAAAATCCTGCTCAATATCCCCTTCCTCAGGATGCTCATTTTTGGGCTATATTGGGCTACATAAAGGATAAAGGACTGCACCAACAGTACAGCCCCTTAACTCGGAAGAATATATACATTTCAAGCTGCCAACCGTCTCTTACTTAGCTGATATCCGGCTCGCCAAGTCAGACTTATCTCGCACTTAGTTATCTTAACCACTCATTATTTCTTGCGACATCCGAAAAGGCACCTGGTTCTGTCGTTTCACCTTTGGCCCAGATTTGTTCAGCCATTTTACGTGCTGATTGTGGTAGACCAAATAGTTTGATGAAGCCTTCTGCATCGTTTTGGTTGTAGATGTCATCTTCACCAAAGGTTGCTAATTCGTCTGAATATAGTGAGTAAGGACTTGTCATACCAGCGTCGATAATGTTCCCTTTATATAGAACCATTGTCACTGAACCGGTCACAGTTTTTTGTGTTTCGTCTACAAAAACTTGTAATGCTTTACGTAATGGGCTAAACCATAAACCGTTGTAGACTAGGTCTGCGTATTTCAAGGCTACGCTTTGTTTGTAGTGTTGTGTGTCACGGTCTAAAGCGATTTGCTCTAATTTTTCGTGAGCGTGGTAAAGAATAGTGCCACCTGGTGTTTCATAGACCCCACGCGATTTCATCCCTACTAGACGGTTTTCAACGACATCTAAGATACCGATACCATTGGCACCACCAATTTCATTTAATTTTTCTAGTAAAGCGATTGGTGCTAATTTTTCTCCGTTTACAGCAATCGGTATACCTGATTCAAAGGTCACCGTAACTTCAACTTCTTGGTCAGGTGCAGATTGTGGTGATACCCCTAATTCCAAGATGTCTTCGTAGTTTGGTTTGTTGGTTGGGTCTTCTAAGTCTAACCCTTCATGTGACAAGTGGAATATGTTTTCGTCTTTAGAGTAGTTGGTTTCGCGTGTAATTGGTAGTGGCACGTTATGCGCTTCAGCGTAGTCAAAGGCTTGCTCACGAGATAAGATATCCCATTCACGCCAAGGAGCAATGATCGTCATTGTTGGATCGAATTCACGGATTCCTAACTCGAAACGCACTTGGTCGTTTCCTTTCCCAGTACAACCGTGAACAATAGCGTCACAGCCTTCTAAATGCGCAATTTCAACCATACGTTTAGCGATTAATGGACGCGCGTAGGCAGTCCCTAATAAATAAGTCGACTCGTATTTAGCCCCTGCTTGGATCGCTGGGAAAATATAATCCGTAATGAATTCCTCACGCAAGTCTTCTACATATAATTTCGTTGCCCCGCAGGCTACCGCTTTTTCTTTCAAGAATTCAAAGTCTTCTTCTTGACCAACGTTACCAGTCATCCCGATAACTTCACAGTCGTTATAGTTTTCCTTTAACCAAGGAATAATCACTGAAGTATCTAAACCACCTGAGTATGCTAGTAAAACCTTTTTAATTTCTTTATTTGTTTTTGCCATAATGAATGCCTCCTAAATTTCTGTCTAAAAATTTCTGTCTATATTTTCTAATTAAAATCGTTAAGCGTATTTTTGGTTCATCTTTCTTTCATATACATTCAAGACTTGCGACAAGGCATAAGTCATGATGAAGTAGATGATCATTGAAATAAATAATGGGACCACTGCTTGGTACGTAATACTTGTTACAGCACGTGTTTGGAAGGTTAATTCTGCCACCCCAATGGTCGATACAATAGACGATTCCTTGATCAAGGTGATAAATTCATTCCCCAATGACGGCCAAATCGATCTTAATGATTGTGGGAAAATGACCTTCCGCATGGTTTGCCAGTAACCAAGCCCTAGTGAACGCGCAGCCTCAGCTTGCCCCTTATCAACGGATTGAATACCCCCACGGATAATCTCCGCGATATAAGCACCCGAGTTCATGGATACAGACACTAACCCAGCAGTCATTGTGGACCAGCCAAAGATAGACCCTACACCAAGGAACATGAACAAGACTTGGATCATTAATGGTGTACCACGCACAAACTCGATATAAGCTGTCGCCAACAATTTTAAGATTGGGTTATTAGTCAAACGCATAAGGGCTAAGAAAATCCCCAAGATCATACCGAAGAAGATGGATACCCCTGCAATAATCAAGGTTGTTTTAATTCCGTTCCAAAAATATGGCCAGTAGGTGGTCCAACCTGTGCCCGCGTTTTCACCAGCGATAATATCAAATGATGCTTCTGTCCAGGTATCGATTAAGCCTTGGTTATTCACATCTTCTAAAATATCGTTGATAGCTGTTTGTAAGGATGGTTGGTTTTCCGGGACACCAATTGATTTACCTTGGTCTTCAACCATGCCGTCTAAGTTAGAGTCAATAACGGTTAACCCTTCATTTTCAGCTGCATTGGCGCCGGCAACCGCATCATCTAGTAATACCCCATCTGCTTGACCAGAAGTTAAGGCCGCAATGGCATCCCCTGATTTACGCATAATCAACAAGTCTGGATTTTCAAAGAAGTCTCTCACATAACCCTCTTGTAATGTCGCTTCAGATACCGCAATAGTATGCTCGCCATTTTCAAATGAGGTATAATCTACAATTTCATCTTCTTCGCCTTCACGAATAACGATGGATTGACCAGATAATTCATAGGCATTTGAGAAGTCAATGGATTGGTCACGCTCTTCAGTCGCCCCCATACCAGCGATGATCAAGTCGATCCCCCCCGTTTCAAGCGAAGCGATCAATGACCCAAACTCCATATCAACAACTTCCAGTTCAACCCCTAACTGGTCTGCGATATATTCCCCTAGGAAAACATCAATCCCAACGACTTCATTTTGACCATCTCTTAAAACGGTAAACTCATAAGGTGAGTAACCAGAAGCAGTCCCCATTCTAAGCACACCACGTTCTTGAATCTCCGCCAGTAATGTATCTTCACCCTCAACCTCAGCCGCTGCTTCAGGACCCGTCCAAGACGATGCCGAAACACTTTTGGCTGGTACAACAAGACTGATCAAGATGGCCAAAATAACCATCAAATTAAAACCCTTCAACTGCCATCCCACTTGATTTTTCTTCTTCAGCTGACTAAACATCTTCTTCATCCTCCTAGATTTTTCCTATAAAAAAAGCCCACCTCTCCTAAAAAGAAGAGGCGGACGAATATCCACGGTACCACTCTACTGTCGCGATTTTTGTCTATGAGTTTCCCCTTGTCAAAACTAGACTTTCATCCAATCCTTAAAACAGGCTTTCATTTGTCGGCCCGGAAAATAAAAAAATCCGCCCCTTCAAATGAAGAGGCGGTTAATATCCACGGTACCACTCTACTGTTGACAAAAATACATCAACGCTTGATGACTTAACGCGCCTAACGAATTGAGCTACTTTTATGATCTAATTAGCTTACTTCACTCAATTATCTCAGCAATGCGGTTCACAATTCTCCTGACATAGACCTTCCACCAATCGTCTACTCGCTTAAGACAGTACTCTTGTTACTCTTTGCCTCTATGATTTAATATTCAATTCTCATAAAAAAATGACATCTATCATTTATTTTTAATTTTTTATCATTTTCTTTTAATCATTCTAGTCGGTAATTTATAGAAAGTCAACCGGAAAAGTAAAATTCTTTTTACAAAACTTTCAACCTAGTAAATATTAGCTCGAACCCTTAGGATTGCTGCAGTCACCGCTTCTGGCGCTGGCCCCCCAGCAACATTCCGGCGGTAAACACAATTCTTCAAATCGATGGCGTCATAAATATCGGCATCAAATAATTCTGAGTATTTTTGGTATTCATCCAAGGTTAATTCTTCCAAGCTCTTGCGGTTTTCCGTACAGTAACCCACTAAATCTCCAGATACTTGGTAGGCATCTCTAAAGGCCATCCCCTTGTTGGTCAGGTAGTCTGCACAGTCTGTCGCGTTTAAAAAACCAGTTCCACAAGCTGCATACATAACTTCTTTATTGACGATTGTCGCTTCTAACATGCCCGGTAATAGAGATAACATCGCTTTCACATGGTCAATCCCGTCAAAAAGCTGCTCCTTAATTTCTTGCAGATCTTTATTGTAAGCAAGCGGCAGGCCTTTCATAATGGTTAAGACACTCATCAGATTCCCGTAAACCCGGCCCGTTTTTCCACGCATTAATTCATGGATATCGGCATTCTTCTTCTGTGGCATGATCGATGAACCAGTTGAGAAGGAATCTTTCAGGCTGATGAAACGGAATTCTTGGCTGGACCACATAATCGTTTCTTCCGCGTAACGGGACATGTGCATGGACATCATGGCTAAATCTGACAGGAATTCGATGGCATAATCGTTGTTGGATACCGCATCGATTGAGTTAACATACGGTGCTGTGAAACCTGCCACCTGTTCAGTTGTATAGAAAGGGTCAATTGGGTAAGTAGACGTTGCTAAGGCCCCCGCACCAAGTGGCATATCGTTCGCTACCCGGTCAGAAAGGTCCGCAAACCGCGATAAGTCACGGCTGAACATCTGCGCATAGGCCAATAAATAGTGGGCATAAGTGATTGGTTGTGCCCGTTGTAAGTGGGTGTAGCCCGGCATAATCGTGTCCAAGTGTCCCTCTGCTTTTGTCAAAATAGCCTCAATCGCTACTTGGGTTTTCTCGATAAAATCTTGCAATTCATCTAGCACATAAATCCGCATAGCTGTCGCTACCTGGTCATTACGAGACCGGCCAGTATGAACCTTCTTCCCAATTGTGCCAAGACGGTCGGTCAACTCAGCCTCGATGAAAGAATGAACATCTTCCGTTGTAAAATCAACGACTAAAGTCCCATCCGCATAATCTTGACGCATTTGCTCAAGCTCTTTTACCAAGCTGTCCGACTCCTCTAAACTAAGAATCCCTTGGTGACCTAACATGGCCGCATGGGCTTTTGACCCACGGAGGTCAGCGTCCAACAAGCGGTAATCTACTTGGATAGATTGGTTAAATTGATAAGCATCTTGTGACATTTCCTCGTGAAATTTATTAGACCAGATGGCCATAGCGATACGCTCCTTTGATTTCTGGGCAATCTCCTGCCCGTTTCTTGTCTTCGTTAATGAGAATATTAACAAATAATGAGAAAATAACAAGTGTTTTTATTTTTGGAAAACAAATGCTGGACCTTTTCTTGGCGCGCAAAATAGGCCTGACCCTTGTGGGCAAGCCCTTGTTGATGGTGATCATTATTTTCTAAATTGTGGTAGATTTTCCTCTAAATTGACAATATCTGTATCCAACAAGTCAGCTGCTTCAATTTGCTTAGCCAATTGCAACAGCAGGTATTCGTTTCCTTTGTTGGCAATAAAATGCGCCCCAATTGGCAGTCCTTCTTTATTTTTAAACATCGGCAGGGAAATCGCTGGTTGGCCGATTAAGTTGACAATCGACACATATGGCGAATAAAGGATTGATTGGCCAAAATGGTCCCAAATCAGTTGTTGCTGATCGTCTTGGCTTAGCTGGTCGATACTTTTTTCCGCTGCAAGAATTTTTTCATCGGCTTCAAAAATCCCATGTTTAGGCGCTGGGCCATTCGTTGTTGGTGTCAATAAGAGGTCATAATGCTTGAACGCTGCTTCATAAATGGCAGCCCATTGATCCCAGTCGCCGATCATTTGGCTTAATTCCACCGCCGAAATTTTGTAACCAGACCGGTAAATCGCCCAAGTCAAGGGTTCCATATCTGCATCCGTTAATTCACGGCCAAGTGCTTGAGCAATCCCCTCCATCATCACCGTAGTTTCAACGCTGTTCATTTTAAAGTAAGACTTCATGACCTGAATCCGGTCCACTGGATCCGCAACTTGAAAGACATCATGACCTAGAGCTTTCAACTGATCGATTACCTGGTCTAAGACAGCCTGCCCCACTTCACTGATGGTTAATTGGTCATTCAAATCAGTCAGATAACCAATACGTAAGGGCCGGTCTAAATCCACCAACTGGTCTTCTTCGATTGTTGGCATTGGAAAAGGCGCCTCGTATTGGGTTACCTGCAAGGCCTTCAACAATGTCCAAGTATCACGGACCGATTTTGTTAAGGCAAAAGGTACCGCCGCCCCTTGCCAGCTCCGGTATTGACCAGGGCCAACTGGCATACGCCCACGACTCGGTTTCAAACCAATCAGTCCTGAATAAGACGCCGGCATTCGAATCGACCCGCCTCCATCAGAAGCATAGGTTAAGGGCACCATTCCCGATTTTAAGGCCGCAGCTGCACCACCACTTGAACCACCTGGATTACGGTTGGTATCAATCGGCGAATTAACCGCGCCAAAAGCTTTAGAATCACTAATCCCTTTAAAACCAAATTCAGGCACGTTAGACCGACCGACCGCGATAAAACCAGCCTTTTCAACAGCTTGAACAAAATTGTCCGTTACCGTCGCCATATTATCTTTGAGTAATATCGACCCACTCGCAGCCAACTGACCAGCTTGTGACTGGCCAAGATCTTTAATTAAAGTTGGCACCCCGAAAAATGGGGGTAAATCCGCTTTTTCTTGCGGGCTCATCTTAGCTAAAAGTGCGTCATACTCATCCGCTTTGGCCAAGGCATCTGCGTCTTGACGCCAAACAACCGCATTTAAAGTCGGGTTCAAAGCCGTCATATTCTCTAAAGCAGCAGTCACAACCTCCTTAACTGACAACTTGCCCTCTTTAATCTGTTCAGCATAGTAGCTCGCATCTTCTGTAAATAACATCATCAAACGCCCCTTCAACCATTCAGTATTTTTTCAGTTCAATAAATCCATAGCTTCATTATAATCAAAAGCCCTAACTGAAAGATAGGTTGAACCCTTAACTACAGAAAAATGCATAAAAAAAGAGCCGCGACATCACTGTCACGGCCCCATAGTTTGCTATATTTATAGGGTATTCGATTTAATTAGCCAATAATCGGCAGATCAATATCTCTCACCCTAGTCAGGTTCGAGCCTCCAGAGAGGGCTGCATTTCAGATAAGGTTGTTGCTGACTTTGTCAGCCACTGCCCTAATCTTCCATCGTTCCTCTCTTGGCATCGGCTCTCTTACCCTGTTTTTTAATACATACCTGCACTTGGATCCATTGCTGGCATTTGTGGTTCAGGTTGCGGTTGGCTTGCAACAGCTGCTTCAGTAGATAGGATTAATCCAGCTACTGAACCCGCGTTTTGCAATGCTGAGCGAGAAACTTTTGTTGGGTCAACAATTCCTTCTTCAATCATGTTTACCCATTCAGAAGTTGCTGCATTAAAACCAATGCCGTCTGCTTGTTCTTTTAATTTTTCAACAATAACAGATCCTTCTAAACCAGCATTCTCAGCGATTTGACGTACTGGTGCTTCTAAAGCACGTAAGACGATTTGTGCACCAGTTTGTTCATCACCAACTAATGTTTCAGCTAATTCAGCAACTGCTTTTTTAGCATTGACGAAGGCAGTACCACCACCAGCTACGATACCTTGATCAACAGCCGCACGTGTGGCATTTAAAGCATCCTCGATACGTAATTTACGTTCTTTTAATTCTGACTCAGTAGCTGCACCAACTTTAACAACTGCAACACCACCGGCTAATTTAGCTAAGCGTTCTAATAATTTCTCACGGTCATATTCAGAAGTTGTTTCTTCAATTTGGCTACGGATTTGGGCAACACGTTGTGCTAATTGCTCTTTATCGCCTGCACCCTCAACAATAGTTGTTTCATCTTTTGTGATTACAACGCGGTTAGCAGAACCTAATTGGTCAATTGTCGTATCTTTTAATTCAAGTCCTAAATCTTCAGTAATAACTTGACCACCTGTTAAGATAGATAGGTCTTCTAACATAGCTTTACGACGGTCACCAAAGGCTGGTGCTTTTACCCCAACAACGTTGAAAGTACCACGGATTTTATTTAAAACTAGTGTTGGTAATGCTTCACCATCAATATCGTCAGCTACTAATAATAATGCACGACCTTCTTGAACAACTTGTTCTAGAACTGGCAAGATGTCTTGGATATTAGAAATCTTTTTATCTGTTAATAAAATATAAGGATTTTCTAAAACAGCTTCCATCTTGTCATTGTCAGTTACCATATATTGAGATAGGTAACCACGGTCAAATTGCATACCTTCAACAACATCTAGAGAGGTATCAATTGATTGAGATTCTTCAATAGTGATGACGCCATCTTGGCCAACTTTTTCCATTGCTTCTGCAATTAAGTCACCAACTTCGCTGTCACCTGATGAAATTGATGCAACGTTAGCGATTGCGCCTTTAGAATCTACAGGAACTGAAATTTCAGATAAACGATCTGAAGCTACGCGAATTGCTTTGTCAATCCCGCGACGAACACCCACTGGATTAGCACCAGCAGTAACGTTTTTCATACCTTCAGTTACAATTGCTTGTGTTAAAACAGTTGCAGTTGTTGTACCGTCACCGGCAATATCATTTGTTTTTGAAGCTACTTCAGCAACTAGTTTTGCACCCATATCTTCAAATTTATCTTCTAATTCAATTTCTTTGGCGATAGTTACACCATCGTTAGTGATTAGCGGTGAACCATAACTTTGGTCTAAAACAACATTACGACCTTTTGGTCCTAAGGTTACTTTCACCGTATCAGCTAGTATATCAATCCCACGAACCATAGATTGACGTGCATCTTCTGAAAATTTAATATCTTTTGCCATTTATTCATTCACCTCATAAAAATTCATACTGTTATTAATCTGTAAATATTGATAAATTGACTAATCTACAATTGCGATAATGTCGCTTTCTTTAATAATTAATAATTCTTGACCATCATATTCAAATGTTGAACCTGCATATTTTTCAAATAGAACGCGGTCGCCTTCTTTCAATTGTGATGTGAAATCTTCTGTATTCTCAGCAACTGCTTCAACAACACCTACTTGTTGTTTCTCTTTGGCAGCTGACGGTAATACGATGCCTGAAACTGTTTGCTCTTTAGCCTCTTCAACTCTCACAACTGCGCGTCCGTTTAATGGTTTAATCATTTACATGTCCCTCCATTTAGATAAAATATCTGTCAAATCCAAGCTAAATTACTTGGTTTTTTTAGAGATTAGCACTCTCTTTGATTGACTGCTAACCTCTACATTTCTTATATTAAAACAATCAAATATGAATTGCAAGAGAAAGATTGACTTTTTTTGACCTATTTTTCTTTATAAGTCGAAAACCTTGATTTTATGCGGAATTTAAGTTATTTTTAGTAGTCGAAGAATGTGTTATATAAGAGAGGAATGTCAGTTTTTTATGTTAAAAGGACCAGTAATACTTTTATTACTATTTAAATTAGTATTTATTTTTCTAGCCGTTACCTTTGCCATCGGTAGTGTAGAAGGCTCTGGATGGAATTGGACTGTATACTTAGCGCTAGCTGTTGCTGCTTATGAAATTGTTGACTTGCTAAAGACGCTAAACATACTACGCCAATTTAAATCCAAATCATAATTTTTTTGTTGCGATTTAGTAAAAATTGCAAACAATTTAAGGTTTGATATGTGAAACTTAACAAACTTTCCCTGCAATTATAGGTAAAAAAGGCCGAGACTAAAGATCTCGGCTTATTTGCTTGCTAGCATATAGGTAGCAAATATACTATGAATTTGTTGAGATGAAGTAGATTAAGGTTTGTAGTTCGTTCGTGAAGTCTACATCTTGCACCCGAATACTATCCGGTACATTTAATCTCACGGGCGTAAAGTTCAAGATGCCTTTGATACCTGCTTGTTCTAACGACGGTATCATATCTTGAGCAACTGCTTCAGGTACTGAGAGAATGACCACTTCTATATCCATTAATTTTAATTGTTGCGTTAAATCCTTCATATCATAAACAGGTACACCATTGTGGACCGTACCAATGATATCCTGATTGATATCGAAAGCAGCACCGATTCGTACATTGTTTGATTTTTTGAAGTTATAATTCAATAAGGCATTACCGAGATTACCTACACCAACTAATGCAACTGTTGTTAAACGATCTTGGCTTAGTGTCTTACCAAAGAAGTCTAATAAAGCATCAATATCATAGCCATACCCTCGTTTTCCTAAGGCACCAAAGTATGAAAAGTCACGTCTGATCGTTGCACTTTCAACTTTTACTGCTTCACTTAATTCTGTTGAAGAAACACGTGTTTTCCCCATATTTTTAAATACACGTAGGTAACGGTGGTAGAGTGGCAATCTTTTGGCTGTAGCTTTGGGTATTTTACGCATGTTCAGTCCTCTTTCTAATTTGGAAAATGATTTCTTAGACAGTATACCAAGTTTGTGAAATTAACACAAGAGTTATTGCTTACTAAATTTTAGACTATGTTAAAAAATGCAATGTTATATAAAATGTTTCTAACAAATGCCCAAATCTTTTTGTGGTAAAATGATTAAGACTATCAAACGAAAGGATCATGCCCACTATGATCATATTACAAGGTTCAAATTTAGCAAGACGCTATGGCGTTGAAGTAATTTTTGAAAACGTACAAATGACTATCCAACACAACAGTCGAATTGCCCTGGTTGGCCGTAATGGTGCCGGCAAGTCGACCCTTTTAAAAATGTTGGCCAATATTGAAGCCCCTGATGATGGGCAAGTGTCCTTGACTAAAGGGACAACCATTGCTTATATGGACCAACACACTGCGGTTTCTGGTGACCGAACTATTTACGAAGAAATGGTCTCTGTTTTTGAACCCGTTATTAAATTATTGAAAGAATCCGAAACAGCGGCCCTAGCCTTGGCGGATGAGGAGCTGATGCAGGATGCTGAAGCCTATGAAGCTGCCTTAAACCGGTATGACAAGCTTCAAGAGGACTTGATTCGTTTTAACGCTTATGGTTACGAATCAGAAATCCGTACGGTCTTACATGGTTTCAAATTCTTCGATGAAGACTACGACCGTAAGATTTCAACTCTTTCTGGTGGCCAACGGACTCGTCTAGCTTTAGCGAAAATCCTACTAGAAAAGAAAGATTTATTGATTCTCGATGAGCCGACTAACCATTTGGATATTGAGACGTTAACTTGGTTAGAGAACTATCTACCAAAATATCCTGGCGCCCTATTAATTGTATCTCATGACCGGTATTTCTTGGATGCCGTTACCAATGAGACTTATGAAATGGCGCACCAAGGTATCCATTATTATAAAGGGAATTATTCATTCTACCTGAAAGAACGAGCACAACGTCTCACCCTGCAAATGAAAGCTTACGAAAAGCAGCAAGAAGAGATTGCCAAATTAGAGGACTATGTAGCCCGTAATATTGTGCGCGCCTCAACTACAAAAATGGCACAGTCCCGCCGTAAGCAGTTAGAGAAAATGACCAAGATTGAAAAGCCCTTAAATGACGAGAAATCAGCTCGGATCCAGTTTTCAGTAGCTGAATCTTCAGGGAATGACGTCTTACAAGCTAATAAATTAGCGGTTGGTTATAGTCCGGACAACATTTTAGCTGAACCCATTTCTTTCCAATTGCGGAAACAAGAAGCCATTGCAATCGTTGGGCCAAATGGTGTGGGAAAATCGACTTTATTAAAAACAATCATCAAACAAATCCCTGCCATACGCGGCACGATCGATTATGGTGCCCACCTACAAATTGGATACTATGACCAAGAATTAGGAAATCTAAATTCGAAAAAGGACGTCCTACATGAATTGTGGGATGAACATCCTACGATGATGGAACGGGATATTCGGACAATTCTTGGATCTTTCTTATTTACCGGAAACGATGTGACCAAGTCCGTTGCTACCCTTTCTGGTGGTGAAAAAGCCCGTCTTGAATTGGCTAAACTAGCGCTCGAACATGACAATTTCTTGATTCTCGATGAGCCGACCAACCATTTGGACATCGATTCTAAAGAAGTCTTGGAAAATGCCTTAATCGAGTACGACGGCACCTTGTTATTTGTCAGCCATGATCGGTACTTTATCAATCGAATTGCCACTTCCGTTTTAGAAATCAACCCTGAAGGTTCGACCCTTTATCTAGGCGACTACGATTATTACGTAGCCAAAAAAGCCTCTGAAGAGGAACGTTTAGCCCTATTAGAAGCTGAAAATAACCAAGAAAAAGTTGAAAAAGCAGTTATTGAACCTGCTTCTGATACCAAACAAGCCTTCCAAATGTCTAAAGACAAGCAAAGAGAAGAGCGTAAATTGCAACGAGAAATTGCCCAGCACGAAGAGGTCATGGCCGAATTGGAGGCAACCATCGAAGGTATTCAACTGGATATGACCAAGCCCGAAATCTTAGATGACTTCGAGAAATTGAATCAACTAAACCAAACTCTTCAAGAAAAAGAAGAAGCGCTAGACCAAGTCATGACTGCTTGGGAAGAAGCTGCTACTAAACTAGAAAACCTATAGTAACGCCAAATAAGGCAAGCCACATCCAATATGATGGCTTGCCTTATTTTTTTATTAGGTATTTATGGAAAATCCCCCAAAATACTATCTATTTCAAGAATACGGCGTCGTCCACTTGGTATTTGTCCCCTTCTACCCCTTTGCGGACATCGTCAATCCGGGTCTTGGTGGCTTGACGGAAGAAGGCCAAGTCGTTCAATACCGTGACGAATTGGAATCCTTGTTCAATTCGGTTGATCGCGTCATTAGCATTGGCTGTAAAGATCCCTGGAATTTTACCTGCTTCTTTACATGCTTTAAGGACTTTTTGAATATTGGCTTCAAGTTCTGGACTTGTTGATGGGTCTTCAACACCCATGGCATGCGCTAGGTCAAGACGACCGATGTACACACAGTCAATTCCTTCAACACTCACGATTTCTTCAACATTTTCAACCGCTTCCGGGGTTTCACATTGGACGATAACCATGGATTTTTCGTCTACTTCACCCTTGTTATAGTTTTCATAGGCACCCCAGAGTGGCCCACGCCCAATCCCTTTACCGCGGATACCAATAGGCGGCATTTTAGTATTTTGAATCACGAATTCCGCTTGTGCTTTGGTATTGACCATTGGAATCATCAATCCATGCAAACCGATATCTAACATTCGCCCCATCATTGGACCGTCTTCAGGATTGTAAACACGGGCATATGGCGCAGTACCGTATAATTCGGCTGCACGCACCATATCTAAGGCTGTTTCTAAGCTTGTTTGAGCATGTTCGAAGTCAATCATAGCAAAGTCGAAGCCATTGACCCCTAAAATTTCCGTATTTAACGAAGAGCTTGATGCCACAAAAGCACCGATAGCATAGCCTTTTTCAGCAATTTTTTCTTTTACAAGGTTGCGCATTTCCATTTATATCATCCTTTTCCCGTCTTTAGTCCTATTCAAATCAGTCCTAGTATCTCTATTTCTAATTAGTCAATAATGTTAAAGCCTTGGTAGCCTTGTTGTTTCAAGAATTGGCTGTAAGCTTCGTTGTAGTCTTCACGCGCTGGGGCGAAAATATCCACATTCACCACTGTTTCTGGCGAATCGTACACATGAATATAATGTTCAACGCCCTTCGGCACGACTACCCATGAGCCTGCCTTCATGCGGAACGGCTCACCGTCAACGTAATAGTCACATTCACCTTGTAATATCCAGGCGATTTGTTGGTGGTCATCATGTGTATGTGGACGTAAGTCGTTGCCATTATCTACTCGGTTAACTGTTACATTGACGCCGTCACCTGACATGGCGAACACGGCTTGGTCAATCCCCGGGCGTAATGGACGGTAGGGAATCTCATTGATGTTTCCAAAATCTACATTTTCTAGTGCCATGATGCATTCCTCCAATATTGATACTTTGTTTTTATTAAAACTTTATGAGTTTTTTGATTGGTGTCACCTTACCATCTCATTTTATTAAAAGCAACAAGAGAAAGTATTTGCCAACGAATCCTTTTGTTATTGTCTTAGGAATCTCTAGAAAAATGGTTGACCAACTTTTTCTGGCCTTCTATGAAGGAAATGACATCTTTTGATCAAATTTAGGGGCATATTATGTCAAAATAAGCATCTTTCAAAATATACAATTTTTGTTTTCAACTCGTTTTCAGCTGACAAAGTGGTCCAGCTCACCCTCATAAAACTCACCATTTTCTCATTTACAAAAATATTACAATTGAACGAATCCCTTGATACATATAAGATTAACCCCTCTTTATGTTTCAAAAATGACATTAAATTAAAAATAAATGTGGGAAAGACTTGTTAAAATGAAAATATGATGATAATATAACACTAACTTAAATCAAAGGAGTGAGACCAATATGACAATGCATTCAGAATTCACAAATATGATCAATACATCTTGGTCAATGACCTCTACTGATCACCAGACGCATACATCTTTATTATTATTATTATTAGCTAACTAGGATTGTTCCAACATATGGAAGAGTCCTATTTCTCGTGAATGCGGGCTCTTAGCTAGTAAGACTGCGGGCCGCATAAATGGTTCGCAGTCTTTTTTGTTTCTGATGATCAGCTTTTAAGTGAATTTGATTAACATTACGCACAATATCTGGTTCTAAAAGTCAGCATTATCCGACGCTTCCCAAAATACTCTACTTACCTACAGTAATAGTTCTACTCTTGGTCTAGCGCGTATATTCTAAGCGACTTTTGTCTCACCTCAACTTAACCCTCGAAAGGAGTTTTTCAAATGCAAGATGTCGTAATCGTAGCTGCACAAAGAACCCCCATCGGATCATTCGGTGGCGTATTTAAAAATATTTCCGCTGTTGATTTAGGTAAGGTAGCCGTTCAAGGTGCCATGGCTAAGGCCAACATTGATCCAACCCTAGTAGATGAGGTCATCTTCGGTAACGTCTTAAGCGCAGGTTTAGGTCAAAACGTGGCCCGTCAGGTTGCAGTTGCCGCCGGAATATCTGTAGAAAAACCAGCTTTCGCTGTCAATAAGGTTTGCGGTTCAGGTTTGAAAGCTGTCGCCCTTGCCGCTCAAAGTATTATGGTGGGCGAATCGGACGTCGTGGTTGCTGGTGGGACCGAAAATATGAGCCAAGCGCCTTACATTGTTGAAGATGCACGTTGGGGTATGCGGATGGGTGACCAGAAAGTGGTCGACACCATGATTAAAGACGGTTTAACCGACGCCTTCAACAACTACCATATGGGGATTACCGCAGAAAATATTGTAGAAAAATATGGTTTCAATCGAGAAGATCAAGATGCCCTAGCTGCTTCCAGCCAACAAAAGGCGGAAGCTGCCATCAATAACAACAAATTCCAAGATGAAATTACACCCGTCGCCGTTCCGCAAAGACGCGGCGACGATATCCAAATCGAAGCGGATGAATATCCAAGAGCTGGTGTTACCCAAGAATCTTTAGCTAAATTAAGACCAGCCTTCAAGCGTGATGGTGGATCTGTTACAGCAGCCAACTCTTCAGGTATTAACGACGGGGCTGCTGCCATCGTCTTAATGTCCAAGGAAAAAGCCGAAGCGATTGGCGCTAAACCTTTAGCTACCATTAAAGCCTTCGCAAGCGCCGGCGTTGACCCTTCAATCATGGGAACAGGTCCAATTCCAGCTACCAGAAAAGCACTGGATAAAGCCCAATTGACTATAAAAGACATCGATTTAATTGAAGCCAACGAAGCTTTCGCTGCCCAAGCCTTGTGTGTATTGCAAGATCTTGATGCAGATATGGACAAGGTCAACGTGAACGGCGGTGCCATCGCCTTGGGTCACCCGATTGGTGCATCCGGCGCCCGCATCTTAGTCACCCTGGTCCACGAAATGATCAAACGGCAGTCTACTTATGGCCTAGCTACCTTGTGTATCGGGGGTGGCCAAGGAATATCCATGATTATCGAAGGGAACTATTAATCGGCTATGACACCAGCTAAGGGCTGAACCCCTTTTGACAATTGAAAAATGACTCGTATTTAGAAACCCAAGCATACATTTAAAGGAGATTTTTATTATGATTGATACATATACTTTCCACGACATGACCCTATCTTGGTTGAACGGCGCGATGATTGGCACTGACGGCGGGACAATTTTCGGTCCTGTACCACGAGCACTTTGGGGTCGCTACTATCCATATAATGATAAAAACCAAGTGGCTGAGGTTTGTGACCCGATTGTCATCCAATACCAGGGGAAAAACTACATCATTGATGCATCCTTTAACTTGGATAAATTCAATGAAAAAGGGAAACGAAATGTTGGGCTACAACAAGAAGGTAGTATCCAAGAAGACTTTGAAACGCTTGGGATTACGCCTGAAGATATTGACGTTGTGATGATGACCCACATGCATAACGACCATGCCAGCGGTTTGACTTACTTTGAAAACGATCAATGGCAATCAACCTTCCCTAATGCCACGATTTATATCTCTGATATCGAGTGGGATGCGGTAAAACATCCGAATGCACGGACTAAAAACACTTATCCAAAAGAAAATTGGGAAGCCATCCAAGGGCAAGTTGAAACCTTTACGGATAGCATTACCATTGCTGAAGGGATTACCATGGAAGTGACAGGTGGTCACAGTCCAGGTCATACCATTATACGTCTTGAACAAGCTGGCGAAACTATGCTACATATGGCAGATATCCTACTTACATTCGTTCACACAAACCCACTTTGGGTCGGTGGTCTAGACGATTACCCAATGGATTCTATTTCAGCTAAACAAGAATTGATGCCAGAAGCCCTAGCCAACAACTACCGCTTTATCTTCTACCATGATCCATACTACCGTGTGGTTGAATACACTGAAGACGGGAAAAACATCCAATACGCTATGGCGTCATCGCGCGATGTCTTTATCCCATTCACTGACCAACAAGACCGGGTCCCAAAACAAGTTGAAGCAGCAGTCATTAAATAAAATATTATTGCAGCTATCAAATGAGCCAGATAAGTTAAAATATCAATCATCCCTGAGCAAGTTTCTTCTATATAAGAAGTGTCATTTAATTGCCCTATTGTATAGAAGAAACTTGCTTTTTTAGGTGCGCGAAAAGTCGCTGAGCATTGACGCGTCTAACGCATTTAGGCGCGTAAACACCAAAGCATAAACGCGCCCATAAGCTGGACCAAAATTGGGTTTAAATTACTAAAATCAACCACAAAAAAACAGCTAGATTAGGCGCTTTTCGTCCCCTACTAGCTGGTTTTTATTTTGCCATTAGTTGGCCTTTAGTCTGCTTATTCGACTACTTCAAAGGTAATATCATCCATGGTATCGAATTTCACTTCGACCTTGTCCCCAATTTCAATCTTGTTCGCTTTGGTCATGCCACCGGTCATAATTGGCACGCCGGCCTCTAAAGTCACGCCACGTTTATACAAGGCGTTGGCTAGGAAGACCACCGCATTGGCTGGATGGTTGGCTACATCCTTCCCAATCCCTTCATCAATCTTCTCACCATTAATATAAACAACAGCTTTTTCGTTCAAGATATCCACTTGGTCTAAGCTGAAGTGGGTATTTGAATAAACTGCCCCCTGGCAAGAAGTGTTGTCAGCAACCACATCTTCCAAGGAGAAACGGAAACCGTGATAGCGAGAGTCTACTATCTCAACAGAAGAATAGACATAGTCAATCTTATCCATGACTTCTTCAAAAGTTACATTCTCTTGGTAGATATCCTCCTTCAAGACAATAGTCACTTCCGGCTCAATACGGGGGTGGATAAACCGTTCCATCGACAAAGGTTCGCCGTCATAAGAAATCATATACTCAAAAATGTGGGCATAAACTGGCTGATCAATATTCAACTGTTTAATCTTAGCCGGTGACGTCAAACCAATCTTGTAGGCCGCCGTCTTCCCGTCTGTTTCTTTCTTCAAAGCTACGACCAAATCTTGGATATCATAGGCTTCTTGCTCATCGAAGGAAACATTAAACACCTCCGTCACATTATCAATCGCCGTCTTATTCTTCTCCGCATCATACAAATACTGCGCAATCTCCTGCATCTTCGACTCTTCCATACCTGTCAGCTCCTTTTAATTCATTAAAAAATAATGATAAATATTAACCCAATTTTATCAAAACTGACAAATAAATCAATCCGCTGTCTCATTTATTTTTAATGAAAAAGGGCATTTGCCCCGATTGCTGGCAAACACCCTAAATCATTCCCCTCAATAAAATCACGAAACTTTAGTCTTCCAAGCTGATGATGATTTTACCTAAGTTTTTATTGGCTTCCATATATTCATGGGCCTCTGGCAGGCGGTCAAAAGCCATGACAGTGTCAATCACTGGTTGAATAGTACCGTCTGCAATTAAAGGCACGACTTCTTTATTGACGTCTGCTACTAGGCGCGCCTTGTAGTCGTCTGAGCGGGTTGACAGCAAGGTCCCTTGGAGTTTCACCCGCTTAAAGAGCAATTGCCCCATATCAAAGTCCGGAACCTCTGTGCCCCCAAGAACACCGATTAAAACCCAGCGGCCGTCTTGGCCGATAGCTGACGCATTTTTATTAGCATAGGACGCCCCAATGAAATCTAGAATGACATCGACTCCCCTATTGTCAGTTGCTTCAGAAATCACGTCGGCGAAATTTTCTTCCTTATAATTAATGGTGGTCTGGGCGCCTAATTCTTTAGCTAGGTCTAATTTATCTTGACGGCCTGCGGTGGCAAAGATTTCTACCTGCGACAGGTGGTTGGCCAATTGGATAGCTGCAGTCCCAACGCTAGAACCCGCTGCATGGACAAGAATCCGCTCACCCTGATGCAAGTCGCCGATCCAATACATAGTCTGGTAGGCGGTCATGAAGGCTTCTGGAATGGCGGCAGCTGTTGTAAACGGCGTGTCTTTAGGGAAAACCATGGCACGACTGAGGGGGATGCGGGCGTATTCGGCATAGGCGCCGTGGGTAATAATCCCCGCTACGTGGTCGCCAATAGCAACATGACTGGATTCCGTCCCGTCTGTATGAATATCTACCACTTCACCAGCAATCTCAATCCCCATCACCCGGTCTTCAAGGCTGGCATCCGGCTTCAAACTGTTCCTCGACATGACATCATGGCGGTTAAGCCCAATTGCCTTGACCTTGACTAGAGCCTCACCCGCTTGTGCCATCGGCCTGTCGATTTCTTGCAGTTCAAAATTCTCTGGGCCACCTGCTTGATTTAGTATCCATGCTTTCATCCAATCCACTCCTTTTGTATATGTGTTCGTCCCTTACATCATAAACCATTTGCGGACAATTGATAAGTAAAGCAGCTTATGATCTTTCTTATTTAATGAGGGTCCGGTAAAATGATCTATATATTCTAGGTGCGAGACAAACCGTTAACAGATGAACGTTGGAAGTTTAGGGCAGTGGCTGACAATGTCAGCTCAACTTAAACTGAAACGCAGTCATCTATGGTTTGTCCAACCCGATTTTAATGATAGTAAAAAAACGATTGAAAGGTGATACGGATGAAAGATATTTATGTTGTTGGGGCGATTTTGATTAAAGACCAGCGAATTTTATGTGCCCAACGCGGGGGCGCGAAGTCTTTAGCCTACTTGTGGGAGTTTCCTGGTGGGAAGATAGAAGCTGGCGAAACTGCGCAAGGAGCCCTGAAACGTGAATTGGAAGAGGAGTTAAAGATCCAGGTTCAAGTATCCCCAGAGATATTTGATACATCAGCCTACGAATATGATTTCGGACGCGTTCATCTCATAACAATTATCTGCCAGCTTGAGCAAGGTGAGCCCTTTTTGACGGAACATAAGGCCATCAAGTGGTTGAAGCCTAGCGAATTGAAGTCTTTAGACTGGGCGCCAGCGGACCTGCCTGCTGTAAATAAGTTATCACAAATGACTCTATAGATTGATTTGTAGACTGAATTTTAGGATTTTTTGGAGGTATATATGGATTTATTAGCGCAATCTTTGCGGCATGCTTTTATTGATCAGAGGCAGTTGGGGCATGCCCAGTATGACCCTGAGTTGATTATTAATCAGCCTGATGAGAATATCTTCCTATTAAATACCTTGCAGGAGGAATTGGATACCAGCGAAACTTTTACATTTTCAGTGGCATTTGTGACGGAGAGTGGTCTCAACACGCTGAAAACCCACCTCTTTGATTTACACCAACGAGGGATAAAAGGCCGGTTAATTACCTCCAACTATTTGGACTTTAACTCACCAGATATTTTCAAGGCCTTGCTGAAAGTTCCTAATTTGGAGGTCCGCATTTCTGACAAAGAAGCTTTTCACGCTAAAGGATATTTATTTGAACACAAGGACCACGCTTCCTTTATTATTGGGTCGTCAAACTTGACCACCCATGCCTTGAAAACCAATTACGAGTGGAACGTTAAACTGACTACCTACCACCACGGGGCCATTATCCATCAAATGCAGGCTCATTTAGACAAGGAATGGGCGAGTGCCCAGCCTTTAACTGAAGACTGGATTCAAGCATATGCCAACTCCTTCCAACCGCCTAAATACCGTGATACTAGTATCTTACTGGACCCTGCCAAGAACTTTATCGTGCCTAATAAGATGCAACAGCCAGCCTTAGATAGTCTTATTGAATTACGGCAAAATGGCGCCGACCGTGGCTTGGTAATCGCGGCTACTGGGACCGGTAAAACCTACTTAGCGGCTTTTGATGTCTTGGAAACCAAACCCGAAAAAGTCCTTTTTATCGTCCATAGGGAACAAATCTTACATTCCGCAATGGCTTCTTTTAAAAGGGTGATGCACGCAGAATCAGATGATTTATTTGGTTTTTACACAGGTAACAAAAAGGATAGCCAAGCCAAGTATGTTTTCGCCACCCAACAGACCATTGCCCGCGACCAACATTTACACCAATTTGACCCAGAAGAATTCGATTATATCTTAGTAGATGAAGTCCACCGGGCTGGATCAGCGTCTTACCAGCGGATTTTTGACTACTTTAAACCCAAATTCCTACTTGGTTTAACGGCTACACCTGAGCGTACAGATGGCTATAATTTATATGAACTCTTTGACTACAATATCGCCTATGAAATCCGCCTGCAAGATGCTCTTGAAGCTGATTTACTAGCCCCCTTCCATTACTTTGGGGTGACCGACTTCGAAAAAGACGGCGAATTGATTTCTGAAACCACCCAATTAAAGAACCTAATCCTAGACGAACGGGTTGATTATGTCATGGACAAGTTGACTTACTATGGTTTAGATAAAGACAAGGTCAAAGGCTTAGTCTTCTGTAGCCGCAACGAGGAAGCCAAGTCCCTATCCGACAAATTCAACGCCCGTGGTTATAAAACTGTCGCCCTATCTGGTAGCGATAGCCAAGATGTGCGAACCAAGCAAGTAAATCGGTTAACTTCAGGTCTCTTAGACTATATTTTTACAGTGGATATCTTTAATGAAGGGATTGATATTCCAGAAATCAACCAGGTGGTCATGTTGCGTAACACCCAATCCAGCATCATCTTCGTCCAACAAATGGGGCGTGGGCTTCGTAAGCATGATGATAAGGAATTCGTGAATATCATCGACTTTATCGGCAACTACAAGAACAACTACCTGATTCCCGTAGCCCTGTCTGGTAATTCAAACCGCAGTAAGGATGCCATGCGGAAGACGACCCTCAACACCAACTTTATTTCCGGTTTATCCAATATCAATTTCGAAAGCATTGCTAAAGAGCGAATCTTTGATTCTATAAACGCTGTGAAAATAGACTCCATGAAAGAATTGAAAGAAGCCTACCTAGAGTTAAAAAATGAATTGGGTCGTGTGCCAATGTTGATTGATTTTGAAACAACCAACAGTTTCGACCCTTATCTATTAGCCAACAAAAAGGACAATTACCCCGCTTTCTTGGCCAGCATCAAGGAAAGGGACAATACCCTTTCTAAAGCTGCCAACGATATCTTAAAGTTTTTATCGCGGGAAATCTTACCAGGCAAACGGGCGCATGAACTAGTCTTATTGAATGAGCTCGCTAAAGAAAGTGTAGATACTTTAAGCTTGGCCAAGATTCAAACCATTTTGACCAAACATGACTTAAGCCATGATCCTATTACTGTGCAGTCAGTGGTGCGAACCTTGTCCACCGATTATTACGCCGGTAGTTCAAAGAAAACTTACCAACCGGGGCAAGTCGTGACCATAGTAGACGAGGGGATTAACTTAAGCCCTGGATTCCAGTCAGCAAAGAAAGATTCGACCTTTTTACATCATTTAAATGACTTAATCACTACGGCCACCTTATTAAATGACGGTTATGACAAATCGTCAGACTTAACCTTGTATCAAAAATACGGACGTCGTGACGCCCTACGTCTGCTCAAATGGAAAACGCAATTGGTGGACCAAAATATCGGGGGCTATACTCAGGATAAGGAACGGAAAATTTTTACAATTTTTGTGACACTGGATAAAGGCGACGACTTTACTGGTGCCCAAGTTGCTTATGAAGATGCCTTGTTAGACCCACAGACGATGACTTGGTTCACGAAAGCGCCAAGGACACTGGCCTCTCCTGAAGTGAAAATCTTACAGGATGCGGACGACTGGCAAATTCATATGTTCATTAAAAAGGACGATGATGAAGGAACCGAGTTTTATTATTTGGGTGAAGTGACACCTGATGTTTCGACGATTACCCAACTTGAAAAGCCGAGTGGTGATGGTGAAACCCGGAACGTTGTGGAGATGAACTTGCATTTTAAAGAAACTATTCCAAGAAATCTCTTTAACTATCTACAGTAAACTACCCTTGCCACGCTATCACTCTTTTGATAGGATAGAAGCCCAAAAAATAAAACAACTATCGCCGGATAGGTATTCTAGTGCACATAGGCCCTTCGAATTGAAGGTGTGCTGCTTGGATGTCTGTCCGGTTTTTTTAGGAGGAAAATCATGTTTGCAGTCTTCACAACGACCTTAATTGCTGGCTTAATCGATGGCATTAATCCCTTTGCGCTCACCCAGCCATTCATTTTACAATCTAAAATTAAATCCCCATATCATATTTTGTATTTTATCTTCCCCATTGGTCTGGGAAACTTTTTAATCGGTTTATCCTTCTACTTTGGTTTCTCTGATTGGATTTTCCAAGCCTTCAATTGGGTAAACCATCTTTATCCATACACCTGGCGTTACCTAGCGTTGGTAGCCAGTCTTTTGATCATCGCCTATTTAATCTTTACCCACTTGAAAAAAGACCAACCTGCAACAAGCCAGGAAGATGTGCAAAAGGAAGCCGTTACCCAAACAGAAGAAACGCACTTATCAGCTGGCGCATTGATCATGCTGGGTATTGCCTCTTGTCTAGCTGAAATCTCCTCAATAGCGCCATATTTAGCCTTGCTAAGCTATTATGCAACTGTATCGATTACTGATCTACAAGCAACGCTTCTACTGGCCTTTTATTCCTTTGTCTTGTTTGTATTACCTATGTATGGCTTGCTTTTAATGTCCCTATTCTTTAAGAGTAGTTTGACGACTATTTATACACGAATTGCGTGCTGGATGGATTTCTTCATCACACGTATTTGCCGATTATCTTGATTTTGATTGCTGTTACCTTATTCGGGTATGGCATACAAATCTTCTAAAAAATGCCCATAAAAAAAGCCAAGCGTGAATGGACACACTTGGCGTTTGGCGATTAGCCGTTTAAATTTATACTAACTTACAGCACAGGATAGACAATGCTTAGGGCTGCTTGGTTCCCCATCTGACCCGGTTCACATCTCTACCCTTGCCGCAAGGCCTTTCGGCAAATTTAATTATACCATTTTTATTGATACTTTGTAAAGAACTTCTTCCCTATTATGACATCTTTCAGAGTATAGTCATATATGAAAAGAGACCAAACCAATTCTTCGAATTGATTTGATCTCTCGCTTTGAAAACTATGTTGAATGATCAGTAAGTGCAAGTCGAAAGCAGCATAAGGTTACAATTAGACTAGCTAACATTGCTTACATAGCGCCTCACACCCTTAGTCGGGTTCAAGCCTCCAAGGAGGACTGCGTTTCAGATTATGGGCGAGTTTGCGCTTCAGCGCTTATTCGCCTATATGCGTTAGAATTAGGTTGTACCTGACTGTGTCAGCCACTGCCCTAACCTTCCAACGTTCCTCCCTTGGCGTCGACTCTCACATCCTATTATTAACCCATGTCTTTGACTTTTATCATCCGCGTGATTGATGCACGTTCGTTTTCGTCTAGTTTCATTTGGATATACTTGATGGTTTCCTTGATGTTTGGAATCATTCGGTATTCTAAGGCGTTTACTCGACGTCTTGTAGATTCAATTTCCGTTGCCATTAATTGACACGTTTTTTCAATTTCGCTCAATTTTAATAGCTTAGGCATGACATCGTTCAAGACTTCGATGGCATCGTCTAATTCACTAGATGTGTTTAGATAACCGTATTTCACTTCGTTGTCACTGTCTTGATTGTCATCATCGTATGAAAATGACATCTTAGGTACGTCAACGCTCATGATATTTTTTTTGGCAATTTCTAAGTTGACCTGTTTAGTTGGTAAGGCCACGATTTCTTCCATAAAGGCGTCATTCATTGATGATGAGGCCAATACAAAATTACCTAAGGCACCAGACAACTCGTCTTCTACTTCATTGCGCAGGCGGTTATTTTCTTTGATTAGTTCGATAAACTGGCGCATTAATTCGTCCTGTTTATCTTTAAGTAAGTCATAACCATTTTGAGCGACCTTTAAACGTTCTTTTAATGTGCTCAGTTCCATCCGTGTTGGTTTGACATTTAGCGCATTTGCCATTTAAGATCACTCTCCTTCAGTTGAAGGCATGTATGTATCGATTAAATCATCTTTAATACGTGTTAATTCTGTACGAGGCAAGATCGCTAGTAATTCCCAAGCTAGATTTAAGGTTTCTTCAATCGTACGGTTGTACTCAAAACCTTGGTCAACGTATTTGTCTTCAAATGCTGTGGTAAATTCTACGTATCTCTTATCTGTTTCAGATAGGGCTGATTCACCCAATACTTGAGATAATTCTTTAGCTTGTTTACCTTTCGCATAAGCAGCAAATAGTTGGTTCATTGTCGCTGCATGGTCTTTCCGTGTTTTACCTTCCCCGGTACCTTTATCTTTCAGACGAGAAAGTGATGGCAATACGTTGATTGGTGGCTCAATACCACGTGCATCAAGGTCACGGTCTAAGATAATTTGCCCTTCGGTAATATAACCTGTTAGGTCAGGAATTGGATGCGTAATGTCATCCTCTGGCATAGTCAAGATTGGAATTTGCGTTACAGAACCTTTAGACCCTTTGATACGGCCAGCACGTTCATATAGTGTAGACAGGTTGGTATATAGGTAGCCTGGGTAACCACGACGTCCTGGTACTTCACGGCGGGCTGCAGATACTTCACGTAAGGCTTCACAGTAGTTAGTCATGTCAGTCATGATAACCAATACTTGCATGTCTTTTTCGTAAGCTAGGTATTCTGCTGCTGTTAAGGCAATTTTTGGTGTTGCTAAACGTTCAATTGAAGGGTCATCCGCTAAATTGATGAACAATACTGAACGGTCGATGGCACCTGTTTCACGGAATGATTCCATGAAGTATTCAGCCTCTTCAAAAGTTACCCCCATTGCTGCAAAGACAACGGCGAATTGGTCGTCGTCACCTAGTACAGTGGCTTGACGTGCGATTTGGGCAGCAAGCTCTTTATGTGGTAAACCTGAACCAGAGAATACGGGTAGTTTTTGCCCACGAACTAAGGTGTTTAAGTGGTCAATTGTTGAGATACCAGTTTGAATAAATTCATCCGGGTAGTCACGAGCCATTGGGTTAATGGCTTGCCCATTGATGTCACGACTTTCCTCAGCGATGATTTCTGGACCGTTGTCGTTGATGTTACCAAGTCCATCGAATACACGACCGATCATGTCTTCAGACACGCCGAATTCAAGTGGATGTCCTTGGAAGCGCACTTTAGTGTCTTGTAAGTTAATACCAGAACCACCACCATAGATCTGTACGACTGCGCGACTTTCTTCTACTTGAAGCACTTGTCCAAGACGTTTTTCACCAGTTTGTAATTGTACTTCTACTAACTCATCAAAACTAATGCCTTCAACGTCTTCTACAATCATTAAGGGACCATAAACGTCGGAGATAGATTTATACTCTTTTAACATTATGCGTAGCTGCCTCCTTTCAAGATTTCTGTCATAGCTTCTTTAATTTCGTTGTTGATAGCGTCAATGCGGTCTAATTGATCTTCTGGGATAAATTTAGAACGCACGATTTTTTCGCGTAAGTCTACTGTGTTGTCAGCAATTTCTTGGTAGTAAGCACCTTTTTCCATTGCTTGGCGCGCTTCTTGGTCGAAGGTTAAAATGTTGAATAACATTTTCTCTTGTTTCTTCGCTGAAGTCGTTGTATCTACGTCATCAAAGGCATTTTGTTGTAAGTAACCTTCACGAATCATGGCTGCGATGAGTAGGGTCATTTTATCTTTTTCAGATAAGGCATCAATACCAACTAATTGTACAACTTCTTGTAAGCTGTCTTCTTCAGTTAGGATATTCATCGCTTTTTGTACCCATTGACCCCATTCAACGCCTAATTCTTCCGCTACACCCTTGTAGATTTCTGAATCATACAATGAGTATGAAGTTAACCAGTTAATGGCTGGGAAGTGACGTTGACGAGATAGGTTGGCATCTAATGACCAGAACACTTTTACAACTCGTAAGGTATTTTGTGTAACCGGCTCAGATGTATCCCCACCTGGAGGCGACACGGCACCTACCGCTGTAACTGAACCTGTACGGCCTTCGCTACCTAGAGTACGGACGATACCTGCACGCTCATAGTATTCTGCAATACGAGAACCTAGGTAAGCTGGGTAACCTTCGTCACCAGGCATCTCTTCTAGACGACCAGACATTTCACGAAGTGCTTCCGCCCAACGAGAAGTTGAATCGGCCATAATCGCTACTGAGTAACCCATGTCACGGAAGTATTCAGCAATTGTGATTCCTGTATAAACAGAAGCTTCACGGGCTGCTACCGGCATGTTTGAAGTGTTGGCAATTAACACAGTACGTTCCATGATTGATTCACCAGTTTTCGGGTCAACCAATTCAGGGAACTCGTTAATTACGTCCGTCATTTCGTTACCACGTTCACCACAACCAACATAAATTACGATATCAACATCTGCATATTTTGCAATTTGGTGTTGTACAACTGTCTTACCGGCACCGAATGGCCCTGGAACGGCTGCTGCCCCACCTTTTGAAATTGGGAAGAAAGTATCGATAACACGTTGACCTGTTGTCATAATTTTATTTGGTGAGTATTTTTCGGCAAAAGGACGGCCCTGACGAACTGGCCATGTTTGCATCATCGTGAATGATTTCTCGCCTTGCTCAGTGTCTAAGACATACACATTATCTTCTAAAGTGTAGTCGCCTTCTTGAATTGATTTCACTGTACCTGAAACGCCAACTGGCACCATGATACGGTGTTCAATCACGGGACCTTCTTGAACAGTACCCACAATGTCACCACCAGTAACTTGTGTGCCTGCTTCAACAGTTGGGGTAAAATGCCACACTGCTGAACGGTCTAGGGGTGCTACTTGCACACCACGTTCTAAGTAGTTTGAGTCGGTTGAATCCATGAACTCTTGTAACGGTCGTTGGATACCGTCAAACATTTTCGTTAACATACCAGGTCCAAGTTCAACTGATAATGGTTGACCAGTTGTTTTTACTACTTGGCCAGGTTTAAGACCAGAAGTTTCCTCGTATACCTGAATTGAAGCAACATCGCCGTGCATTTCAAGGATTTCCCCTGTTAATTGTAGGTCACCTACTAAACAAATATCACGAACAGCAGCTTCTTCCATGCCACTTGCTTTAATCAGTGGACCGGAAACTTCAATGATTTTTCCGTCTTTCAAGACTGTTCCTCCCTCTTATCGTTTTCTATGATTTTTAATTTGTGTATTTTGATTTCTTATAGAATATTTTGACCAACCGCTTTTTCAACGTTGTCATTTACACGAGACTGCCCGATACCCAAGCTCCCTTTGTGTGAAGGAATCAGAATGATTGCTGGGCTAACTTGTGTGTCGTAAAAGGCAATGGTGTCTGGAATTTGCTGTGCGATTGTTTCGGTCAAATAGATCACACCATAGTGGTCGTCTGCCATTTTCCGGATTGTTTCACGGGCTTGTTGGCTTGAAATCACTGGATAGGCGTCGAAACCAATCAATTGGAAAGGAACAACGACGTCTTTTTCACCGACTACACCGATTTTATAAGCCATAAATAGGTCGCATCCTTTCTTCAACACTTTTTTGGTCTAGATCATATTCTTTGGCGTTTAAAATAAGTCTTAGATTGGCTACTTCATTTTCTTTGAAGTAAATGTAAGCCAATACAGGCATTGGGCCAAATGGTACCCAAGCTGCCTGACGAATTTCTTCAGCCTCGATTTTCTTGATTTTCTTATCTAATTTCACCACATCAATTGGATCATTGGCGCTGATACGGTCATTGATTTTACCAGCGAATGGTAAGCTGGCAAATTTATCCAATACGCGGTTATAGTCTTTACTCGTTGCTAAGTCGACTAATTCTACCTCTTCAAAAGTCCCATCATCAGATAAAACTGCTTCTAAGAACCCACGAGAACGACCCTGTTTCATACCACGAACAACCATAGACAAGTTTTCTAAATCAATCATCATCAATAGAGTATTCGCCATATCTTGATCTTCTGATTTGTCAGCGATATCTCTTAAATGGCCTAGGTAAGACTGGTCCAATAGGATCGAAATACCGTCTAGGTCATGGTATTCTTCGTAATAATCACGTGCATGTTGGACCCCAGCTTTCATCACTTCCGGGAACTGGTTACCTTCACCGGTTTGCATTAGTGTCCTTAAGGCTTCGATTGAAAAACGGCCGATGTTGATATACATGTGCGAGAAATCGCGTTCTGTATACCATTCTTTGAATAATGCTTTCAAATTGTGGTAGCTGTAACGCAAGGCAAATACGTCTACCACTTCATCTACAGGCGTTTCTTCATATAAACCAGCATACATTTCACGTAAATCACGGGTTAGGAACCCTTCGAAATCATGTGTTTCTCCGATATTTTCAGGGATATGGTAGTTCATTTTACGTAGGGCAGCAAATACATCTTCAAGGGAGTTGGCACGTAAAAGTGCGTCATAGTCTTCTTTTGCTAGCAAACTACTTTCTTTTACACGAATGGTTGTATCCAGTTGTGCATATGTAGCGTTTGGCATTGCTATCACTCCCCTTTCTTAGAATGCTTGTTTCACTAATTTTGGCGCTAATGCTTTTTTCTTTTGGTCAATGATTGATTCAAAAGTAAAGTTATAGTCCACTTCTTCGTTACTTAAAATAAAACCTGAACGCTTAGGAAGGAAAGTGTCATCTAACTGAATAGATGGGTTTAAGGCTTTCACTTGATCAGCGTCGAATTGGTGTTGGCTGAATTCACCTACTGTTAACGTAAGGTTCTCAGTACCAGCTACTTGGTTTAAAGCGCCTTTGATAAAACCTGTAAACTCTTCGCTTGATAATTGTTGTAATTCAACAATAGCTTGGTTATAGACTTTTTCTAGTAAGGCTTGTTTGGCTTGTAATTTGTCATTACGTAAGACGTTTAAGTAGCTTTGTTTTTGTGTTTGTAATTTTTTAGCTTCAGCGTTTTTGATGTGTTGCTTTTCAGCCACAATTTGGGCATCGTTTTGCGCTTTGGCTTTGTTGATTTCTTCATTCATTTCAGCTTCAAATGCTTTTAATGCTTCTTTTTCTTCCTTTTCAGCATTGTCTAGCACTTGGTCGACTAAAGTTTGAATATCTGCCATTCGACTTATTCCTCCTTCTTTTGGTTTTTCTACTTGATTAGTGATTAACCAACAGAAAGTACTAATAATAGAGAAATAACGAATGCTAAGATTGCGTAAGTTTCAACCATGATAGAGTAGATGATTGCGTTAGATACGTTTTCAGGACGTTTGGCTAGAATTTGGATACCTGCTGTTGCAGTATGCCCTTGCCAACGTGCTGAAACTAAACCTACTAAACCAATAGGGATACCTGCTACAAAGTATTGTAGTCCTTGAGTTAAGTCTAATCCTGCACCTAATTGTAAGTAAATCATGATCCCAATAACGAAACCATACAAACCTTGTGTACCGGGTAATAGTTGCATGATTAATGTTTGGGCAAATTTTTCAGGTTGATCTTTAACCAAAGCAGCTGCAGCCGCACCAGTTTCACCAACACCACGAGCAGAACCCATACCAGAGAATATTACGGCAATCGCAATTCCGACCATAGCAAAGATTTGGCCACCATTTTCTACAAAAAATCCAATCCATGTATTCATTATTTAAAAACCTCCATTTTGTTGTCTTTTTATTAATTTTCTTTTACGTCTTTAAGAGAAACAAATTCTTGTAAGGTACGGATCGGTTTAAATGCACGACCGCCACCTTCATAAAACTTACCAAAGAACTCAACGAATACTAGACGCATACTATGAACATAGGCAGATAGTAACGATAAGAACATATTAAATAGTTGTAAAGCGATAATCATCAAGATACCAGCTGAAAATCGAACCGGCACTGGCAAGATAGTAAACAAGATATTAAAGGACATGGCGATTGCGCCACCTGAAATACCTAAAGCCATTAGTCGTGTATAAGAAACGAAATCTCCTACATACGAAGACACACCGTATAAGTTATACAAACCAACGACACCACCAACGGCTTTGTTGTCGTTGGTGAACATGGGTACTAAGATAATACCCGCTGCTGAAGCGATGGCTAACCAAGTGGCTACTGTAATCAACATATCCACACCGGTCATAAAGCCAGTAATACCAATAGCTAGCGCTATTAATAGAGCTAACCAACCCATACCGTCATTATAGGCTGAGGCATAGTCTTTACGACTAAGCTGTAATCTGATATTTAAGCATAAACCTACAAAGATGTGAATGTACCCAATCGCTAATGAAATAATCATCAAGGTTAAGGCATCTTCAGTTGGATTGATCAAACCGAATGGTAAAGCTTCACCAAATAGGGATCCATAAGCTAAACCAATTAACATCGTTGGGTAGGATAGAATATGTCCAAATTTCACAAAACGTTTGGTACCCTTCCGTAAATCCATTACCTTCATGGCAAAGAGTGTACCAATCCAAAGGAGGATACCGTAACCGAAGTCCCCCATCATCATAGCGAAGAATAACATGTAGAAACCAGCTACCCAGTTGGTTGGGTCTTTCTCCCGGTAATTTGGCAATGAGTACATTTCAGTAATCATTTCGAATGGTTCTACTATAGAAGCATTATGTAATTTGATAGGCACTTCATCTTCTTTGACTTCTTGTTCGGTTGTTTCTTCTAAAATAATAGCAAACGTGTGCACATCAAAGGCTTCTTCTAAAGCGCTTTGCAAGTTTTCAACCTGCGCTTCTTCAATCCAACCACTGAATAAAGATAACTGTTGGTTATCATATGAAAGTTTTGCTGCGTTGGCACGTTGACTACGGTTAAAGAATTCTTCTACCGCTAATTGAATAGTGGCTTTAGATTCTTGCATGTTTTTAATGTCTTTAACAACGGCTTCCTCATCTTTGATGAGTTGTTTCCGTTCACTTTCCAATGTTTGGAAGGTCTCTTCTGGGGTTTGTCCGTAATTAAACTCTACTTCAGAGAAATAATTTTCTGCAAGTTTTGCTTGCAGGTTGTCGTGGTGACCTGGTAAGGCAACGACTGCGACACCAATTTCATTCTCGTTGGCAAATACTTCTTCAACGGCTACGTCATCTATGGCTTTTAATTGTTGCCAGTGGTGACGGTTTTCGTCATTGGGAATCGTTCCTAGACGAACATCGAATAGTTTTAGCTCTTGTAGTGATTTTGGATCAACATCTAGGGCCCGCCATTTAGCGATGGTTGTTTGTTCATCTTCAACCCGTTGGCGTTGGTCTTGAATGTCGTTACGCTTTTGTCTTAAGGCTTCGACTTTTTCAATCAATTGTAAAGCTGCTGCTTCATCCACAGTTTGATGTAGTTCATCCATGGTCATTTGTGGGCGTTTGGTCGTAATTTTATCTTTTAAAGATACCTTTTGTTGGTATTGACTGAGATAATGTAATACTTCGCGTCCGCGTTCATAAATGACTTGGTAATCTTGATCACTTTGGTAATTATTGTTGAAGGTAAAGTCTTGGCCGGCTACCTTTAAGGAAAGGTCACTAACTTGTATATTTTGCATCGTTTGTAAGGTATATAACAATTGGTCTTTGTTACTTGGCGCCGTTACAATCGATACTTTTTGCATCTTAGCGATTGCCATAGCTATTTTTCACCTCCTCAATTACAAGTGAGACTAAAGATGGCAAAGCGACTTGGAATTGATTCTCAATTTCCTCAATCTCTTGATCGTTCTTCGCTTTTTCTTCAGATTTGTACGCTTGTAAAGCTTTTTCATTCTCGGCACGCTGCGCTTCTTGATAATCTTTCAAGATTGCATCTTTTTCAGACACCATTTGGCTTAATTTGCGATTTTTGTCTTCTAATAAACTTTCTCTCTTGCGCGCATATTTATCGCGCAGTGCTTGCGTTGCTTTCTCAGTATCGACAATTTGTGCTAAAGTTTTGCTGGACACCCAATTCACCCCCTAAAAGCGTTATATCAACTTAATTATAACAAAAAAACGCTTTTTATTAAATGCAAACGCTAAATTAATCACAATGTCTTATTTTTTAGTATTTTGACATCTCACTTAGTTTTCTACTTTTGGTTTACGACTTGAATTTTTGCGTTTCTTGCGTAATTCAATAAAAAAGTCTTGTAACAGTGACTTACATTCTTCATGCATAACACCACCTATGACTTCAACTTGATGATTAAACCGACTATCATCCAGTAAATTCATCAAGGTTCCTGCCGTGCCACCCTTTTGATCGTAAGCGCCAAAATAGACATGTTTAATACGACTTTGTATCATGGCACCCGAACACATGGGACAAGGTTCTAACGTCACATACAAGTCCGCATCGGCTAGCCGCCAAGATGCCCGATTACGATTGGCTTCTCGTATAGCTAGAATTTCCGCATGGGTTGTTGCATCCTGGCTGGTCTCACGCAAGTTATGGCCACGCCCGATGATTTCCCCCTGGTAGACGACAACTGCCCCAATTGGCACTTCACCAATAGCTGCTGCCTTCTTCGCTTCTTCAATCGCTGCCTCCATAAAAGCAACTTGGTCCACGTCAAGTGTATTGAATTTTGTATCCTTTTCTTCTGACATTCCACACCTCATTTCGGTCTAAACATGCCATAATCATACCACTACCAAGGCTTACAACCAACTGATAGGTGGGGCTCACGGGACTTTTTAATCACTTTCTTCCTATTAACTATAGCCCTATAAAAAAATTTTTGATTGAGTGATTTGACTTGATTTGAAACCGTTATCATTATATAATAACCTTGTGCATAACTTGTATAGACAAGTTTACAAATATTAGTTGGTTTTTATTTGGCATTTTTCGTTATTGAGGAGGAAGAAAAATGAGTGATTTTAAACAGGATGCTAAATCCTTACTGGATGACATTGGAGGCAAAGAAAATATCAACGCCGTTACACACTGTGCGACGCGTATGCGGTTTGTATTAAATGATCCTAAACAAGCGGATGTTAAAGCTATTGAAGACATCCCTTCTGTTAAAGGGACATTCACCCAATCTGGCCAATTCCAAGTTATTATCGGGAACAAGGTAGCAGATTTTTACAATGAATTTGAAGTGGTTTCTGGTGTTTCTGGTACGTCAAAAGAAGCGGTGAAAGCTGCAGCAGCTGACCAACAACAAAACTGGCTTCAAAAAGCTATGACATTCTTAGCCGAAGTATTTGCTCCAATTATTCCAGCAATTATCGTCGGGGGGCTTATTTTAGGTTTCCGTAACGTGCTTGAAGGGGTGCCAATGGAGTTCCTAGGGCAAAAAATTGTTGATGGTGTAGCGCAAACTATGGGTGACGGTACGCCTCAATACAACACGATTGTTGATGTTTCAACATTCTGGGCCGGCGTCAATAGTTTCCTTTGGTTACCGGGTGAAGCCATTTTCCACTTCTTACCAGTTGGGATTACATGGTCTGTAACACGTAAAATGGGTACCACTCAAATTCTTGGTATCGTATTAGGTATCACATTAGTTTCACCACAATTATTAAATGCTTATGCTGCACCAGATGCTATCTTAGCTGGTGAAGTACCACAATGGGACTTCGGCTTCTTCCAATTGGATATGATTGGTTACCAAGCCCAAGTATTACCGGCCATGTTCGCAGGTCTATCACTTGCTTGGCTTGAAAAATTCTGGCGTAAATACATCCCAGAGATGATTTCTATGATTTTCGTGCCATTCTTATCATTAGTACCTGCCATTATCTTGGCCCATACAGTTTTAGGCCCAATCGGTTGGACTGTAGGTACTTGGATTTCTAGTGTTGTGTACGCTGGTTTAACTGGACCTGTTTCTTGGTTGTTCGGTTTAATCTTCGGTGCCCTATACTCTCCACTTGTAATTACTGGTTTACACCATATGACCAACGCAATCGATACACAGTTAGTGGCTGACTTTGGTGGTACTGGTTTATGGCCAATGATCGCCCTATCAAATATTGCTCAAGCATCTGCGGTTATGGCGATTTGGTGGACAACTCGTCAAGATGAGAAAGAAAGTCAAATTACCATTCCATCAGCTGTATCAGCTTACTTAGGGGTAACTGAACCGGCAATGTTCGGTGTAACCATTAAATATGTTTACCCATTTATTGCAGCGATGATTGGTTCAGGTTTAGCTGGTTTACTCTCAACAAGTGTCGGAATTACAGCTAACTCAATCGGTGTCGGCGGTTTACCTGGTATCCTAGCGATTCAATTCCAATACTGGGGTTGGTTCTTACTAGCTATGGCCATCGCGATCGTTGTACCATTCGCATTGACAATTGTATTTAAGAAAACTGGTTTCCTAGCTAATAACAAAATCGATTTCAATATTAAGTTCTAGCATTAGCCAGATAGATTCAAGTTTCACGCTCGCCTTGGATGCCCATTGGCGAGCTTTTTTCTAAAAAGGAGGAAGACACAATGACAAATGATTTAGGGAAAAAGGTAATTTATCAAATTTATCCAAAGTCTTTTAACGACACAGATGGGGACGGTTTTGGTGATCTTAGAGGAATCATTGAAAAATTAGACTACCTGGAAACACTAGGTATCGACATGATTTGGATGAACCCCTTCTACCCATCGCCACAAAATGACAACGGTTATGACATTTCAGACTACACAGCCATTGACCCACGATTTGGGACTATGGACGACTTTGAAGAATTAGCCCGCGAAGGAAAAAAACGTGGCATCGACCTGATGTTAGACATGCCCTTAAACCACTCTTCTACTGAACACAAGTGGTTCCAAAAGGCCCTAGCTGGCGAAGAATACTACCAAGACTTCTATTACATTCGTCCCGCTCAAGAAGACGGGTCTCTGCCAACCAACTGGGAATCTAAATTCGGTGGCCCTGCTTGGGAACCATTTGGCGACACTGACAATTACTATATGCACCTCTTCGACGTGACCCAGGCTGACCTAAATTGGCATAATCCAAAAGTGCGCGAAGCCCTATTCGATGTTATCCGCTTCTGGATCGATAAGGGGGTTTCCGGTATCCGCTTCGACGTTATGAACGTAATTGGTAAGAGCGAGGTCCTAGAAGACTCTACTGGCGGCCCAAGTTCTACCCAAGAGAAACGTTTGTATACAGATACAGAAAATTCACACGCTTGGATTCGAGAAATGGCCCAATCTACCTTTGGCGATATTGAAGGCTTTGTCACAGTGGGTGAAATGTCTTCTACCACAGTTGAAGATGGTGTCCGCTATACCAATCCTGATGAAGAGAAATTAGCCATGATCTTCTCCTTCCACCATTTAAAAGTCGATTACAAAGACGGCGAGAAATGGTCTAAAGTTGATTTCGACTTCCAATCTTTAAAAGACATTTTAAACGAATGGCAAAAAGGCATGTCAGATGGCAACGGGTGGAATGCCCTATTCTGGAACAACCATGACCAACCACGCGCTAACTCTCGTTTCGGCGACACCGAAAACTATCCATACGAAACAACTACCATGCTTGCCCAAACTATTCACATGATGCGCGGTACCCCCTACATCTTTGAAGGGGAAGAAATTGGTATGACCAACCCAGATTTCGACGACATCAACGACTACAACGATATCGAAACCTTCAACAACTACCAAATCTTATTAGATAAAGGTGTTTCAGAAGAAGAAGCAATGGAAATTATTAAATTTAAGTCCCGCGATACTAGCCGGACCCCAATGCAATGGGATGATTCAGAAAATGCCGGTTTCACTACCGGTACACCATGGTTAAAAGTTGCCGACAATTACAAGGACATCAATGTTGCGAAGGAATTAGAGAACGGTAAAATATTCCCTTACTACCAAAAGTTAATTGCCTTACGTCATAAACTACCTATCATCCAAGACGGTGCTTACCACGAATTATTGGCTGACCACCCAGAAGTATTGGCTTACTACCGGACTTATGGCGACCAAATCTTGTATGTCTTCTCACACTTCTACCCAGGTACCAGTCAAGTTGACCTACCTGAAAGTGTTGATTTAACTCGTGACTATGAGAAATTATTGGGTAATGGGAAAATAGAAAAAATGACTACCTCATTCAATCTAGGCCCTTATGAAACAGTCGCATTCTTATCGAAATAATCTTATCAAAATACTTGATAAGCAAAAAATAGGTGTGTAGCACAAACTACTCACCTATTTTTATATTATCCTCATTTTTAGGCCACATATTATTTAAATACTAATAGACCTAACTAGCTATTTTTCGGCTTCAAAAATAAATTAGTTGTAGCTAGGGCTATTATCGAACCAATAATTGCGTCTAATATTTATTCTGTGTAGAAATTTTTGCTGTTGCACAATAAGCAGCCACAACTATAGCTATTACAAAATTTAAAACTTGCAATCGGAATAAAGCCTCATTAAAATGGTTTAATTTGTCATTTATTCAGGGATATCCTTGAGTCAATTTGTTAAACCTTCTACTAGTTTGCTTTTGCCCTCTCGGTTTAGCATGAAAAGCATCCACGAATATAAAGACAAGCATTTTCACTGCTAATTCAAGTGAATTGTTCTCCATATTTCTATCTTCGCCACTTACTCTTACCTACTGAGGTTCACCAACTCTCCAAAAACTTGTGCAGCGATGCTCGTTACAAGGTTAATGTTACATACGCTATTTGAGTACACGTTTTGGCTCCATATAATGCGCCTCCTAAAATAATCACTTGATTTGGCTTGCTTAATTTTCACTCTCATCTATTTTAGTATCTGGTGCAGTCGTCATATCATCCTCATCATAAGGAAAGGCTATAAAACGACTAATGTCTTCTTTACTCGTATCAACATCAATCTCATTCATAACAGTGGTATAGATTTGTCCTTCGATGTATATGAGTGCTGGATGATCTTCTAGCTGATAGTCGGTTAGAAACTTATCATATTCATCTGTATTTTCAGTTGAATCAAGCTTATAGGTATAGCCTTCACCTTCAGGATAAACATCGGTAAGTTGGTCACCAATCATGTCATAGGTTTCTGAAATCGTCTGTTCAAGTCGAGTATTCTCTTCATCTGAAGCACCTGGTAGAAAAACAAAGAAACTATCCCCTGTTGCAATTTTTTCTTCAATCTCATTTAGCGTAATAGGCTCAATGTTTAGATCACCGGTATTCTCATCACTTGTACTAACCGATTGACCGCTTGCTTGATCATCACTTGAAGAGATTACTGAACTGTCATTGGCAGTAGATGCTGTATTTGCATCTTGCTCATTATTACTTGTATATGCACACCCAGACACTAAAATACTTGTCACCAACAATATTGCGTATCTTTTCAACATAAAATCGCTCCCTTTTCTTTATTGTACCAGTAAAAAATACCATTTTCTTTGTCATAACTAAAAATCCAATACCTAGAAATGAAAGAAAAAGTGCCCTCAACTTCACCACAACGGCTAATCGAGGACACTTTATTAATTATGAAAATACAATCCTATTGATTAATGACCTGTTCGCCGTGCAAATTCTGCAAATCGAAATTTATCAATACGGTGGTGGGATGAAGTGTATTGGAAAAAGGTGGCATCTTCTAAGTAAACATGGCTGTTGACTTGAATAATATAGTCATCCGGGCCAATGGCCATTTCTTTTTGATCTATATCATCCGCCTTTTTGGCCACAATTTCCTTATTGGCAAAGGATATTTGTAAGTCCAGTTCTTGTTCAAAGTATTGATAAATAGATACTTCCGCAATTTCATCTGGTACCCCATCTTGGACAACGGATACGCGGAGGTAGTCGTGGTCAACAATGACCGTTTCCCCTTCCATTTCACGGGCCCGAATCAGGTGGATGAAAGGTTCGTCCGCTTCAACACCGTCTTCACCGACGAGAAAGTCAGGTGCCGCTACCCGTTTATTACTCAAAACTTGGGTTGCAGTTTGGAAGTGTTGGGTTTCTTGCAATTCCTTGTAGGAAGTTAAACCGGATATAGGAAAAGAAAAACGGGCAAAGTCTAGGACGATAGCCCCTTTACCTTGTTTCTTCTGGATAAAACCGGTGTCTTCCAATTTTTTCTGCGCTTTTCGAATGGTTTCGCGCGATACGTCGTAAGTCTTGGCCAGGTCATTTTCACTGGGAAGTAACCTTCCTACAGGGTAGATGCCCTGGTGGATTTTATTTTGAATATCAGCGGAAATAAATTCGAACTTGTACATTTCCGTCACCTACTTATCTAGCTTCATTTTGTGTGTCCTTTTCGCTGGAAGTTAATCCAGCATCTCTAGGTATTGATCGTACTTGTCTTCACCGAATAGGGTTGAGATAACATGGCCTTTATAGGCTTCAAGATCAATGTCCATTGCGATATAGACGTTCTTTGGTCTGTCTGTTCGTTCTTCAAAGTCGATGACCGTTTGCCCATATGTATATTCACCTTTAGTTTCAATAACTAAATTAGTATGGTAAACCTCAGTTAGGATCTCTGGATGTAGATAACCGACAACTGCTACGAGGTCATGGATAACGATTCCAATTTTGCCTTCATTTTCAAATGAATTGAGGACATAATCATCAAACATTTCACGGATCATGCTGCCTAGTTCACCGCCTGCTTGACGGATAAATTCTAAGTCGTTCATATCCAAGAGGGACGGTCTCGTCACGTCTAAACCAACCATTGTAATCGGAACAGATTCACCCAAGGCTTGATAGACGATATCGACTGAAACTGGGTCAAACCAGTAGTTAAATTCCGCTACTGGGTTGGTGTTCCCGTCAAAAGCAGCCCCGCCCATAGACATGATTGATCGGACTTGTTTCATGGTCGCTAAATCTTTTTCAACGGCCAAAGCAATATTCGTTAGTGGTCCTAAGGTAATCAAATCGATTTCACCAGGATGTGCTTTAACTTGCTCAAGAATGAAGTCAACTGCGTGCTGGTCTTGAATTAAACTTTCATCATAGGGGAAATCAACGCCGCCCATTCCGTTTGATCCGTGAATATTCCCAGTTGCATTCTCTCTTGGTGGTTTATTGTCTTTTAAAGAGGTATAATCGTTGTCAGCCCCCGGATAAATCTTCACGCGACCATCGAAATAAGTAGATACCCGAACCGCATTCGTGGTGGTCATATCCAATCCCTTATTCCCTGCAACCGTAGTGAAACCTAAAATTTCCAAGCTATCGTCCGATAAAGCCGTCATCAAAGCCGCTGCATCGTCAATTCCTGGGTCCGTATCAATAATTACCTTACGTTTATCCATGAAAATTCCTCCTATATCCTATCTGACTATACAAGTTCATTGTATCATGTAAGCGGTTTATTTTATAATAATATTCTTTTGGAAAAAGGAACTCGTATCGTTAATCTAACGATTTTGTTTAAATTGCGCTACCACTTGAATATGGGTTGATAATGCTTTTAAGATTTTCTCCAATGACTCTAAATCCCCAATCATATTGCTTGGGTCTGCTTCAATAAAGAAGCCGTAACGGAAGGGTTTCATCGGAATTGGACGGGCATTCAATCCGTCCAAGTTGATCCGGTAAACATCTAATACCTGTAGTAACTTGGCCAAAGCACCTGGTTCATGCGGAGTTTCAATATACAACATGATTTTTTCATGGGTATTGGTCATATCGATATTGTCATATCGTTCAAAGACTAAAAATCGCGTCATATTCCCTGATTCATCGTATGCTGCTGGTTCTAGAGCTTGTAAACCGTGCAATTCACCCGCACGAGGGCTGGCAATCGCTGCGATAGTAGGGTCATCCTCCTGGACAATATATTCCGCTGAAACAGCGGTATCAATATAAGCTACAGGTTCCATATTGGGATAGCGGTCAAATAATAATTTACACTGTGACAGGGCTTCTGGATGAGAGTAAACTTTCGTCACTTGATGAATATCAGCACCAGGCAATCCCCATAAGACATGGTTCACCGGTTGGTAATGTTCATATTTTGCTAGGACGGGTTGGTAACGGATAATATCCATTGTTCGAGCAATTAATCCTGTTGTCGAATTCTCAATTGGCATGACAATTCGGTCTACTTTTTCAGCCACTAAGTCATCTACCATAGGTTGGAAGTCATCATAGGAAATAATTTCCAAACGTTCATCATCAATCTCAACATGCAACTGTTCGCGCACAAAAGCAATCGTTGCTGCCTCGCTATAAGCCCCCGGTATGCCTTGGTAACCAATTCTCATCATTATTTCACCCTTCTTTTTAAAATCTCATATTCATAAGTGTACCAGTTTCAACTGCTAATGTCATTCTGGATAAAATAAAAAATACCCCCAACCACTATTAAGCATAGCAATTGGAGGCATTTATTTTCGATTTATTTTGTAAATGATTTTGCTTGGCCTACAGCATAATCGTAAGCATCTGCTGCTGAATCTTTTACACGATCACCCAATGAGCGGTTTGGTAAAAATGATACATCATTAGCACGACGAGCTAAGTCACGACCTGTATGGCGTAATTGGCGACCAGCATCATCGATGAAATCACTGACTACTGAGTTTTTATCTTCTTGATATAATGCGACAGCGGCAATACCTGCGATTGCAGCAATTGCACCTAAAGCAATTAAACCTTTTTTAGTTGATTGTTCCATGATATCACTCCCCATAATTATTGTATACATTATAGCATATCTAATATACCAGAGAAAATAATATGTCTACTAGTCAAGGCAGTGATTTAGGCTAAATATCATACCTTTTTGGTGGCTGCCCCTAATTCACCACAATTAAGAGATATGCCAAAGTAAATGAAAAAAGCGGACTGTATCAACATGACAGTCCGCTTCATACGACTTATTGTGAAAGCTTATGGCTCTACAATATATAGGACTGATGACTTTTTAAAGAAAGTCATTGGTTCTATTTTTTTTACAAAAAAAGAAGAATCTCCATTATCATAAAGTTAACGACAACCATGATAAGATAGGAGATTCCCCGTATGAATAAGTTTATCAATACCACGTTGCAATTGAAAGATGAAAATATAATTTTCGAAGATAAAGTTGAAGAAATGACAGTTAAGAATGTAAAGTCACTGATTTATTTCGGCAGGTTAGATGTAAATCCTCAGTATTGTCCAGCCTGCGGCTGCGCTAAACAAGGAAATAGTATCGTTAAGAATGGATCTAAAAAATCAAGAATCACGCTAACAAAGATATCAGGGTTACCTGCCTACCTTGAATTACGAAAACAACGATATCACTGTAGAGAATGTAATAGCTACTTCACTGCTAAATCAGAGATAGTCGGTGATAACTGTTTTATTTCTAAGCGCGTTAAACGGATGGTATTAGACTTTGCTACCAATGCGTTGACACTTAAACATATCGCAGAGACATGCAACGTTTCTGATCATACAGTTCAACGGGTAATTAATGGTGCTGGTAAAGACCTTAAACCTAGCATCTTCGATGCGTTACCTGAGCATATTGCTTTCGATGAATTCAAAGGTGTAAAGCATGCCGAAGGAAATATGAGCTTTGTCTTTATAGATAATACGGATTCACGTATTGTAGATGTGCTAGGAGATCGCAGAAAATTCAAGCTACGTGATTACTTTTTTGCCTATCCGTTGAAAACTCGTCAGAAAGTTCAAACAGTTACAATGGACATGTACATGCCTTATATGGAAGTCGTTAGAGAGGTATTTCCCAATGCCAAAATTATTATTGATCGCTTCCACTTAGTTCAAGCGTTAAATCGAGAATTGAATAAGTTACGTATTGAAGTAATGAATGCCTTTAGAATTCCAGACCATAGATTGTACAACAAATATAAAAGATATTGGCGACTATTCTTAATGCCCCGAGAAAGCCTAAGCTCATGGGATTATCAATCATTCAAGTTATTCGATTGGCTTACGAATACCGGTGGTATTTTAGATTATTTACTGGACAAGAATCCATTATTAAAAGACACCTATAATCTTATCCATAACTTGCGTGAGTCGCTCCAAGAGAATGATTCTGAAGCATTTAAAGCTCAGTTAGCGCAGTCCAAGTTAGTTAATTTACCAAGCGGACTAAGACGAGTGTTGCGTACATTTATCAAACTTCAAAGATATATTGGGCATACTTTTAAATATAAACACTTAACGAATGGCCGAATAGAAGGTTTGAATAATAAAATTAAGGTCTTAAAACGGATAGCCTATGGATACCGAAACTTCCAAAATTTTAGAACTAGAATATTAATGACGAACAAGCTATATCTAAATGAAATACCGGTAGTACAAGCAGCCTAAGGGCTGCTCTGAAAGCATAGTATAAAGATGAAAATGAATAATGGAAAAGAGTATATAAAAAACCAGGCAATCTAATGATTACCTGGCAGATATTACTCATCAGTCCTATTTGACGAAGAGCCAAGCTTATTGACCTGCACTAATCAAGTCTTTGACGTCGTTGCTTTCTTCTTGGCCATCTGGGTGTTTTACACGGATGTATAATTCACCTTGGCGAGCACCGACTGTGACAACGTCGCCTTCGCTGATTTTATCAGCAATCAACATTTCAGCGATTGGGTCTTCAACTTTTTGTTGGATTACACGGCGTAATGGACGGGCACCGTACTCTTTATCAAAGCCTTTACTTGCAATTTCTTTATTAGCGCCTTGTGTCACACGTAGTTTCACACCTTGCTCTGCTAATAGTTTAGTTAGAGCCGTAGTAAATTTCTGTACGATTTCAACGATTTGCTCTTCCGCTAATGTATGGAAGACGATGATTTCATCCACACGGTTTAAGAATTCTGGTCTGAAGGCAGACTTCAATTCTTTACGGATACGGCTGTCCATTTCTTCATAACTATCTGTGGCTTGTTTGGCACCGAATCCGACGTTTTTATCGTCACGGATGGCAGTTGCCCCCAAGTTAGACGTCATGATCATGACTGTGTTACGGAAGTCTACTTTACGGCCTTTAGAGTCTGTAATATAACCATCATCTAAGACTTGCAGTAGCATATTGAAGACATCCGGGTGGGCTTTTTCAATCTCATCGAATAGTACCACTGAATATGGGTGTTGACGAACTTGTTCAGTCAACTGACCACCTTCATCGTAGCCGACGTAACCTGGTGCTGAACCAATCATTCGACTTGTTGAGTATTTTTCCATGTATTCAGACATATCTAAACGGATGATATTGTTGTCTGAACCAAACATTTCACCTGCTAGGGCTTTAGCTAATTCAGTTTTACCAACACCTGTTGGGCCAAGAAACATAAATGAACCAATTGGACGGTTTGGATCCTTAATCCCTGAACGGGCACGACGGATGGCACGAGCCACGCTCTTAACGGCTTCATCTTGACCCTTGACACGTTTGTGTAAGTGGTCTTCTAGTTTGATTAACTGTTGATTTTCACTTTGGGTTAATTGTTGCATTGGCACACCTGTCCACATTGCAACGATATCCGCTACATTTTGGCTATCGATTTCAAGATCGAACGGCTCATCTGAAACAACTTGCGGGTTGTTTTGTAAGTTGAACAATTCTTGACTTAAGCGTTGCTGTTGTTGGTGGACGCCAGCAGCTTTTTCGAATTCTTGGGTATTCACATAGTGTTTCTTCAAGTCTTCTAAGTCTGTTAATTGCTTGCGGATACCAACAATTGTTTCTTGGGTGGCATCTTTATCGCCGTTGTCTAAACGAGCTGTGGCTGCAGCTTCATCCATAATATCAATGGCTTTATCTGGTAAGAAACGATCAGCAATATAACGATTTCCTAATCGTACTGCGGCTTCAATGGCCTCATCTTTAATAGTCACTCGATGGAATTTTTCATAATCTTTCCGGATTCCTTTTAGAATTTCGATAGCATCTGCTTCGCTTGGTTCATCAACTAGGACTTTGGCGAAACGACGTTCTAAAGCGGCATCTTTTTCGATGTATTTTTGGTATTCATTTAAGGTTGTAGCACCAATCACTTGTAGGTGACCACGGGCTAAGGCTGGTTTCATCAGGTTAGAAGCATCAATGGCCCCTTCTGCTGCACCGGCACCGATTAAACTATGCAACTCATCAATAAATAAGATGACATTACCAGCTTTTTCCGTTTCTTCAAGTAAGTTTTTCACCCGGTCTTCGAATTCCCCGCGGTATTTAGTCCCTGCAACAAGGGACCCGACATCAAGAGATAAGACACGTTTGTCGGCTAAGGTCGATACGACATCGTTGTTCGCAACTGCGATGGCAACCGCTTCAGCGATGGCTGTTTTACCAACACCTGGTTCTCCTACTAATACAGGGTTATTTTTAGTTCGACGGCTAAGGACTTGCATGATGCGGCGTAACTCTTTCTTACGGCCAATCACTGAGTCTAATTGTCCGTTACGTGCTTGCTCAGTTAGGTCTCTGGTTAAAGAGTCTAAGGTTGGCGTCGTACTTTGTGGGAGTTTGCTACCGTGGTTTGATGGTTTGTTGTTATTCTCATTGCTGCGGTTGCGCACTGGTGGACGCTGGCCAATTGAACGGTAGATGTCTTTACGTAATTTCTCGATATCCACGTCCAAATTTTTCAGAATTCGAACAGCTAATACTTGGTCTGCAATTAGAGACAGCAAAATATGCTCTGTCCCAACTAAAGTGACTTGTTGACGTTGTGCTTCTTCACCCGCAATATATAAGACTTTTCTTGAACGCGGTGAATACACCACGCGATTCAAGTCTATGGGACGGTCTTGGACTTCATCCTTACCGTATCCGATGACAAATTCAACTTCTTCTTTCACAGCCTCGTAACTTGGCAAGTGGTCAACTAACACGTTATGCGCAACACCCTCGGGCTCACGGTAAAGTCCTAGCAACAAATGTTCTGTTCCAATGGCTTTATGACGAAATTGTTTGGCTTCTTCAGCGGCGTACAATAAGGCCTGTTTTGCTTTCTCTGTATAAATTTCGTTCATAAGGTCCTCCTATCTGGTTACCTATATTTCAGCTTCACAAGCATCGATCTTAAAATTAATGACCGGACTTCATCAGCATTGACAATTTTCCCTAGGGCATCCTTGTCGACCGCTGAGTGCATGATTTGCGCTTCATTTTCGGTAACAATCTCGTTAACTAATAAATTTTGAATGATGGCAGTTGCATCACGTAAGCTTGTTTTTTGATGGACAAGGTCGACCATGGCATCGATTAACTCAGCCTCTTCGACAATTTCCAGTTTCATAATGCGGATATATCCGCCCCCACCACGTTTACTTTCTACAAGATAACCCTTTTGCGGGGTAAACCGCGTGTTAATCACGTAATTAATTTGGGATGGGACACATTGAAATTGGTCTGCGATTTCACTACGACTAATCTCAACATGTTCTTCTTGTTGTAAGATTTGCTTTAAATAAGATTCAATAATATCAGACATATTTTTATTTTTCATATTCATCACCTCAAGTCTGATTCTTATTTTGACTAACTTTGACTAATTAACCATATCATACGATAACCGACGTTAAATAGTCAATTCAAAAGCTTAGTAATTGGAGGTGTGTCGGAAGAGTTTGGCTTTTGAAACCTGATTTGAAGACATATCTTAAGGAGCGTTATACGCTGTAAAAAAAATTGAAATATATCATATTTATATAACAAAAAGGCAACGCAAAGGAATTGCTGGTAAACTCCTCTACGCTACCCTCAAGTTGAAGTGCGCTTGTCGCATTTTTTCAAATAAAAATCATTTGACGGTTTTAAGGCGCCAAGCCTTATGCTAAGGCTGCGATAACCTTGTCGGTGAAGGCTGCTGTTGTTAATTCGCCACCTAAGTCTCGGGTAAAGTTACTAGCGTCAGACAGAACTGTATCCAAGGCGTCACGCAAACGAGTGGCATCCGTCTGTAAACTAATATGGTCTAGTAGGTCCGCAAAGGCCAATAAGATGGCTGTCGGGTTGGCAATACCTTGACCAGCAATATCTGGTGCTGATCCATGAACGGCCTCAAATATCGCCACGTCGTCGCCCAGATTGGCACCTGGAACCAATCCTAACCCACCGATTAAACCGGCCATTAGGTCAGATAAAATATCTCCGTATAAGTTTTCGGTGACGACCACATCGTATTGTTGAGGACGCATAACCAATTGCATGGCCATATTGTCGACTAACACTTCTGTCGCTTCAATTTGCGGATATTTAGCGGCAATTTCACGAGCCACTTTTAGGAATAATCCGTCCGATAGTTTCATAATGTTGGCTTTAGTGACGATAGCGACCTTTTTCCGGTCATTAGCTACAGCATACTCAAAGGCTGCTGTAACAATCCGTTCTGTTGCCTGTCTAGTAATGATTTTGATGGAATGAGCTTCGTCAGGTGAAATTTGCTCTTCCACACCCGCGTATAAATCTTCTGTATTCTCCCGGAATAAGACGATATCCACATCCCGGTGTAGGGCTGGAATTTGCCCTAGTATGCGGATCGGGCGGATGTTTGTATGTAATTGATAATGTTTTCTAAGCGATACATTGACCGATCTGAAACCCTCACCAATTGGCGTTGCGACGGGCCCTTTTAAGGCAACCTTGTGGGTATCGATAGCGTCGTAAACGGCTTTGGGGATCAGTTCACCCGTGGCATCAATGGCGTCTTGGCCAGCGACCACTTCATCCCAGGCAATTGGACTTCCTAGGGCATTGCCCACCTCTTTAACGGCTTCTGTAATTTCTTTCCCAATCCCGTCTCCAGGAATTAAGGCGATTGTATGTATGTTCGTCATTCAGTCCACTCCTTTTTAAAGTCGATAATATAATAGCTTTAATTGATCCGTCATTATTGGAAAATAGGTAATAAACCAAAGATGGCAGCAGTAATCACGTAGATAATGAAAATCCCAAGTGACACGACCAAACCTTTTTTCTGCCAGTCGCCCCATTCCACGCCTGTTAAACCAAGTAGTACGTATGAGAAAGGTACAAGGGGGCTGAACAAGTGGAAAGATTGACCGATTAGAGACGCAAATGTCAGTTGCAATGGGGTAAATCCGTAAGCATAGCCGGCTTCTGACAAGATAGGCATCATGCCGTAGTAGAAGGCATCGTTATGTAGGAAATAAGTACCTGGCGCTGAAATAATGGCTACGATTAGACCGTAAAAACCACTTAATGACTCAGGAATGATAGCGATTAAGGAAGTAGCGATGGCATCTGACATACCGGTCGCGTTTAAAATCCCCATGAAGATACCAGCACCAAATACGGTCATAACTACCTGGTTGGCTTCAGATGCGTTGCTGTCAATTCGCGCTTTTTGGTCTTTAGGATTAGGATAGTTGACTAGTAAGGTGATTACAGTCCCTAACATAAAGATAATCGCTGAAGGCACAGACCCTTCAACCAATAAGGCAATGGCCACAAGGACGATAATTAAGTTGATCCAGACATTTTTAGGACGACGTAATCCCAGTGTTTCTGGGTCGTCGATGACCATCATGGCCTGCATTTCTTGTTCAGACAAGTTGACCACACCAAGCGTCTTCCGTTCTTGTAAACCAAAAGTCCAAGCGATAATAAACATATAAATCAAACCAGCTACCATCATCGGCACTAAACCACGCATAACATCATTGGTTTCAACCCCCATAACTGCGATAGCACGGGCAGTTGGCCCACCCCAAGGCAGTAAGTTAACAATTGAGTGTGACGTCATGGTTAAAACAGCCAGGTTCAACATGGACATATTTAGTTTCTTGTAAATTGGCACCATAGCGGTACAGACAATGATCATGGTCGCCGTCCCGTCACCGTTTAAGGAAACAGCAGCAGTTAAGGCAACAGTTGCCAAGGCCACTTTTAAGGGGTCCCCTTTGGCAAAACGAATCATCGCGTTAGACAAGGGATCGAATAAACCTGCATCAATCATGATGGTAAACATGTATATTGCGAAGAATAACATAATCCCGGTAGAGGACGTAGTCCCCAAGCCATCCATAGCCGCTTGACCGATATCAATCTGCCACAAACCAAAGACTTGTCCAATTATCGCCCATAACAGTGGCAAGAACACCAAACCAATGAAGGGTGACATCTTCCTACGCATAATAACAAACATGAAAATAACAATCAGGGCGTACCCCATAAATGCAACCATTAAAAAACACCTCTTACTTTCTCATCATTTTATATGTGTTTTATCATGTGCCAAATACAATCAATTGTCAATGAAATTTCCGTAAAAGTACAAAACGTGTTAGATTATCTTACATTGTATGATAGTTATGTTTTATTAGATGCCAAATAAAAAAGCCAACAAAATAATAGGCTTTTGCTGACTTTTTAAAATATTGAATCGATTACATCAATTTTTGTTTTTATGATAAATTAAAAAATATTTTGTTTCATTCGATAGATTTCCTACCAAAATCCCTCACTCATATCAAGATAGCTGACATAACAGGAAGGTTTTTTATAAATTCCCTAACAAAGTCCGCATTTCTAGGAAGTCGTCTGTTGTGCAGGTGGCTACTGTGTTTGGGACTTCTGTTTTACTGTAGTGAATGGCTTGCCATCCGGCTTGAATGGCCCCTTCGATGTCGTTTTGATAGTCGTCACCAACGAATAGGATTTCTTGAGGCGCTACATTTAAATCAGCAGCAATGGCGTCGAATACCTTGCGTTGAGGTTTTGACCCGCCCATACTTTCTGAAATATACCATTTGTCTCGGTCGATTAATTGGTCGACGCCTAGGTTGGTCAATTTGTCGATTTGAGCCTCTGTCGTCCCGTTGGTTAAGACAAATAAGGCCATCCCCTTAGATAAGGCTGCTTCCATCAAGGCTACTAAGTCTTCGCTCAAACTTAATTGTTCTTGATAGTGATTTTTCAGTTGGTTGAATTCTTTAGCAGTTGCTTGGTCAATCGCATGACCGAAATGGGCGTATGTCTCAATGACCCGGTCATTTTTGAAGGCAGCTTCTGTCTTTTCACCAGCCATAAAGGCTTGATATTCTTGCTCGGAAAATTCAGCGTAGACTTGATTGAATGTTTCAAAATCAACGTCTAGATGGTGGTCTGTCGCCTGCATATCTCGGTAGGTTTCCTCATAGATGGTTAATCGGTTGTACAAGGTATCGTCTAAATCAAATCCAATTGCTTTCATATCTATCCCCTTTTCAATCATTTTCATATGATAACAAATAGCGGCCTTAAAAGCACATATTACGAAAAAAGACGACCCAAGTCTGAAGTTAGACTGAACCGTCAATTTGTCTAAAATTTTTTAGTAGATTTTGTCAATATATTTTAAAAGTTGAAGAAAGGATTTTGCTGAGTTTCTTATCGCTTTGCTTTCCAAGCTGACAGGCACCGGCATATTGGTACTCATAAATATACTGTTGACCAATATTTTGAATACTTTTTAAACTGGCTTGTTGGTAACCATTTTTACTCAAACTGGCTAAATCACCGTCTAAAAGACCTTGCAATTGCACTTTAAAATCTTCAAGTGAGTTCGCTTTATAAACATCACGGCCGGCTTTTAAATAATCAAAAACAGGTAAATCAGATACAATCGTATTCACCTTGCTAGCTAATGCCTCAAGTAAGACGATCCCTTCTGTTTCCTCGTGCGTCATGAATAAATAGACATCTGCCATTTGGTAGGCCACGCGAACCTGGTCACGCGGGATATAGCCGGCAAAAATCAAATTCGGTAACTTGGTGGCGATGGCTTTTTTAACATCTTTAGGCAAGGCATAAGGATTTGAATAACCAAACCAAATAAATGTAACCTCAGGCATTTGCTTGGCCAACTCGACAAATTCGATAATCCCCTTACGCTCAATTTGTAGACCCACTGAAATGGCTACTTTCTGGTCTGGACGTAGGTTAAACCGCGCCCGCATGTTGGCCACTTCTTCTTGGCTAGCTTGCCAATAAGCTAGGTCAATCCCGTTTGAAATGACATGGATTGGTTTATCGATATCATATTTTTCAAGCAAGTTTTTAGCATACTGACTTGGCGTCAGGATCAGGTCTGCCGAGTTGTAGCAGGTGTTGAGCCAGTATTTAAAACCGAGTGACGCTTGGTTAGAAAAGGTGTAGGAATTCTTGAAATCTTCCATAGTTGAGTGGGCATGGTAGATGACAGGTTTACCAGCGGCTTTTGCCTTTCTGGCAACAACAAGGGAATGCGGAAAGACGGTGTTGATATGAACCATGTCGAAGTCATCCTTGTAATTGGTTGTATAGGCGATGCCTGCAGATTCAAGGGCCATTTCCTGGTGCAACTGGGCGCGTCCTACCCCACTTTGTTGAATCGATTTCTTCATATCACTGTGCAATAAAATTTTCATCATACATAGACTCCTATATCCACTTACTCACTAGATCAACTAAGAAGATAGTTGAATAGGAGTAAATCAAAATGGTAATGGGTTTCCCTACTGCTAAGACTTGAACGAAACGCGACAGAGACAAATTGGTTAAACCAGCCACATAGCAAATCACATCAGCCGGCATAAAGGGCAAAATCAAACCTAAAATCAAGACCCGTTTAAAGCCCGACCGGTCATCCAGCCAACTTAAGGCCTTATTATAGTACTTATCTCCCACTAGCATATGGACCAAACTTCGGCCATACTTGCGGGCTAAGTAGAAGTTGAATATGGACCCTAGGAAAATGGGCATTAGGTTCCAAATAAAGCCCCAGACATCCCCAAACATGTATACGCCAAGGGGGATGGTAATCGAACCAGGTATGACGGGCACAACCGTTTGGATAAATTGAATCACCACAAACATCAGCGGTGCGGCAATCCCAAAGTGGCCCATAAACCTTAAAAAGGCCACCTTATCTATCAACAAACCATTCCGCCATGCCCAAACAATAAAGATTACAGTAGCAACCGTACCCACAACATTCAGTAAATGAATCAATCGTTGTACGAATTGTTTACGATGCATGTCCATAGCCAGTCTCCCCTCAATAGTCTACACTATTGTCTGAAATTTTAATCACCTTTAGTATAACCTATTTCTTCAATTTTTATTGTAAACTTTTTATAAGGTAGAATCATAGGCCAAAAGTACTATTACAGATACAGAAAATGAAAAAAGGCGCAAGCATCGACGCCAAGACAGGAAGGTTAATCCCACTCCTGTCTGAACGCCATGTCTCGCACCTTTTTAAAAATACACCAAATTTAAAAATAAACAAAAAGATAGCCCTATTGAGCTACCCCATTAGTCGGGAAAACAGGATTCGAACCTGCGACCCCTTGGTCCCAAACCAAGTGCTCTACCAAGCTGAGCTATTTCCCGTTATCAAAAAAATAAACATGCACCCAGCAGGATTCGAACCTGCAACCGCCTGATTCGTAGTCAGGTACTCTATCCAGTTGAGCCATGGGTGCATAAATATAAAATGCCGAGGACCGGGGTCGAACCGGTACGAGGTTAACCCTCGCAGGATTTTAAGTCCTGTGCGTCTGCCTGTTCCGCCACCCCGGCATATTATAAAAGTATTTAAATATTTTGCCTTTGCAGACAAAGCGGAAAACGGGGTTCGAACCCGCGACCCCCACCTTGGCAAGGTGGTGCTCTACCACTGAGCTATTTCCGCGTGTTTTTTGTGTCATCAACTGACGACTAGATAAGAATATCATCTGATAGCAGAGAAGTCAATAATATTTCTGAAAAAAGTTCAAAAAAATTGAACAAATAATCTTCTAGTTATAATTTCTACAAAATGATGCATCAAATTATCAAGAATTACCTTTTTGTGACCTGGGTTTTTATTGCCTTGCTGATCCACTATCATTTTAGCTCCTTTAAAAGAGCTATGCTTCAGTTAACTTTTTTTGCAAGTATTCCTAGTGCAAATGAATGATAGCAAATATATGGAAAATAAATTCTTCACATTTTCTTCAATATTTTATCTCAAATCTTCACGAGAAATTCAAAGGTCCGAGCTATTATATAAGCATACCCAATATAAAAACTTTTCTTCATAAATCTTTCTCCTCCCAAACGAAAGATTATAAAGTAAACCACCTACCGACTCCCAACGGTAGGTGGTTTTTTTGTATATGAATAAAATTCTCAACATAGCATACTTTGGGTATGATTACCTCACCTTTCACATTCATCTGATAATCGCTTATTTCGCTCAATGACGTTGTTATTTCTCTCCCAATGGTATATAGTTTAATGGAAATTTAATATTTAAAGGAGAGACTTATGACATCAAATAAGCCGAGGTTTCAAACGCCTCATACATACGTTATTATACTAGGCATCGTCTTATGTGCTTGGTTACTCACATTTGTTGTACCAGCCGGCAAATATACGACTGAAGAAATTCAATATGAGGTCGGCAATGGTGAAACTGCCTCTCGTGTAGTCTTACAACAAGGATCATTTCGGTATTTGCACCCCTTAAAAGAGGATACATTAATCCACAACATAAATAGCTTAGCAAATCAGCCAGAAACGCTAGCCGATTTAGAAGTAGATAGCGAAGGATTAAATAACTTGCTTGAAAATACAAGCAATCTTTCATTAGATTCCCTATCTGAGATTGGATTAGAAGAATCAGAGTTATATGAGATGTACGGTGACACTATTTATGATACCTCTATCAATTTAAACAAAACTGCTGGTATTTGGGGTACCGATGACCACTATGGCTTTGGTTTCTTGAATTATATTTTTGAAGGTTTAGTGACCGGGGACCGTTATGGTTCAGCAATTGGTATCGTGGCCCTACTTTTAGTAGTTGGGGGATCATTCGGTATTATCATGAAAACTGGTGCTATTGATGCAGGTATTTACGCCTTTGTGAATAATGCCAAAGGTTTTGAACATCTTGCCCTACCCTTAATATTCTTTATTTTCTCTTTTTCCGGTGCAACTTTTGGGGCCTCTGAACAGGTTATCCCATTCGTAATGATTATCGCCCCATTCTGTGTAGCATTAGGTTATGATTCAATTACCGCCGTAACCATTACTTTTGTGGCTTCGCAAATCGGGAATGCAACCTCATGGATGAGTCCATTTTCAATTGCAATTGCCCAAGGTATTGCAGGCTTACCGGCCTTATCTGGTGCTGGTTTCCGTATTTTTATGTGGTTAGTTATCACAACGCTATCATGTGCTTTCTTATTGCTCTACGCTCGAAAAATTAAAGCCAACCCTGAAGCTTCACCTTCATTCCACTCTGACGCATTCTTTAGAAGTGATCAAGCTCAAAATCAACAAGGTCAAAAACCATTCTTACTTGGACACAAAATCATTTTACTTGAGATGTTATTAGGTTTAGTCTGGATTGTATATGGTGTGATGTCGCTTGGATTTTCTATCCCAGAATTAGCTTCACAGTTCTTTGTAATGGGCTTACTTTCAGGGATTACCGCACTAATCTTTAAGCTAGATAATCTAACAATTAATGATATCGCCTATGCTTTTACTGAAGGTGTATCTGATTTAGCGCCAACTGCTGTTGTCGTTGGGATGGCAAAAGGAATTTTACTAGTTCTAGGTGGTTCAGATGCGGGTACTTTTTCTGCCTTAAATACCATTTTATATGGTGTAGGGAATATCCTATCTCATGTACCTGCTATCTTTGGTGCATGGTTTATGTATATTTTCCAAAGTCTATTCAACTTAGTTGTTACATCAAATTCAGGTCAAGCTGCCCTTACAATGCCAATTATGGCACCATTATCAGATATTATAGGTGTGTCTCGTCAAGTAGCTGTCTTAGCGTTCCAACTAGGTTCAGGTTTCGTAGATGCCTTTACACCTGTATCCGCTAGTTTAGTTGGTTGTTTAGCCGCAGCTAGAATTGATTGGAGTGACTGGGCTAAATTCCAGATCAAGATGCAAGTATTCTTGTTCGCACTAGGTACAGCCTTTATCTTCCTAGCGATTGCTATTGGCTACCAATAATCATTTAAAGAAATTCAATCGATCAGTTAAAGAATTCAGAAAGGATGTATCTCAATGAAAATTATTCGTAACGTTGATACCTATGCACCCGCACATATCGGTCAAAAAGATATCTTAGTAGAAGGTCATCGCATTATCGCTATTGAAGACCATATCGAGGCTAATATCACTGGTATAACCATCGAAGAAATTGATGGTACTGGGAAAATAGCCAGTCCTGGCTTTATTGATGCCCACTTCCATTTACTAGGCGGTGGTGGTGAAAATGGTTTCCAAAACCGTACACCTGAAGTGAAACTAACAGACTTAACAACTGCTGGTGTCACAACTGTTGCTGGTCTACTTGGAACCGACGGTGTAGGTCGTGATGATGTCGCCTTACTATCTAAAGCACACGCATTAGAAATCGAAGGTATTTCTACTTATGTTTATATAGGAAACTACCGTCTACCCATTGAAACTGTTACCGACTCAATTATTAAAGATATTATGGTAATTGATAAGGCTATCGGTATTGGTGAAGTAGCCATTTCAGACCACCGTAACGGCGCACCTACATTTGAACAGTTTGCCCATGCTTGTGCCGATTCCCGTGTTGGAGGTCTACTCGCTGGTAAAGCTGGCGTTGTAAATATCCATGTTGGACCTGGGAAAGACAGATTAAAATTTATTTTCCAAGCATTAAAAGAAACAGATATTCCAGCAACCATCTTCTATCCAACCCATATCGGTCGTAGCCAAGAGTTAGTAGATGAGGCAATTGCTTTCGCTAAATTAGGTGGTACATTCGATGTCACTGCCAGTGAAAATCCTGACCAAACGGCAGAACTAGATGGAGAAGTACCATTTAGACGCATTCTACGCCAAGTATTGGATGAAGGTCTATCTCCTGAATGCATTACGCTCACTTCTGACGGACAAGGTAGCTTACCAAGCTTTGATGAGAATGGTAATTTCCTACGCATTGGTGTAGCTAGCGCTAGATCGTTGTTAATTGGTATTCAAGAAGCCGTTCAAAGAGAAACGATTCCACTAGAAATTGCCTTACAAACTGTTACATCTAACCCTGCTAGAATGTTAAAACTTGACCACAAAGGACAACTTGCCGTAAACAAAGATGCTGATATCCTATTATTAGACAAAGAAACACTTGATATCGATACAGTAATTGCCAAAGGTGAAATCATGGTCGACAATGGACAAGCTGTTCGTTTCGGTACATTTGAATAAATTAAAAAAACTACCGATGAAACGGTAGTTTTTTTATTACTCTTCTATCAATAATTGGTAAACTGCTCTAATCAAATTGGCTTCACTACCATATTTACACAAACCAATCCAATCGGTTCAAATGAATTTTTGAACCATTCTACACGGTCTCTTATTTCGTTATATTTATTTTGGATTCCTTCTAACAATAGTGGTTGAGCGGAGATTCCACCGCCAAAAATAACGCGGTCAAGATTCAAAGAAATTTGAAGGGTATGGACGATATAAACGATATCTTGGCAAAATTGTTCGAATAAGGCAGTAACTTTAGGATTGCCCCTCTCTTCTAAGGCTTGGAAAACTTCCTCACCGTCACCAGGCGCTAATCCCAATAACTCTCTTGATTTGTTCACAAAGACAACGGCAGATTCGCGTCTACCCATAGTATTTTCTAAGGTCATGTCACGTGATGCAGCAAACATGTAGGACAGTTCGCCCGCTTGAAAATGACTCCCTTGGTGCAATTGGCCATTTAAGACAATCCCACCACCAACACCGGTTCCTAAAAGTAAGACCAATCCATTCTCCACCTCCCGCCGATATCAATTCCTAAATATAGTGCTTGTGCTGTCATTAGCCCGCCTCCAAAAATGTAATCGCTTACGATATATTGCAACCATTTTACGCTAACATGCAATAAAAAACCAGAAAATACATTCTGGTTCTTATCACATACCTTTAAATATGTGCTTCTATCAGGTCTGACAACAGTTGCATTTGCTTGGGTAGTGGTACGTAAGCTTGGGGTGGGATTTTTACAATAGGTTTGGCCATCCGGTGGGCCAATTTGGCTAAGTTATCGAAATACATCCTCGTTTGCGGGCTGACTAGGTACAAATCAAATTGATCGTCTTCAATTGCCTTTTATCCGGCATAGACGGAGGTTGCAGCGACCTCAATGTCTGTGCCATGTGTTTTAAATAGTGCGATTGCCTTCTTTGCGACTAGTGACGATGACATCCCACCTGCGCATACAATTAATGCTTTTTTCACTTATATACCCTCCAGTCCTACTTGTGGCAAAAATAGGGCCCTTGAGCAAATGAAACCCTTTTCGTCATTATCCACCTCCTATCTCAAAGATACAAGAAAACCGAGCAGGATTTTTTTCCCACTCGGCCCTTCTTGATTATGCAACTGTGTTCAGTATTTGACAGACAGAATTATTGGTCTAAGTGCCAAATATCATTATTGTATTCTTCAATCGTACGGTCAGCTGAGAAGTAACCAGCGTTCGCGATATTGATTAATGAACGACGGGTCCAGTCGCGACGATCTTCATAGTCGTAGTAAACTTTTTCTTTCACATCAATAAATTCTTCTAAATCAATTAAAGCCATGAAGTAGTCCTTGTTGGTTATGTCGTTATATAGACGGTTCAGACGTTCAGGAATACCGTAAGCCATCAATTCATCTGAGATAATGAAATCAACGATTGGTTGAATACGTTCTTGTTTGTAGTAGTCTTGTGGGTCGTAACCATCTGTGGCGTATAGATTAACGATTTCTTCACTTGATTTACCAAATGGATAAACGTTCTCTTCACCTACTTGTTCAGCGATTTCAACGTTGGCACCATCCCAAGTCATGATAGTTAATGCCCCATTTAACATGAATTTCATGTTACCAGTACCAGAAGCTTCTTTAGAAGCTAATGAAATTTGCTCAGAGATATTGGCTGCTGGAATTAAGTATTCCGCTTCAGACACGTTGTAGTTGTCTACGAATACCACTTTCAAGTGTGGTGCCACATCTAAGTCGTTTTCGATTAACTCTGATAGTGACAGAATTAAATGAATAATATCTTTAGCAATCGTATAGGCTGGCGCTGCTTTACCACCGAAAATAATGGTAATTGGCGTTCCAGGAATGTTCCCTGCTTTAATTTCGTGGTATTTGTAGATGATGTATAAGGCCAACATTTGTTGACGTTTATATTCATGAATACGTTTAATTTGAACATCTACGATTGAATGACGGTCAATGTTAATACCACGTGTGCGCTGTAAGTGGTCTGCCAAGGCATTTTTATTTTCTCTCTTAATGCGACGTAATTCATCTAATACCTTGTCATCATTTTCGAATGCTAATAAATCTGTTAAGTCAGCATCTTCACGCCATTTTGTCCCAATGTGTTCATCAATAAAGTTTGTTAACGACGGGTTAGATGCCATTAACCAACGACGGAAAGTAATCCCGTTTGTTTTATTTGAGAATTTTTCAGGATAAATCTCATAAAAATGGTTTAACTCGTTATTTTTCAATATTTCTGTATGTAAAGCGGCAACCCCGTTGATTGAGAATCCAAAGTGAATCGCAATCGATGCCATATGCACAGTACCCCATTCATCAATGATGTGAACTGCTTCATTATCCGGGAATTGATCTTTGATGATTTCGTCTAGCTGTACAATGATTTCAGCAATTTCTGGTACAACTTCATGAATATCAGATAGTGACCATTTTTCCAAGGCTTCTGAAAGAATCGTATGGTTAGTGAAAGCAACCACATTGCGTGTGATTTCTACTGCTTCTTCAAAATCAATGCCGTGTTCTGTTGTTAATAAGCGAACGAATTCTGGAATAATAAATGTCGGATGCGTATCGTTAATTTGTACAACAACATATTCTGCTAAGTCATGGATGTTAGACCCACGCTCGATCGCTTCTTGAATGGCTAATTGAGCACCATTTGAGACCATGAAATATTGTTGATAGATACGTAATAAGTTCCCATTACGGTCAGAGTCATCTGGATATAAGAATAAGGTCAAGTTCTCTTCAATCTGCGTCTTGTCAAAATTAATAGAACTTTCTTCGATAATTTCAGGATTTACTGTATCTAAGTCAAATAAGCGTAATTTATTAACGTTTGGTTGGTTGTAACCAGGTACATCAATTTCATATAAAGTAGATTGTAAGGTAAATTTACCAAACGGCACCTTGTAAGAAATGTCCGATTTGTTTAGCCACGTTGGGTGGTCTAACCATTCATCTGGTTTATAAGATTGTTTATTATCCTCAAAGTATTGGCGGAACAACCCGAAGTGGTAGTTTAATCCTACCCCGTCACCGTTCAATCCTAAAGTGGCGATTGAGTCTAGGAAGCAAGCTGCTAGACGGCCTAATCCACCATTCCCTAGTGACGGCTCTGCTTCAGCTTCTTCAACTTCTGCTAAAGATGTACCGTTTTCCGCTAATTCAGCAGCTACATCATCATATAGTCCTAGGTTGAGTAAGTTATTTGATAGTAATTTACCGATTAAAAATTCGGCAGAGATATAATAAAGTTTACGTTTACCTTCATTTTGTGGCATTGCAGCTGTTTTTTCTTGAACAAGGTCTAATAAAATTTTGTAGATTTCCGCGTGTGACAACTCGCTTAGCGGTTGATTAAATTGCGCTTGAGCACGTTCGTTTAAATTTAACATGATTGTCTCCTTATCTTTAACTGTGTATCAGTAAGTTCAAAATTTTCCAATTATTACATTCAACTAATCATTGTCTTCAGGTAAAAAGGCCGCTTCCGCTGCTATGCTATTTATACCATGATTTCTATCATCTTGACTAATGAAAGCTTGATTTACTCTAAAGTATGTTTCAGTGACTGAAAGCAAGCGTTCTTCAAGGTCCACTGTAAAGTCGTCTTTACTCATACGCCAATCCCAGTTATCACCAATAGTAGATGGGATATTAATACGCCCTTCTGGTCCTAATCGTAATAAATCATTCATCATGTAGATGGCTAATCTTGAAGGCGATGCTGCAATCCCTCTGACAAATGCATCTGAAGGATGTTCGCCCACCCGTCGATTAAGATATTGGTCAGCCTGGTCTCTTTCTGCTTGTGTAGCCTGATTCATATACCAATCATACGCTTGCATAGAATCATGTGTTGATGCATAGGCAACTGAGTTAACAGGGTAGTGGTGTGGTAAGTCTTCTGAATCTTGACCGTAAAATCCATTTTGCAAAACTTTCATACCAGGATACTCTGTATGATCGCGCATATCATGCACAGCTTGCGTCATAAACCCTAAATCTTCTGCAATCACTTTGATATCGCCTAATTCTTTCTTGAATTGGTCGAAAATCTTATTACCTGGCCCTTTTTTCCAAGATCCTAAAGCAGCAGTAGGTGATCCAAATGGCACTGCCCAGTAGCTTTCAAAGCCGCGGAAGTGGTCAATTCGTACCACATCGTACAACTTGAAGCTTTCTTTCATCCGCAAAATCCACCAAGCATAATCAGTTTCTGCCATATAATCCCAGTCATAGATAGGGTTACCCCAGTACTGGCCAGTAATTGAATAGAAATCAGGTGGTACACCAGCAACCAAGGAAGGATTCTTCTTCTCATCTGTTAGGAACAATTCTGGTTGGGTCCACATCTCAACTGAATCTCGGGCAACGTAAATTGGAATATCACCGATAATTTCAATATAGTGCTCATTTGCATAGTTTTTTAGGTCCTTATACTGTTGATTAAACCAAAATTGAGTGACTAGATGATAATCATACCGATCAGCATGTGCTTCACAAAATCGATTAATGACAGCTTCATCATAGTTACGTAGATTTGCTGGCCAATCGTACCAAGGTTTTTGTCCATTTTCTTCTTTAACAGTCATATATTGGGCAAAAGGTATTAACCAAAAGCTATTTTCTTCATAAAATTGAATAAAATCCGGTTTACTGTAAGCATTCGTTGACACAAAGTTAGCTACAGCCTTTTCAAGTATAGGTCTTCTATTTTTAAAAAGAATATTATAAGCTACCTTCTTCGGGTTATTACCAAAATTAACCCCTTGATAATCCGTTTTGTCTAGGTAACCCTGTTTCGCTAATAGGTCGAAATCAATAAAATGGGTGTTACCAGCAAATGCTGAGAATGATTGATAAGGTGAGTCCCCGTACGACGTTGTGGTCAGGGGTAGAATTTGCCAGTATTGTTGCTTTGTTTTGACTAGAAAGTCGACAAATTCATAGGCTGATGCGCCAAATGAGCCGATACCAAATTGATTGGGTAGGGAAGATATGTGTAAAACGACACCACTTGCTCTTTCCATGCTTGAACCTCCTGTTTGCTGTTGATTTTTAATAGCTTGTTCGCTTAATTCACTTATATTTTACATAAAGCGCTTACACAATGCAACCGATTTCGTAAACTTTTTTAAATAAATTTGAAAGCGTTGTCAATTTACTTTATAATGAAGATATCAAGCAGAGAGGATAACACTTATGGCAATTACAATTCGAGATGTTGCTAAAAGAGCGGGTGTAGCGCCTTCCACCGTTTCACGGGTGATCGCTGACAACCCTTCAATAAGCGATAAAACCAAAAATAAAGTGCGCACTGTGATGAAGGAAATGAATTATTTTCCAAACATTTATGCGCAAGGGCTTGCAAGTGCTCACTCTAAAACATTCGGCCTTGTTCTACCCCTAGCAACTGATGCCTTTTATCAAAACCCCTTCTTCCCCACCGTCTTACGTGGAATTAATTTTGAGATGGCCAAACATGATTATTCTATCCTGCTTTCAGTTGGTCTAGATGAGAATCAACGCAGGAAACATATAGAAAAAATCGTTAATGGTAAGCAAGTTGAAGGACTAATCTTTCTATATGCCTCAAAAAATGACCCCTTATTGCGGTTCGCTCAAGAGGTCAACTGTCCAGCCGTCGTTATCGGGTCACCCGACAACACTAAAGTTCATTTCGTGGATAATGACAATGAATTGATTGGTTACCAGGCTACTAACTCTCTGATCCAACAAGGGTGTGACCGGATTGCCTATATCGGTGGGGATATGAACCAGTTCTTTATCGCCGACCGACACAAAGGCTACAAACGGGCCTTGGAAAGTGCGGGTATTATTTATGACCCTGGCTTGATTTATAACGATATCAACTTCTTACCAAGTGATGGTTATGAATTAGCTCAGCATAAAATTGATTTTAGCCAAATTGACGGATTAGTTATTTCCGATGAGTTGGTTGCTGAAGGGATTCGGAATTATCTAGATACACAGGATATTCAAGATGTCCATACGATTACTTTTTCAGCCTACCGCCAAGGCAATACCCAGCCGATGAATAAGACTTCTTACGTCAACCTGAATTCCCAAATTATCGGCTCAAGGGCCGTGGACATTTTGTTTGAAGCCTTAGAACCTGACCAAGCTAGCACACGATTCATTCATGAATATGTCGACGCTGACTTACATACAACTTAATCAAACAACGTTAAAGACTGTGATTACTTGCAGTCTTTTTATTATGGTTAGTGACTTAATACTTCGTATTTTTTGAACTTCCAAAATTATTAGATTTTAAGAATGTATTGCTAAGTTTCCTAATTATGGATGTCTTTATTAAAGCTATAACGCAAAAAAAAGCCATGAAAACGAATCATGACTTCTTTCGAATTACCCTTATTTAAAACACTAATCTTTGAGTCTTTTTTTCAAATGACAAGTCTAAAAATACCTTACTCTACCGTCATATTTGTTAAATCGATTTCAGTGATATCGCTAATCAACCATTCACCATCACCTTCAACCATTGTTAACATTAATCTGGTAATGAGTGTATCATCCAAAAAGTGCTCCTTGGTGACGTTCTGAACGATATCAACTGCTACAAGCACTTCATCTGTACCAACCGTGGCTGGGTCCACCCAAAGTGAATAGTCTTCTATCGTCACTTTTGCATAATACATCTCGTATTGTTGACGAATACCCTCAGGCGCTTGGCTTAATTCAGCTGCCACTTCAGCATCTGTTGGTGCAATTTCATTTAATAAATCAGTCGTTACAAATGGCGCCAGAGATGCTCTATGTACATCGTGTTTATTTTCAATTTCAACTGAAGTATCCTCAGGTACATACACTTCAATGAATTGAACGACCTTATCTGACAGGATTTGGTATAGGTCATCATTTGCTGCACCGCTCGCCTTTATTTCTTCAATTTCCGATAATTGGTTTTGTAATTCTTCGTTTTCCGATTGCAATTCTTTTAACTGAACATTTAAATCACTTAACGCTTGTTCAGCTTGGCTTCTATCAAAGGATGAAGTATTTTCCTGTGCGTGCACCGTAAAACTGTTAAACAAGGCTATAAGGCCAGCTACCAATACAATTCTTTTTTTCAATTAAATCGCCTCCCGTCAACTCTATTCATAGGTGCCAAAATATTCACTAGCTGAATAAGTATATCTATCCACTAGCCATGTATCGTTTTCTTGAACCATTTCTAAACTATAGTTACCTTGGCTTGTAAACTCATTCCCATAATCATTTTTATGCGTAACTGCATTTACTAAAACGTGTATTGATTCCCCGGCCATATCCTGTGGGTCTACCAAAACTTGATACTCTAAAAGTTCTACTTTTTGCCAATATTCACTTTTTGGTGGAATAACACCAGCTTCAGCTGGAGCCAGTAAATCCAATAATTTATCCGAAACATAGGGTTCAAGGTCAATACGTAATTGCGGAATATCTTCGCCATATAACTCTGTATTTTTTGGCACAGTCAGTTCAATAAAAGCAGCTGCTTGATCCCTGATATGTTTTGCTGTGGCATCAACAGAACCTTCAATAGTTGATTGGTCGCTACTATCAATTTCCGCTTGTAATTGTGCGTTCACTTCAGTGATTACTCAATTTGTGCTGACACCTCTGCAATTTGTGCGCTCATTTCTGCTGCTTGGCTAGACTCAGCTGCTGCCGATTCATCACTTGAAGATGTTTCTACAGATGCCGCAGTTTCTGTACTTTCTACCCCACTCGCTGCAGCCTCATTCCCTTGACCATTGCTACAAGCTGCTAAAAGTAGCATTGAAATTCCCAAAATAATCCCTTTCTTCACTATATCCAAACCTCCCAAAATATCTTTTGTATATTTATGTCATAAATATACTATAAAAGTTTACTTTTGTGTACTTTATTTCCAGACTTATCTATATCTCAAATAATTTATAACTTTGTATAGGGAAAATCTATCGTTAAATCAAGGCATTATTGGTATGAATATGCTTTTAGCTGAACAAATGTCAGTCATCATATGTCACTCTTTCAGCACTCACTACTAATGCCTGAGGCTGGCGCTTTCCTAGCATGTCTTCGCAGTGAGTATGGATTTCTGACAACGTCAATCTGTTGGGCTTCAGCCCTTACAGATTGAAGAGTCAGAAAAGCCCTCGGGAAAAGTTCCCGAGGGCGATCCCTCTGCTAGTCGAGTTCTTCAGGGCAGACAGGAAGCACATCCTAATTTTAGGCAATGCTAGGAAAAGCATAAACCTACGGCCTATAAATTAATTTAATTAGTCATGTACTTATTTCAAAATACTATCAATTAATTGCATGACTTGACGAACTTCTTCGTTTTTGACGATGGGTTCTGCACCTGCTGTGACAACATCATAGAAGTTGCGGTAGAAGGAAGCGTTTGCTGGCTTGCTTTCTGGTAATGGTAAGGTCTCAGTGGCGCCATCAACTGGTGGTGCCATTGTTTTGGTCAAACCGACGCCTGCTCTAATCGGTGAGGGTTTATTTTCCACATCATTACCGGTTGCTCTCACGATGTGGCCGTTCATTTCCCAGTCTTCAATGATGGCTGTTCCTTGATTACCTTTGATATACCAGCGAGGCAGGCTAATAAAGTTAGTTGTCCCTACTTCAACATGGGCGCGGATGCCGTTTTCAAAGGTGATATAAGCCATAAATCCGTCGTCTACTTCGTCGCCGAGGATATAAGATAAGTCTGAGTGAACGGACTTGATTGGTGAATCTACTAGCCATAATAGTTGATCAAATAAATGGATTCCCCAGTCTAGGACCATACCGCCACCGTGGGCTTTTAGATGGCGCCAGTCGCCTGGAATGCCGTTAGCGCCGTGGACGCGTGATTCGATTTGGAAGACGTCTCCAACGGCTTGGCGTTTTGTGAATATGTCTTTAACTTGTAAGAAGTCTGGATCCCAGCGACGGTTTTGGTGAACCATGAGTACGCGTCCTGTTTCTTCAGATACGGCTATCATTTCGTCGAATTCTTGCGTATTCATGGCCACTGGTTTTTCACAAATTACATGTTTCCCTGCCCGCATTGAGCGAATAGCAAAATCCTTATGACTGTCATTAGGTGTAGCAATAAGAACAGCATCTACCTCTTGATCATCTAGAATAGCTTCAAAGGCTGGGTAAACATAAGTACCCGTTTCTTCCGCCACGTCTTTTCGTTCTTGGTCAATGTCATAAATGCCCACGACTTGTAGGTAGTCGGCTTCGGCTGCAATCAGGCCGTGGACATGGTAGGTCCCCATGCCACCGTAGCCGATTGTTGCGATATTTAATTTATTATTCACTTGTTTTGTCATCTATGCCCACCACATTTCTTGGGGTTGGTCTCGCATCATGACAGATTTTAGATTGGTAATGGCACGGTCTAGTCCTTCGTCTACTGACATAATTGGATCTTCGTGTTCAATTGATAGGACGTAATCGTAGCCGTAAATCCGTAATTGAGCCAACATTTGTGACCATTCGGACATCGGATGGCCTTCACCAACACTTCTAAAGGTCCATGCACGACTGGCAACATCTTGATAAGGTTGCATATCAGTTAGGCCGTACATATTGATATTGTCTTGGTCTAAGTAGGTATCTTTGGCATGGAAGTGGTTGATTGCGCCAGCTTTACCTAAAATTTTAATGGCTGCGACTGGGTCAATTCCTTGCCACCACATATGCGATGGGTCAAAGTTACAACCGATATTGTCCCCTGCTTCAGACCGTAAACGTAACATGGTTGCTGGGGTATGGGCTAAAAAGCCACCGTGCATTTCAATCCCGATTTTAACGCCCGCTGCCCCTGCTTCTTGGTTAATGTCCTTCCAGTAAGGGATTAAGACTTGGTCCCATTGGTAGTGGTAGGCGTCTGCATATTCCGTTGGCCAAGGAATGACCGGCCAGTTAACATGGGTATCTGTCGCGTTTCCGCCCCCGATACCTGAGAAGCCATTCACAACTGGCACGTTCATTAAGGATGCCAGTTTGATGGTTTTTCTAAGCAATTCATCGTGCGCTCGTGCTTGATTTTTATCTGGTGAAATGGGGTTGCCATGCGCCGATAGGGCTGAAATTGATAGTCCGCGGTCCGCAACTTTTTGTAGGTATTCTTTTCTTGCATCACTAGATGCCAAAAGGGTATCGATTTTCAAGTGTGCATCCCCTGGGCTAGCACCGGTACCAATTTCTACCGTCTCAAGCCCTTTTGCTGCTACTTGATCTAACATCTCTTCAAAGGATAAGTCATTAAATAACGGGGTAAATACGCCTAATTTCATAAAATCCTCCTATACTCATCTAATTTCTTTATTTCTTTATTTCAATTTTTAAACTTTACTATTTGTTTCAATAGGAAAGTGACCATATGTAGGCCTTTCAGTTAGGGGCGCTGCCCAGTGGACGGCATTTTTAATGACCCGCTGGATAGTTGGATGATAATAAGTTGGGAAGGTTTCATGCCCGGGCTGGAAGTAGAAAATCTTCCCGTTACCCCGGCGATAGGTCATGCCTCCACGGAATACTTCCCCGTTTGGATAACCGGTAATAAAAATCAGTTCATCCGGCGCTGGAACATCAAAGTGTTCTCCGTACATTTCCTCCTGGTCTAAATCAATCCATTCGCCCACGCCCTGGGTAATTGGGTGAGATGGATTCACATTCCACACCTTGGCAGAAAGACCGTCCTCACGCCATTTTAAGTCACAAGTCGTCCCCATTAATTTCTGGAAAATTTTAGAAAAATGACCTGAATGCAAGACAATCAGTCCCATGCCATCCAAAACGCGCTGGTGAACCCGGTCAACAATCTCATCTGCCACTTCACCGTGCGCCATATGTCCCCACCAAAGGAGGACATCCGTTTGATTTAAGACTTCCTCGGTCAAGCCGTGTTCTGGCTGGTCCAAAGTCGCCATATTGACTTGAAAGTCTACCGTTAAGAAACTGGCTAAGGCTTCATGAATCCCCTCTGGATAGACTGCTTTCACGTCCTCATCCGTCAATTCATGACGAAACTCATTCCATACTGTTACTCGAATCATCAGAATCCTCCTATTGATTTAGAAAAACGGGTTGTCCAGTTTTCGCTGATTGATAAATGGCTTCTAGAATTTCAGTCACTATCAAAGCTTCTCGCGGTTTTACAACCGGCTCTGTATCATGAATAATGGCTTGAATCCACTGCTTTGCTTCCAACACTTCGGGGTCATCAGCATCCCCTTCAAAGAAGTCAACTGCACCTGGGTCAACAATGACTTGCTTATCGAATAATAGGCCATGGTCTTCACCATTAATCGTTAACCCATCGTTCATATCCGCACCACCCTTAGTCCCGTGCAAGGTCGTTTTCGCCTCACCTGACTTAACGGTATTCAAGGCCCACGATGATTCTAGATAAATGCTCGCACCATTTTCCATGACGATATAACCAAAGGCTGAATCTTCAACGTTAAACTCTTTGGGATCCCAAGAGCCAAAGGCATTCGCAGCATTTTCTGTATCAGCTAATTTTCTATAAGTATTTCCAACTACGTATTTCGGCTGATAATTGTCCATCATCCATAAAGTTAGATCAAGTGCATGAGTACCGATGTCAATTAAAGGACCTCCGCCTTGCGCTTCTTCATCTAGGAATACGCCCCAAGTTGGTACCGCACGACGACGAATAGCATGGGATTTAGCGTTGTATATTTCACCTAATTGACCCTCTTGGCAGATGGCTTTTAGGTATTGGCTGTCCTTTCTAAAACGGTTTTGGTAGCCGATGGTTAATTTTTTACCGTTTCGTTCAGCCGCTTCGATCATCGCTCGACCTTCTTCAGCTGTTTTGGCCATGGGTTTTTCGCACATTACGTGGTTGCCTGCATCAAGCGCTGCAATGGATAATTCTGCATGCGTCGCATTTGGGGTACAGACATGGACAACATCCAATGTTTCTTCAGTAAGCATGGTTTGATAGTCCGTATAGACACGCGAATCATTATTACCAAATTTAGCCTTCCCAGCCAATGCTCTTTCCTCGATCAAATCACAAAAGGCCACCAAATCTACCCCTTCAACTTGAGCTAAGGCTGGTAAATGCTTCTGCATCCCGATGCCTCCGCATCCGATAATAGCTACCTTTAAATTTGTTACTGATTCTGTCATGTGAATCCTCCTTAAAATATTTATTTAGCAATCAATGCAACCGGTTTCTTTTATTTCTATAGAAAAAGGCACACACGATTTGAGTAAGATTCGCATGTACCTTAGTCGAGCTAGCTATTTAATCACTTTACCCGTTTCAACATCAAAGAAGTGCGCTTTGTTCATGTTAAAGGCAATCTTGATGGTTGAACCAACTTCATGGTAATCACGGGCATCTACAACCGCGATAAATTCTTGGCCATTTACATCTAAGTAAAGGATTGATGTTGCACCAGTTAATTCTGATACCGTAATCATTGGTTCTACAACTGTTTCTGGCGTTGCATCTAAAGCTAATTGTTCAGATTGCATATCTTCTGGTCGAATACCAAAGGTAACTGTTTTACCGTCATAACCTTTCTCGTCTAAAATACGACGAGTTGGTAAGGTTACTTCAAGTTTCGTGCCACCCTCTAAATGGATTTGGCCAGCTTCATACTTCACATCCACTAGGTTCATGGCAGGCGACCCCATAAATGCTGCTACAAAGGCATTTTCTGGGTTGTTATAAACTTCAAGTGGTGTCCCTACCTGTTGGATTTCACCTGCATTCATAATGACAATCCGGTCAGCCAAAGTCATGGCTTCTGTTTGGTCATGGGTTACATAGATGATGGTTGTGTTTAAACGTTTATGTAATTTAGCGATCTCAGACCGCATGTGAACCCGTAATTTGGCATCCAAGTTGGATAAAGGCTCATCCATCAAGAAGGCTTTAGGTTGACGGACTACTGCACGTCCTAAGGCTACACGTTGACGTTGCCCACCAGATAAGGCGGCTGGTTTACGTTCTAATAAGTCCGTTATTTGCAGTAATTCTGCCGCTTCATCCACGCGCGAATCAATTTCTTTCTTGTCTACCTTACGCAATTTCAAACCGAATGCCATGTTTTCACGCACAGTCATATGCGGGTATAGGGCATAGTTTTGGAATACCATGGCGATGTCACGGGTTTTAGGTGCCACATCGTTAACGACTTGTCCGTCAATGACCAAGTCCCCTTTAGTAATATCTTCCAAACCGGCTACCATCCGTAAGGTTGTCGATTTCCCGCATCCGGAAGGGCCTACGAAAACAATAAATTCGTTGTCTTTAATATCTAAATTGAAGTCCGTTACCGAAAACTTCTCCGCATTGTCGTATTTTTTATAAATATGATTTAATTTTATTTCAGCCACAAGGCATTCTCCTATCTTCAAAAATGCACAGTTCAATTGTCATTTTCTTAAACTTTTTAAAGGTGATACATGATCTATTTAAAGCATCTGGTCTAGGTTCAAACAGGCTTCAAAATCCTACTGGCTTGATTAAGCTTCTAACAGTTGAAATTCGTCCAAGGTTTGGTCGCGGAATCTTGTTTTCCACATGACTAAGAGCAGCATGGTCACTAGACCGATTGTTTGCAAGCTAGCCATTAAAGATACATCAAAGTTGTATAAACCGTAAGCCATAGCCAAGAAGGTCGGCAGTGATAGGGCGTTTAGGATTAAATTGATGGACTCTTTATAAGTTTCAATGGACGTAACTGGGCTCCCCTTGGTCATATAGAACATTAGGGCCGCAATCCCAACTAAGAATAGGTTCATGGCTAGGAATATCAAGCTGATCACACTCGAGAAGATCAAGACCACTAAGACGCGGTTTTGGTCTAACCATTGCTGGCTCAAGCTTTCCTGAATACCTGCTTGGTCAAGCCCTGTCAAGTCGAAGTCTTTAGTATAAAGGACCGTTGCCGTTGGCGCCCCGGCTTCCATTAAGACGAATTGATTCTCTTGGAAAATGAGTGCCGTTTTCCCGCTAGCAACCAGTGTCTCTAGCTGATCGTCTGCTAATCCAAAGGCGACGGTTCCTTCAGCGCTTTCTGAAACTACTTGTTGGCCGATCAGCATTTCTCCATTTTCAAAGGTGACTTGCTGGATCTCGGCTACCACTTGGTTATCTACAAGGGCCATGGCATTGGGATAGTAGTCGGTTACGGGAAACTCGGTCATATTGGCATAGTTTAAGGTTACTGGAATTGTCATCAATCCGTTTAAGAAGAGGATGACCAGCAACATTTGCCACCATTTGAGGTCATGGCGGTTAAACCAAATTTTGCTTGGTGTCCAAATACTCTTAAAGTAATTGATGGGAAATATTGCTTTTAACACGTTCATCGCCTATCTTTCTATCTGCTAATTGCTTGCTTAATCCGTAAGTTACTTGTGAAAAATCATGTATTACCCTTTCGTACCACCAGCAGTTAAACCAGATACAAAGTTCTTTTGTAAGTAGAAGAACATGATTGAAATTGGTAAGGCGATTAAGAGCGCCCCTGCCGCGAATAGGGTTACCCGTTGTTCACGAGGATTGGTAATAAATTGTTGTAACCCGATGGCTACGGTGTAATTTTCTGGTGAACGCAAGATGAAACGGGCTAGCATGTACTCACCGAATGGGGTCATAAATGCCCATAAGGCTTGCACTGAAATCATTGGACGCACTAACGGTAAGACGATTTGTCCAAAGGTCCGTAAGTGGCCTGCCCCGTCTAATTTTGCGGATTCATCTAGGTCAATTGGCACGGTATCAAAATACCCTTTCATCAACCATGAGTTCATTGGGATTGACCCGCCGACATAGGCGAAAATCAAGAACCATAATTTGTCTAGCCCCCCAACTAGTAAGGCCATAACGTAAAAGGCGGTCAAGGCTGCTGTTGTTGGAACCATTTGAACGATGATGAAGAATTTTAGGGATTGTTTACGACCTGCGAACCGGTATCTTGAGTAGGCATATCCGGCTAAGGTAATAATCGTTACCTGTAAGGCCATGGTAATCACCGCAACGATTAAAGTATTAATATACCACTGACCGTATTGGGTTTCTGTAAACAAGCGTTCAAAGTTACTTAGGGTAAACTGACCTGAGAAGTTCAAGTTAAAGGCAATTAAGTTTCCACCCCTGAAGGCTGATGTAATGGTGATCAGTAAGGGATAGATGATGATGATTGCCATAAAGACTAAGAAGGCATAGGTAAAGAATTGGGTCCAAAAGCGGCCGCGTTTTTGCGTGTTAGCTAATTTTTTCTCAGCCATGGCTTAATCCTCCATTTCAAAAGCATTGGTGTATTTAAAGATGATCAATGAAATCACAATAACTATAGTTGAGATGATGATGGTAATCGCGGATGATACGTTATATTGTGGCGATTGCCCTGTTGTCAACTTGTAGACCCATGAAATCAAGATATCTGTAGTCCCGGCATTGTTCCCTACTGAACCAGGTCCACCTTCATTAAATAGGTAAATCATTGTGAAGTTGTTGAAGTTTCCTGTGTATTGCGTGATTAATACCGGTGCCGCAACTGACAAGATATGCGGGAAGGTAATGAATCGAAATTTTTGGATTGGTGAAGCCCCGTCGATTGAAGCGGCTTCGTACCACTCACCTGGAATAGATTGTAAAATTGACGTGGTCAATACGTAAATATATGGGAAACCAAGCCAACCCTGGATAGAAATTAAGGCCACCTTGGTCCAGAATGGGTCCGTTTTCCAGGCTAGTGCTGGAATTTCCAAGAATGGGATAAAGTTATTGATAAACGGAATGACCTGGGAGTTGATGGCTCCGGCAGATGGGTTGAACATATTTGAAAAGGTTAAGATTGAGATGAAGGCTGGTACCGCCCATGGTAATAGCAAGATAACCCCGAAAAAGCGACGGAATTTGATGAATGGTTGGTTCATCAGAATCGCTAGGAAGATGCCTAGACCTACTTGCAAGGTTGTAGCAAATAGGGTCCAAATGACGGTCCATGAGAATACGGCACCGAATGTTTCTCGGTAGGTTGTTAGGGTAAAGATTGAATTAAAGGTCTCAAACCCTGTCCACTCGATTAATTTAGCGGGTGGAATGTGTTGAAAGTCGTAGTTGGTAAATACGATTAGGATCGTTACTACTACTGGGAACACAATGGCAAATAACATTAAGATATAGGCTGGGATGGTTAATAGATAAGGGAAACCTGATTCGTAAAGGTTATTTAAGATATCCTTGGCTGATCGGTTGACCTTGTCTGGGTTGATGGCATTTAGTTTAGCCACATTGCGCGCATCCCACATTTGTACGGCGTAGAAAATAAAAAAGATGACAGTTATTAATAATTCAAGTACCCCTTCAATTAATAAGAAGAGGGAATGATCTTCACGAGGTGTTACACCTAGGGTAATTAAGCCATTGAAGGCATCAAACCCAAAGCTGAATAAGTGGAGAATGTATAAGGCAAAAATCACTAAAAAGATGACGCCTTTAAGGACTTGCTTGTTTACAAATTGCCCACCACCAGGGATGATTGAGGCCAAAGTCGCTTGATTGATACGACTCTTTTGCTCAGAAGTGAAGTTCACTTTTTTTCTTTCTTTTGCAGTTTTAACCACTGCAACCAACTCCTTCACTAGAAAACCATGACAAGTATCATAGATTCTTTTTGTTTAATGGTTCATTACTTAAAAATTTATGCCACTTCTTATAATAAGAAGGATGGCTCAGCGATGATTACTAAACCATTAGCTAAACCATCCTCAAATTTTTTAAAGGGGTGTCACTTAGTATTTTTGTGCAATATTGTCTGCAATAACTTGTACCGCGTCGTCTGCTGATTGTTGTGCAGATTTGTTGCCTGATACTGCATCAAACATCATTGTTTCAGCACCTGTCCAAACTTCAGCCATTTCTGGAATATTTGGCATTGGTACAGCATCGTTATATTGCTCGATAACAGCGATAGCTAATTCATTTTCACCGGCATCCACAATTGCCTGACGGGCTTGTTGGTTAGCTGGTACTTCTGAGTTAAATTCATGTAGGCTATTCATATTTTCTTCAGTCGTTACATATTCTAACCATTGTTGTGCGGCTTCTTCATTTTCAGTATAACCTGAAATAACCCAGCCCTTACCACCACCGAATGTTTGGTAAGCTTCCCCATTTGGCAATGTTGGGATTGCAGCAACGCCGTAGTCAACGCCACCTTCTTGGTAAGAAGCTGCAGACCATGGTCCGCCGATTACTGCAGCTGTACTGCCAGAGATGAAGGTTTCATCTACGAAGCTACCAGCTGAAGTTGTATCTAACATACCTTCTGGCCATTTTTCGTACCATGTTTGTGCATATTCAATCCCTTCAACAGCACCTTCAGTATTTAAACCGATGTCAGCTGTATCAGTACCATCTTGCCCGAAGATGTAGCCACCGTAACCAGCAATTAAACCGTAAGCAGAGTAGAAGTCTACCCAGTTTGCTAAGAAGCCAGTGTTTTTGCCTGATTCAGAAGAGTAGTCATATGCTGAATCTTCTGATAAGGCTTCCAATTCTTCAAATGTTGTTGGGGCAGTATCGATTAATTCTTTGTTGTAGTAAAGGACTAAGGCTTCAACTACATAAGGCATACCGTAAATTTCGTCATTAGCTGTTACTTGACGCTCGTCTGTTTCGTCATAACGACCATCATCTGGCAGTGTTACTGGTAATAAATGTCCTTGAATACCTAGGTTTCCAATCCGGTCGTAAGGGGCGATTGTCACGTCTGGCGCAATCCCTGCCGGACCATCTAATGAAAGTGAATCTAAGGTTTCGAACATTTCACGTTCAACAACTTCAACGTCAATCCCTGTCTCTTCTTCAAAGGCTGGGGCAATTTCGTTTACGTAATCTACATAGTCAGCACCAACTGATACTTGTAAGGTACTACCGCTTGCGCTATCTGATCCGCCATCTGAACTAGCAGATTCTTCGCCACCATTCCCACATGCTGCAAGCACTAAAGCAGCTGACGCTGTTACCAAACCAAAGGCTGTTTTCTTCCACTGCAATTTACTCATTTACTTTTCCTCCTAAAATATAAATACCCATAGTGTAATCGCTTACACGAATTATTGCATATGATTATTTTCTTCGCAACCGTTTTCGTATAAGTTTTAAAAATATTTTTTTACTTTTAATATATTGCAAAGTATCTTTTAATGTCGACTAGCTTAATTTACACTAACCATGTAGGTTCCCGGTCTCACTTGAATGTAACCGCCTTCAACTTCTGCAAGGTTTGTGAGGACAATTTTTGTATTTTTATCTAGACCTATCTGCAGGTCTTGATTACCCTGGTTAAAATAGGCGCGCAAAGTTTGTCCTCGGTAAGTCTTTGTAAAGGCTAAAATTCGCTCACTAGGCAAGTCCTGTGACCAGTCTAGGGTCCCCAAGTTGATGAGGTCACTATAGTTCCGTCGCATTTGAATCAGGTCCTTGGTAAATTGCCACATCGCTTGGTCTTGCTTGTCCTTTTCCCAGACCATACATTTGCGATTATCAGGGTCATTACCGCCATCTAAGCCGATTTCTGTACCATAATAGATGCAAGGTGTCCCCGTTTGTAAGAACATAAAAACGAGTGCCGATTGCACCTTATCTCTGTCATAGTTAGCCCTTGTCAGGATTCGGTCTGTATCGTGGGAATCCAGTAAGTTAAATTGAACCTGATTGGTTTGTGCCCGATAAAGCATTCGCTGACTGGTTATCCTGTCTATAAATTGTCGATTAGTCATAATGTTTTCAATTGTATGATCCTTTACTACAGGTCCAAAGAAAAAGTCTTTGATTTGGTCTGTCAGCGGATAATTCATAATGGCATGGAATTCATCCCCTTCAAGGAATCGTTGAGCTGAATGCCAAATTTCACCTACAATATAGAAATCTGCCTTCAAGTTAACGCAAGTTCGATGGAAATCTTTCCAAAATTGATGGTCTACTTCATTGGCAACATCTAATCGCCAGCCATCGATATCAAAGGTTTGAATATAGTGACGAGCAACCTCTAGTAAGTATGCCTTAACTTGTGGATTGGCTGTATTTAATTTAGGCATATGTGGTTCGAACGCAAAGGTTTGATAAGTTAATTGGTGACGGTCAAACTGTTCACCACCACTGTAATCAACTGCTTCAAAGGCTTTAACAGGGAATTCTTGCACATAAAACCAGTCGCTATAAACCGAATCAGCTTGATTGGTTAATACATCCTGCCATTGATTAGAGGTATAGCCAATATGATTAAAAACAGCATCTAACATAACCCTCATACCGCGAGCATGAGCTTGACTAACCAGTTCCTTCAATATTTTAGGATGACCAAATGCTGGGTCAATTGTCATATAGTCATTAGTATCATATTTATGATTCGTGTCACCTTTAAAAATAGGCGTTAAATAGATACCCGTAATCCCCAAATTCTCCAAGTAGTCCAGATGATCGATAATACCTTGTAAGTCACCACCGTAGAAATCATCGTGACGCGGATGTTTTCTAGCGCCCCAGGGCAAAGTGTTTTCTGGATCATTGGTAGGATCTCCATTCGCAAACCGTTCAGGAAAAATCTGATACCAGACCGTATCCTTCACCCAAACTGGTGTTTTTACTCGGTCAATTTCATGGAAGTATGGCAGACGAAAATATGCATTTACTTGTTTCAAAATATCATGATCATCTATTGGATAAACCCCTCGATCACAATAAAATACTTGCTCGCCATCATTACCTTGAACACGAAAAGCATATGCCAAACGATTAGGCGCTAATTGCCATTCACACTGCCAAAAGTCATGTATATCACTAGTAGCCACCTTAGTCATAGCTTGACCTGTCTGATACCAAGCTTCTGAATAATGTAAATAAGTATCTCCAGCTAATAAATTTACTTTTACCACATCATCTTTCTTTGTACGCAAGCGGATATGAACAGTATCTTCCGTATATAAATAAGCAAATTCACTTTCTGGACGATGGTATAAAGCTGCTAAATCCAATAGTGTCCCTCTTTTCTCTACCCTACTTTGATTTTAATTATTTCCCATTTTAGAAAACGCTTACATTTGTGATTAGAAAAATAGCTAATGGCTTGTTAACCATTAACTATCTTCCTACTATATGTTGATTTCTGTCTTAAGAAAGAATCTCTCCTGCTTTCTGGCCCCCATCAATTTGTTGATCAGCTTCAGACAAGTCAATTCGATCAATAGCATCTGAGTTGGTTACCACTACGATAACTGTTTTTTCTTTACCTGCTTCTTCAACCGCTCGTAAGTTAATTTCACCAATCACTTGTCCAGCAGTTACTTCTTGATCTACCTTAATTGTTAGACCAAAAATTTCCGGGTCAAAATTATTTGTATCAATACCCATATGTACTAATACTTCTAGACCATTACTTGTTTGAATACCAATTGCATGATGACTTGGGAAAATCGATACAATTTTACCTGCAACAGGTGCGTAAACTTTCGCTGAGGTTGCGCCCTCTTTCGGCTCGACAGCGTAACCATCTCCCATCATTTTTTCTGAGAATACTGGGTCATTTACAACAGAAATATCCAATAATTGCCCAGATACTGGTGCAAAAATAGCTGTCTTTTGACCAGACGCCGTACCTTTTCCAGTATTATTAGCCGGTTTATTGACCTTTGTTTTCCCTGTCACCTTGTCTGATGGTGCCGGAATAGCAGTACCAGCGTCCAACAAGTCGTTGATGTCAGATTTTAAGATGTCAGATTTTGGTCCGTAAATGGCTTGGACTCCGGTACCGCGAACCATTAACCCCATAGCACCAGCTGCTTTCCAATACTCATCGCTAGCTACTTTTTCAGTGTCCTTAACTGTCACACGTAAACGCGTCATACATGCATCTACAAAGTCGATATTTTCTTTACCACCTAATAGGTAGATAACGTCGGCAATTTGTTGCTCGCTCGCATTTGAGGCAATCGCTGAAGTTTGGCCATCAGTTGCTTTATCAGCTTGTTCAGCCCCCAATCCCTCTTCGTAGTTACCTAAACGACCAGGTGTTGCGTATTTAAATTTCTTAATCATGAAGTTTGCAATAAAGTATGTTAATACACCAAATACCAGTGTCACCAAGATGAAGTTAATCACGTCACCCATAATACCAGCTTGCGCTGATAATGGGATACGGGTCAAGAATTCAATAGTCCCGAATGAATGCACGCGTAGGTTTAACACATCCGCCATAGCAAATGCCGCTCCTTGAATCACCGCATACACCACATATAAAGGCATAGCGATGAATATAAACATGTATTCCAATGGTTCAGTTACCCCAGTTAGGAAAACAGCAGCCGCAGCTGAAATGAACATTGGTTTATATTTATCTTTCTTATCTTGGTCAACATTGCGGTACATAGCGTATGTAAGACCCATCAAGATACCTGAAGAACCAATCATTTGCCCCACTTTGAATCGTGCAGGTACCCAATTTTCTAATACATATTGATAATTTTGCGTATCGCCAGCATTGTTGAAGTTTGCCAAGTCTGTTGCCCAAGCTAACCATAATGGATCTTGACCAACAACCTGTGCACCCGCTTGCGCACCTGTTAAAATTTCATATGTACCACCAAGTTCGGTGTAGTTAATTGGAATAGTTAACATATGATGTAAACCAAATGGTAATAGTAACCGTTCTAATGTACCGAAGATAAACGGTGCTAAAATAGGCGCAGTATCTTGAGATGAAGCAATCCATTGACCAAATGCATTAATACCTGATTGAATTACTGGCCAAACTACAGCTAATCCTAAAGCTGTTGCTAAAGCCCATACAATCACAACAAATGGTACAAAACGCTTCCCATTAAAGAAAGATAATACTTCCGGTAGCTTACGATAATTGTAGTATTTATTGTAGGCACTTGCCCCAATAAAACCGGAAATAATCCCTACAAATACCCCCATGTTTAAAGCTGGCGCTTCTAGAACACTAGTAAAGTAGCCATTTACAGGAATCGTTTGACCAAATACCGTGCTTGTCACAGCAGCAGGATCAGCTAACATTTCAGCTGTAACGCCAAACAAGGCACCTGTAATCCGGTTAATTAAGACAAAAGCAACAGCTGCCGCAAAAGCCCCTCCTGCACGTTCTTTAGCCCAAGAGCCACCAATTGCAATGGCAAATAATAAATGTAAATTACCAATAATGGCCCAACCAATTGATTCTAAAACGCCACCTGTAGTAACTAAAAAACTAATATTTTCAGCAAACAAGGGAATGGTCTTACCAATTGAAATCATTAAACCTGCAGCTGGCATTACTGCAATAACAACCATCAAGGCCTTCCCAAACTGTTGCCAAAATTCAAATGTAAACAGTCTCTTCATTTTTTTTGCTCCTTTATCCAAACTATTTGTTAACGGTTTCATATCTCAAAGTGAATTATACACTGTAAAACGTTTTCATGCAACCGTTTGCATCATTTTTTTCACTATAGCAAAAAAAACCGCGAGAATCTCCCACTCTCACGGTCCTTTTAAATGTTTTATTTAATTAAAAAGTACTTCCATTCTTCATGTTGCTTCTAACATTTATTAGCTTTGTATACTGTAACTGTAGATAACTCAAAAAAGCGAGCTACTGATCATGCTAATATTGTCATATTTACATACATATTTTCAATATTTATCTTTATATTTAGCTTCTAGTCAATCGTTTCTACTAGTACACCTGAGTGGTCTGATACGGCTTGCTGACGGTCGCCATCAAACACAACTTCGGATTTCTTTACAGCTACCCCTTTTGGCACAAAGATATAATCAATCCTGATTTGTTCTTTAAGCCCGGTCCAGCCACCGATTTCTTTCAATACTGTCGGTCCACCGATAGTTTCTTCTGCAATCGTATATGAGTCTGTAATAGGAATAGCCGTTGACACCATGTAGTCATAACCATCTGTACCGGCAGGATTATTAAAGTCACCCATAAAATAAATTGGTAACTTAGTTCTAGTTAGGTATTTTTCAGTTTCTTGCCATTCATAATGAAATTCTTCATTGTTTTCCCCGTGCCACCATGAGAAGTGACCAGAAACCGCCATAAAGCTTTCGCCATTTGATTTAGTGATCTTAGCCGTAAGAATACGACGAGTTTTATAGTCATACCAATTATGACTTTTTGACACGTTATAGCTAGTGACGCTATCAATCGGGTATTTTGATAAAATCGCTACACCCTCTTGCATTGTGTCATGCGCTATATGAGTCATAGCCCACGCCCAATAGTAGGTTTTGCCTAATTCCGCTAATAATTCTACTAAACGCATAGCAAAATTATCTTCTTTAACATTCACTTGCCCATCCATAGGGACAAAGTTCACGATATTATTAACGTCTACTCGATGTCCAAAAATTTTCTGATTTACTTCTTGTAAGCCCACTACATCGATATCCCACTCAGCAATCGATTGCGCAATAAAAGCTAATTTTTGATCTTGATCATTTTCACCATAAGAATGAGTATTTAATGTTAACAGTTTCAACTAAATTAACGCTCCTTTTTATTCATTTTGATATCAGTAACTTGTCTATCAAATTCGATTATAACTCAAACCATTTAATTCACAAAAACATAATGTGAAGTGAATTCAAATCCTCTATTAACGCTCAGACATTAGCTACCCGTACTAATCCGCCAGATAGCAAAACGAATAAAGGCTGCAATCAATAGCATGGCCATTTCACCAGCAAAGTGGCTAATATTATGCTTCGGTGATTTGAAAAGGACTTGGAAGGCATCTCCTAGTCTCACTTTTAAAATCACAACACTAAAGGCAATTAAAATAAAAATCAAGATGGCCATTCCGGTGTTGCCAATCAATAAGAAACCAATCAAGATAAGTAATAAACTAATATAAAATTGCCCTAGACTATTATAATTTTGGTCAACTTGATCCCATTTAGATTTAATTAGAAAACCCGCAAAAGGCAGGATACATACGGACATTAGTGAAACTACTGTAGACACATTTGTGGTCAGATTTTCTAGTAAACCCAGTCCTTGCGCATTGCCTTGGAAAGTTAATAGGGCAACATATAAGATGGGTGCAATAACCAGTAATATAATCACAAAATGTACCATCCGACTTAAATTTTTTCTGGTCATAGGTCACGCTCCTCATTTTCTTTCTGTAATCGTTCTTTTTTTCGCACGTATTCAAAATAGGCGATAGCTAATAAGTTGGTGGCTTGGTGGATAGGTAACATAGAAGCAAAGGCTTCATCCTTATAATCAAAGCGCGTTGTTTTAAAATAGATAGTATAATCGGCTAAGCTAGCTAACAAACTGGTATGCATTTCACTCACCGCAATCAGGATGGCCCCCTTACTCTTAAAGACTTTCAATTCTCGTTCAATCGATGCTACATTGCCGCTAAAAGACGCTACAATCAGCACATCTCCAGGTTTAATAGATGCACTCGCAATTTTTAGCTCCAAAGGTGCGGAAATATCGATGGAAAATTTGTTGTTCAATAAAATACTTCTTCTAAAATCGTTTAAAGCGTTCTTTTGCGCCCATCCAGTCCCATATAAGAAGACATTATCCGCATCAAAAATACTTTCCACAATGGGTTCAACCTGCATATTACTGAACATCTTAAAGGTATCTTGGGTATCGGCTGCTAACTGCCCCATTGGATCAATTTCACTATCATGCCGTTGATTATCTGCTTCATTGTTGAGGTAAAACTTGAATTCCGCATAACCTGAAAAGCCAATTTTTTGGGTAAAACGTGAAATCGTCGATTTTGAAACAGCCAAAATCGTTGCTAATTCAGTGATAGACATCTTCCTAACCGTCTGACTATGCTTCATGATATAGTCAAAAATATAGATTTCATTTTCAGTTAATTTACTATAGAATTCATTATAAATATTTTCTATTGGTCTCATAAATGCCTCCAAAATAATAAGAGTGGACCTTGGCCCACTCTTATTATATCAAAAGCGTTTACATTTAATAGATTAAGATAATTCAGGCCAATATGATTTGTTTGCCTCAATTAAATCATCCAGAATTTGTTTGGCTACCCGTGCATTTGGTACCGTTCTTGATAAGGTAATAGCTTGCCATAATTTTTGATAAGAACCTTCGCTCCAAGCTTCGACTACTAATTTCTCAACGGCCACTTGTTGCTCCATTAAACCTTTTTGGAAGCGCGGAATTTCGCCCGTTACCAATGGTTCAGGTCCGTTTGATGTAATGATACAAGGGATTTCTACCATGGCTGTTGGATCAAAGTTCACGATTGATCCATTGTTTGGCACAATCAACAACATTCTTTCACGCGTATTATACGCCAAGGCTCTCGCTAAATCGACAATATATGAGGCGTGATCATCTGCTTTTAATGTCGTTTTGGCACCTGAACCATAATTCACTACTTGGTTACATTCTGAAAACACTTGTTTCTCACGGTGGTCCATTACTTCATTGGCACGCGTATAGTCTGGATTAGCTACTTCTACTTCATCTTGAGGGTATAGGTAGTATTTTAGGTAGGTATTTGGCAGGGTATCTTCATCCAACCAAGATACTTCCTTGGCTTTTTCGTAGGTATGCATCCAGCTTTCTTCCACTTCCTCTTCAGAAGCATCAGCCAATTCTTCTGGCGTTACATAACCATGTTCATGAACCCACTCTTTTAATTTTGGCATTAAATCGTTGCCTTCATGGTCACGGATATCTGTCCACCAACCAAAGTGGTTTAATCCATAATAACGAACGACGAAGTCTTTACGAGATTTAAGGCCTAAAATATCTGCCATCCGGTATTCAATTCCTACAGGCATATCACAAATGTTGATAATACGGCTATTCGGACGTAATTTTCTAGTCGCTTCTGCTACGATTGCCGCTGGGTTTGAGTAGTTTAACATCCAAGCATCTGGAGAGTATTCTTCCATATAATCAATCAATTCCAGTACGCCACCGATTGAACGCATACCGTAAGATATACCACCTGGTCCACATGTTTCTTGACCAATTACCCCATATTTTAAAGGAATTTTTTCATCTTGTTCACGCATGGCATATTTACCGACACGAATGTGGGCCATCACGAAATCAATGTCTGTAAATGCTGTAGCTGGATCAGTTGTCGCTACGAATTCAATTTCTGGTGCGCGTTCATTTAGGATAATTTCACAGGCATCGGCAATTTGTTTTTGTCGGTCCCCATCGTTATCGTAGAATTTAATTTGACGGATTGGGAATGTATCTAAATTATCCAGTAACATCATGATGATACCTGGTGTGAAAGTTGAACCCCCACCTGCTACAAGAATCGATTGTTTCTTTAATGTCATTATGAATTCCTCCTAATGCAATTGTTTGACCGCTATTTTTCTATACCTCTATGCTAACAGAAAATTAAGCGTTTTCACTGCTCACTCAACCTTCTGTTCGCATTTCAGTATTTATGAACTTGTTCCAACTTACGGAAATTGTTCCTTAGTTTTTCGCTCTACCTGTCCGTTTAGCAATTTCAACGTCCACTTCATCACGAACTTGTGGGACATCTAGTCCAATGATCACTTGAATCGCTTGGCCCTTACGTACCACTCCATGCGCTCCGTTTGCTTTAAACTCTTTATCAGTGGCTAATGCATTTGGGTCTTTAACTGTTAATCTCAATCTAGAGGCACAGTTGTTAACGTCAGTAATATTTTCTGGACCACCTAACAAGTCAACATAGTTAGATGCAGTTACTGCGAAACGTCCACGACTAGGATCATTAGCAGCCTCTTCAGCATAACTTGAAATAGCTTTATTACTTGCTTTTGATTCTGAAGGATCCTGGCTAGTATCATTTGGATCAAACCCAGCTGCTTCTTGTTTCTTCTTGTCTTTATAATCTTGTTTAGTGTACATTTTCACTTCTGCTTCATCATCTTCACGTCCAGGTGTTTTCAAATCAAATTTATTAATCATCAAGCTGAAAATCATAAAGTAAATACCAGAGAAGATTAAACCAATAACTAGCCAAGTGATAATTGCACCAAAATGATTAGACCACATTGGAATAATAAATTTAGAAACGACTGAAATTAAACCAGAACCTATATCTCCTGCTAGTCCAAATAAGTACATAGTTGTTCCTAGTGAAGCTGCAAGTAAAGCATGGATAAAGAATAATTGTGGCGCAATAAATAGAAAAGTAAATTCAAACGGTTCTGTAATCCCAGCCATAATCGCCGTAAAAGCTGTTGGTAATAGTAGTGATAATACTTCTTGGCGTTTTTCTTTTTTCGCTGTCGCATAGAAAGCTGCTGAAATACCAATCGGTGCGAAAATTTTTGACATATTATGCAACCCAAAAGCGCCTTCTGGGAATTGTTCACGTAAAGGTGCTGGATTTGATGCAATCACATTCAATTGATCCAACCAAGCACGTTCTATTCCACCTTCAATCACTGCAGGACCATAGGTAAATGGTTGGTATACAAAATGATGCAGTCCTGTTGGAATTAAAATACGTTCTAAGAATACATAGACAAATACACCAAAGGCACCAGAACTCGCCAACCAGCCTTGTAAAGTTGCAATACCACCTTGAATAACTGGCCAACCCCAAGCTGTTAGGAAGGCTAATGGTAACATGATGAAGAATCCTAAAATATAAACGAATGTTGACCCTTGGAAAACACCCAACCAGTCTGGTAGTTTCGTATCAAAGTACCGGTTGTGTAGCCAAACAACAATAGCCGCTACGGCAATGGCACCAATAATATTGGTATCCAATGTTTTTACACTACCGATCAGTTTTAACCCACTGACACCACCTGGTTCTGCGGTATAATCTACCCCAAAGTTCGACCCCCAAATTTCAAGGATCTTGGCTAAGAAACTTTGGAAAGTCATGTATACAATAAATGACTCCAAGCTGGCACGACCAGCTGCTTTAGTAGCCAATCCAATTGGAAGACCAATCACAAATAATAGTTCAATTTGATTAAATACTGTCCACCCACCCGACTCCAATACTGACCAAATGTTACGCCATAAACTCCCTTCAGCTGCGATACTACCCATAATCAATTCATTTTGGAAAAGAATCGAGAAGGATAATACAATACCCGCGAACGAGAATAACAGCACCGGCACAAACATTGCGCCCCCAAACCGTTGCAATTTCGCCATCATAACTACTTCACTCCTTTTATGTTGAATATTGCTTCCAATACAGTCATCTTAGCAGTGGATATCCACATTTGCAAACGCTTCCATTACTACTGGGACAATTTCTTTAACCAGCACACTGTTCCAAAGAAAGGAAATTGACCCCAAAAAAAAAAGACCGTATATCAATACGATCTTGCGAAGGTTAAATAGTTATCAATTTTCACTAAAAGTAAATGGTTATCTTAACCCTACATACATTTATATTTACTGAAACGCAGTCCTTTCTGGAGAAACGAACCCGACTAAAGGGTGCGAGACTCGATGCTAAGAAAGGAACAGCGAAAGATTAGACTATGCTTCTGCTAAGTATTTCTCTTCAAATTCATCTAGCAATGCGCGTGCTTCTTCCGTTGATTCTGTTTCCATTAGGCCAATTCGTAAGTCGTTGGCACCACGGAATGAGCGGATGTAGATTTTAAAGAAACGACGTAATGGCTTGTATGGACGGCCGTCTTTGGCAGCATTCTCGTCGAACAAATCTAGGTGGTATCTGAATAGGTCTAACAATTCTTTTGGCGAGTGGTCACGTGCTTCTTCTTCAAAGGCGAACGGATTATGGAAAATCCCACGACCAATCATGACGCCGTCAACACCGTATTTATCCACTAATTCTTGACCGACTTGACGGTTTGGAATATCACCGTTAATGGTTAATAAGGTTTGTGGTGCGATTTCGTCGCGTAGTTTTTTGATTTCTGGAATCAATTCCCAATGTGCATCCACCTTAGACATTTCCGTCTTTGTACGTAAATGAATCGATAAATTGGCAATATCTTGTTTTAACAACAGACTAAGCCACTCTTTATATTCTTCCGTGTCTTGGTGGCCAAGTCTTGTTTTCACTGAAACGGGTAGGCCGCCCTCTTTGGCAGCTTGAATTAATTCAACCGCTACATCTGGACGCAGGATTAACCCTGATCCTCGGCCGTGTTTAAAAACGTTAGGTGCTGGGCATCCCATGTTAATATCTAAACCAGCATAGCCCATTTCGTTCATCCCTTTAGCCATAGCCGCAAAGTGATCAGGATTGTCTCCCCAGATATGGGCTACGATAGGTTTTTCATCTTCTGTAAATAGTAATCGTGAATTTAATGAATCGCGACCTTTTGGATGTACATATGACTCTGAATTGGTAAATTCAGTAAAATAAACATCTGGTTTAGCTGCTTTTTGAACTACATGACGAAAAACAGTATCTGTTACATCTTCCATTGGCGCTAAAATAAAAAATGGTCGTGGCAATTCTTGCCAAAAGTTTTTCTTTTCTTCCACAATAAATTCCTTTCTCTTTTCTTATATATTGAATACAAAATAAAAAAGCCATTCGCTTTTTTACTTACTTTAGAATTTTTGCTTACAGCGTTACATTATCTCAAATCTGAACCACAATTGGAAGCAAAATATCTTATATCATCATTACATTTTATTCTCTCAAAACTTAACCTAAAATAGTACCCTTTCATTATTATTTGTGATATAATTCACATGTAAAGAGGAATAACATTTTTCCTACTTTTATATATGTGGTTTTAATTGTGAATTTTGCAACATAAACTAGGAGGTTTATTATGGTTAGGGTATTTGCAAGTCCGGCACATTATGTTCAAGGTAAAAATATTTTAACAAGTCAAGTAACTGTAGACTACATTCAAAAGTTAGGTGATAAGGCCTTACTGCTAGCAGATGATGTTGTTTGGAAAATTGTTGGGGAAAGCCTAACTGACTCATTGACAGCAGCTGGCATGACCATTATCCGTGAGCCCTTCCAAGGTGAAGCTTCTACTGCAGAGATTGATCGCGTAACGAAAATTGGTCAAGACAATGATGTAAATCTTGTTTTAGCACTAGGTGGTGGGAAAGCTATTGATGCTGGGAAAGCAATTGCGGATGACCTACAGTCACCAGTAGCTATTTTACCAACCGTTGCTTCTACAGATGCACCAACTTCTGCGTTATCTGTTATTTACTCTGAGGAAGGTACGTTTGAGAAATACCGATTCTACAAGAAGAATCCCGATCTAGTCCTATTAGATAGTCAAATTATTGCGCAAGCACCAGCTCGTTTCTTCGCTTCAGGAATCGCTGATGCACTGGCAACTGCAGTTGAAATGCGCCCAACTATGACTGGTAACCACGATACCATGGCCGGTGGGAAAACTACTTTAGCTGCTCAAGCGATTGGAGACAAGAGTAAGGAAGTCTTGTTTGCTGACGGAGTTAAAGCCTTTAAATCCGTTGAAAAACATGTAGTCACACCAGCAGTTGAGAATGTCATTGAAGCCAATACGCTTCTTAGTGGACTTGGTTTTGAATCTGGTGGTCTTGCAGCTGCCCACGCTATCCATAATGGTTTCACAGCCTTAGAAGGTGACATTCATCATCTAACCCACGGTGAAAAAGTTGCTTATGGTACGCTAACGCAACTCTTTATGGAAAATCGTCCAACTGAAGAGATTGATGCCTACATCGACCTATATCAAGCTTTAAGCTTACCTACTACCCTAAAAGAATTACACTTGGATCCTGAAGACCGTGACGCCTTGATTCGCGTGGGGAAACAGGCCACAATTGAAGGGGAAACAATTCACAACATGCCATATACCGTCACAGCCGAAGACGTTGCAGATGCTTTGATTGCTGTAGATGCATACGTAACCGGCCGCAAATAAGTATAAAAATGACCAATTCCAACATTGAAAGCGACTGAGATAAACTCAGTCGCTTTTTTTACATGTAACTTAAAAAGATGGGTTAATGCCATAAGAAGTCCATGTATAGGCGGTTTTGTGCTGCCCATGTAGCTTCTGAGTGGTCACCACCTGCTTCTAAATGCATATAAGTTTCACCACCACGGTCTAAGAATGCTTGCTCAAGATAACCGGCTTGATCTAAGCGACCTTGACTAACTTCCTGGTCACCAAAGGACAAGTATAATCGGGTATCTTGGTCGATAGATTGGCGTGCCAATTCAGCCACTAATTCATCAAAACAAAAACCAAAAGCTGGGGATAATGCGGCAGCTTTAGAAAAAGTTTGGTTATAAACAACTCCACCATAATAAGCCATCAAGCCACCCATAGAAGAACCAGCAATTGCTGTTCCCACGCGTCCCGCGATAGTTGGATAGTTATCATCAATAAATGGTTTTAGTTCATTAACTAGCCAATCCATAAAATGATCGCCATAACCCTCAATTTGACCAAAATGTTCAGTATCTACTGAATAGGGACAATATTCACGGAGACGCTCCCCGTCTTCATGGCTGCACTCAATCCCTACAACAATCAGCTCTTTATTGTAGGTACCCAGGAAATCCAATAAATCCCAGGACCTTCCATAAGTCGCCATCTCGTCAAAGAATAAGTTATGCCCATCAAACATGTAAAGAACAGGATAGCGTTCTTTACTTTCTGATAGACGATCTGGTAAATACAAGTGGACTTGTTTATCCACATCCTTAAATGGAAAATGAAAAGCAAATTGTTCAAACATAGCCGCACAACTCCTTATTGATACTTACTTTAATACACCGTGTAGAAATAGATGAATTACTTCACTAAATGATATTTCTCCGCATCCGGGAGAATATAAGGCGCAATCGTCATAAAATAATCACTAGCAATTGAATTAGGATTGACTTCTTCGGTTAATTGGCTACTAGATGATTGGAATTGACATAAATTTTTCGTGTGCAACTGCAATAATTCTTTGCCTGGTTGTCGGATCTTTTTTCTCATAATGAAGCCATTCCTTTTAAATATTCCATTTCATTATAAGGCAAAAATACTTAAACAGGTATTGTTAATTACTTTTATTAGCTTTATACTAAACGAAACTTATCAATCGATAAGTTTATATTTTTTAAAAGTGAGCGATATGAAGAAATTCATAACCATATCGAAGCATTTCACCCCAAAACTCGTCTACCACTTGTGGCATCAGCTACTATTTAAAAAAGTATTGAAACTGTTATTCAAGAAGATTGCTACAATTGTTTCACTAAGCGCCAGTACACTAGCAAATTAAAAAGAGCACAATTAATTCAACAAGCTTACCAAACTATCAAGACATAATGAGAAAGAAGGTCATATGATGAATTCAACAATAAAAGTTGGTTACGCCTGCTTGAACCTAGACTTAGATCGAGGGTTTAAAACTTGTCGTTTTGCTAATTTAACTAATGAAAAATGGATTGAGTTAATTAGCTGGAATTTAGAAACACTTAAGCAAATGTTGATTTACACTGCAGACCACAACATTCAAATGTTACGGTTATCAAGTGATTTAATTCCTTTTGCAACTAAGACCAAAGATGGGGTCAATTTAGACTGGCAGGTATATTTTCAAGATGAATTCGATGCACTCAAGAAGCTCATAAAGAATTTAGGCATCCGCATATCCTTTCACCCTGGTCAATATACTGTGCTAAATTCACCAAAAGAGGATGTAGTAGACCGCGCAATTGCTGATTTGGATTATCATGCCGATTTGTTGGCGTTATTGGGCGGAGATCAAAGTAATAAAATGGTGATTCATATTGGTGGTGTGTATGGCGATAAAGAAGCCGCAATTCAACGGTTTATTCAAGTAGCTAATAGCCTTTCTAGTAAGATTCGTCGTCATTTAGTCATCGAAAATGATGAACACTTATTTAATATTGAAGATGTCTTGTATATTAGCCAATTCACTCACTTACCTGTTGTATTTGATAACCTACATTTCAATATATTAAAGCCCGAAAATAGCCGTACTATGAAAACCTATATTGAATTAGCCGGTCAAACTTGGACTACTAATGATGGTAGACAGGCTATACACTATAGTCAACAAGCGCTAGATAAAAAACCGGGTGCGCATACTAGAACGACCGCACTTAACCCTTTTATCCATTTCATTCAAAATGAATTAAGTGGCCCTATTGATATCATGTTAGAAGTAAAAGATAAAAATCGGTCTGCAGAAAAAATCCAATTATATCTTGACCAAGATATTGGGGCTGCTGAAAAGTTATGGGCACGTTATAAATATGCCGTTATGGCAAAGTCTTTAAATATTTATCAAGCAATTAGAGAACTTTTAAAAGATAAAGAGAACACAGATTTTGAAGCCTTTATCCATTATCTTGAAACTGCTGAAAACTTACCAGAAGACATTGGTAATGAAATAAATGCTGGGCAACACATTTGGGGATACTTTAAAAAACAAGCCACCGACACTGAGCGTGGTAAGTTTAAACGCAATCAAGAAAGACTACAAAATCAAGAAATATCGATTATACAATTTCGGCGATACTTGAAACAATTACTAAAAAAGTATCCAAATCCATACTTAGTAGACAGTATTTACTTCAACATGAATTTTTGACTGAAACACGCTGCACATCGGAACATTTCAAGAGTAAATTTAATACATACCATGGAGCAACTTTCGGCTTACAACCTACTTTGTGGCAAAGGAATCATTTTAGACCACAAGTAAAGCTAAAATAGGTCAACAATTTTTACTTTGCAGGGTCAAGCGTCCATCCAGGTGCTGGTGCATCGATTGTACTCTAATCAGGAACAATTACTGCCGATGAAGTCATCTTGTATGATGGTATAAACTTCTCCTCATAATCAATTGTTGAAACAATACTACTGCAATTAAATGGAAAGGAAGATATTCATGAAAAAATATACCCAATGGCCCGTAATTTATCTCATCGGATTTGCTGTAATGATCTTTCTGAATTACTGGTCTGCCACTAATGTTGGGATTGTCGCAAACCAAGACCCTGCACTTATTCAACCTGCCGGCTACGCTTTCTCCATTTGGGGAATCATCTACATACTGACTTTTATTTGGATCGTTCGTTTATTCTTTAATCGTCAAAAGGCGCAACAAGTAGTAGATAGATTAAGTTTTCTGCCTGTTATCAATTTCTTACTGAACGGTTTTTGGATTATTGCATTTACCCAAGAATGGTTGCTTGTTTCTACAATCATTATTGCTTTATTACTCATCAACTTAGTCAGCATATATACAAGATTATCGGATATAAATAGCCGACACTGGCTTGATCGTTTACCATTCTCTATTTACTTTGCTTGGGTAACTGTTGCAACAATTGTCAATATCTTCACCTGGTTTATCGGTGCTGATATTGATTCTTTCATTGGACTTTCTGAGTTATCTTGGACCAATATCATGCTAGTGGTAGCTAGTCTATTAATGGGTTACATCGCCTTTAGATATAAAGACATTGCCTTTCCATTAGTATTCATTTGGAGTTACGTAGCGATTTTAATAGAAAATCAGTTTAACTACATTTCTTTAGCAGTTATCCTTATTATCTGTATCATTGCACAGTTGGCTAGTGCCATTTTATTGATGAAACAGCATTTAAGCAAATAATAACCTAAATAAAAAAGCTCCCTAAGTGCACGCTTAGAGAGCTGAGACAAAAAGTATTCGCGGTTAGCAGATGGACCTGGCTAACCTTTTTTTGTGCATCCCAACAACAAACGATACACCTAGTATAAACCGGATGCAAGTATAGCTAGGCATGGTTAAATTGTAATTGCTAGCTAGGTTGATTTACAAGTGAAATATTTCACATTTACAATATATGCCGTTTTTATCACTTTCTCTACAAGGTTTTGACGAAAAAAAGCACATTTCTGTGCTTTTCATTTAATCATCTTAGAAAAAATATAGTCGCTTCCTAAAGACTAAAGGCCCAATATAGAAAGACCAATCCTGTTATTACAGCAATAATCACAAGAAAGATAATGATGTCCACGAAAGTGTCCTTAGGATTATCACGAATCCGATCAGGTTGTTCTTTAAACCGCTCTCTTTGTCGTTGCCTAGCAGAAAGTTGTTCTAGGCGATTTCGGTCTCCATGTTTATCTTGCGCATTCGTTTTTCTTCTATTAAACATTACCCCACCGCCTTCTCTTTCTCACTCGATTATAAATTGTATTCTATTATAAAGAAAACTTACCTCGCTTCAAAATATTCTACCTATGATAAGCTCATACCTGGTTTAGCGTCTAAAGCTAAAGAAGCAAATTGCTGTGTTTGGTATAAAGACTCTGCTGCAGCACCTATCATCGCCGCATTGTCCCCGCAAAGGCTTAATGGTGGGAACTGTAAGGTGACTGGACGATCTAATCCTTCAACTGCAGCGGTTAATTGGCTACGTAAACCCTTGTTGGCTGCTACACCACCTGCAACTAGTAAGTGGTTTATTTCTGGATATTGGTCTAAGGCAGAAATTGTCCGACCCACTAATTGATCAAGTGCTGCTGCTTGGAATGAAGCTGCTACATTGTTCATATCAAGCGTTTCATTCTTTTGTTTGGCATTATGCATATGGTTGATTACAGCAGACTTTAAGCCTGAAAAAGAAAAATCTAATGTATCTTCACCCTTCATAGCTCGCGGATATTGATAAACATCTTCCCCTTCATGAGCCATCTGATCAATGATTTTCCCACCTGGATAAGGCACTCCGATGACACGGCCGATTTTATCGTAAGCTTCTCCTACAGCATCATCACGCGTATCACCAATTGTTTCAAAATCATTTTCTCCGCGCATAATAACTAGTTCAGTATGACCACCGGATACAACTAATGCCAACAATGGATAATCCATTGGTGAAATCAGTTGATTGGCGTATATATGACCAGCCATATGATTAACCCCGATTAAAGGTTTTTGATGAGCAAATGCTAAAGTTTTTGCTGCTGTAACCCCAATTAATAAGGAACCGACTAGGCCGGGTCCTTGGGTTACTGCGACAGCGTCCACATCTTCCCAGGTAGCGTTACCTTCAGTCATAGCTAGGTCAATGATTTGGGTAATTTGTTCTACATGATGACGGCTAGCGATTTCAGGTACTACACCGCCAAACCGCATATGACTTTTTATTTGACTTGCGACAACATTAGACCGCATATCTGTCCCGTTTTGGACGATGGCAGCGGATGTTTCATCACAAGAAGATTCGATTGCCAGTATTGTTGCCATAGCGAAATGACTCCTTTCAATTTGTTTTTCAGATTTTATCCTCTAAGTTTCGTTGATAAATAATAGCGTCGTCTAAGTCTACAGGATAATAGTTGGGACGACTAGCAATTTGTTTGAAGGACAGTTTTTCGTATAGTTGCCGCGCAGCTTGATTACGGCTGCGGACTTCAAGGGTCACTATTTTACCTTTATTTTGGGCAAAATAAAGCAAAGCCTCTTCAAGCAACCGGTAGCTAAGTCCTTGTCTACGGTAATCAGGCAATATAGCAATATTGAAAAGCTCTACCTCATCAATAATCAATTGAAAATGCGCTAGTCCAACAATCTCTAAATTTGCTGGATCGCGCATAATAAAGAAATGATGGTATGGGTTATGGAGACTTGCATCAATGGCTTTTGCTGACCAAGATAAATCCGTTGAAAAGGCTTGGTGTAGGCTAGCGTGGAGAACAGTAGCCATTTTGCCTAAATCTTTAGGGTCTTGAGTTTTAGCCCATTGATAGTCTAGATGGACGATTTGCACGGGTTACACCCCTTCGACAATTTCGATTTGCTCTACATTAATTAGGGGCGCTAACCGCATTTCGAAGGCATCTTCGTCATTATCAGAATAATAGTTCTCTTTAGTATCACTTTCGTAAAATCCAAAACGTTGATAAAAACGTTGTGCACCATGGTTTGATGCCCGTACCTCTAGTGTCATAGCATTTCGGTCCAGTTGCTTAGCACAGTCGATGGCCCGGTCCAGTAAGGCGGTCCCAATCCCGATTGATTGGTAATCTGGATTTACGACCAAGTTTGAAATATGGACATCCGTCCGGTCACGGCGACAGCCAATAAAGCCTACTAATTCTTCACCCAAGAAGGCTTGGATGTAATAGGTGTTAGGATTTTGGGTCATATCATATAAGAAGTCACGTGCTGTCCAAGAAACGACTTGGTGGTAAGCGCGATATTCAATATCAACCATTTGATGAATCACTGTCGTATCTTGCACAACAAAAAAGATAGATTGTCCATCTGGTAAGGCGATTGATTGTTTGTCTAATGTTAAATCAGCTACTAGAGATTTTTTCATGGTAAATAACACCTGTCGATTAAAATTTTTGAAAAATGCTTTAATTTGTTCTCTCCACGTACGTGCCTTCATCTGCCTTAGCCTCCTCAGGATTTTGAGCGACCCAGTTTTCTTCAGCTTCTGATAATTTTGCGTAATCCGGAATAAATGTCTCGACGTCCACTTGTTTCAGTGGTAGTGCGCCTAAATGTCCTGCATGTATTAAACCAAATTCATTTGGAAAAATGATTGCCCGGTCGCCAAATTGGGCTTCAATGTCTTGGCGGAAGGCTTCAATATCAGGGCTGACAAAATTCAGCGGTAAGCTTTGTAAGTCCGGATTGTCTTTTAAGTAGGTCTCAACCTGGTCTAAAAACTGGATAAATTGGCCGTGTGATGTTGTAAATAGTGGCGTAAAACGGTTGCCTTCTCTAAGGTAAACAGTCGCAAAAGCCGTCTTTCTTCTGGCATCGATGAATGGGACGATTAAAGTTGGGCCACTTGTTGCTTGTACGTTGCCCGCTAACGCCATCAAGGTTGGTAAGGCAAACAAGGGAATGTTTAGAGTGTTGGCCATGGTTTTGGCTGCTGTTACCCCAATCCGCAATCCTGTATAAGAACCCGGTCCCTCTGTAACAACAATGCCTTCAAGGTCAATTGGTTGCCAACCGATTAGTTTGAACATACTGTCAATTAAAGGGAGCAACTGGGTTGAATGTTTAATTTTGGTATTGGTGGTCGTTTCTGCCACAACCTGGTCCCCATCACGTAGGGCGACGCTAAGAGCTTGAGTTGATGTATCAATTGCTAAAGTTTTCATAAAACCACCTTTTTAAAATTTGGAGGTGCGAGAAAATTCGTTTAGACTTGCACCTTGCTGGAACAAAAGCCACATAATACTGCAAGTGTTTAAAGTATTTTGTGAAACGCAGTCCTTTCTGGTTTGCGGAGCCCGATATAGCTTTAGACAGCGGTCATACCTTTGCATGGGAACTGGATGGCACCCTTTTTTCGCACTTGGTCGAGTTCGATTCTTGCACACTGCTTTTAGTATAGTATATCAAATTCTACCTTTTAAATGTAAAAACAATTGACGTTCTTATAGTTTTTACCCTATTTGACCGCCAATTGTTTTCATTTTTATTTGTATTTAAGGTTTAACCATTGTCAATTATATGACCTAGGTCTTTTTGCATTTCGTGGTAGTCTTCTTTTGAGATGTTGAACACTAATAAGTAAGCAATAAATACCAAAGCAAATCCAAATAGTGGGAATAGGATTGACATGTTGTAGATTGCACTCACATTTAATGCGGTCCAAGTTGCTGCATTATTCAACTCTAATGAAGGTGCTGCGAATGCAATTAATAATGGTACGGCTGCAGATGAGAATGCTGTACCGATTTTACGACAGAAGATATATGAAGAATATAACGATCCGTCTGAACGGAAGCCTTGTTTCCATTCGTTGTAGTCAATTGCATCTGAAATCATTGCCCATGATAGTAATTGGAAACCGAATGTAAACATATTCGCGACTGCCATCAAACCAATCCAAAGGTAAACATTTTCCACTGGGAATAATAACATTGTTCCGTAAATTACCAAGCTACCAATTAAAGGTACGATGATGACTTGGCGTTTACCAAACTTACGTACAAGTGGTGTAATCATTAATACCCCAATCGCTAAAGGTGCAATTTCAATAAGGGTGAACCATGAGAATAATGATCCATCGTTGTATTTAACTTGTAATGTCATTTGGTGTAATTGTGATGCTGAGTAGATGAAGATTGTTTGTGCTGTACCGGCAATAATTTGGGCGATTAAAGCACGGTTTGAGAATAATGTTTTGAAAGTCTTGAAGATTGACGGTTGGTTTTTGATTTGTGCCATATCTGGCTGTACACGTTCTTCTACATTTGAATATAACAAGAAGAATGAGATTAAAGCGACAACCCCTAAACCTAACATTACTGGGAACATTAATTGCCCTTGGAATTGTGATACGATTTGACCGTCGACTACTTTATTTTGATATACGATTAACGGAATAATCGCTACTGGTAATTTGGCAACCCCAGCACCAATTGAACGTGCTGTAGAAAGCTTTGTACGACCTTCAGATGAGTCAGTTACTACTGAGTTTAAAGTACCGTAAGGGATGTTTACTAAAGTATAAGCAAAGTCCCAAGCCACATAAGAAATGGCACAGACAGCTAACTGTACACCATAGCCCATTGATGAGGTATCAAAGTACATAAAGGCTAAGATGATTGCTAGCAATGGACCCCCAACTAAAATGAATGGTTTATACCGGTTACCTTTATAAGGTTTAATCCGGTCAGAGAAATAGCCAACCAATGGATCATTCACCGCATCAAATACACGTGTCAGAATCATTAAGGCGGCAAAGTGTGTCGCTTCGATTCCAATGTAAGATACATAGAAAATTGTAAGGTAGTAAGTTACAACAGAATAACTTAGATTGCAACCAAAGTCTCCAAAGAAGTAACCAATAATGTCACGGAAGCCAAATGGGCGCTTATCAGTTGCATCCATCGTCGCCGAATTTTCGTACGAGTTGCTCATTCTATTCCTCCTATCATTACCACGCGCTTTTCTTTACATTGTCACAAACTTATTCTAACAAATAATATTAAAGTTGTTGTTAATTATTATAATTTTACATAATCTTCACAATACATCAGGGCAAAACGGGAATGTCATTAGCATATACCATAAATCCACTTGATTCGAATTAGAAATGATGCTACACTTAACTAATCAATTAATTCGAAATAGAAATAAAAAACATAATTATGCTCCAATAAATCTGTATATCTAACAAACCGAACAATTAGGAGGAAGTATCATGATAGAAATTATTCAAAAACTACATCACATTTCAGCTATTGTCGGTGCTCCTAACCAAGTATTGAAATTTTACCGCGATATCCTAGGTTTACGACTGGTTAAGAAAACACTCAACTATGACGACCCTTACACATACCATTTATACTTCGGTAACAATGAAGCTGACGCCGGGACCATCATTACCTTCTTCCCGTGGGAAAATGACCGCCTTGGTCAATTGGGTGACGGTCAAGTGGCGACCACTTCTTTTGCTATTCCAGCTGGCAGTTTAGATTTTTGGGCTAACCGCTTGGAAGCCAAAGGCATTCAATTTGCTCGCGGTAGCCGTTTTGACAATGAAACAATTCTCGTCAAAGATTTCCATAATTTAAATATCGAGCTGGTTGAAAAGGATTGGGGCAAGGCCAATACTTACGCAGTCGACGACATTACGCCTGAGACAGCTATTCAAGGCTTTGCTGGTGCAGTTTTATATAGTCACCGCCCCGACCATACGGTTAAATTGTTCGACCAAGTTTTCGGTTGGCATAAGGTAGGCGAGGACGACCAATATATCCGTCTACAAGCACCTGGCAAACGGAAGGAATGGCTAGATATTCGAAAAACTGCTGATTCTTTTGGTAAAATGGCTATCGGTACAGTTCACCACATTGCCTTTGAAGTGGCGGACGAAGAGGTATTAAACTACTGGATAGAAGTGGCCCACCAACGTGGTTACCACACCAGCGATATCAAGAACCGTGACTATTTCAAATCCTTATACTTCCGCGAGCGCGGCGGGATTTTGATTGAATTAGCGACTGCTGGCCCAGGATTTACTTGGAACGAGACGGTTGAAGAACTTGGTAGCCAATTATTCTACCCAGCCAAACATGAAGCGATTATCGACCAAATTAAAGCCAAATTGACACCCCTCGGTTTCTAAAAAGGAGTTCATCTATGAGTTACGAATATATTTATCAAGCAGGAGAAAACCAAGCTGAAGCCAACACCCTACTACTTTTACACGGTACAGGCGGTACTGAGCGCGACCTACTAGACATTGCCCAATTTATTGATCCCATGGCCAATATCCTATCGTTACGCGGTAACGAGCTTGAAGGACCCATGAATCGTTTCTTCAAACGCCACGGTGAAGGCAACTTAGACATCGAAAACTTGAAATTCCATGCCAAAGACCTGTATAATTTCATAGGAGCCTTGGCCGCGGAAAAAGGGTTCGATCCAGCTAAAGTAGTGCCAATTGGTTACTCAAATGGCGCAAATATTGCTGGCGGTGTTTTATACCTATTTGACAATCCTTTTAAGGGCGCAATCTTACTCCACCCTATGATACCGTTTAGAGATGAAACTATGCCTAACTTGACCCACACACCTATCTTTATTGGTGCTGGTTTCAACGACCCAATCTGTGCACCAAGCGAAAGTGAAGAACTTAAAACCAGCCTAGAAGCAGCTGGTAGCCCAGTTACCCTTCATTGGGAAAACTACGGCCATTCCTTATCTATGCCTGAATTACAAGCAGCGAAAGGATGGTACGCTACCGCTGTTGGCTAATAAAAAAAAGGAATGATAATCAATGGATTCTGATCAATTACTAAAACGCATTAACGAGCTAGCTGCTAAGAAAAAAGCTGGCACGATCACTGAAGAAGAACTAGTTGAACAAAAAGAGTTGCGCCAAGTTTACTTGAAACAATTCCGTTCAGCCTTCAACGACATTATTTTAAACACGCGGGTAATCGACCCTGAGGGTACTGATGTGACACCGCAAGCCGTTCGCGACGCAAAGAAAAAACAAGCCGCTGAACAAGAAACTAAGACTGAAGATTCAACAAATATAGATAAATAAAGGCTAAATATCAAAAAGATGGGTATCACCTAGCAAACCGGTGATACCCATCTTTCTATTAAATTAAGCTAAAATATTAGCACCATTTGATTGAATGACGTCACGGTACCAGAAAAATAAGTCTTTACGTGAACGGTCAAATGTGCCATTTCCTCGGTCATCTGCGTCTACTTCACCACCAGTAACAAAGTTAACAACTTTCAAGACTTCTTCATATACCTCTGGTACGTGGTTCCCAATGACTACTTGGTATTGTCCACCAGCTTGCATGACTGTTACCGCACCATCACGTTTCTTCAAATACTCTGTATTGGCTTTGCTTTCGTCTTTTAAATAGAAACGCAAACGCGTCACACAATGTCTAACTTCCTTAACATTTTCCCTGCCTCCGACTTTATCGACAATGTCTTCTGCTAATTGTGTGTATTTCGCCATTTTCTCTACTCCTCTTCTTTTATAAAACCTAACTGACTATACAAAAAAGACCAGAGCATAAAAGTATAGCTATTAGTCCCAAGACTAATGTGCGATAACTTTGATGCCTGGTCTTGCCGGCCGAGCCGTAACTAATCCAGTATACAGAGTACTTGTTCTTTATCTAATTGCAGTATTGCCTCGAATTGAAAGCGTTATCAACATATTTCGAAAACGTTTTCTAAATATTTTAATAAACGATAAATTCGGTTGACACGAGCAGCATAGAACATTACTTACATTTTTATACCTAGATAACGTGCAAGTTCATTTGATGTATATGTTTTTTTACTGGCTACGTTAGAAGCCCTGAGTCCGAGCGTCTTCTGTCACATCTTAACAATAAAAAACACCCTCATCGCTTTGAGGGTGAAAAAGGAAAAAACAAAAATGAAAGGATGATGCAATCTATTAGAGGTCTAGATTGCCTCAAAAACATTATAGCATGGTTCAAATAAAAATGAAAGCCTTTTTATGAAACGTTTTCAATGTTGCTATTGTAGGATTTATCTATCATTTGTGACCTAGCGAGTCATTAGACTAAAAATTCATATAATGTAGGACTTTCGGATACCGAAATGTAATTGGCATCGAAATTTTTCAACCTTTCTAATAGATCGGGTAGGGTTTCATAATCACCCAGCAAGATACCGACTAGAGCTGGGCCATTTGATCGAGAAATTTTCTTGGTATATTCAAACTTAGCGATATCATCGTCCGGCCCTAAAACGTCCGTTAAGAATTCTCTTAATGCGCCTGGTCTTTGCGGGAAATTCACTACAAAATATTGCTTAGTTCCTGAATAAATCAATGCTTTTTCCTCAATTTCGGCCATACGGTTGATGTCGTTATTACCACCAGAAATGATGCAGACAACTGTTTTGCCAACAAGGTCTTCAGCCATATTATCTAGAGCAGATACGGTTAAGGCGCCTGAAGGTTCGGCTACGATGGCTTGCTTGGTGTACAAGTCAATGATAGTCCCCGCAATCTTACCTTCTTCGACTGTTTCAATGCGGTCGATATTGTCTTTCGCGTATTGGAAGGTGATGTCCCCTACCTTACCAACTGCTGTACCATCTGCAAATTTGTTCACTTTCTCAAGTGCTGTCGGCTGACCTTGGTCAAGGGCCAGTTTCATGGACGCTGCACCGGCTGGTTCAACGCCAACAATTTTGGTTTCAGGCATGGCTTCACGGACATAGGCAGAAACACCAGAGATCAACCCACCCCCACCGATAGGCACTAAGACATAGTCTGCAGTTTCCCCGTCGGCAGTTAGGCTGTGGTGGATTTCAACAGCTAGTGACCCCTGGCCAGCGATGACATTTTCATCATCGTAAGGTTCAATAAAAGTCATCTGGTGTTTAGCACCATATTCGTGCGCAGCTTGGCTACACTCATCGAAGGTATCCCCTTCAATCACAATATTCACATAGTCCCCACCAAAATATTTTACTTGGTTAATTTTTTGAGCGGGTGTCGTATTCGGCATATAAATCGTTGCCATTACTTGCTTTTCGTTACAAGCAAAGGCTACCCCTTGGGCGTGGTTGCCGGCTGAGGCACAGATAACACCTTTAGCTAAATCATCTTCACTGAGTTCACTAATTGAATAGTAGGCACCTCTTAATTTAAATGAACGTACAACTTGTAAGTCCTCACGTTTCAAATAAATGTTGGCCTTATACTTCTCAGATAAATATTGATCGTATTGTAAAGGTGTCTGCTTGACGACCGACTGTAATTTTTTGTAGGCACTCAATACCTTCTCCTTATTGACGCTTTTGACCATGTAATATCCCTCTTTCGTTTTGACCCTTTTTGTATAGCTTTAGTTGTTTGTGTCTACAGCATTCTCTTTAACGAACGGCATCATTTCGCGTAAGCGACCACCAACTTCTTCAATTTGGTGCCCTTGCTCTTTTTCACGCATTGCATAGAAGTCTTTAAAGCCGTTATCGTAATCGTCTGTGAAACGTTTAGCGAATGAACCATCTTGGATATCATTTAAAACATCCTTCATACGTTCTTTCACATCCGGTGTAATTAAACGCGGTCCTGATACGTAGTCCCCATATTCAGCAGTATTTGAACATGATTTACGCATGTGGTCCATACCACCTTCATACAATAGGTCTACGATTAATTTCAATTCATGCATTACTTCAAAGTAAGCAATTTCTGGTTGGTAACCAGCTTCAACTAAAGTTTCAAAACCTGCTTGAATTAAATGCGTGGTTCCACCCATTAATACAGTTTGTTCACCGAATAAGTCAGATTCAGTTTCTTCACGGAAGTCTGTTTCGATGATTCCTACACGAGTTGCCCCGATACCATCAGCCCAAGACATGGCTAGGTCGCGCGCATTACCTGTTGCATCTTGATATACCGCAAATAATGATGGCACCGCTGAACCTTTCGTAAATTCACGACGTACCAAGTGCCCAGGCCCCTTAGGTGCAACCATGAACACATCAATTGAAGGATCTGGTTGGATGTTTTTGAAGTGGATGTTGAAACCATGGGCAAAGGCTAAAGCATTTCCAGCTTCTAAGTTCGGCGCAATTTCATTGGCATAAGTATCTTTTTGAATTTCATCTGGTAATAAAATCATGATGATATCCGCTTTTTTCGTCGCCTCTGCAACTGAATATACATCAAATCCATCGTTACGCGCACGGTTAGCAGAGCTACCTTCACGGATACCGATAATGACATTTTGGCCATTATCTCGTAAGTTTTGCGCATGCGCATGTCCTTGTGAACCATAGCCGACTACAGCGATTTGTTTACCTGATAATGCATTACTGGTCATATCTTTTTCGTAGTATACTTTTGCCATATTTTTTGCCTCCATATATGTTCTGTCGAGTGTTCTTGTGTCAATTCTTTGAAAAATAGCTATCTTAGCCAAGCTCAGATGGGTCTAACTGTGCTGCACTCACCACATCCACTTGCTTCAATAATTGTCTAGTCAAAAGAGTCGCCGCTTCCAAATCTTGGAAATTAATTCCAATCGTAATATAGGAAATCGCCGGATCGTCCGTCCCTGCTAGGGTTAAAGTGTCAATATTATAACGCGGTTTAAGGACAACTTGTGTCACCCGGTTTAAAACACCAGGTCTATTCACTACCTTTAATCGGATAAACTGAAAGATCATGACAAGCCCTCCATTTCATTATTTGCCTTACCAGATGGCACCATCGGAGTAACCCGTTCGTATTTATCAATCAAGACTTCTAATACATACGCCCCGTCATAAGCCAACATCTCATCTACCGCCGTCTGCATATCCGCTGGGTCCGTTACCTTAGCCGCCTTCACGCCTAAAGCCTCCGATAACTTCACGAAGTCTGGCAAGCTCGACCCAAATTCAGAATGTGAATAACGGTCTGAATAGAAAGCATGTTGCCACTGATGCACCATCCCAAGCACCGTATTATTTAAAATAATAAATTTCGGTTGAATGCCATAATGTTGGATGATATTCAATTCCTGGTTGGTCATTTGGAATCCTCCGTCACCGATGATCCCTACAACAGGATGTTTCTCATCCGCCGCAAATGCCGCCCCAATCGTTGCCGGCACCCCGTATCCCATAGTCCCTAGTCCACCTGACGTTAAGTTTTGGCCGGGGAATTGGTAAGGATAATACTGGGCAGCCCACATTTGGTGTTGGCCAACGTCGGTCACGATATAGGCCTGACCGTCCGTCGCCTTCCCTAAGTAATCCAGTACCGCTTGTGGTCGAATCGCGTCTGTCATCTCAGGCACCCGAGTAGGATGTAAGGCTTGGTTATCCGCTTGGTGAGCCAACCAGCCCGTCTTATCAGACCAGCCCTCAATAGCACCTTGTAAAAGGGCCTCCAAAGCCAATTTAGCATCTGCCAGTAAGGCAATATCTGGTTCCATAATCTTGCCAATCTCCGCTAGATCAATATCCACATGGATAATCTTGGCATCCGGTGCAAAATTGTCAGGATTAGAAGCCACCCGGTCGTCGAAACGGCTACCAATATTCAAGAGACAATCTGTCTCCATCAAGGCCATATTGGCTGCATACGTTCCGTGCATCCCCGCTAGCCCTAAGTTTAGGGGGTCATCACTAGCAAGTAAGCCAATCCCTAGTAGGGTATGGGTTACCGGGATATTGTACCGGTGAGCAAAGTCGCGTAGTTCTTGGTAGGCTTCAGCTTTCACCACACCGTTCCCTACTAGCAACAAAGGTTTTTCAGCTACAAGTAAAGCTTCCTTAATCGCAGCTACCGCCTCCAAGTCAACCTCATAATCCATGTTGTAGCCTGGTAAATCGAAGCTATCATCAATATCTTCTAAAGCTACTTCCTGCACACCGATATCTTTCGGAATATCCACTAAGACAGGTCCTTTACGGCCGGAATTTGCTAAGTAGAAAGCTTCTTTGATGATGCGCGGAATCTCTTTAGCATCTTCAACTTGATAGGCATATTTCGTGATTGGCGTCATTAAAGAGACAACGTCGGTTTCCTGAAAGGCGTCTTTCCCGATACCGGATGTCGTAACCTGGCCCGAAATGACGACTAGAGGCACCGAATCCATCTGCGCTGTCGCCACCGCCGTGACAATATTTGTCGCTCCCGGTCCACTAGTTGTTACCGCTACACCCACTTGGCCAGCCACACGGGCGTAACCATCGGCCATGTGACCAGCACCTTGTTCATGACGAGCTAAGACGTGATTGACATTCTGACGGAAAAATTCATCATATATATGTAAAGCTGCACCACCAGGATAGCCAAAAATAATCTCAGCACCTTGATCTCGCAATGCATTGACGAGCAATTCCGTTCCTATACTGGTCTTCTTCGTTCTCTCCACATGAGCACCCCATTTCTTTAAAATTTCATTTCCTTGGTATTGAAAGCAATAAAAAAGGCATCCCACAAACAGTATGTGGGATGCCAAGTCCCACTCAACATCGAATAGGACTCAAATTAACAGTAGTTAATTCCAGTCCTACGTCACGATAATGACTACAATATTAAAATTCGCTGCTTTGAACGATTTCATAATGAGTGAAACTCCTCTCGCCTTTTTAATGATTCAATAACGAAAGTATACTGAGAACTATTTAACTTGTCAATGGATATTTTTAATTGTTTTCTAATTTGCGTCTCTGTGATTCGGCATATTGACTTTCTTCCTTGGTATGATAAGTTTAATTTAATAGAATATTCGACTACATTTAGAAAGGATACGCCCATGACATCAACCACAGAAAAAACCATCATCGAACTCGACAATGTCTGCTTCAACCGCCAAGATAAGGCTATATTAAAAAACATCCAATGGACCATCAACCAGGGGCAACACTGGGCCCTACTCGGTTTGAATGGGTCTGGTAAGTCATCCATCATCAACATGCTAACCGGCTATCATTTTCCCTCTAGCGGTCAGGTGAAGGTTCTTGACCAGTTGTTTGGTGTATCCTCAATCCCTGACCTACAAACACGAATCGGCATCGTCTCTGCTTGGATCAACCAAGAAATCCCAAGCCGCTTATCTGTATTAGACACCATTATTTCGGGTAAATTTGCCAGTCTAGGCCTTTATCAAAAAGTGACGGATTCTTTAATCCAAGAAGCTGAAGACCTCTTAGACACCTTTAATTTCACCGCATTCAGAAACCGCAGAATGGCGACCCTATCTCAAGGTGAACGACAAACCGTTTTGATCTTACGGGCCTTAATGACCCAACCTGAATTATTAATCTTAGATGAACCTACTAGTGGTCTAGATTTATTTGCCCGCGAAAGCCTTCTAGCTATGTTGGACAAATTGGCCAAAGAAAAACCAGAAGTCACCCAATTAATGGTGACCCACCATACCGAGGAAATCATTCCACTTTATCAAAAAATTTGTTTATTAAAAGATGGAGAAATATTCGCCAAAGGTGACCGGTCTTTGATGCTAGACCCTGATAGATTGCATGATTTCTACGGCCAGCCAGTACTCCTACGCCCCTTTAAAAAAGGCCGCATCTTGGTAATGCCAAAATAATTTATACAAGAACTTTCAAGTCTTCGGCCGAGCTTTCTCGATCATTGCTTTTAAGAAAATTCGCTAGGAAATATTTTGCCTCGGCTATACCTTACTTTCAATATTTTCCATTCACAAGTAAAGTCATTCTTTCAAAGAGGCTGATGACTAAAATCATCAGTCTTTTTTGATGTACCTAAACTACCTATACTGTATTGCACGATATCGTTATTCAAATTCACGGTACTCAAAAAGCCGCGATAGTCCATCGCGGCTTTGAAAGGTATATATAATTATTTGAGTATTTGACGGAATGAATGTCACCCAAATTTAGACAATAGGCTCAAAGACGTATGTGAAGTCTAAGACCTATTCATAGTTTGCGCGGTAGTATTGGTTGACGCGCAGGTTTAAGTTTTCCAAGAAGCCTGTACCATCTGTTAGGCCGTCTGTTAAAGCAACTAGGCTATATTGGGCTTCGTCGTTTTCATAGTAGATACCACCGTCATTTAAGGCAGTGCCGTAGTTACCATATTTATTCGCCATCAAACTGCTGTTCACGTATGTTGTAAATAAACGGTCTGGTGAAGTATTCAATAGGTAATCAACAATTGGTTGGTAGGTATCGTCAGTAGCCAATAAGTTGTAGTAAGCAGACAATAATTCAGCGGATACGACGTTATCGTCATAGAAGGCGTCATCAATTGTGACATCTACACTATTTGCGACATTTGTTTTGAAGGCACCTGATCCATAAACTTCGCTGTAATAGCTAATCAACATATTGGTTGCTGTATTATCTGAATGCATTAATGAATCAGCCATCAATTCTTCAATTGTATATGCGGCTTGACCTGTGCCATTACCTACTGCAGCAGTAATGGTACCGTCACCCTCTTCATAGTCTGCGTATGTATAGGGAACCTCTGTATCCCAGTCAACATAGCCTTCTTCAATCGCATCTACATACATCACGGCTATCGGTAACTTAATCGTAGAAGCGGCAGTTTGGAAAGTACTTTCGTTAATTGTGTAGCTTTCGTCAGTTTTAAAGTTGGTATATTGTAGCGAAACTTGGCTTTCATCTACCTCAAACTCTGCCATTGTTTCTTCAATCAATTCATCTATTGAGGCGTATTGGCTAGTATCGATTAGTTCAATACCTGACGCTTGCATTAAATCTAGGTTGTATACTTCTTCCTCACTCAAGGTTAATGGGGCGTTACCTGAAGCTTCACCTGCAGTAGATTCGTTTACTGTCGCTGTTAATGAATCCCCTTCACCTTCATCATTATATTTAAATATAGCAATTAATACTGCTATTAAAGCCACTCCTAGAACGAAGAAGGGCACTAGCGGTTTAATACTAGATTTTTTTCTTCTTTTCGACATGCATTACTCCTTATTCATTTTTAATATTCTATGTTCCTCATCCCATGCATATGAATTTTACCAAGAAAATATGATTATACTGTGACAATTTCCCACTTATTGTGAATGAATGATGTTTTATATTTTAAGAGTATGTTAATTTTGTGGCTTTTCTCATATAAAACGAGACAAGATGATTGTCCTGTCTCGTTGCCATGATTATTAATAAGCACGTGCATACCACACAGTGTGTTTAGCAGGTTTACCAGAATATAGGTCAACTGTCTTTTCTATTGGTGGGTTGAATGGGATATTACGTGAAGTAAATCCTGTGGCTTCTTTAATGGCTGCTTCTGATTCATCAGTACCATCCCAACCGGCTAAAATCCAACCTGGACGCTCGCCGTTTTCTTCACAAGCTTCAAGGTGAGCGGTTAATTGATCCATTGTATCAATGTCAAAATGTTCATTCTCAGCACGGAAAGCTACCGCTTTATCGTAAAGACGTTGGTGCATGTCATCAAAGCGTGTGTTGATTTCAGCAAGTAAGTCTCCCTCTAATGAGAAGGCTTCTTTACCATCCACATCACGCATTTTAATCATGACTTGGTTGTTTTCCATATCACGTGGACCAAATTCAATTCTTAATGGTACACCATGTACTTCAGACTCGTTGTATTTGTATCCTGGTGAGTTGTTTGAATCATCAAGATTTACACGTAATCCAGCCTCTAATAATGTTGCTTTGATTTCCTGTAATTTCTCAAGTACTTGTGGATTTTTCTTGATATTACCAACAGGGATTAGCGATACTTGTGTACCGGCAACACGAGGAGGTAAGACTAACCCTTTTTCATCACCGTGGATCATGATCATGGCACCGATTAAACGGGTTGATGAACCCCAAGATGTTGTATGAACGTAAGTATGTTGGTTGTCTTCGTTTAAGAATTTAATATCAAAGGCTTCCGCAAAGTTTTGGCCCAAGTAGTGAGAAGTCCCTGCTTGAATGGCTTTTGTATCTTTTGTCATCGCTTCGATTGAGAAGGTGTCAACCGCACCCGCAAACCGTTCTGATGGTGTTTTTTGTCCCTCGTAAACTGGCATTGCAAATACTTCTTTTACTAAGTCAGTATAGTAGTGTAACATTTTCATCGTACGTTCACGTGCTTCTTCTTCAGTTGCATGCGCTGTGTGACCTTCTTGCCATAAGAATTCTGATGTACGGATAAATGGTAATGTCCGTTTTTCCCAACGGAAGACGTTAGCCCATTGGTTTAATTCCATTGGTAAATCACGGTAAGAGTTGATCCAATCTGACATCGCATTACCAAATAAAGTTTCAGAAGTTGGACGTAATGCCAATGGCTCTTCTAATTTTTCCTCACCTGCTTCAGTTACCCATGGCAATTCAGGCGCGAAGCCTTCTACGTGGTCAGCCTCTTTTTCAAAGAAGTGTTTTGGAATTAACATTGGGAAGTAGGCGTTACGAATACCTTCCTTCTTCAACATTTCATTGAAGGCATCTTTATATGATTCCCATAATAAAAAGCCATCTGGTTTAAAAATCATTGTCCCACGGGCAGGACCGTAATCCATCAAATCACCCTGTTGAATTGCTTGTAAATACCATTTTGAAAAATCTGTTTGTTGTAAATTTTCTGTTGCTTCTTGCTTTGCCATTTTCATGCTCCTTTTAAAAAATATTCCTGTAACTAAAAAGAGCATCCCATCCATAAAGGACGAAATGCTCGCGGTGCCACCTTTTTTAGTCAGAGATACAAAAGGTCTCCAACTCTCTCAAAGACGATAACGGCGCCACCGTGCCTTTTTCAAGGCGATTTTTACATGTAGTAGGTTCATGTAGTCAGTGGGGATATGCTTACACCTGATCATATCTCGCTTAATCCTTAACAACACTACTCGTCTACAAATCGTTTATTTATTTTTATAGCTTACAGCCTATATTTTGCTTGATTAGCTAGTAAAAGTCAATAACTCAAGTCTTTTTCCCATGAGAAAAGACTAGTTTCATTAATCAAGCAAGTCAACTGTTAAATGACTAACCAATTCTTTCGTTAAAATTCGTTTTTGGGCGTGACCTGATTTTCGGGATTCATAACCGTTGCACAAGTATACTTCTTCATCTGTATGTGCAACAACTTCCGGTAAATGATAGTTAGGGTCTACATAGTCTTTCAAGACTACATAGGTTAGAAAGGCCGTTGCAGCTAGATAACGCTCACCGTTATGTTTCTCACCAATGACCTTGGCAAAAATTTCCATCGAACGTTTACCTGCGCCCGTTACATAGGTTTCAACATGGGCAATATCGCCTTCTGGCAAAGGCGCTATGAAATGAATATCGTCCATATTAGCAGTCATTGTGCCATATGGGGTCAACCGACCTGCGGATACAGAAGCCACGTTATCCATGATATATAATATTTGGCCACCATATAAATTCTTATAAAAATTGGTTTGGTTAGGCATAATTCGATGTGATTGTACTGCCTTTGTTCGTTTACAAGTTATTTGTGTCATAAATCTGACCTCCATTTAGTCATTCATTCCGGACCTTTTAAGTGATTTACTTAAAGGTAAGGATAGAATAGGCGTTAAAATCCCTGAAGTGACTGCTTCTAATAACCCATTACCACTAATAGTAACTAAGAATGTAGCAATTAAAGCAGATGTTGGGATATTTAGCGCATTCGCATAAGCTTCTGCTGAAAATAGGTAAATTGCACCCAAAACAGTAACTGTATTCACTATAGAGCCGATAACACCTGTAATGATAAATTTTGTTCTATCTTTCACCTTACCATCAAGGTATACAGCAATCCATCCTGAAATAAAGCCAACTAGCATCCGCGGAATAACGGATACCAAAGGGTTCAAGAATACCACTGACATGATATCTGGCATAATGGCCGCCTTGATCATCCGCAAAATACCCCAAGAAGCACCGAGGATAAGTCCTGTTTGTGGCCCAAATAAACTAGCACCGATAATAACTGTTAAATGAATAATTGTTGCCTGGACTGGTCCAATCGGGATATAGCCTATTCCAGGAACAAAAGTTTGAATAATTAAAATCGCCAACATCAAACTAATCACAGTTAATCTGGCGGTCCGTTCTTTTTGATGATCCATAATAAACCTCGATATCTAAATTTATAATATATGTGGCGTTATCATACCATGAATTGACGCCACAATAAAAGGCTAACATTGAGCTAGCTTTCCTTGTCATCCTGTTTAAATGCAAGATGTTTACCCTTCAGTATATCCACGAAACGGGCAGTTAATTTAGCAGTCATTCCCCATAAATGTTCCCCTTGAATATTGTAAAAAAGAATTTCCCGTTGTTCAGATCGACTAAAATTATATTGTTTCCCACCTGGAATTAGGTTAAAGGGGAAATCATCCGCCACTTGCTGGTGGTGGGCTACATAATGGACGTCAGGTGTCATGGTCTTCAACTCACGCAAAGGGATGGTAAAAACATGGTCCACTTCATACTTGTTGAGGGTCAAATCATCCAAACTTTCAATGGCTAATTCACCCACATAACAACCGATAATTCGTTTGCCCATGACAATATAATCCATTCCACCAACCACGTCGATCTTATCGGGGCTTACCCCCAACTCCTCCGTCGTTTCACGGACCGCGGCTTGCTCAAACCCTTCGCCCGCTTCTACCCGACCACCAGGAAAAGCGGCATCCCCAGCTTGGGAAATGCCGTTTGCCCTGTGTTCGAATAAAATATGCCATTCCCCGTCCAATTTGGCTAGAGGGATTAAGACGGCATATGCTTTTTCAACGTCGAGAGGGCGTGGTTCGTAGGTTTGAAAGATACGTCTAACCTCATCCATCACAATCGCCCTTCCTTCAATTGATGTTCATCTTTTGATAATAAATTATTTGTCGCGGTTTTGGTAAGCTTCCCAGTCGGCTGTAAAGCCTTCGATACCTTTGTCAGTTAAGACGTGACCCCATAATTTAGGGAATAGGCTACCTGGGATAGTACCAATGTGAGCACCCGCTAAAGCAGAACCTTCAAAGTGGGCAATGTGACGGATAGATGCCGCAATAATTTCAGCTTCGTAACCGTAGATATCCAATACTCCACGTAATTCAGCAATTAATTTCAAGCCATCTTGACCTAAGTCATCGATACGACCGATAAATGGTGAAATGTAAGTTGCACCAGCTTTAGCCGCCATTAAACCTTGAGAAACTGAGAAAATTAAGGTAACGTTAGTTTTGATACCTTCTTTAGAAAGTGTATTAACAGCTTTCAAACCAGCTTCGGTCATAGGGATTTTAACAACAACGTTGTCAGCCCATTTAGCGATTGCATGTGCTTCTTCAACCATTTCTTCGTAAGTTAAACCAGTAACCTCAGCAGAAACTGGACCATCAATTGTACCAGCGATGTCTTTAATTACTTCTTCAAAATCGCGTCCTTCTTTAGCCACTAGAGATGGGTTAGTTGTTACACCGTCAACTAAACCTAAGTCATTAATTCGTTTAATTTCATCAATGTTTGCAGTATCTAAGAAAAATTTCATTTTTTCAAAAGCCTCCTGTTAGCTAATTCATAACTGTCGTAGTGACAAAGGTGGTAGCTGACGAATTAGTCAGCTAGACCCTTATAAGCATTGGCAACATTTTCAGGTGTAAAGCCGTATTCTTCTTGGATTAAAGCACCTTTACCTGAAGCACCAAAGCGGTCAATACCAACAATTGCACCGTTTAAGCCAGTGTATTTAGCCCATCCGAATGAAGAACCCATTTCAACAGCTACACGTTTAGTGATTGCTTTTGGCAATACAGACTCTTTATAAGCTTCGTCTTGTGCATCGAAGATTTCTTGAGACGGCATAGAAACAACAGATACGTTGATGCCTTCTTCGGCTAATTGCGTTTGCGCTTCAATCGCTAAGCTCACTTCCGAACCAGTCGCGATTAAGACACCTTCTTGTTCGCCAGCAGCTGGTGAAATCACGTAAGCACCTTTACGAACGCCTTCTTCAGCGTTTTCTTTAGTCCCTTCAATAACCGGTAAGTCTTGACGACTTAAGACTAACATTGTTGGTGTTTCTTCTGATTCTAAAGCTAATTTCCAAGCCACACCTACTTCGTTTCCGTCTGCAGGACGAACAACATTTACGTTGTGCATTGCGCGGAATGAAGCTAATTGTTCAACTGGTTCATGAGTAGGACCATCTTCACCAACACCAATTGAGTCATGCGTAAATACATAAGTCACTGGTAATTTAGAGATTGCCGCTAAACGAACTGCTGGACGTAAGTAGTCAGAGAATACGAAGAATGTACCTGCGTATGTTTTAGAACCGCCGTGTAAAGCAATACCGTTCATAGCTGCAGCCATTGCAAATTCACGCACACCATACCAAATGTTACGGCCTTGGTATGAACCTGCTTGGAATTCTTCGTCTGCATCGTTCATTGTGTTGTTAGATGAAGATAAGTCAGCTGACCCACCCCAGAATTCTGGTAAAGCTTTTCCAATTTCTTGAATAGCTGCTTGAGAGGTTTTACGACTTGCTGCTGCTTGGCCAACTTCGTATACAGGAATATTTGCTTCCCAACCTTCAGGTAATTTACCTGCATAAGCACGTTCATATTGAGCCGCTAAGTCTGGGTAAGCTGCTTTATAGTCAGCAAATAGCTTGTTCCAAGCTTCTTCTTCAGATTGACCACGAGAAGCTACGACTTCATTGAAGCGGTCATAAACTTCTTGTGGAATATCAAATGCATCATATGTCCAACCAAATTTTCGCTTAGCAAAAGTAGACCCCTCTGCGCCTAACGGTGCACCGTGAACGCCAGATGTACCTTGTTTTTCAGCACCGAAACCAATAATTGTTTTAATTTCAATCAATGTTGGTTGGACAGTGTTGGCTTTAGCTTGTTCAATTGCAGTGTTAATGGCATCTAAGTCGTTACCATCTTTCACTAAAATGTGTTCCCAGCCGTAAGCTTTGAAACGATCACCAACATTTTCAGTAAAGGCTTTAGAAGTAGGACCGTCTAATGAAATGTCGTTTGAATCGTATAAAGCGATTAATTTGTTCAGTTTTAAATGACCAGCTAAAGATGCTGCTTCTTGCGTCACACCTTCCATCAAGTCACCGTCACCAACTAGGGTGTAAGTAAAATGATCCACAACGTTAAAACCGTCTTTATTGTAAACAGCAGCGTCATGCGCTTCTGCCATTGCCATACCTACTGCATTAGCAAAACCTTGACCTAATGGACCTGTTGTTGCTTCTACACCGTCAGTTACGTGTACCTCTGGATGTCCAGGGGTTTTCGAAGCGAATTGACGGAAGTTTTTCGTATCTTCTAAAGATACATCAAATCCTGATAAGTGAAGTAAGCTATAAAGCATTGCGGAACCATGTCCAGCCGATAATACAAATCGGTCGCGGTTAGTCCACTTACTGTGTTGTGGGTTTTGACGCAGGTGTTTAGACCATAGGGCATATGCCATTGGTGCAGCACCTAAAGGTAAACCTGGGTGTCCAGAATTCGCCTTATCCACCATATCTGTGCTTAAAGCACGAATAGCGTTTGTTGCTAAAATATCCGTGTTGTCAAACATTCATTTCACTCCTTAAAAATCTGTTCAATTTCTCATTTAAAGCTGACAGCTTGTCATACTGTCAGTATAACAAAAATTCTCTAAAATCACTATTTATAGTCGTTAGAACTTACTGGTCACGCAAAATTTTATTCTGCGGCGAAGACCAATTTTTCTAATGCTTTTGCAATCCCTTCATCATCATTGGATGCTGTTACGTATTGGGCATTGTCTTTTAATTCATCAATTGCATTACCCATCGCAACCCCACAACCAGCCCATTTAATCATGGATAAATCATTCGCTTGATCACCAAAGGCCATTGTTTCACTTTGATCAATACCTAAGCTTTCTGCTAACTTAGCTAAAGCTTCTCCTTTGTCAACGCCTTTTGGCATAATTTCTAAGAAGAATGGCTCAGATTTCATGATCGAGTATTTTTCGAACAATTCAGGGTCCAATGTTGCGATAAAAGTATCTAATTTTCCTGGTTCAGCAGTAATCATCACTTTTGGTGCCGTAACTTCCCCATCAAAGAAATCAACTGTTCTGATTGGCATCTCATTCAATGTAGACTCAACATCTACATATTGATCTTTAGGTGCATCTTGTACAATCACATATTGATCATCGTGGGCATGCACATCTAAATCGTGTGCCTTTGCTAATTCAACCCAACTTTGTAATTCACCGTTGGTTAAGGCATGTGAAAAGACAGTACGATCAGTTGCTACTTCTTTTACTAAGCCACCATTAAAACAAGAAACAAATGGTACGATCTCACGGCCAACTAAATCTGCATTTAATAGTACGCCTTTATAAGGCCGACCTGATGAGATAACTACATGGATACCCGCATCATGCAATTTATGAAGCGCTTCTTTGGTCGCTTGAGACACCTCTTTTTTTGAATTTACTAAAGTCCCATCAATATCAAATGCGATTAATTTATACATCTATGCATTTCCTCCATCTTTTTTAAAATATTCTGGCAGTCTCATATCACCTTCATATGAAATGACAACTGGCTTCTCCCCAAACGTTACACGACCATTCACAACCTGATAATTAGCTTTAGAAATTTCATCTTTATATTCTCCATCAGGTATACCCAGTTCAATTTCAGCAACTTGTTCTTCTTCTTTCAATTTGAAAATACCAAACAAATGCTGCGTATAATAATGGTAAGAAAGTACCACTGTTGAATTTCCAGCAGGCATAATCGTATAATAGCCACTCTTACATACTTCTCGTTTCTTAATTTGTGACATACGATTGATCAACGGGGTTAAATCTTGATTAATAGCCCAGTTAATCGTTTCACCGCTTTGGAAGTTAAATCGTTCCTTTGATCCATACTCCTGCCCCATAAATACGCTAGCTATCCCTTTTTGGAAAAAGGAAAAAGCTGTCCAATTTTCTAGTTCACTACCTGGTTTAACAAATTCTGCAAAGCGTGGGAATTCCTCAAATTCTAAAGAACGCATACTTACGTATGTATTTGGCAACATCAACTCTTGGTAATTTAAGGTACCAACAAAATTTTCCAAGGACATATCTCCATGATAAAAACGATTTTTATAGAAAGCACCTGGAATTTGATCAACTACGTCAAAGTTAGGATATAATTCCCCTTCTGTCCAATAAAGCATATTCATTTGCTGTAACTTCGTTAGGATTGATAATGGCATGGTCGCAGCCACCCAATAGAAATATGGATGAACATCCTCCACTTCAGCCCGTGCTGATGCCCAAAATTCAGGACGAACTAGTTGGGCATGGTTTGCCGCAAACCCATCCACAAATTTAGCCCAATATTTTAGATTTTCAATGATGTAATCCCATAATTTAGGGTTGGTATAGTCTAAATCGTATGAACTATCATAGATGTCCAATCGAGAAATCATTTCACCCTGTTCATTATGTAGGAAATATTCAGGATGTTCTTTAACTAACTCCGAATCCTTTGCTAAATGGAATAATTGTAGGTTTAACATCACTTGCATACCCATCTCATGGATACTATCCACTAATTCTTGAAAATCATCTAGGCTCCCATACTGCTGGGAAACCTCAGAGATATTTTTCACGATCATTGGATTACCTTCCAAATTATCAGCAACCCTCAAGTCAGTAGTTGGAAAAATAGACTGCAGTAAAATAATGTCTACGCCCAAATCTTTTAAACGTTGAAGCTCTGGAATAATCGATTTGAAAGTCCCTTCTTTTGTAAAATTGCGAACAAATAACTTATACAACGTTTTGTGACGTAACGTTAAATTCGTTACTTTAGCCATGGTTGACCTCCTATGTTATCTGCGACTCTTTTTGCTATCTTCATTCTAGCATACGTGCATCAAATTACTCACCATAAGCATCCTTATAAGTAGTAAAAATGACCTTACCAGTTTAACAAACCTTAAAAAGCTTTTTTGCCCGTGAATAATCGAAACTTATACATATAGAATGATTTTTGCGAACGATTGAAAATTAATTTGAATAAATATTCGTGTTTAGTATTGATTTTTCCAGACGAGTCTTTATAATGATAGAAGTAGTTAATTAAATTCATAAAAGGAGCAAGAAAAGTGAAAAAAATAGAGGAATTTTTCCAATTGAAGGAAAATGGGTCAAACTTTTCAACGGAATTGATTGCCGGTTTATCAACCTTCTTTGCAATGAGTTACATTATTTTTGTAAACCCAGCAATTTTATCTCAAACGGGTATGCCTTACCAAGGAGTATTCTTAGCCACCATCATTTCATCAGCTTTAGCGACATTATTTATCGGATTATTTGCTAACGTACCTTACGCATTAGCACCAGGTATGGGATTAAATGCTTTCTTTACTTATACAGTAGTTTTCTCACTAGGCTTTACTTGGCAAGAAGCATTGGCAATGGTATTTATCTGTGGTTTATTCAACATCTTCATCACAGTAACTAAATTCCGTCAATTAATTATTAAAGCAATTCCAGACTCATTACAACATGCAATTGGAGCTGGTGTTGGTCTATTCGTTGCTTACATTGGTGTTAAAAATGCTGGTTTCATCAACTTTACAACTGAAGCAGCAAACATCACAGCTGTTAACGGTCAACCATTTGATGCCACTCAATCTGTTTTTGAAGGTGGCTTGGCTACAATCAACTCAACTGGTTCAACACTTCCAGCGATTTCAACTTTTACAGATCAAACCTCATTATTAGCTTTATTCGGTTTAATCTTAACCATCATTTTATTATTAAAAAATGTAAAAGGGGCAATATTAATCGGAATCGTTGCTGTTTCAGCAATCTACGTTATTTTAAACCCAGCTGTTTTAGCCACCGTTAACTTTGACCAATCTGGTTTAGGCGCAGCCTTCCAAGACTTAGGTGTAACTTTCGGTGCTGCTTTTGGTCAAGAAGGCTTACTTTCACTTTTCTCTGATCCATCTCGTTACCCATTAGTGATCATGACAATCTTTGCCTTCTCATTATCTGACGTATTCGATACAATCGGTACCTTCATCGGAACTGGTCGAGCATCAGGTATCTTCACTAAAGAAGACATCGACAACATGGACCAATCAAGCGTCATGAACACTAAACTAGATAAAGCACTTTTTGGTGACGTTGTTGGTACTTCATTAGGTGCGGTCTTCGGTACTTCAAATACAACTGTTTATGCTGAATCTACTGTAGGTATTTCATTAGGTGGCCGTACAGGTTTAACGTCTGTATTTGTTGCTATTGCTTTCTTCTTATGTGCTTTCATCTCACCTTTCGTTGGTTTAGTACCAAGTGCTGCAACTGCACCAGCCTTAATTATCGTTGGTATTATGATGATGTCAGCTATTCGTGAGATTGACTGGACTAGCTTAGAGGTTGCAATTCCTGCCTTCTTCGCTTCAGTATTTATGGCTTATGCTTACTCAATCTCATATGGTATTGCAGCAGGTTTCATCACTTACTGCATCGTGAAAGTAGCACTAGGGAAAACAAAGGAAATTCACCCCATCTTATGGGCTGCATCATTCTTGTTCTTAGCTAATTTCATCATCTTGGCCATGATCTAAATCATTAGACTAATATTATTAGCTATACCTAAAGACCAGGTTCTCTGGTCTTTTTTCTTACTTTTTAGAAACATTTTTGTATTCTTTTTTTCTTTTAGCTTGATACAATATTTCTTTGAATACTTATAAAAACGCAACAATTCAAGGTTTTTTTAGGGGTACCTTGCAAATGTTGATTTTAAAACGATTTATAAATCATTCCCTTTTGCCAAAATAAGCGCTAAAATAGGAATGTTGATAGATTTGTCTTGCTATATTTATTTTACATTTAGGAGGAGAGAATATAATGAATAACAATGACATTGAATATAATGCACCTACTGAGGTGAAGTACATTGATGTTGTCAATACTTACGACTTAGAAGAAGAAGCAAGTAAAGTGGTACCACATGGTGGTTTTAACTATATTGCCGGTGCATCTGGTGATGAGTGGACTAAACGCGCTAATGACCGTGCTTGGAAACATAAATTACTATACCCCCGTCTAGCACAAGATGTTGAAGCGCCCGATACAAGTACTGAAATTTTAGGTCATAAAATTAAAGCCCCATTCATCATGGCACCAATTGCTGCGCATGGCTTAGCCCACGCTACTAAAGAAGCAGGTACTGCACGTGCCGTTTCAGAATTTGGTACAATCATGTCCATCTCAGCTTATTCTGGTGCAACATTTGAAGAAATTTCTGAAGGCTTAAATGGCGGACCTCGTTGGTTCCAAATCTACATGGCTAAAGATGACCAACAAAACCGTGATATCTTAGATGAAGCAAAAGCTGATGGTGCAACTGCTATTATCCTTACAGCTGACTCAACTGTTTCTGGTAACCGCGACCGTGATGTGAAGAATAAATTCGTTTATCCATTTGGTATGCCAATTGTTCAACGATACTTACGTGGTACAGCAGAAGGTATGTCATTAAACAATATCTACGGTGCTTCAAAACAAAAAATCTCACCAAGAGATATTGAGGAAATTGCCGCTCATTCTGGATTACCAGTATTTGTTAAAGGTATTCAACATCCTGAAGATGCAGATATGGCAATCAAAGCTGGTGCATCAGGTATCTGGGTATCTAACCACGGTGCTCGTCAATTATATGAAGCTCCTGGTTCATTTGACACCCTTCCAGCTATTGCAGAACGTGTTAACAAACGTGTACCAATCGTCTTTGATTCAGGTGTACGTCGTGGTGAACACGTTGCCAAAGCGCTAGCTTCAGGTGCAGACGTTGTTGCTTTAGGTCGCCCAGTCTTATTTGGTTTAGCTTTAGGTGGCTGGCAAGGTGCTTACTCAGTACTTGACTACTTCCAAAAAGACTTAACACGTGTAATGCAATTAACAGGCTCACAAAATGTGGAGGACTTGAAAGGTCTAGATTTATTCGATAACCCACACGGTTATGAATACTAGATTTTAGCATTAATTTTATATATAAGATGAGGTCAAAGGAAATGTAGACATTTTCTTTGACCTTTTTGTTATCGCTAATAAAGGCGAATATCTAAGCACCTGTCTCAGTATTGGCAATCCCCTTCACCTAGATACTAGTCTTTGCATTCCAGAACAGACACGCTTATAATACTTACTATAAGTAAATTGTAGAGAGGAGCGTTACCATGGGTATCGAAAACCGCAAATCTACTGAGTTAGAAGACTTATTTGCCTCTATCGTTAATATTGACGGTGATGGAGATGGCGATAAGGAAAAAGATAATCAAGAAAAAGATGCAAAAAATGATCAAACAACCAAAGATCACAAATAAACTACTATAAGGGAGGGATTCATCTACATGGAAATTACCATTTGGTCTGACTTTGTATGTCCATTCTGCTACATTGGACAAGCACATTTAGAACGCGCAATGGACAACTTTGCCCACGCTGATGAAATTACAATTGAGCACAAATCATTTGAATTAATGCCTGGTGCAAAATATGATCCAAATAAGAACTTCTACGAATCATTTGCTGACTTAAAAGGCACTACACCTGAAGAAGCGAAACAAATGAATGACCAAGTCAAACAAATGGCAGCTACTACTGGCTTAGACTTCAATTTTGATATCATGAAAATGGCAGATACCATGCCAGCCCACCGTGTATTCCAATATGCGAAGACACAAGGCAAAGATGACGAATACTTCAAAGCATTCTACACTGCATATTTTGAACAAGGTGCTTTAATCAGCGATGAAGACACTATTATTAGCTTGTCTGAATCTGTTGGTTTAGACGGCGACAAAGTCCGTGAGATTTTAGCCAGCGAAGACGAATTCAAAGCTGAAACTACTGCTGACATCTTCCATGCCGGTGAAGTTGGCGTCCAAGGTGTACCATTCTTTGTATTCAATAATAAATATGCTGTACATGGGGCCCAACCTGTTGAAGTATTCCAACAAGTTTTAGACCAAGTATACGCGGAAGAACAAGAAGCATAATACAACCTTATTACCCGCAGCTTATTAGCGGGTATTTTTTTGTAAAAGAAAAAGGCTAGGACAACAGGATCCCAGCCAATAATTACTTATATTTGTGAATTTGTGTCTAATGGATATACAGGTGTTCGTTCATTGATTTGCCAATGGAGAACGATAAATGTCGCAATCCAAACAGCTGCAATATCCAGTCCTAGACGAGCTAGTAAGTCAAAAATGCCGACATCATAACGTAGATACATCATGGCATAATTGGCTGCTGCAATCCAAGCAAAAAATTGTAGGGCAAATTGGTTGGTCTTGCCAATCTGATTTTGACGTATAATAAACCGCTGCACTGCTCCAAAAGATAAGCCAATCGCAAGCCCCATAATACCGGCCCAAAGAATAGCTACTGGTAACTGCCCATCATCCGCTCCATAAATATCTAGGCCTAGATAAGCCACTAGCCTCATAATCGCAAAAACCAGTATGTAGACATGCAAACCTCTCGTATAAAAAAAAGGTTTTGGCTTATACATCAACCGTTGGCGAGCCATTAACCGGTAAATCAGCTGACCCTGTATCATAAAAATCAAAATTGCTTTAATCGGATTGATCACCCAGTCCATCTCCACTAAATGTGGCAATGGTTCAGCCCTGTAAACTAAGAAAATCAACAATTCGGAGACGATATAAAGCATTACTTTCGTCCCTTTCGTTCCTGGTAAACGAAAGTCAACCAAATAATACGCATACGTCATGAACGTATAAATCACTAAATAAATTATGAATAAAGCTGGATAATAGAACCCGTGTTGAACCGCTATACCATCTCCAAGAATTGCTTGAAAACTTGGATTTGGGAACCACATCTCTAACATCACATGCAACAGGCTCATAACACTCGCTATAAATGCGCTATATAGCCATCTTTTATTTCTATTTCGCATATTCCCTCACTTCTCAAACCATTATGAATAGCTAGCATGAAAATAAAGACAGCCAGCATTAAACATATGGATCACCATTAATAAGTCTATTCTAACATGCTATAATAAAAGTGAGAACTATGACAAATTCAAAAAAGGTGACCTATGGAATCAAAACGAACACAAGCAATTCAAAAATTTAATTACTGGGCTACGCGCATGACCTGCCCTATCTGCAAAAGCAATCTTTCTTTTAGCCATAATCAAGTCCGTTGCGATCACAATCACAGCTTTGACATCGCTAAACAAGGTTATATTAACCTTGCACCTAATCACCAAGAAGCACACTACAACAGCGAGCTATTCACTGCTCGCCAACGAATCATGCAAGACGCAAATCTATACGCCGGGGTTTACCAACAAATCTTAGACCTATTAATTGAAAAAGGGGTAGACTTGACGCAAGTTAGCAACCTAATTGACTTAGGCACTGGAGGAGGTAGCCACCTGCATCAGCTAGCACAAACTTGGCAGGCACATGTGGCCAATAATCAAGATCAAATGCCACAATTCTTAGGCTTAGACTTAGCTAAAGACGGTGTCCTTTCCGCTGCCAAACACTATACTAACGCCCTTTGGATGGTCGCTGATTTAAGTAAATTACCCTTTAAAGATGGACAAGTAGAGGGTACGCTAACCATCCTTTCGCCCTCTAACTACGCTGAACTAAACCGAGCACTTTCAGACCAAGGTTGGGCCCTAAAAATTGTACCCGGCCCTAACTATTTAAAAGAATTACGGGAAATCACTCTACCAGTGAATGAACAAAAACAAGACGCTTCTGCATCCATCTCTAAATTTAAAGTAGCCTTCAATGACTTTGGTCATAGCCACTACCAACAATATCGACCATTAAATAAAGAGCAGTTACGCGATTTAATTCAAATGACACCGTTAATGTGGCACGCCAGTGAAGACCAAGTTACAGAAGCCATGACTTTAGACGGTATAACCATCGACTTACAAATCCTATTTGGACGCAAAAAGGAAAAGGGTTAAACCTTTTCCTTTTTTAATCTATCTCACTGATAATCAACCTAGACGTTTATTCTTTTGCATCCTCAAACACATAATCTGGGAAATACTTTTCTAAAATAACCGCTAAATCATAGTCATCCGGGAAAAATCTACTATATACCTCTTGTCCTTCGTCAAATTGACCTTCAAGTCCTAAAACTTCAAAAACATCAACCACTTTAGCAACCGCCCATTGGATTGAAGTGCCTTCAACCACTTCGTAGGGTTCTTCCAAATTATCCTCTTTAATAAAACGAATCAATTCTTCTTTTGGCATGTCTTCATCCAAATGATAGAGTAGTATCTGGTTTTCATAGGAATGACGCGGACTTCCATCGTCCACATTATGCGCTTGTTTGATAATATTGATACTATATACATTCTTCATGTATTTCAACATCCTCTCCTACAAAGCACGTTACCCGTAGAACATATTTACATGACTGAAGCCGCACCACCATCAATATTGAGTGCCACACCTGAAATATAAGAAGCTGCATCAGATACTAAGAAAGTAATGGCATTAGCAGCTTCCACCGTTTCACCAATACGACCTAAAGGTGTATCTGCTGATTGGCTTTTAGAAAATTCTTCCCAAGTTTGATCAGCAGCGTTGTCTTGCCAACGTTTTTCGATTTGTTCACTACGCACTAAACCAATAGAGACAGCATTCACACGAATATTATACTCACCTAATTCTTTACTTAATTCCTTTGTTAAGCCAAGACCAGCAGCACGGCTAGTTGACGTTGGTAATGAATTAGCTGGAGGAGTTTTACCAGCGATAGCGGTTAAATTCACAATAGCGCCTGAATTTTGTTTCTTAAAATATGGCAACACTTCACGGGTAAAATTCACTACACCAAAAACTTTAATATTCAAGTCTCGTTGCCATTCAGCATTGTCGACTGCATCGAAACTATGGGCAGACGATCCACCCGCATTATTAATTAAAATATCAATACGACCAAATTGATCAATTGTCTCAGCAACTACTTTTTTAGCATCTTCTTCGGCAGTTACGTCCCCAACGACATAGTGGACTTTGCGACCTGTAATTTCTTGAATAGCTCTTTGAGCATCGACGAGACGATCCTCACGACGGGCGACAATTGTCACGTCAGCCCCCTCGCTCGCTAATGACTTAGCCGTCTCAAATCCGATCCCACGGCTGGCCCCTGTAATAATAGCTACCTTTCCTGATAAACCTAATTCCATCGAAAGACCCCTTCCTAAATTGTATTTCTATATATAGAATAATCGAAATATCTTTAAACCAAAATAAAACCCTTTGTAATCAAAGAAACCCATGTCTCAATAGATATAGGTCTCACTTCCGAATTACTTATTAGCCGATACCAAATTTGGCATTTTCTAAACGGGCTACATCCATTTTTTTCATTTTAAATAATGCATCTAGTACACGTTTCTTTTGTTCTTCAGTGGCAGTTTCCATAATTTGCAAATAGGCTTGTGGCACTACTTGCCAAGAAATACCGTGACTATCTTTCAACCAACCCATAGACTCAGCTTTTTCATCTGCTGATAATTTTTCCCAGTAATAATCTACTTCTGATTGTGCACCAGCAACGATTTGGAAGGAAATAGCTTCAGAAAACTCTTCATCACTACCAAAACCATGGTCCATAAAGACTAATTGTTGGTCGCCAACATTTAACTCGGCATAATTCACCTTAGCACGCGCATCTTGAGCTTCACCTTCTTGGTAATAATTGATCTGGCCTGGCGCTGCCTTTTGAAAAATAGTTACATAATCCTTTAAAGCTTGCTCTGCTTGGCCACAATACTGACCGGCAAACAATAGAGATACACGGATTTTATGGTTTTTAGGCACGTCCGGTGCCAGCATAATTTGCCATGATAAACCAAATTGATCTTCTACCCAAGCATAGCGGTCACTAAATGGATAAGCGTCCAAAGGCATCAAGTCTTTTCCACCTTTTGCCAGTTTGGCGTATAAGGCATCTACTTCTTCAGCAGTATCTAGCGATATCATCAAGGAGAATGAGGGGTTCATTTTAAAATCAGTCCCCCCATTAAAAGCTGCAAATGCTTGATTTTCGATCGTAAAATCGTAAGCAACAGTTTCACCCTTAGGCATTGGATAGTGGATTTCACGGGTAATCTCACTTTGGTCAAAAATTTTAGTGTAGTATTTAACTGCTTCTTCAGCTTGGTTGTTGAAACATAACTGGATCGCAATTTGTCGCATATTTATCGCTCCTTCAACATTGAACTCTTCCAATACTTATAAGTAAAGAATAAGCTAAAAACCAATGAATGTCGAATAAAAACGGCTGTACTTTTTACCAAGAAGCAACTACTGCACCTTTAAAAGTTTCTTCGATAAAGGTTTTAACTTCGTCTGTCTTATAATATTCTTCTAGTTGCGCGATGACGGGATCTTCGGCGTCCTCAGTACGTGATACAACCCAGTTTACCCATGTGGTATCTTCTGGATCTTCCATGGCAATGGCTAGTTCTTCAGCTGATAAGCCTGCGTCTAGGATGTAGTTTGAGTTGATGCCCGCTGCTGCAACATCCGGTAATTGGGCGATAAATTGAGCTGGATCACCGGTAATAAAGTTTAAATTCAATGGATTTTCTTCAATATCATCCACTGTAGCGGCAATACCTAACCCTTCAGGCAAAGTAATCACACCAGCTCGTTCTAATACTAGAAGTGCGCGCCCTTCTTGAGAAGGGGTATTTGGTACTGCAATCGTATCGCCTTCTTGTAATTCATCTACTGTATCATACTGTTCAGAATATACCCCCATTGGAATCGTGATATTTTCGAAGGCCTGTGTAAATTCATAGCCTGTATCTGCAATCACGGTTTCTAAATAAGGGCCAGTTTGAATAGAGTTAAGATCTAATTCACCGTCCGCTAAGGCCGTATTTGGTGCAATATAATCATTGAATACCACTAATTCAATATCCAAACCATCCGCTGCTGCCTTTTCTTTTACTAATTCAAAAATTTCTTCGTGGGGACCTGCTGTGACACCAATCGTTAGGACGCCATCTTCTAGCAAGCCCGATGTTGCCGTCTCATCTTCATTAGTAGCTGTTGATTCACTTGCTTGATTTTCGCAACCAGCTAATACAAGTGTCGCCGTCCCTAATACCGTTAACAACCCTTTAGTCCATTTCTTCATCTGTCATTCTCCTCTATTTGATTAAATAGTATTAAAATTGTTTATACACGCGGGCAATCCGTCTAGCCGCTTCTTGCAAAATGGCTGTATCAGCGATTAAGCCAATCCGTATATACCCTTGGCCAGCCGTCCCAAAACCATTGCCCGGGGCCACCCCCACATGGCCATCTTCAGCGATTGCGCGGGCAAAAGTTTCTGCATCCACCCCTTTTGGTGTCTGCATCCATTGATAAATGGTCCCTTTGGATGGCGTCACTTGAATGTCTGCTTGGTCAAATTCCCGAATGACAGCGTCCCGTCTAGCTTGGTAAGTGGCTTTCATTTTGCTAGTAAAGTCTTGGTCTTCGTCCGCTAATAAGGTTGCGACGGCTTCCTGGATAGCCCCGTACATGCCAACTGTCGTATGGTCCTGCAAGCTGTTCAGATAGCCGACTACTTGCGGGTTACCCACTGCGAAACCGACGCGCCAACCTGGAATGTTGTAAAGCTTGGATAGAGAAAATAGCTCAAGACCAACTGCCTTAGCACCCGGGGTTTCAAGATATGATAGGGGGGGTGCCTGGTCAAAAACATACGGAGCGTAGGCAAAGTCATGAACCACGAAAATTTTGTTGTCCTTGGCTACAGCCACCGTGTCCTCGAAAAATCCCGGCGTGGCTAAAGCGCCCGTTGGATTGTTGGGGTAATTCAGGTACATGACCTTAGCGCGGTCGCGGTCCCCTTGGGCAAGCTGGTCAAAATCAACCAGATAATTATTTTCCGCCAGTAGGTCCATAAAAATCGTATCCGCTTGGGTTAAACCAATGGCCGATAGATAGTCTGGATAGGTAGGATTGGGCAGTAAAATTCCGTCCCCCTTGTTGACTAAGACCTGACTCACCTTCATAATGGCCTCTTTAGACCCGTGGAATAGAGCCACTTCTGTTTCTGGATCAATGTCTACCCCAAATTGATGGTGGTAAAACTTGGCCACCGCTTGCTTCAGCAAGTCTTCCCCGCGATACGGGCCATACCGGTCATATTTCGGGTTATCGATAGCCGACCGTAACGCCTCTTTCAGGGCTTGTGGTGCCGGTAAATCTGGCGTCCCAACCGCTAAATCGATCACGTCATCATAGCGACTCTTAAGGTTCGATATCGCTGCTGTTAAACTTGAGAAATATTGACTTGGCAAGGATTGAAAACTATTTGAAGGTTGAAAATCAACCATATGCCACCGTCCTTTCTGATAAAAACTATGCGGTCTCTGTCCAATGAGTTATAGCCACTTTACCTTTTAATCTCCTCCATATCAATTATTTGAAGATATCGATTTCCGTCGTATATTGAACGGTTATAACTATCACAAATCATTGAAAAAGGGGATTGCAACCGGACATTGCAATCCCCATCTTAATACGGTTATTTCAAAATAACCTGCCTGGATCATTATTTAATTTTACTAGCAATTTCAGCTACTAAGTCAGCGTCTTCAAGACCAGTGACCGTTTGAATAACTTGGTCAAGTGGTTGGTCTGCTAACATTTTTTGTAGTTCTTGGCTTTGTTCATCGTCTGCGTCACTGTATTCAAAAATGTATGCGACTGTTTCAAGTAAAGCGTCGTAAGCTAGGCCACGTTCTTTTGCCTCACGAATTGGACGGATAAAGCGTTCGTCGTAACCTAATTTACGGATTGGTGTACGGGCAACACGTGTAATAGCATCTGAAATGTGGCTGTTTTGGAAACGGCCTACGATTTTGTTGGCATAAGCTGCGTGTGCTTCTTGGTCAAAGTCCCATTTTTCAATTAATAAGGCACCAGTTTCTGCTAGCACTGCTTGTAATTGTTGTAAGACATTGTCGTCTTTTAAGGCCTGGTCAATTGTTTCGTAACCATAGTGTTTACCTGTATAAGCTGTCGTTGCATGCCCGGTGTTTACAGAGAATAGTTTACGTTCGATATAAGGTAGTAAATCTTCAACGTATAATACGCCCTCTAGCTTGATTTGCGTCCCTTTTACATTTGTTTGGTCGATAACCCATTCAGAGAATGGCTCAACGGATACAAACAGAGGATCTTCATGACTTTGCATAGGCACAATACGGTCAACCGCTGCATTGGGGAAACCAATATATTGGTCAACGTATACACGATCCGCCTCATCGAAGTAAGCAGATACTTTCTCATTTAAGAAGTCTGTCCCACCAATCATGTTCTCACAAGCAACGATATCCATTGGACGTGTATCGTCATTTTCCCGACGTAATTTAATCCCATTAGCAATTAATTCAGCAATGTAAGGTAGGATATTAGGCCCAATAGCAGTGGTCACAATATCTGCTTCAGCTACCGCTTGAGATACCGCTTCAGGATTTTTCCCGTTATTTATACCACTGAAACCAGAAACAGTTAAGCGTTGGTGGGCATCATCAGCGTATTCAATTTCGTAACTTTCACGGTCGTTTAAAGCATCGATTAATGTTTCATTAATATCCACAAAAGTAATGTCAAAGCCATTCTTATGTAGGATTTCACCTATAAATCCACGACCAATATTACCAGCACCAAAATGTACAGCTTTCATTTACGCTTCAACCTCCTTCAACATATCAATCACTTCTTCAGCCGTTTTTGCATCTCCGAGACGAACAACGTTAGCTACGTCAGAACAGAAGACGGCAATTTTAGATAATAAATCTAAGTGGTCATCACCCACACCAGCAATCCCAAAGACAGCCATAGCTAATTTTTCTTCCTTACCGTCATCAGAGAAATCAATTCCCTTTGGTACTTGCACGAAAGAAATTGCCGTATGGTTCACGTGGTTTTTACTATCATCTGTACCGTGTGGAATAGCTACAAAATTCCCCATATAGGTTGATACAATACCTTCACGTTCTATCATGCCCTCTACATAATCCGCATCAACCGCACCGTCTTGGACCAATAATTGGCCAGCAGCACGAATGGCTTCCTCTTTTGAAGTAAATGTATTATTCAACTGCATTAACTCTTTTTTCAATTCCATTCGATCACATCCTTTTATCATTTTGTTTGTACCTTTAGTTATACTCACTTCACTTGGGTCTCACACCCTGTTTAGTCGGGTTCGCTTTAGCACTTACTCGCTTAAATGCGTTAGAAGCTACCTGCCTGAGCGCCAAAGCTCTCACCCTGTATAGTCGGGCTCGTCCCTCCAGAAAGGACTGCTTTTCAGATTAAGTTGTAGCTGACTTCGCCATCTACTGTCTTAATCTTCCAACGGTTCCTTTCTGGGCGTCGGAACTCGCACCCTTTTAGTCGAGCTCCAAAAAGCAGTCCCAGCTCCATTTCGCAAATAGTCTGCGCCTTAACGCTTTTTGTCTCATCCTTTATTCAAATGTGGTGGTTTCTTCTACAAATAGTGCACTCAATAATTGTAAAACAATGGCCTTTGTTCCACTCTTATAAATCTCCGTATTCAAATCGTTATCAATAATGGAAGAGGATATCTTACCTAACAACAATTCATTTTCCCGAGATAGGGGTTCGGGGGCCAATAGTAATAAAATTCTTTTTAATTCAATCGTCGTCCGGTCCATCCCCAAAATTTCAAAAGGTTGGTCTAATTCATAAATAGAGAAGAAAGCTTCCTTTACATGTGGATTTGTTGAGTGAAATAAGGCAATATTTGAATGCGGAATCCCAATGGGCGCTTCCAAATAGCGTTCTATCACTCGTTTCGTCACTTGATTTGGATCATCCACTATCTGTTTGGACAAGCCTTGGATGATTTGTAATAAGCTAGCTTCTATTGTTTCTCCAGACTGGACTTGGTGAATGTCAAATTTTTCTAGAATCTTATTGGCTGTATTTACCAATTGATAAAGTCGTTCAAACTGCATGTCCGCTGACCCATTTGCCGGTTGACTAGCCTGGGTACGCTCTTTTGACTGCGATAAGTGTTTAATTTCTTGCCGAATCGCCATAATCTCATCATCCAAAAGTAAGGGCGAAATCACCTGATATGGATATTTAAAGCCTGCCAGGAAACTAGTCGATAAAATCAAATCATACTGGTCATAATCCACCTTCGACATCTGCGAAACCTTCACAATATCCAACTGCTTCACTTCTGGAATCTTATTGGCAAAACGGCTCTCCAAGATTTTGCTAGTCCCAAACCCGCCAGCACTTAAGATAACAATTTTTAAGTTACGTGATATCGGCTGACGTTCAATAGACGAAGCATAGTGAATAATGATATAAGCCATCTCTTCCTTAGTAAAGGTAACATCCGGAAAGACCTCTTTCAATGATAGGTCCACTGCTTCATGTAAATTAGGGTAGCCTGCAATCATTTTATCTAAGATAATATCATCACTTGAAATCGCTTGGTCTAAACGCTTTAAAGCTGCATTCAAATGTGTCAATAAATCTTCAAACAAGCGGTTGTCCTGTCTAAAGTCATAACCTGTTTTATTAGAGATTTTTCTCGTTAGTTCCGCTACGCGGTAGGATAATTCCGTATCAAAGTTATTGGAGAAAATATTTTGCGGACGATTAAAATTCATCCCTTCCAATTGACGCGCAAACATATGGCGTTCATTGAAATCAATCGCTAGTTTCATTTCCTTAGCAATAATTTCATACATCTGATGCGACAGCCGAATAAAATGACTGGACTGATCTTTCGCTAGAATTTCACTATGAATACTGTGCCCATTTTGAATACGGAAAATATTCACCACAAAACTCAGAATAATCGTCTTCAATTGGTTATCTGGTAAGTTAGACAACTTATGATGAATCGCATCTGACTTAAAGACCTTATGCGCCATTTCATATATCTCTCTTGGTATTAATTGAATGAAAAAAGCGTCCTCTGAATGAGGTAACTGATTTTCTTCAGACATTTGATTAAAATAAAGAAAGAAATCAATTTCTTTAATATTGTAATCCAAGAGATTCACCATTAATTGGCGAATAACTGCTTCCTCGCCTTGAACTGTTAAGTCAGCGTGACTAGACGTTTCAATTTGGATATCATACTCACTAAGACTTGATTTAACACTAGCCATATCAGTATTCAATGTCCGTGTACTCACAGAAAATTCATAGGCCATGGCTTCAACTGTGCTGATCCCTTGACCAGACAAGACCATTAAGGCAATGGCATTTTGTCGTTGGGCCTTAGATAAGTCACCATAAGGATGAGCATTGAGCTGGTCCCTCAACGCCGCCTTATCCTCATCGCTACCAATCAGGTAATACCCTTCATTTCTTGGCTTGTCTAACCGCAAGTTCAACTGTCTAAGCGACTCTTCAATATGGCTAATTTCACGATACACTGTGCGTTTGCTTATATCGAGTTCATCTTGAATATCTTTTTGGGTCACACCTTTTGGATAGGCCAGAAACAGTTTCAAGATGCTCTTTTCTCGCTCTGTAAAATACACTTTCATCGCTCCCTTAGTCAAAACCTAAATGTTTTCGATATGACTAATTTACCTTATTTAACAGCTTGTTGTACTGGTTTTGCTCATATAATTTCGAAACTTCTTCAAATTGTGCTTCCGGTGCCACTTCTTTAGCAGGGTGAACCGTGTCTGCATCAACGATAATCAAGGTTTGCGGGTTATTTTGTAATTGTGCAAAAGGTACTGCTTCAACAACAAGGTTTGAGCCCGCTTTTTTCAATTCATTTCGTAAGTTAGATGCTGCCATGACTGAAGCTGACGGCTTATCTTCATGGAAAGGTACTTGAATTAACTGCACATCTACATGAACATCATCTGTTGTAGTGGCTGCTGGACTTGTCGGTGCTACTGGACTAGCCTCTTCTTCAGATGCTGCCTGCATTTTACCTAAAATTTCATCGTAACGATCACCGTCTAAGAAGTTTCCAACTGATACGTGAGAAGCTAGAGGCGCTTGTCGTTTAGCACGGTCCGTTAATTCTTCTTGCGTGATAACTAAGACACCCGCTTGATTTTCCAATTTAGAAATGGCTGTGTTGGTAATCGACATGTCGTAACCTAATTTTTTCGCTTTTTTACGTAGTAGAGAGGCACCCATGGCACTTGATCCCATACCCGCGTCACATGCAAAAATAATGCTGTTGATATCTTCTGTCGCTGGAATTTCACCTTCTACTGACGCTGAACCAGCGTTTGTATCTTTAGTTGATTGACCTTTTGAATCTGCTTTGGCTACTTTAGCCGCCGCTTGGCTTTCTTCAAAGTTGTCTTGGTCTTGTTCACGGTCCATTTTAATAATTGGTGCCGCTACCAAGAATGAAACAAGTGTTGCAACTAGTACCCCACCGATAACACCGATGTATGCACCTGGTGCTGTCATACCAAGGATAGCAATGATTGAACCTGGTGATGCTGGACCAGTTAAGGCTGCGTTTAATAGTTGGAAAGTTAATGTACCTGATACCCCACCAGCAATAACGGCTAGAAATAATAAAGGTTTCATCATCACATATGGGAAGTAGATTTCATGAATACCACCTAGGAAGTGGATAATAATCGCACCCGGTGCTGATGATCTTGCTGAGCCTTTTCCAAATACGGTAAAGGCTAATAGAATACCTAGACCTGGACCTGGGTTGGCTTCTAATAGGTAAAGAATTGAACGACCTGTTTCTGCTACTTGTTGTGACCCTAATGGCGTTAAAATACCATGGTTCAATGCGTTATTAAGGAATAGAATCTTGGCTGGCTCGATAAATACATTAGCCAATGGTAGTAATCGTCTTTGAATAATCCAGTCTACACCTGTTGCAAAGATGGTTGTCATCCCTGAAACGAATGGCCCAACTGCATAGAAACCAACTAATACTAATAAGAAACCGATAATCCCGATTGAGAAGTTGTTAACCAACATTTCAAAACCTGACGGGATTTTATCTTGGAATTTCTCATCAAATTTCTTGATGGCCCAACCACCTAAAGGACCTAAAACCATTGCCCCAATAAACATTGGCACTGTTGCTTGACCTGTTACAATTTCTGAGGCCCCTACAACCGCACCCATTGTGGCGATGGCACCAGTTACAGCCCCACGTTGACCATAAACCATGGAACCACCGGTATAACCGATTAAAATTGGTAGTAGGTAGTCACGCATTGGACCTACTAAGTTTGCTAGTGCTTCATTTGGCATCCACCCATCTGGAATGAACAGTGCTGTAATAATCCCCCAAGCAATAAATGACCCGATATTGGGCATAACCATACTAGATAAATAAGAACCTAATTTTTGAACCGATGCCTTTAAACCTGAATCTTTTGTTTTCTCCGACATAAGCGTTCTCCTCCTTTGTTTAATTCATCTATAATCTTATTCGTAATCGGAAGCGGTTACAATGATTTCAGCATGTAAGTTTGGCACACTTAAGCATGACACTTTTTCCTTGTTCCGGTTTCAATCTTTCTATGATAAACTGACAGTAAAGATTATGTATTGATCAAAAAATCATATTTTAGGAGGATTATTTATGGATATCAAGATTTTTGATACCGCAAAAGAAGCATCTAAAGAGGTTTTCCATGAATTTGAGCAAGCATTAGCCAGCGGCGCAACAACTTTTGGTTTAGCAACGGGTTCAACACCAGAAGATTTATATGAATATTTAACATCTTCTGACTTAGATTTTAGTAACGCAACTGCTTTAAACCTAGATGAATATTTTGGCTTGCCGGCTAACCACCCAGAAAGTTACGCAACTTTTATGGACAAGCACCTTTTCAGTAAGAAACCTTTCAAAGAAACGTTCATCCCTAACGGTTTAGCAACAGATGTTGAGGCAGAAATTGCTCGCTACAATGCACTATTAGATGAGCATCCAATTGACTTACAAATTCTAGGTATTGGGCAAAATGCGCATATCGGTTTCAACGAGCCAGGTTCTTCTCGCTATACGAAAACGCAATTAGTAGACTTAGCAGAAAGTACCATTCAAGCAAATGCTCGTTTCTTCGATTCTGTAGAAGATGTACCAAGCAAAGCTTTCTCTATGGGATTAGCATCTATCATGCAATCTAAACGTATACTACTACTCGCTTTTGGTGAATCTAAAGCTCAAGCGGTTAAGGATATGGTTGAAGGTCCTGTGACTGAAGAGGTACCTGCAAGTCTGTTACAAGAACATCCTAATGTGACTGTTTACCTAGATAGTGCTGCTGCAAGTCTCTTAAATAAATAGCCACCGACTTACTTTTAAATAAACAAATAGCCTATGACACCGACTCTAAGTCTGTCATAGGCTATTTGTTTATAAATAACTTATTACTCCAATTCTTCCTATAGTTAGTGTATGCAACTTTCACTCATTTTGCCATTTAGTGGTTGATTGACTTAAAGATACTTATACGACACCCTGTGTTTCTTATTTATTATATCTTCCTTTTACAAAACTTTCGTATGCATATCGGAGATTAATAGAGGGTATCGCACAACGCTTTATAAGATAATGGTAAATATTTGCAAATCTAATAGAGCGTTGTTATAGTGAATAATATAACTAATATTGAATAGAACAAATAGGAGGAATTTTATATGTCTAACTTAAAAAATCCAAAGGAACTATATCATAAAGACGGATTCCCCAAGCAAGACCAAGAGGGACCGGCTCTGCAAAATAAAATGAACCCCGTACCTGACTGTGGTGAAGACACTTATAAAGGTTCAGGAAAACTAACCGGTCGTAATGCGCTAATTACAGGAGGAGATTCAGGTATTGGCCGAGCGGTAGCTATCGCTTTCGCAAGAGAAGGTGCCAATGTGGCCATCCATTTCTTACCAGGCGAAGAATCAGACGCTGAGGAAGTAAAAGAGTTGATTGAAAAAGAAGGTCGTAAAGCACTCTTATTACCATACGATTTTAAGGAAGAGGGAAATGGCGCTAAAATTGTGTCAGATACTGTTAAGGCCTTTGGTGCACTAGATATTTTAGTTTTAAATGCGGCGCAACAAATTGCTCATGAAAAACTTGAAGATCTACCAATGCAACAAGTGAGAGATACCTTCCAAGTAAATATTATCAGTATGTATGAATCAGTGAAAGAAGCTGAAAAATACTTAGAGCCTGGAAGTACAATTGTTACAACTTCTTCCGTGAATTCATTTAATCCTTCAGTTCATTTCTTTGATTACGCCGTAACTAACGGGGCAATATCAACTTTCACCGCCCTATTATCTGGATACTTTGCACCAAAAGGCATTCGGGTTAATGGTGTAGCACCTGGTCCAGTATGGACACCTTTACAATTAGATGGTGGACAGCTAGAAGGTGGACTCGAAAGTTTTGGGCAAGATACTCAACTAGAACGTTCTGGTCAGCCTGCTGAACTTGCACCGACTTATGTTTTTCTTGCTTCAAATGATTCTTCTTATATCAGTGGAGAAATTATTAAAGTTACAGGTGGTAGCACCATCTCTACTGAATAATCAACATGCATAATTAAATGATAATGATAAATAAAATCTGTAATAAGAGATTAAGTTTACCTGTAAGGATAAACTTGAATCTCTTATTATTTATTTAATCGACTAAATCACTGCTAGCCTTAATTAGGTTACTAAACTGAAAGTAACCCACAAATCACATGGTAAAATACTCAGCATTATAGCCATGCTTTCCTTAGTATTCAAATCTATAGTCTTTTATTACTCATAATTCACCATACTATGAACTACATAACAACAAAATTCTTATACTCTAACAATTTCATTGCCTTCTACCCTCAATCTATAACTACATATTCTTTCAACTACTGTGTCTTAATCTTCATTAACTCAGCAAGTTGGTTGCTTTAATTTATAAACACGAGTAGATGAGACTTAGACACTGCATCACTTCTCCTAAAAGGCCCCTTGCTGAGGATTTTAAACAAACAAGTGATTTTGACATTATATGACGACAATACTTTTAGATTGTATACACTTTTTAATAAAAAAAAAAAATTGAAACGCATGCATCGCTTTATAATGATATTTAAGGAGGATTTATATGCTACTTTCAATAAGCCTTAAACTCGTTTTTGGTTTAGTCAGCCTTATGCTAGTCACACGTGTATTAGGTAAAAAAGCTCTGGCGGACGTTACTCCTTTTGATCTTATTTATACTTTGGTATTAGGTGGCATTTTAGAGGAATCTATATATGACGATAAATTAAATATAGGACATCTTGTATTCGCTCTATTTCTATGGGCAGTCCTTATTTACATCATAGAAAGAATAGTGCAAAAAAATACAAAGGTAAGTCGTTTATTAAAAGGTGAACCTTCTGTCATTATTAGAGATGGTGTAATAAACTTAAAAGCGCTCTCTAAAAATCATATTGAAATGGAACAATTAAGGACCATGTTAAGGCAACAACAATGTTTTTCCCTTGAAAATGCTAAACACGTTATTCTAGAAAGCGCTGGCCAAGTCAGTGTATTGAAAAAATCTCAAGAAGATAGCTATATTTCCTTAATGCTTGTCGACCATGGCATTATTCAAGATAGGGTTTTGGAAACGCATGGCTTGACGAGAAAATGGTTATTGGATAATTTGAATAAAGAGGGTTATACCATATTGCAAGAGATTATATATGTAGAATGGTCTGCGGAAAAGGCGTTTTATATTCTAACCAATCATGATGTAATGAATAAAGACTATTGTATAGACGGCTAATATTTAAGAATGTAATCAAAAACAGCCTCCATACCATAAATGAATGATAAAAAAGGCCAAGCAATGGCTAATTGCTTGGCCTTTTTCGCATAGGTGGCATTGATTCAAAAACAATGCTTTCCCACCCTATTTCTCACATAATTAGACAATCAAACGAGTTAAGCGCGAAAATGTAATTCGTGATAAGGTTTATTATTCTACTGTTACTGATTTTGCTAGGTTACGTGGCTTATCTACATCTAAACCGCGGTCTAATGAGGCATAGTATGCTAATAATTGTGTTGGAATTACTGATACAAGTGCAGATAATAACGGTTCTACAGCAGGTATGACAATGTCATCACCTTCACGATCTAAACCTTCCATAGCGATGATCAATGTATTCGCTCCGCGTGAACGCACTTCTTCAATATTGCCACGTGAGTGTGCAGCGGTATTCTCTTGTGTGATTACACCGATTACTGGTGTACCATCTTCGATTAATGAGATTGTACCATGTTTCAGTTCACCTGAAGCAAAACCTTCAGCTTGAATATATGAAATCTCTTTAACTTTCAAGGCAGCTTCACGACTTACTTCGTAGTCGATACCACGGCCGATGTAGAAGGCTGATGCTTTGTCAGTGAATAATTCAGTTGCTAGCGCATGGATTTCATCTTTATCGTCAATCATGACTTGAATAGCATTAGCAATAATTGATAATTCATGTTCCATGTCAAATTGTGCTTCGAATCCTAAGTCACGACGTAAAGCTTCAGCTAATACAGCCATTACTGCGATTTGACCAGTATATGCTTTAGTAGATGCTACAGCGATTTCTGGACCTGCGTGTAATAATAATGTGTAGTCAGCTTCACGTGATAAAGTAGAACCTTTCACGTTAGTGATTGTTAATGATTTGTAGCCTAATTTGTTGGTTTGAACCAATACTTGACGACTATCTGCAGTTTCACCAGATTGTGTTAAGTAGATGAAGAATGGTTTTTCACTCAATACCGGCATGTTATAAGCAAATTCAGATGCTACATGAACTTCAACTGGAATGTTAACCATTTTTTCGATGATATTTTTACCAACTAAACCTGCATGCATTGAAGTACCCGCGCCGATGATGTAGATACGGTCGCTGGCTTTAATCGCATCGATGATTTCTTGGTCAACTGTTAATTCGTTGTTATCGTCAGAGTATTCTTGGATAATACGACGCATTACAGCTGGTTGCTCATCAATTTCTTTAATCATGTAGTAAGGGTATGTCCCTTTATCTAAATCATTGGCATCTAATTGTGCAGTATATGGTGCACGTTCGATAGTTTCGCCAGCTAAGTTTTTAATTGTAACGTTTTCTTCGGTTAAGATAACCATTTCACCGTCATGAATTTCAATGTATTGATCAGTTAAGTCAATTGATGCCATTGCATCAGAAACGATTGTATTGAAGTCAGTACCTTTACCGATTAATAAAGGTGATTTGTTTTTCGCTGCAAATACCACACCTGGTTGTTCTGAATCGATTAATGCAAATGCGTATGAACCTTCAATCACGTTTAAGGCTTTTAAGAATGCAGTTTCTGCATCTATACCTTCTGTTAATGCGAAGTGTTCGATTAAGTTAATAGCTACTTCTGTATCTGTATCTGAGTGGAAAGTCACGTCAGATAGGTAGTCTTCTTTCATTTCACGGTAATTTTCGATAACACCGTTATGTACTAATGTGAAACGACTTGTTGATGATTGATGTGGATGGGCATTGCGAACACTTGGTTCACCGTGTGTTGCCCAACGTGTATGTCCAATACCTGTGTGGGCATCTAATGACATGTCCACTCCACTTTGTAGTTTAGCGATACGTCCTTCTTCTCTAAATAAATGACCGTTTTGACCATTTCCATCGACAACGTATACACCTGCTGAATCATAACCACGGTACTCTAAACGCTCTAAACCGTTTAATAACACCTCTTGAGCTGATCCATTTCCAATATAACCTACAATACCACACATGTTGCAGTTTCCTCCTAATTTGGCGACATAAAATTAGACCCTATTCATATAGGTGTCTTATCGCATTTTATATTTGGCTACTACGTACGTGGAGGTAATTTGATAAGGCAAAATGATGGTCTAAATCATTGATTGCCTTACTTTTTTCCCACCTGTGGATTGTACAACCCCTGAATCATCCGCCGAATATTTCGATCAATTCAGTCCTCGTCACTTGCTAAGCAAGCCTGGCGCTATCCCAAAAATTACGTTTGAGATTTTATTAAAAGTAATAGCTCTTTACATACTATAAACACAAAAAGATATTGTCAACCTTTTTAGCTGTTAATGGCTATAATTTAACCTTCTCTTAAGAAGACATATAGGTTATCCGCTAATTAGATTGCAGGCATACAAAAAAGAGCCAGGAAAAACCTGACTCATTTGGTTGTATTTTAAATAAAATTTCTTATAGAAGAAACTTTATCTTAGTAAAAACCGTTTGCATTCCAGAATGCTAAAGCAGCATCCCATGAACCGTAACGTTCAGCAACGTAATTATCCGCTACTCTATGTTGTTCAGCGACAGACGCACCGTCACTAATTAAGTGGTCGCCTAATTGGAATAAACCATAGTATTGACCATTTGTTGCAGTAGGGTTTCCACCTGATTCACGTTGCATAATAATGTCTTTAGCTGAGTTAGAAGAGTATGAAGTAGTTGTTTCCGCTGCTGGTTCTTCATATGTAGTTTCTTCTGCTACATAAGTTTCTTCAGCTGGCGCTTCGTAAGTTGTTTCAGTTACTTCTTCTTCAGCTACATCATAAGTAGTTGCTTCTTCAGTTGCAGAGTCTTCTACTGTCACTTCGTTCACTTCACCAGTAGTTTCATCTTTAGTGAATGAAAGTTTAGTGCCTGGGAAGATTACGTTAGCGTTTTGGATGTCGTTGATTGCTACTAATGCATTCACACTTACGTCAGATGCTTTAGCGATAGCTGCTAAAGTATCACCGTACTGGATAGTGTATGAAGTTGTTGTATCGTCTGTAGCTTCTAAGTCGGCTGAAACTTCAGCAACTGTACGAGCAGACCAAGTAGCCGCTTCTACGTTGTTGTTGTTTGTAGCAGCGAATAAACCTGCTAATGCAAATGACGTACCTAAGATAATTTTGTTCAATTTCATGTATAAATACTCCCCTTAATAAGAATACTGCTTTTTAATTTTATTTTTTTAAGTTGTCTGCTTCCATCTAGTGGATGGCCCACTATTTACCGCATCTTTATCGTGCGGCTATATTCTAGATAAAGAACACCTGTCTCATCTACAAGCAATATCTTAACACGGGCATTTTTTTAAGTCATGTAAATCAGGCATCTGTTAAAGCCTCTTAACTGCCTTGACATTAAATCCGGGGTTTTTGAAAACCTTATGTAAATTTGTAACAACTTTGTAACGTTATAAAGCTAATATTATATATTTAAAGTGATAAGAAAGATTTTTTCACAAACTATGTCATATTATTGGAAAATTGTGCGTTTTTATTACGAATTAAATAAACAAAGTCTTTAACAAACTCTTTATATAAGCATTCTAAGTTCATGTCAAATCGCAATGATTCTGTAACATGACAGATAATAATTGCGAAAAATTCTTTTTAAATGTCTAATAATACAAATATTTAGATAAGCTGTTGGGGTTTTCTTATTTCAAAGCAATAAAAAAACTAGGCTCTCGCCTAGTCTTCTTGGTTTATATTACTGGGATAGCTGGATTCGAACCAACGCATGACAGAGTCAAAGTCTGTTGCCTTACCGCTTGGCTATATCCCAATGTAATGGAGGGAGAAGGATTTGAACCTTCGAACCCGAAGGAACGGATTTACAGTCCGCTGCGTTTGGCCACTTCGCTATCCCTCCATATGATGCTATTCTTGAGATTTTTTTGCTCAAAAATATCGTACTTGAATAGTATAGCATCAGATATTATAGATTTCAACAGTTTGGGCAAAAGTTTTTTGAAAATTTTTTAGACTTATTTTACCGCCCTTTTCTCTCAACTTTCTTTACGCCTATTATATAGAAGAAAGATACTTTTGAGTGACTGGATTTCCGCTTCATTTAGTTGGCGATATCCCCCCTCCGCTAGGCCGTCAATTCTTAAATCGCCAATTGCTTGTCGGTATAAGTCTGTGACTTTTACTCCGCAAGCAAGGAACATTTTCTTCACTTGGTGGCGACGTCCCTCTGAAATAGTGACTAAACCAGTTGAGGATTGCGGGCTTGCCGAAATGATTTCAAGTCTTGCCGCTTTACAGATCGTCCCATCCTCAAAAATGACACCAGCTTGAAATTGTGCGACCATTTTTTCATCAATAAGGCCATTTACGCTGACGCGGTAAATTTTTGGAATATCAAATTTGGGTTGTTGGAAGATGTAATGGAGCTGGCCATTATTAGTGACAAAGACTAACCCATGGGCATCGCGGTCTAGACGGCCGGTAATTGCTAAATCTCCGGGATTATCTGCTGGTTGAATCAGGTCAATGACCGTTGGGTATTGTTGGTCTTTATTGGCTGACAGGTAGCCTTTGGGTTTATGGACCAAGTAATAGGTATGGCCAAAATGGCGATCAATTACTACTTGGTCGACGGTAATTTCTTGCCAGCTGGGATCAACAACGGTGGCGAATTGTGTGACAACTTGGCCGTCAACGGTGACATGGCCATCTTTCAATAGCCGCTTGCATTCTTTTCGAGTAACTTGTCTCGCATCCATAATCAATTGTCCAAGTAACATGCCATCCCTCCTTCACTCCAGTTTACTTGTTTCTACCATTATAAACATTTTTGGGAAATGTGTCTTAAGTTTCTATCGATAAAAGGCTGATATGGTATACTTTATAGTGAAAAACTTAGAATGGAGGATAGACGCATGCAAATAGATTGGTCTGGTATTATTTCCTGGACGAATGTTTTCAATCTAATTGATATTTTGATTGTTTGGTTGTTTATCTACCAGCTCTTGAAGATCCTAAAGAATACGAAAGCCTTCAATATTTTGAACGGGGTTTTCATCTTCTTGCTGATTAAAATTATTTCCACCCTCTTCCAGTTGAAGACGGTAGATTGGATCATGAACAATATTATCCAATGGTCTGTCGTTGGTGCGATTGTCATTTTCCAACCTGAAATCAGACGAGGATTAGATCATTTGGGACAACAATTCTTTGCTGGTAAACGTGAGGCTGGGGCCCGCAATCCAAACGAAAAAATGGTGCGCGATTTAGTTGAAGCTTGCGAATACATGGGTAAACGACGGATTGGTGCTTTAATTTCCCTACAACGTTCACACCCCTTAAATGAATATGCAGCTACTGGGATTCGATTAGATTCAGCCATATCATCTCAATTATTGATTAACATTTTCATCCCAAATACGCCCCTACATGATGGTGCCGTGATTATTCAAGATTTAGAAATTGCTTCTGCCGCTTCTTACCTGCCGCTTTCAGAAAACTCAGAGATTCCTAAAGAATTAGGGACTAGACACCGGGCTGCTGTCGGCTTAAGTGAAGTTACAGATGCCATCACAATCGTCGTCTCAGAAGAAACAGGTGGTGTTTCAATTACTGAACGTGGCGAGATTACCCGCGACCTTAGTCAAGATGAGTTGTACACCATTCTAGCGGACAATTTCATCAACACTACTGATGAGGAAGCGAATGATAACTTCTTAACTAACTGGTTTAACCAATTAACAGGAGGTGGCAAGTCAGATGATCAATAAGTTTTACAACAATCGAATTGCCCTGTTAATTTTATCGCTCTTCTTATCTATCTTAATGTTTGTATACGTGAAGGCTGAGCAGTATTCAGAAAACCCAGTGAGTTTCTTCCAAAATGTCAGCGAAGCGACAACGGAAACGATTTATAACGTGCCTGTTTATATAGATGGAAACGTGGATGCGTATTACGTCACTGGTCTACCAGATACCGTTTCTGTCAGTTTATCTGGACCAAAAAACTTAATTGAACAAACACTTGAAGCCGATGACTTCCGCGTCATCACAGAAGACTTAACCAATTTAGGGGAAGGGTCTCATTACATTCAATTACAATTGGAAAATGTTTCAGAATCCGTGTCTTATGAGATTTCTCCTTCAAGCGTCAATATTTCAATCGATTCGCTACAAACAACTGAATACCCTGTCCAAGTGGAAATGTCTAATGAATCTGCAGTTGCGGATGGTTACGAAATTACAGATGTGACCTTAAGCCAAGATTCTGTCACCTTAACTGGTTCGACATCTGACATTGAAAGCGTAAGCCAAGTTTATACAGTAGTCAACATTCCAGATAACTTATCTGAAGACTACACCACAACTGCCACTGTCATTACAGAAAATGCGGACGGTGACATCTTGAATATCAACACCGACCCAAGTGAGGTTGACGTGACCGTTCAAGTTTCGCCTGAAAGTGTATCGGTCCCTATTGTTGCCAATATCACCAACGAACGCGAAGGCTACATCTATGAAGCAACGATTTTAGACAGCCAAAACGCGACTTTATCTGGTGACTACGATACCATCAATAACACTGAAAGCGTGTCTGCAACCGTTGATGTATCAGGGATTACAACAAGGACTACTGTAGACGCGCCAATTGTCCTACCTGATGGTGTAACGGGTTCAGATCCTTCAAGCGTTCGGGTCCAAGTAGTGCCAACCGCTTCTGAATCTTCATCTTCGTCTAGCGCGTCATCTAGTGCTTCATCAGAAAGCGATGAGGACAGCGCCAGCTCAGACACCGCTTCAAGCGATTCTAGCGAAGAAAGTGCTACGAGTAGCGAAAGTGGGACTAGCGGTAATGAATCCACTATTGAAGAAGATACGACAAGTGGTAGCGACACCAGCGATAGTTCAAGCACGAGCGAAGTTGGCATATCGACTGGCGTCAGTAACAACTTACAAAATGGCAACGGCAATGTCCAAGCTGACCAAATCAATTCAACAAGCTCAGAAAGCGTCTCTAGCTCTTCTAGCGCAAATGTCTTTAATGGAATACTTGCTTTTTTAGCTAGTTTTTTCTAGTATTAACCTGTGTAAGCTAGACTGCCTTTTTTTCAAGGCAAGAAACATTTCTATTATTTTTAATTATGAATCAGTAAATGTTATACTATAACGAAATCGATATTCACTTTCGAAAACAAAGGAGTAAATTATGAGAAAATATTTTGGTACTGATGGGGTTCGCGGTTTAGCGAATGAAGAATTAACACCAGAATTAGCTTTTAAATTGGGTCGTTTTGGTGGTCACGTGTTAATGCAACATGCACCAGAAGGAATGGAACATCCACGTGTTCTAGTTGCCCGCGATACACGTATCTCAGGACAATTATTAGAGCAAGCCTTAACTGCTGGTTTATTATCAGTAGGGATTGAAGTGCAACAATTAGGCGTTATTACAACTCCAGCTGTATCTTATTTAACTCGTACTACCGGTGCAACTGCTGGTGTCATGATTTCAGCAAGCCACAACCCTGCACCAGACAATGGGATTAAATTCTTTGGTTCTGACGGCTTCAAATTGTCTGACGCTCAAGAGGAAGAAATCGAAGCATTATTAGACCAAGAAGAAGATACGTTACCACGTCCATCAGCTGAAGGGTTAGGGACAGTGATTGCTAACCCAGGTGCGGTTGGTAAATACTTAGAATTCCTAGCATCCACAATTTCTGGTGATTTATCAGGGATTAAAGTAGCTGTTGATGGCGCTAACGGTGCCACTTCACCATTAGTTAACCGTTTATTCGCTGACTTAGGTACTGACTTTACAACAATGGCGACTTCTCCAAATGGTATCAACATCAACGACGGTGTTGGTTCAACACATACAGAGAAATTACAAGCCCTTGTAAAAGAAACAGGTGCTGATGTCGGTGTGGCCTTCGATGGTGACGGCGACCGCTGTTTAGCAGTTGACGAAGAAGGTAACCTAGTAGACGGTGACCAAATGATGTTCATCTGTGGTAAATACTTAAACGAACGTGGTAAATTAAACGACAACACAATCGTGTCAACTGTAATGTCTAACTTAGGTTTCCACAAAGCAGTTGAAGAAGCAGGCATGAAAGCACCACAAACTAAAGTTGGTGACCGTTATGTGGTTGAAGAAATGCGTGAACACGGATATAACCTTGGTGGAGAACAATCAGGTCATATCATCTTCATGGACTACAACAACACAGGTGACGGCCTTTTATCAGCAGTACAATTACTACATGTATTAAAAACTTCAGGTAAAAAATTATCTGAATTAGCTAGTGAAATGAAAACTTACCCTCAAGAATTAATCAATGTGCGTGTAACACGTGAAGGTAAAACAGAAGCAATGAATTCTGCAACGGTACAACAAGTTATTGATGAAGTGAACACAGAAATGGCCGGCAATGGCCGTATCTTAGTACGCCCTTCAGGAACAGAAAACCTATTACGTGTTATGGTAGAAGCCCAAACAGACGAAGAAGCATACAACTACGCGAAACGAATCGCAGATCAAGTAAGCAAAGAATTCGGCGTAGAATAAAATAGGATGTGAACTTTGGCGTTTAGGCAGGGAACACTGGAAGAATAGTGCCGTATCACATGCAATGTGATGCAAACTATTCTGAAGTGGACACTTGACTGCCAAAGTGAGCTCAACTAAACAAGGTGTGAGTGAGACCGCTAAGCTCAATAATGCTGGAAGAATAATGCAGTAGCTGATGCAATCAGCTGCAAATTAGTCTGAAGCAGGCTTGAGCTGGTCGAGCGAACCCGATTATCAAGGTGTGACACAAATCGTTTATCGGAATGTGAGCATCCTTAATCATATGAAATAGCGTATGGCGATTACCATACGCTATTTTTTGTACTTTTTACAAAATATATATGCATATAAACATTATTAGACTCGGTAATCTGCCTCAGATAAAGCTTGTGGTTGTAATAAACCAATCTTTTCACAGTGGCGCAAAGTTTTCCTTGTCACACCAGCCAACTCAGTCAATTCTCCTATCGTATACATCCAGCTCACCTCTCAATATATATAATAAAGCCTGCCCTAAGGCAAAGGTAAACCCCTTTTTTTGAAAAAGGGCGAATTTTTTTAAGCTAAGTATCATTTCCCGCTACCTTCCTATTTTAATTTCAAAAAAGACGTGGCAAAATATCTTTCGCCACGTCTTTTACTACTATTCTATTTCATGATGGTGGTGGTCATGTTTCTCCATTTGTTGAATCAAATATGCCCGGTCTTCATCAGACATTTCCTCACGGTTGCGACGTAAAGTGAAATGGTCTGGTACTGGATCTAGCCCCCCTGGCACCATTGGGTTACAACGAATAATACGCGCTGTACCCATAGCCGCACCCTTTAATGACCCATGTTTATTGATTGCCTGAATCATATAAGTTGAGCACGATGGATAGTAACGGCAAGTTGGCGGAAACATTGGGGAAATATACTTTTGGTAACCCCGCACCATTTTTACCAGGGGTTTGTCAGCCATAATACGTTTACCCCTTTTCCCCTTCAACCAATGGTAATAATAAACCATCAGCAACCTCTTGTGCTTTAGCATCACCTTTTAGAGTTCGAATGATGTCCAAGGCAAAATAAACTGCTGTGGCTGGTCCACGTGAGGTCAGTACTTTATGGTTTTCATCGTAGTAGGTGATATCTTCGTGGAAGGTCTTGTAATGCACTTGGTCTTCGAAACCTGGGTAGCATGTCCCTTCCAAGTCTTTAGTGACGCCTGCTGCTTCAAGGGCAATCGGTGACGCACAAATACTAGAAACATATTTATCTCTTGCTACTTGTTGAGCAATCAAGTCAGTTACTCTTTTATCCTTGGCCAATTTTTCTGCACCTGGGCGCCCACCAGGCGTAATGACCATGTCATAGCTATCTATATCAATGTCATCTAGCATCTTATCTGCCATAATCTCAATACCATGGTCACCAATTGTCGATAGGCTTTCATTGATTGATACCATATCGATTGGAATTTCTGCTCGACGTAGGTAATCAATCACTGTAATTGCTTCTACTTCTTCGTAACCTTCACCTAGTAAAATCATTGTTTTCATCGTAAACCCTCCAGTTTAAACTGCCTGTTTTCTTGCCTCTATTTTACCTAAATTTTGGGGATAAGAAAAGGATCGGCACTTGGCCGACCCCTCCTACACATGATAATAGATACTAGCTATCCATGTATGCTAGTTATTATTGTACTCTTGAACCATCTGTAAATTCACCATTTTGGTGGGCACGACGGCGTTCTTCAGCGCGTTGACGTTCGTCTTCAGATTGTTGTTGTTGATAATCTGCACGTGTCATCACATCGTTAACATTCATGTTTACTTCAACAACTGTTAAACCAGTCATTTTTTCAACATTTGCTTTAACTTTCTCAATTGTTTTGTTAAAGGCTGCAGGAATGTTTTTGCCGTATTCAGCAATTACTTCTAAGTCGATGGCTACTTCTTTACTACCAACTTCAGCATTAACACCTTTTGTTTTGTCATCTTCAGAAGAGAAGAAGCTTTTCACGCCAGAGGTAAAGTTACCTTTCAACTCTAAAATGCCGTCAACATCTTGAACTGAGTTATTCGCAATACGTTCTAACACGCGAGGTTCAAAAGCTAAATTATTTTCGTGTTTTACTTGTTCATTTCTTTCAGCCATAATTTAATTCCTCCTAATATTTTTGTTGGTCATCTAGCCAACTTTAAATAACCTATAAGTTAATGATAACGTGAATATTTTTGATTATCAACCGATAACCCTTCGACTATTTCATAAAGAACCGTAACCAGGCACGTAAGTCGACCTCACCATCAAAGTAAGCACCGACGATAAAGCCGACTGCTGCGATGATAAATACCAATAAGGCTGTCCCGAAATTAAAGACTACCCACAATAGCGCAAAGATAAAGGCTGATAATAAGCCGATAATCCGCCCTTTGTATTGGCGCCAAATCGCACGTTCTTCTCGTTTATTCCGTTCTGACATATTATCCCTCCTCCTTATTGCACACGTGGTGCAGCTTTCTGTTTGGCTTGTTTTTCAGCCACGACAACACTACGGTCAATTTGGTTGACCTTCACATTAACGTCTGCAGCTGGAATCCCCAATGAAACGGCCACAGTATCACGTACGCGTTCCTGTACCCGACTAGCCAAGTCAATCACATTGGTTGCGTCATCCACTTGGAAAACAACTCTTACTTTCGTATCTTCCGGACGCTTACCAAATCGCACTTTTGCTTCAGGGAATTTTACCCCTGTCACACGTTGGCTAGCGCGGATTGCTGTATCTTCAACAGAATGCTTGGTAAAACTTAATACACCGGCATCCGTTTTGACTTCTAAGTGGTCACGTTTCGCTGGTGCCACAACCGCCTGTAGGAAAACAACTAACACAACCAAGGCTACAAAGGCTAAACCAGCTAACATGGCCCATTGACCATAGGTATTGCCTAAGACAGACTCTTTAACGAAAGGTGTTAGGTATTGAATTGGGTAAAACAGCGCAATTGCAGCTAATAATGCAACCAAGCCTACTAAGGTTAATATAATTTGTAGAAACCTTCTAAAACCACCCATCGGATCCCCTCCTAATTTGTTTATATATTATAAATGATTATCTATAGGTTACAATAAAAGTTATGATAATTCAAACAATCCGCATACTATTTCGAAAACGAAACAAATCGTTTTCCAAGCCTATCAAAACGTGTTACACTATATAAAAATAAGTAATTTCTCAAATCCTCATTAACCATTATGATAATTAAAAAGGAGTTTACCCACTATGAAGACAGTCGTTATCAGCGGATCAAACGTCGGCACCAAATCACGTGTTGCTGCAGATGAATACATTAGACAAGCAAAAATCTACCGCCCAGATGCGGACATGGAATTAATTGATCTGGCTGAAAAGGACATGGTCTTTTCAGATGGCCGCAATTATTTTGAATACCCTGGTGACACTGCCCAAGTCCTAAAAACCATCATGGCTGCAGATGTCTTAGTCTTCACCATGCCGACCTTCCAAGCTTCATACCCAGCTACAGTAAAAAACTTGTTCGACCTACTACCCGTGAATGCCTTCCGGGACAAGGTGGTTGGTGTCATCAACACTGCTGGTTCTCCGCGTCATTATTTAATGGTTGAAACCCAATTGATGCCGATCTTAAATTATATGAAGGCCACTGTCGTCAACAAGTACGTCTTTATTGAAGAACGGGACTTCAGTCGCAACGAAATCGTCAGTGATGACATCATTTTCCGTATTGAACGATTGGTCGATGATGTCTTCACCATGGCAGACGTACAAGCAGAAATTCAAGGCAAAAAAGATGCTGCTTACGGTTTTTAATAACCAACGTTATCATATTAGAAAAAGCGTGCCCGAGGAAGGTCAGTCAACTCCCTGAGGCACGCTTTTTTTATGGTGGAAACTTTTGACAAAGGGCCTGTCATTTTTCAAAAAGCAAGCATTTAATTCGATTTCATTAATTCATCTACGTAAGCCACAACATCTGGTTGGTTGGCTTCAATTTCCGCAATTCTGTCTGCAAATTGTGGTAAATGCGCTTTGTGGGCATATAATAATTCGTCCAAGACGCGTCTAGTCATCTGACCACCTGGTACTAACGGGTTAATCGTGAAGGCATGTAAAGCTGCCCCATAATTTCCTTCAAGGGCAGCACGGATAACTGTTTCTTCCATCCCCTTCATCAATTGGATCATCCCACGCGCGGCTGGCATAAATTCGCCCCAGTTGAATGGTACGGCACCGTGGCTAGTGATTTGGGCAGATACTTCCACAATAGCATCATACGGTAGGTCTTGGATTGTACCGTTATTTTGGGTAGAGACCACCATAACAGTCCGTTTGTCGTTGTAAATAGAGGCGATGACCTCACAAGCGGCGTCAGAATAGTAAGTCCCACCACGTTGGGTTAATTCTTCAGGCTTGTAGTCTAAAGCTGGGTCTTTATACAATTCAAACAATTGTTGCTCAGTCTTCTTCACGACTTGTGCCTGGGTTGTACCTGCTTCAAACTCTTCAATAGAATGTTGTAACATCTCATCTTCAGAGTAGTAGTAACGGTGGTAACCACATGGTAGCATGGCTAAATCTTGAATTTGCTCAATATGGTAGTTGGCATCATGGATATTCTTCAAGGCGGATTCTGGGCCATCATCTGATTTTTTGTATAGTAAATCAATGACTTTAGCTGTTAATTCCTTGCCTTGGCGGTCCCAAACTTTATGCCAGTGGAAGTGGTTAATACCAGCAATAGGAAAGCACAGTTGTTTTCTAACGATGCTGATTGGGTATTCTTTTTAAAAAGTAGTGAGTAATAATCAAACAATTGCTCTAAATTTTGGTCGATAAAGTGAGATCTAATACCCGATGACAAATGTATTTATCGCTAACAAAAAAAGTCGCCCTTTTTCAAGGACGACTTTCTTTGTTTCTATTAACCAACTTCAATTTGTGCGTCTGGATTATTGAATACGTCTTCGTTTAGGGTGCCTAAACGTTTAGAAGTGACAACGCCTGCTAGGATTGAATCGTTAACGTTTAAGGCTGTACGGCCCATATCAATAATGGGTTCAATTGAAACCATTAAACCAATGATTTCTACTGGTAAGCCTAGAGTACCGAATACGATTAGTGATGCGAAGGTTGCACCACCACCAACACCGGCTACACCGAATGATGAAATCACGACAGTACCAATAATAGTTAACCAAACCATTGGGTCAGACAGGTCCATACCCACTGTTGGGGCTACGATGGCTACTAACATGGTTGGGTAGATACCAGCACAACCGTTTTGACCGATGGATAAACCAAAGGTACCGGCGAAGTTAGCTGTTGCATCTTCTACACCTAAAGCTTCTGTTTGTGTTTGGATGTTCATTGGTAATGCCCCGCCACTTGAACGTGATGTAAAGGCAAAGCCTAATACAGAAGATGCTTTCTTGAAGTAGTTGATTGGGTTGACTTTGAAACCAGCTAAGATCAAGGCATGAATTGCGAACATGATAATAATGGCTACGTAAGCTGCGATAACGAATGTGGCCATATTCAATAAGGCTTGGAAGCTTGATGATGCCATGGCTTTAACCATTAAGGCAAAGATACCATAAGGCGCCATTCTCAAGACTAAGGTCACGATACGTGAAACGATGGCATCTAACGTATCTATCATTTTCTTGAAGTATGAAGCTTCTTCTGGGTGTTTTCTTGCGACACCTAGGTAAGCGACACCAACGAATGCTGAGAAGATCACCACTGCGATATTACTTGATTGACGTAAGCCCGCTAAGTCTTCAAAGATATTTGTTGGGATAAATGACAGGATTTGTTGCGGTAGGGTTGTATCAGCGATTTCAGCTTGGCGCTCTTGGATATAAGCGATTCGTGCTGTTTCGGCTGCCCCTTGGGTAAATTCTGCACCGTCTAAGTTAAATAGTAAGGCAATGGATAAGCCAATAAAGGATGCAACGGCTACTGTGATAATTAAGACAGCTAGAACGTTGAAACCTATTTTGCCAAGGTTCTTCTCACCTTCTACTCGGGTAAAGGCGCGGACTAGTGAAACGAAGATTAATGGTACAACAAGCATTTGCAAGAAGGATACGTATCCGTTCCCGATGATGTTGACCCAGTCTAAAATTGTTGTGGTTGTACTTGAATCGGAACCAAATAGTAATTGAATAATAATACCAAAAACAATCCCAATACCTAATCCGATAAAGACACGGTTTGAATATTTCACGTGTTTTCCTGCTAAACGGTTTAGGAATAGCAATACAAGTACAAAAATAGCTAATGTAATGATAACTGCCATCTTGTCTTCCTCCTGAATATTGATATAAATGTAGTGCTGATTAAGAATCAGCAGATCCAATTACATCATTCAACTGGTCGTTCAAAATGCCAATGAATCGTTCGGCTTCGCTAGATAGTTTACGGTATTTGTTTTGAATGTAAATAATATGGTTGTCTTCAACATCTGTGATAGGGACGGTGGTCATCATATCACGGAATGGTGAAGTCAATATACCTGTACCCACTAGGATAGCGTCGGTTTTCACTAAGACATTAATCGAAGTCGCCCGGTCGCTGACGTAAATGGTTGATTGTGTAGAGTCCTCTCCCAAGTCCAATGCTTCCTCAGTTAATTGAGCCGAAGAACCTTGTGTCTGTTCGAATGTAACAGATGGATAGGCCAGCAAATCTGCTTGGGTTAGGCTTTCTCTATCTGCTAAGGGATGTTGTTTACCGACGAAAACATGGGGTTGAAACGCCCCGATTTCTGTATAGCTCAACTCGTTATGGTTTAGGTACTGCTTAATGACCTTTTGGTTGTAAGCATTCATGTATAAAATCCCGATTTCAGAATAGGCATTTTTAACATTTTCCATTACATCAGTTGTTGAGGTTTCTAATAAACGATAATGGTGGGCGCGATCTTCATCATTTGCAACCAATACCGCAAAAGCTTCTGACACAAAGTCATAATGCTGACTAGATACTGAAAACAATTTTTTCCGGTCGGCATCTAAGTAACGATTCTCCATAACGGATACCTGCGACAAGACATCACGGGCGTACGATAAGAATTCGCTACCTTCTTCAGTAATGAAGATACCGCGTTTTGTGCGCTCGAAGATTTGTAAGTCATACATTTCTTCCAACTCACGAATGGCCGTTGATAAAGAAGATTGCGCCATGAACAGCCGTCTCGCTGCCTCACGGAATGATCCGCTATCAGCGACGACAACAGCATATTTTAGTTTTTGAAAGTTCATGGCTCTCTCCATCCTTCCCTTGTGAACTCCTACACTCACAATTTGCTATATTACACTAATCAAATTCGTTTTTCACTATTAATGCTCATAGATGATCACTTTTTTAAACGTTAAAAGCTCGGTTGATATCTGCCACTAAATCATCACTATTTTCAATCCCTGTTGATATCCGTAAAACCTTATCAGTTAGGCCATATTGTGCCCGTAATTCAGTTGGGATATCCGCATGCGTTTGTGTTTCTGGGTAAGTAATTAAACTCTCTACCCCACCTAAACTCTCTGCAAAAGTAAAAATCTTTAAGCTGTTCAAAGCATCACGGATAATTCCAGCATCTTTTACGGCGAATGATACCATACCCCCGCGTCCTGAGTAATACACTTCCTCAATTGCTGGGTGGTTTTCTAAAGCTTCTACCAAGGCTTTGGCGTTCTTTTCATGTTGTTGCAAGCGAACTGCCAAGGTTTTTAGTCCACGCATAATCAACCAACAGGCAAAAGGATCTAAAGTTGCCCCTGTTGTATTCAATTGGAAGGCTAATTTTTCATTGATATCTCGACCCTTGCTGGCTACTAAACCACCTAAGACATCATTGTGACCACCAATATATTTCGTTGCTGAATGGATGACCACATCCGCCCCTTCTTCAAGTGGGCGTTGGATGATTGGTGTGTAGAAAGTATTGTCTACAACAACTACAGCGCCAACTGCATGGGCACGTTTAGAAATTTCCGCAATATCAAATTCTACCATCATTGGATTAGTTGGTGTTTCGATGAAGACTAATTTCGGTCCCTTTTCAATTTCAGCGTACACTTCATCTTCTGTTAAACAGTAAGTGAAGTTGTAGAAGCCTTTTTCCTCCATGTAATGGAAATAACGGTATGAGCCACCATATAAATCTTGTAGGGTAACGACTGTATCCCCATGTGATAATAAGCCTTCAATCACCAATTGAATAGCAGCCATACCTGATGACGTAGCAAACCCTTGTTCACCATTCTCCAAAACTGCAATTGCTTCTTGCAAGACGTCACGAGTTGGGTTGGCCGTACGTGTATAGTCGTAACCAGTAGATTCCCCTAAACCTGGGTGTTTGTAAGCTGTAGAGAAATAGAGTGGGCTGTTAATCGCACCATAAGCCTTGTCACTACGGTTACCAATTTGTGCAAGCAAAGTTTCAATATGTCGTTCTGTCATCGTCATTACCGTCCTTCTATTAAAATTTAATTAAATTCCGTTATCGCTTTTATCAATCATAACATGGTTTAAGTGATTAAAATTTATGGATATTAGAACGGTGCTGTTCGCTACAAACGAACACAATCAAGTTGTTGATTGGACGACATTTTCCCACAGCAAAAAGGACCATCAACCATTAAGCTGATAGCCCTTCTACCAATAAAAGTATTGGGTTATTTAAAATCTACGTATACGATAACGCCATTCGCGTCTTTAGCTGTTACGTGGTTTGCTTCTTCAGCAACTACACGACCGTTAGCTTTTAATTTTGCTACGATGTTATTGTATAATTCTTGGTTATGGTAAGTTAATGTGTACGCTGCTAAACCTGTTTGGTCTTCAGCGTAAGGTACCATGGCTTCTGCATCCCAAGCGTTTACGGCGATGTGGTGGTGGTAGTCAGAGTATGAAGTGAAGTGGACATTATTCGTGAAGCCCATTTGCTCTTCTAAGACCATTTCATCTGTTAAGAAGCCGAAGAAGTCTTCTACTTTAACTGATGATAAGTGTAAGTGACCGATGATTGTCCCTTCAGCGAAGAATGATTGTGGTTCGTCAGATGAACGGCTAGCTAATACGTCTTCTGCATCCATTGGTTCAGTCACACCAGTTACCCCACCGTTTGGACCATGTGTCCATTGGTCAGCAGTACGGTCAGCGTAAATTTCAACACCGTTATCTTCTGGATCTTGTAAGTATAATGCTTCTGAGTAAGAGTGGTCTGAAGCACCTGATAATTGTGTTTGGTTTAATAACATACGGTATAAAACGTCACCTAAAGCGGCACGAGAAGGTAACAACCAAGCTGTGTGGAATAGACCATTTTTCGGACCAGTGATTAATTTGTAGTCTGCTTTACCGTCTAAGATTAATTGCGGTGCATCTTGCCCTTTGAAACCTAATTCAACGATACCTTCAGTTTCTTCATCTTTTAAGATTTCTAAACCGATCACTTCGTTGTAGTAGCGTTTCATTTTGTTTAAGTTTTTTACGCGGTAAGTAACTGTTGAGATTGTAACATCATTAAAAAACTGTTTTTCCATTTTATATTTCCACCTTTTATTTTGCTTATATATACGAATTGAGTTTGCTTCAACTATTATCATTAAATTTTGATTTAACAACTTACTTTTTAAAAAAACACTTACTAAAAGTAAGTTCACGTACAGTATACCTCATTTTGTCTCATAGGTAAACACTCTTGCTTCTTTCTTCTCATATTTTTTGGTATCCCGAATAAAAAAGCCAAAACTTTGCTAATTCTAATGAAATGCTATACCAAATGATTTATAATAAAAGTGGAATATAAGAAGAAATGGAGTGAATGTGAATGTTTGAATGGTTTGCAACTGCCAACCCGATTTTACAAGCTACGCTGGCCGGCGTCTTTACTTGGTTGATGACGACCTTAGGTTCAGCATTGGTATTTTTCTTTAATGAAATTAACCGTCGTGTATTGGATATTATGAATGGATTTGCTGCTGGGGTTATGATTGCCGCAAGTTTCTGGTCACTTCTTGCCCCATCAATTGAATATGCAGAGACAGGCGGTTGGGGCCGTTTTGCCTTTGTACCAGCCTTAATTGGTTTTATCGTAGGGGGACTTTTCCTACGTTTGATCGATTACATCACCCCCCATTTACATATGGGACAAAACACAATGGATGCTGAAGGACCTAAGACCAAGTTGCCAGCAACAACCTTGTTATTCTTAGCCATAACCATCCACAACATCCCCGAAGGTTTATCTGTTGGGGTAGCATACGGGGCCAACGAATTGAATACTGCAAGTCTGGCTTCTGCCCTGGTATTAACCATGGGGATTGGGCTACAAAACTTCCCTGAAGGGGCAGCCTTATCTATGCCAATCCGCGCAGAAGGTGCTAGCAAATGGCGTGCTTTCCAGTTGGGTCAAGCATCAGCCTTAGTAGAAATCATCGGTGCCGCTTTAGGCGCTTTACTGGTTTCTCAAGTGACTGTTATCTTACCTTACGCACTAGCCTTTGCAGCAGGTGCCATGATCTTCGTTTGTGTGGAAGAACTGATTCCAGAATCACAATCGCATGGTAACTCAGATATCGCCACCGTCGCTCTGCTTATCGGCTTTGGTGTCATGATGACCCTAGACGTTGCTTTAGGTTAAATCCCTTGCAAAACGCTTTGTAAAAAGACTACCGCAATAAAACCATCAACCAGACGCAAACAGCGTACACCAGGTTGATGGGTTATTTTTTGTATATTTAAGACAGGTATTTTTAAAAAATGACTGTCTGTTAGAATTTCACATCCGCGTCTTGCATGGCTTTTTGAATGTAAGCTGCCGACTCATGCAATTTTGCCTCTTCCCAAGTATTCAAGCTAACGGGTAGTCGTTTTTCCACGCCATTAACCCCAATAATACATGGCATTGATAGGGCAACGTTGCCGTTATAGCCGTATTCGCCACGTAGAGTGGTGCAGGCTGGGTAAACACTGCGTTCATCAAGGACGACGGCCTTAGCCATCGTAACCGCTGCTTGAGCAACACCCGCATTAGTCCAACCCTTGCCATTAAAAACATCATAAGCTGCAGAAACCACATTCTTCTTGATATCTTCAGGACTGGATAGGTCAACTTGTGGGTCGCGGTCAAAATATTGATCTAGTTCTTCGTAAGCCACTCCTTGAATGTTCAATTTACTCAAGACTGGGAAAGCTGTCGCTCCGTGCTCACCCATCATATAGCCGACGACTGATTTAGGGTCAACGTCGTAAGCGTTGGCGAAAACATTACGCAAACGAGCTGAATCAAGCATAGTTCCTGTCCCAAAAATCTTCCCTTCAGGATAGTCAAACTCATTTTCCGCGATATATAAAATGGTGTCTAGCGGGTTGGTAATCACAATGATAATGGCCTCTTTGGTGCGCTCAACGATGTTCTCCATGACGTCACGAATGGTTTTTGAAGTAATTTTCGCAAGGGTCGCCCGGTCCGGTTCGGCAGTTGGATTATTGGGATCTGGTTTCATAGAATTCCCAGCCGCAATTACGATAACATCCGCATCATCTGTTTGCTCGTAACCACCGTGTGTCACTTTAATATTGTTCATGTAAGTTAAAGCTCGGGCCTGTTCTTGGTCAATCGCTTCACCGCGCGCGATATTTTCATCGATATCAATGACGCCAATTTCACCAAAAACACCAGCCTTCATGGCATCCGCCAATACGTAAGAACCTACGTGACCAACACCCACAACTACTAATTTATTTGTTTTCATCCCATTGCCTCCGTCTCTCTAATTCTTTTTTAATTATTATAACGCAGTTGTCAGGAAAAATCATTAGCTGGACTGAGGATAGGAAGCAGTCTATAACCTTGCTACCAAAACACAAAAAAGAAGCCAGGAATCTATATTCCCAGCTCCTCAAGTTAGTTAGCTCGTTCTTCATCCTCAATCGCTCGAGCAAAGCTATTGAGTTCAAAGTCCATTATTTTACGACTAATACGTGCGATTTAACGTTACGTACTACGTATTCAGATACAGAACCCATCATGGCACGTTCAATTGCGCCTTTACCAGTTGCACCTACAACCACAAGGTCTGCTTTGGCTGTATCTGCGAACTCTACAATTCCGTATCTTGCGTCGCCTTTGATGATTTCAAGGGTTACATTTTCAAGGCCAGCTTCTTTGGCTTCTGCTTCATAAGATTCTAAGACGCTTAGGGCATCCGCCCGCATGTCGTCATATAATCGCATAGAGGCCTCGGGATTCCCGAAATGCACAAAGTCGTCTAACACATTCAACACGATCAACTCAGAATCATTTCGTTTAGCGATAGATACTGCTTCTTTAAAAGCACGGTATGAAGCATCTGATCCATCTACTGGAGTTAAAATCTTTTTGTATTCTGCTACTGACATGATAACCCCTCCTCATGGGTGCTTGTGTTCATCCCTGTCTTATTTCACAACTAGTACTGGGATTTTAGATAGCCGTACTGTGTACTCTGCTACAGACCCCACTAGGGTACGTGTTACAGCGCCTTTACCAGTTGCACCAATTACAACTAATTGGTAGTCACCTTCATTAGCAATTTTAGCTACCTCACGTCTTGGGTTCCCAAAAGAGGTGAAGGTACGAATGTTGTTGAAATTACGGGCCTTACCGTAATCTTCATATTTTTCAAGGGTTTCTAGGGTACGTTTTTTCATCTCGTTGATATCTGTTTCAGATACCCGCAAGTCACTAAACACATAGTCATCGGTAATTACTGATAGGACGTCTACAGTAGCATTTGATCGCATGGCAATCTCAACGGCATCTCGAAAGGCTGCTTTACTGTTGTCCGAGTCATCTACTGGCACCAATATACGTTGGATGTTATCAAGAATCATTTTCGTTACCTCCCTTACTTTCTTTACATATAAAGTATAACACATAATGGAATCGCTTACAAAAATAAGACCTTTTATATTTCGATAAAAACAATTATTCCCATTTTCTAGAGACCGCTTGAAGCTTGCGCCAGTTCGTTATTTAAATTAAACCCAAGCAAAAAGACTATGACATTTTGCCACAGTCTTTAGGGTTTCTATCCTTATAAGTCTTGTAATGATGTGAAGGCTAAGTCCTCTGCTGTTAAACCTTTTAAGAAGGCTACGGTGACGTCCACAGTGTCTTGGAAGTCTTGGTAGGCAGAGATTAGGTAATGGGTATGTGCATAGCGAGTTGGCATACCTAGTGTTATCACTGATACCCCATTATTTGTAGTATGGATTGAACCTGCATTTGTACCACCACCATCGCGGACGGCTTGTTGGATTGTGATGCCAGCCTCTTCACTAGCTTTCAAAAATAGACCGTTTAAGTGGTCAGAAGCGATATAAGTTGAATCCCGATACCGTAATTGTGGTCCTTGTTTCACGCGTCCTTGGCCAAGTGTAGCTGATTTTGCGTAATCATCTGAAGGTGTCCCCTCAAAAACAATAGCCACTTGTGGATCAATGCGGTTTGTTGTGACTTTAGCCCCTCTTAAACCAACTTCTTCTTGTGTGGCAAAGGCGCCAACAAGATTGAATGGTAAGTTTTTCACGCCTTCAGGTCCTAATTCATTGAAGACAGCAATGGTTGCAGCTACACCAAGACGGTTGTCAAAGGCTTTACCAATCATCATGCCATTCTTTTCGTTGACCTGGAATTTGGTTGCGGGTACGACGGGTTGGCCAACTGTAATACCGAAATCGTTGATCACTTCTTCTCTTGAAGTGGCACCCACATCTAGTTTCAAGTCTGTTAAGGCTACTGGTTTGGCCTTCTCTTCTGCAGTCATGAAATGGATGGGTTTACTTGTGGCAACAGCTGGTACATAGCTTTCATTATCATTGGTTCTAACCATGAATAATTGCGACTGGGCAGAGGCCGCCGTCCAACCACCTAGAGCTTGCATCAATAATAAACCATTTTCGTCTATGGCTTGCACCATAAACCCGACTTCATCCATGTGGGAGTCTAACATGATCGTTGGTTTGTTGGGGTCAATGTCAGTAAAGTTCATATATAGGTTTTTCATAGCATCGGCTTGTAAGCTAAAATCACCTTTGTTAGCTTTCACTACATCGATTACTTGGTCTTCATATCCTGGCGCCCCGTAAGCATTCGACACGTCTTCTAACAATTTAATATATTTCATTTTGCACCTCTTTACACTTTCTAATGTAACCATTTTACCGATATTTATTGGAAAATGAAAGCGAGTGCCCTTCAAAGGAAAAAGCCCCCTATCCTTGCTAGCTAGCAAGGACAGGGGTGGCCCTTATTCAATCTTTATTTGTCTGCATTAATGTGGTCGTATTTCGCTGGGTTTTCGTTGAATTTCTTCACGACATATGGGCATAGGGCTTTAATTTTGCGGCCTTTTGCTTCTGAGTAGGCAACTAGGTGGTCGACAAGTTGTGCAGCGACGCCTTGTCCGCGTAAACTTGGGTCCGTCCATGTGTGTGTTGCGACGATGACATTGTCTGCCTTTGGTTCATACTCGATTTCAGCAATACGTTTGTCGCCTGCTTCGTTAAAAATAGCAAATCCATTGGTGACTTCTTTAATTTCGTATCCCATATATTCCCTCCTCAACTTGCTTGATGCTTTGTTAGTTTTATTATATCAAAATCTAGGGATAATAGCTTAAAATTAGCCTTGGTTGACCTTATTTTCATTTACTCGGTATAATGAAATGAACTTAAATGGTAGGAAACTGTTTTACAAAAAAGGAGTGGCAATATGGGGTTATTTTCAGGGTTATTTGGTAATGCTTCAGAGGCGGATAAGGAGCGGGTTTCTGTGGCTTTAGAGAAAGTGCTCATTCCCGGTGAATCAATTGAATTGTCTTACAACATCTTGCGAGACTTAGTCGTATTCACCTCATATCGATTAATTTTAATGGACAAACAAGGGATTACCGGTAAGAAACGAGACTTCATGAGTGTACCTTACAAGTCAATTTCACGCTTTTCAGTAGAAACTGTGGGGAATTTTGATGTGGATGCTGAAGTAGATATTTACTTATCTGGTAACGACCAACCAACGATCGCCCTACAATTTAGAGGTGGTGACGTGGTATATGATGTACAGCGCGCCTTAGCAGCAGCCGTATTACTGTAAGAATTTAGATATCAACTACATTGGAGTTGACTGAATAATCGTCAGCTCTTTTCTTTTGTCTATCATTTGTATAGCAGTTGATGACTGCCAATTCAGCATCCGGTGACTATTTTGCCAAAAAAATAACCCTCTAAAGTTAGGTTTTTGGTCTACCTTTAGAGGGTCCCATTCAACAAACGATGCTGCCTAACTGTTGGCTTTTAGGCTTGTTGATGATTCGGTGTTTTGATTGATATATATTTTGATGTTTAGCTATTAACGGCTAGCACCGAGATACCTATAGACCACCTCCTTAAGGCGGGACAGCTTTTGAATGCATCATCCGGTTAACAAACGCAAGGTTAATACTGTGTTGTTTGATAGCGATCATACATCTTTTCATTTTATCTTTCCTCCTAAAGGTGTGAAAATCCATAAAAAAATAGCGTCAGACACTAAGGTCAAACGCTAGGATTTTTAATAGATATTTTCATTGTAGTCGGTGTAAGAACTATAGCGTCAAGGGCACAAGGGCACGCAGAACAGTTAGCTAGTAACTTATTCAATCGTTCATTCCATGTGTTAAACAATAGATTCGTCATTTTATACCTCACGAATTTGGCAAATGCGTTGAATTCAATTGGCTGATTTTTTGCTACAATTTTTACACTTTCATCATAGCATGACCAATTTTTGCTTGTCCAATAATTATACTTTAAAAAAAATGAGAAAAATGTTCGGCTTTTGCTCATACTTGATTGGCAAAGGGATTTTGTTGATATATAATAAAGCAGTATGCCACAAAGGCGCAAGAGAATTTTGAAGGGACGATTATTTATGTCTAGAGCAGTAGGTACTGTTGTAAGAGGGTTACGTGCCCCAATTATTAAAGAGAACGATGACCTAGCTGGTATCGTTGTAGATACTGTCTTAAACGCGGCCAAAGAAGATGGTTATGAAGTTCGTGACCACGATATCGTAACGGTTACAGAGTCAATTCTAGCTCGTGCACAAGGAAACTTTGCTGAATTAGAGGCTGTTGTAAAAGATATCCAACGTCAAACAAAGAGCGAAACGATTGGTATCGTTAACCCAATCCTTAGCCGTAACCGTTTCTACGCCATCTTAAAAGGTATCGCTATGTCAGCGAAAAAAATCGTGATTCAATTAAGCTACCCTTCTGATGAAGTGGGTAATCGTTTAATTTCACGCGATGAATTAGAAGCATCTGGTTTAAACCCATACACTGACGTTTTAACAGAAGCTGAATTCCGTAGCCACTTCCCAAACTTAGCACATGAGTTTACAGGCGAAGACTACGTTGCTTTATACAGAAAATGCGTGGAAGAAACTGGTGCAGAGTGTGAAATTATTTTCGCTAACCACCCACAAACCATTTTAGACTACGTAGATACAGTTGTAATCGCTGATATCCACGACCGTAAATACACACGCCGTACTTTAGAAAAACATGGTGCTAAAGAAATCATTGGTTTAGACCAAATCTTAAACCAATCAATCGACGGTTCTGGTTACAATGAAGACTTCGGTTTATTAGGCGCTAACCTTTCTGGTAACAACAGCTTGAAACTATTCCCTCGTGAGGCACAAGCATTCGTTGAAGACGTTCAAAAACGTTTATTAGAAGCAACTGGTAAAGTTGTTGAAGTAATGGTTTACGGTGACGGTGCTTTCCAAGATCCAGTTGGCCATATCTGGGAGTTAGCTGACCCTGTTGTATCACCTGGTTTCACTAAAGGTTTATCTGGTACACCAGACGAAATCAAAATCAAATACGTTGCAGACAACCAGTTCGGTGACTTATCTGGTGAAGAATTAACAGAAGCGATGCGTGCTTACATCAAAGACCATGACAAAATCGATGAAGCTGGACACAACACATCATTAGGTACAACACCGCGTAACATCACTGACTTAGTTGGGTCATTATCTGACTTAACTTCAGGTTCAGGAGACAAGGGTACGCCGTTTATCTATATCCAAGGCTACTTCGACAAATATTCTGACTAATAACAGGATGTGAGTGAGAACGTTTAACTCCACAATGATGGCGTAAATAGGCAAAGTGATAGCACATCAAGAAGACTATTTGCGTAGCAGAATTGAGCTGGTCGCACGAGCTCAACTTTAGGGTGTGAGTTTCGGCGCTAAGTCAGGTCCCCACTCTTAATCAAATAATAATTTTAACTATTAGGGACACAACTTTGCTTGTGTCCCTTTTTTGCGTATGCAAAAAATAACCAGCCGTTGGGAGGACAGCTGGTTAAAATTGTCATCTTTCGTTTGGGAGGAGAAAGATTTATGAAGAAAAGTTTGGTTTGTTTATTGGGTATGTTTATATAATAGGCGATACTTTTGAAGATATGATGAAATTGTCAGCAAATTTTGTGGTAAATATGTGATAAAAGTTTTAAAAAATTCTAAAGATAGGATTTTTCCGTAAAAAAAGGCCTATGACTTTTAAATCATAGACCTTCTTGAAAATAGTTACTATTTTGGGCAGGTACTCACACCTTGTAGTCGAGTGCGCTTCGCACCTTCATAATCCGGCTCGCTTTAGCATTCCGGCCTCCACTTCAGACTAGTTTGTATCACACTTTGTGTGATACGAATTAGTCTTCCAGTGCTACCTACCTAAACGCTAAAGCTCGCACCTTGTTTTTTTAATGTGTTTTGCCACCAACGATTTTCATGTCTTCTTTGCCATCAAAGTCCACAATGGCTGTAATGGCTGCTTCGATTCCGCGAACGATGTCTTCCAAGGCCATAGATGGCGTGTTTGGACGGTTTGTGACTTGTTCTGGTAGGAATGGAATATGCATGAAACCGGCTTTGATGCCAGGATACTCTTTATTTGTTAAGTATAGCGAATGGTACATAATATGGTTGCAAACAAAAGTACCTGCCGTATTAGACACTTCCGCTGGCACACTAGCTTTTTTCATATATGTAACCATCGCTTTAATTGGTAACTGACTAAAGTAAGCAGGTTGCCCGTCTTCTTTTATAGGTTCGTCAATTGGTTGTTGCCCTTCGTTATCTGGAATACGCGCGTCATCTTCATTGATGGCTACACGTTCAGGTGTTAAGGCAAATCGTCCGCCCGCTTGACCGATATTCAAAATATAGTCAGGTTGGTGCTCTTCAATTGCTCTTTTTTCTACTTCTGCACTTTTATTAAAAACAGTTGGAATTTCTAATTTGATAATTTCTGCACCCTTGATTTCTTCCGGCAAACGTTTCACTGCCTCAATCGCTGGGTTAATCGTATCATCACCAAATGGATCGAATCCTGTTACTAAAATTTTCATTTTTATACCTCCTAGAATGCCCAAGTATACATTAATACAATGTGAACAACAATTAAAGCAATAGCAATTGGTGCTTGTCGTTTAATAACACCATACTCACTCTTCATTTCTAATAGTGCTACTGGTAAAGCGTTGAAATTACCCGCCATAGGTGTTAATAATGTCCCGCAATAACCAGCCGTCATCGCTAAAGCACCAGCAATCGCTGGGTTAGCACCTTGCATAATCACAAAAGGAATACCGATACCTGCTGTAATAACTGTAAAAGCAGCAAATGCATTCCCCATAATCATCGTAAAGACAACCATCGCGATAACGTACATTGTTGCACCTAAAAATTGGTTTCCTTCAGGTACTAAGTTTCCAAAGATTGACGTTACTATTTCGCCAACCCCCGCATTAACGAAGATTACACCTAGTGCAGCCAATAATTGTGGCAAAATAGCTGTTGATCCAACTTGTTGTACATTTCGATTAGATTCATGTAAAACTTGTTGGAATGGTGCACGGAAAATAGCCATCGCAAGCACTAAAGCAACAATTGCCCCGATACCAATAGCACCAGCTCCTGAAGCAGGCACAAACTGCGCAAGCGCTAATGCTGTAACCGCCATAACTATAACAGGTACAAACACGAGGTTTTCAAAGCGGTCAGCACCAGCTTCTGCCCGCTCCTCGTCTTGCTCAAATTTACCGGTCACAAAATGTTTCACCAAAGTAATGATTGCTAATAATAAGACTAATGCACCAGAAATAATTGCTGGTAACCATTTTCCTAAGGCAAACAAAATAGCTAAGTCAAACCAAAATAATGCCGTTCCAATGCGCTTATCTTGGTCAGATCGTAAGACTTTATAACCAGTAAAGGCGAACTGCAGGCCGATTAAAATGTAGAAGAATTCTAGTATATTCGCAAAAAATGCTTCCATCCTACTTACCTCCCTTACGGTATTTACGGTTGATTTTTTGGTCAAATGAATAGTTATAAACCGCTGTTAATATGAATGTGATAATCGCAACTGGAATTGAGGCACGCGCCACATCAATTGCCATCACTTCATAGCCTAATGACTCCAAAGTACCCGCAATCAATAAAGTACCCGCACTTGCGACAAAAGTATTTTGTGCGTAGAAGTTCCCGATATTCTCCATCGAAGCAGATTGTGCTTTAATTTCTTCTTTTGTAGCATCATCAATTTCACCGTTCTTAGAAATAGCTGCCGCTTCCGCCATGGGCTGTACTAATGGTCGTACAAACTGTGGGTGCCCACCAATACGAATTGATAAGAATCCAGCTAATTCACGTAAGAATAAGTATAATGTTAAAAATGACCCCGTTGTCATCCCTTTAACATTGTTAATCAATCTTACTGCTTGATTCTTCAAACCAAACGTTTCAGCTAATCCAATCATTGGTAAGGTTAAAATAAAAATTGTAACTAAACGATTATTCACAAAACCTTCGCCAAGCATCACCAAGAAATCAGTAACCGAAATACCCGATACCAAAGCTGTCGCTAGTCCTGCGATTACAACAACCGCAATCGTGTCTAGCTTCATTGCAAAACCAATAATTATGATTAAAATACCTATCAATGGTAGATAGTACATTGTTTTCACTCCCTTTTTATCATCAATCCTAATATCCTTCTATTTTATCATTTTTTTGCCATAATTTGTAAAAACTAATAAACAAATTTAGTACTTATATATGAAATAAAGCGGATAAGTAGTGTTTATCCACCGGTCTTCAATATCAAAGATAATTTTTGTCTTACATAATATTGTCTTTGTTATATATATGTTGATAATGCACAATTTTACTGATTGACATGTGTTTCACTATGATTTAGCATTCAAATCTTTCATCATAAAAGTATCCATTAATATATGGTCACCCGGCAACAAAGGTTTATCTAGAAATTGATAGCCCAATTTTTTGTATAAGACAATGGCTACTTCAAGACTCTTGATCGTCTCCAGATACAAGAAATCATAGCCATGATCTACAGCAAATACCATCACAGTATCCATCAGTCGTCTAGAATAACCCTTTCCCCTAGCATCTGGCAATAGATACAGCTTTTGTAGCTCGCCCACCTTAACACCTTTTGTAGCTTTTTCAGCTGATAGCCCTGGGTGCCCATTAATAGGGAAATTAAGCGATTTAGATAGCAATCCTATGCCAACACCACCAACTAGACACCCTTGGTCTTCAACCACCCAATATGCACTATCTACAAGTTTCTGGTAATAATCATACATATAATCTAATTGTGGATCAAAATAGGCGGTGCCTGGAACATCCAAATGATTTTCCTCTAACACACTACGAATAATTGTCGCAATCACTGGTTCATCTTCTTTAGCAATCGGTCTAATCTTAATCATTTACCATAGACTCCTCTGTGTCATACATATTTTTTTCTTCCTCTTATAGGAGATGTGCTCACTCAAAAACTCAATACCTGACTTATAAGGCTAACTATACGAAAAAACACCACCTTAGACAAGTCATCTAAGATGGTGTTTCTAGTTTGCATGGCAACGTCCTAGTCTCACAGGGGGCAACCCCCAACTACATTCGGCGCTAAGAAGCTTAACTTCTGTGTTCGAGATGGGAACAGGTGTGTCCTTCTTGCCATCATTACCACACAATATTTATATGAGCTTTTGTTCGCTCAAAACTGAATCTGTAAGTCGTCTACCATTCCATCATACAATCTTATATCCATTGGATAAGTCCTCGACCGATTAGTACTAGTCCGCTCCATACATCGCTGCACTTCCACTTCTAGCCTATCTACCTGATCGTCTCTCAGGGGTCTTACTATCTTAAAGATATGGGAAATCTCATCTTGAGGAGGGCTTCACGCTTAGATGCTTTCAGCGTTTATCCCATCCACACATAGCTACCCAGCGATGCTCTTGGCAGAACAACTGGTACACCAGCGGTGTGTCCATCCCGGTCCTCTCGTACTAAGGACAGCTCCTCTCAAATTTCCAACGCCCGCGACGGATAGGGACCGAACTGTCTCACGACGTTCTGAACCCAGCTCGCGTACCGCTTTAATGGGCGAACAGCCCAACCCTTGGGACCGACTTCAGCCCCAGGATGCGATGAGCCGACATCGAGGTGCCAAACCTCCCCGTCGATGTGAACTCTTGGGGGAGATAAGCCTGTTATCCCCAGGGTAGCTTTTATCCGTTGAGCGATGGCCCTTCCATGCGGAACCACCGGATCACTAAGCCCGACTTTCGTCCCTGCTCGACTTGTAGGTCTCGCAGTCAAGCTCCCTTCTGCCTTTACACTCTGCGAATGATTTCCAACCATTCTGAGGGAACCTTTGGGCGCCTCCGTTACATTTTAGGAGGCGACCGCCCCAGTCAAACTGCCCGACTGACACTGTCTCCCGACCGGATTACGGTCGCGGGTTAGAGTGGCCATGTCACAAGGGTAGTATCCCACCAGCGCCTCCACCGAAACTAGCGTTCCGGCTTCAATGGCTCCTACCTATCCTGTACATGTCACACAGACACTCAATATCAACCTGCAGTAAAGCTCCATGGGGTCTTTCCGTCCTGTCGCGGGTAACCAGCATCTTCACTGGTACTACAATTTCACCGAGTCTCTCGTTGAGACAGTGCCCAAATCGTTACGCCTTTCGTGCGGGTCAGAACTTACCTGACAAGGAATTTCGCTACCTTAGGACCGTTATAGTTACGGCCGCCGTTTACTGGGGCTTCAATTCGTACCTTCGCTAATGCTAAGCACTCCTCTTAACCTTCCAGCACCGGGCAGGCGTCAGCCCCTATACGTCATCTTTCGATTTTGCAGAGACCTGTGTTTTTGATAAACAGTCGCTTGGGCCTATTCACTGCGGCTGACCAATGGTCAGCACCCCTTCTCCCGAAGTTACGGGGTTATTTTGCCGAGTTCCTTAACGAGAGTTCGCTCGCTCACCTTAGGATGCTCTCCTCGACTACCTGTGTCGGTTTGCGGTACGGGTTGTTTGTATCTAACTAGAAACTTTTCTTGGCAGTGTGACGTCAGCAGCTTCGGTACTATATTTCCCTCCTCATCACAGCTTGTCTTTAACACGAAGCATTTCACTCTGTGTCAGACTCACTGCTTGAACACGAATCCAATAACGTGCTCTGCTTAGCCTCCTGCGTCCTTCCTTTGGTCAAACAATACAAACAAGTACAGGAATCTCAACCTGTTGTCCATCGCCTACACCTTTCGGTCTCGGCTTAGGTCCCGACTAACCCTGGGAGGACGAGCCTTCCCCAGGAAACCTTAGTCATACGGTGGACGGGATTCTCACCCGTCTTTCGCTACTCATACCGGCATTCTCACTTCTAAGCGCTCCACAAGTCCTCTCGATCTTGCTTCTCTGCCCTTAGAACGCTCTCCTACCATATCCATGCGGATATCCACAGCTTCGGTGTTCAGTTTAGCCCCGGTACATTTTCGGCGCAGGGTCACTCGACTAGTGAGCTATTACGCACTCTTTAAATGATGGCTGCTTCTAAGCCAACATCCTAGTTGTCTAAGCAACCCCACATCCTTTTCCACTTAACTGAAACTTTGGGACCTTAGCTGGTGGTCTGGGCTGTTTCCCTTTCAACTACGGATCTTATCACTCGCAGTTTGACTCCCGGATTAAAATATTTGGCATTCGGAGTTTATCAGATTTCGGTAATCCTAGATGGACCCCTAGATCAAACAGTGCTCTACCTCCAATATTCATCATCCGAGGCTAGCCCTAAAGCTATTTCGGAGAGAACCAGCTATCTCCAAGTTCGATTGGAATTTCTCCGCTACCCACACGTCATCCCCGCCTTTTTCAACAGACGTGGGTTCGGGCCTCCAGTGCGTTTTACCGCACCTTCACCCTGCACATGGGTAGGTCACTTGGTTTCGGGTATACGACTACATACTCGACGCCCTATTCAGACTCGCTTTCGCTATGGCTCCGTTTCTTCAACTTAACCTTGCATGCAATCGTAACTCGCCGGTCCGTTCTACAAAAAGTACGCCATCACCCATTAACGGGCTCTGACTGCTTGTAAGCGCACGGTTTCAGGTACTATTTCACTCCCCTCTCGGGGTGCTTTTCACCTTTCCCTCACGGTACTGGTTCACTATCGGTCACTAGGGAGTATTTAGCCTTGGGAGATGGTCCTCCCGGATTCCGACGGAATTACACGTGTTCCGCCGTACTCAGGATACAGACTAGCGTTATTGATCTTTCGTCTACGGGATTGTCACCCTCTGTGATTGGCCTTCCCATGCCATTCGACTAAATCTTTAACTACATATCGTCTGTCCTACAACCCCAAAGAGCAAGCTCTTTGGTTTGGGCTCTTTCCGTTTCGCTCGCCGCTACTCAGGAAATCGAATTTTCTTTCTCTTCCTACAGGTAATGAGATGTTTCAGTTCCCTGCGTCTTCCTCTCAAACTACTATGTATTCGTAGCTGAGTAATTGCCTATCAAAGCAATTGGGTTCCCCCATTCGGAAATCTCCGGATCAAAGCTTACTTACAGCTCCCCGAAGCATATCGGTGTTAGTCCCGTCCTTCATCGGCTCCTAGTGCCAAGGCATCCACCGTGCGCCCTTATTCACTTAACCATTGGTTAAGTTGTATGATTCGCGAAAAGTAATTTGCTTACTTTTATTGGTTTTTTACTCTTGGTAAAATTGGAATTTCTTATATTAATTATCTCCTGGTAGAAAATAATTAAATAAGAGGTTTATTACTTACAGTATTCAGTTTTCAAAGAACAAAATATATACAAGAGAGATAAATCTCTCAAAACTAAACAAAGAAGAGTTGAACCTATTGTGTATTCCGTTATATTCCTTAGAAAGGAGGTGATCCAGCCGCACCTTCCGATACGGCTACCTTGTTACGACTTCACCCCAATCATCTGTCCCACCTTCGGCGGCTGGCTCCATAAAGGTTACCTCACCGACTTCGGGTGTTACAAACTCTCGTGGTGTGACGGGCGGTGTGTACAAGACCCGGGAACGTATTCACCGTGGCGTGCTGATCCACGATTACTAGCGATTCCGGCTTCATGCAGGCGAGTTGCAGCCTGCAATCCGAACTGAGAATGGCTTTAAGAGATTTGCTTGCCCTCGCGGGTTTGCGACTCGTTGTACCATCCATTGTAGCACGTGTGTAGCCCAAGTCATAAGGGGCATGCTGATTTGACGTCATCCCCACCTTCCTCCGGTTTGTCACCGGCAGTCTCATTAGAGTGCCCAACTAAATGCTGGCAACTAATAATAGGGGTTGCGCTCGTTGCGGGACTTAACCCAACATCTCACGACACGAGCTGACGACAACCATGCACCACCTGTCACTTTGTCCCCGAAGGGAAAGCCCTATCTCTAGGGTGGTCAAAGGATGTCAAGACTTGGTAAGGTTCTTCGCGTTGCTTCGAATTAAACCACATGCTCCACCGCTTGTGCGGGTCCCCGTCAATTCCTTTGAGTTTCAACCTTGCGGTCGTACTCCCCAGGCGGAGTGCTTAATGCGTTAACTGCGGCACTGAAGGGCGGAAACCCTCCAACACCTAGCACTCATCGTTTACGGCGTGGACTACCAGGGTATCTAATCCTGTTTGCTCCCCACGCTTTCGAGCCTCAGTGTCAGTAACAGACCAGAATGTCGCCTTCGCCACTGGTGTTCTTCCATATATCTACGCATTCCACCGCTACACATGGAGTTCCACATTCCTCTTCTGTACTCAAGTTTCCCAGTTTCCAATGACCCTCCACGGTTAAGCCGTGGGCTTTCACATCAGACTTAAGAAACCACCTGCGCTCCCTTTACGCCCAATAAATCCGGACAACGCTTGCCACCTACGTATTACCGCGGCTGCTGGCACGTAGTTAGCCGTGGCTTTCTGATAAGATACCGTCAAGACTGTAGCAGTTACTCTACAATTTGTTCTTCTCTTATAACAGAGTTTTACGACCCGAAGGCCTTCTTCACTCACGCGGCATTGCTCCGTCAGGCTTTCGCCCATTGCGGAAGATTCCCTACTGCTGCCTCCCGTAGGAGTTTGGGCCGTGTCTCAGTCCCAATGTGGCCGATCACCCTCTCAGGTCGGCTATGCATCATCGTCTTGGTAGGCCATTACCCCACCAACTAACTAATGCACCGCAAGGTCATCCATAAGTGACAGCAGAGCCGTCTTTCAATCTTCTTCCATGCGGAAGAAGATATTATGCGGTATTAGCACCCGTTTCCGAATGTTATCCCCCGCTTATAGGTAGATTCCTTACGTGTTACTCACCCGTTCGCCGCTAACGTCAGAAGTGCAAGCACTTCATCTGTTCGCTCGACTTGCATGTATTAGGCATGCCGCCAGCGTTCGTCCTGAGCCAGGATCAAACTCTCATGAAAGATTTTCATGAGCTTGATTGCTCATTAAAGTTTGCTGACTTATTTATAGTAGTTCTCACTACTTTTAATTGTTGGAATCAAATGATTCCATACACAATTTTTGGTTTGTCTTCTTTGTTCAGTTTTCAAAGGTCTATCTCGTTGCTTTGTTAGCAACTCATATATCATATCATCGTCATTCGATGTTTGTCAACAAAAAGTTTTAAAAAGTTTTTTGCTATTTTATACAAACGATGTCGTGTTGACGACTTGAATATCATATCACCTGGCTTGAGGTCTTGTCAACAAAAATTTAAAATTTCTTTTATATCTCATTGTCGCCCTCAACAAGCAACCTGTTTATAATACCCCCTATTGGAATCCTTGTCAACGATATTCCAATATATTTTTCAATTTTTTTGCAAGCGTTTTTTGAAAGTTTGATTTGACGGTATTTCTACTGGTGTGAATTTGGTCGATACCTTGCTTTTTTAGTTATATTCCTCGCCACGCTTAAGTACCATCCCATATAACAAGTTTATTATTTACTGTAGATTTTTATATTCTTTTCCGATCCAATCAATTATTCTTGCAGAATTTCCGTCGGAAAATATCTTATTATTCACAATTGCTATTGAATAATATTTGCATCCTTCGGATCCCAACACGCGTAGAGCAATCAAAATTTAAAAAAGACCACAAAAAAACCAGCTGCCGAAGCTACTGGTTTTTTTATCTTGCATGGCAACGTCCTAGTCTCACAGGGGGCAACCCCCAACTACATTCGGCGCTAAGAAGCTTAACTTCTGTGTTCGAGATGGGAACAGGTGTGTCCTTCTTGCCATCATTACCACACGATTATTTTATACAAATATACAAATAAAGCTACCAACGGGATTTGAACCCGTGACCTCCGCCTTACCAAGGCGACGCTCTACCAGCTGAGCTATGGCAGCAGGTTGGTATATAGGTACAAAAAAACTCCGCAAGTAGGACTCGAACCTACGACATCTTGATTAACAGTCAAGCGCTACTACCAACTGAGCTATTGCGGAATAAAAATATTGCATGGCGACGTCCTAGTCTCACAGGGGGCAACCCCCAACTACATTCGGCGCTAAGAAGCTTAACTTCTGTGTTCGAGATGGGAACAGGTGTGACCTTCTTGCCATCGTCACCACACAATATTTAATGTGTTTATGAGCATTTTGTTCGCTCAAAACTGAATCTGTAAGTCGTCTACCATTCCATCATACAATCTTATTATCCATTGGATAAGTCCTCGACCGATTAGTACTAGTCCGCTCCATACATCGCTGCACTTCCACTTCTAGCCTATCTACCTGATCGTCTCTCAGGGGTCTTACTATCTTAAAGATATGGGAAATCTCATCTTGAGGAGGGCTTCACGCTTAGATGCTTTCAGCGTTTATCCCATCCACACATAGCTACCCAGCGATGCTCTTGGCAGAACAACTGGTACACCAGCGGTGTGTCCATCCCGGTCCTCTCGTACTAAGGACAGCTCCTCTCAAATTTCCAACGCCCGCGACGGATAGGGACCGAACTGTCTCACGACGTTCTGAACCCAGCTCGCGTACCGCTTTAATGGGCGAACAGCCCAACCCTTGGGACCGACTTCAGCCCCAGGATGCGATGAGCCGACATCGAGGTGCCAAACCTCCCCGTCGATGTGAACTCTTGGGGGAGATAAGCCTGTTATCCCCAGGGTAGCTTTTATCCGTTGAGCGATGGCCCTTCCATGCGGAACCACCGGATCACTAAGCCCGACTTTCGTCCCTGCTCGACTTGTAGGTCTCGCAGTCAAGCTCCCTTCTGCCTTTACACTCTGCGAATGATTTCCAACCATTCTGAGGGAACCTTTGGGCGCCTCCGTTACATTTTAGGAGGCGACCGCCCCAGTCAAACTGCCCGACTGACACTGTCTCCCGACCGGATTACGGTCGCGGGTTAGAGTGGCCATGTCACAAGGGTAGTATCCCACCAGCGCCTCCACCGAAACTAGCGTTCCGGCTTCAATGGCTCCTACCTATCCTGTACATGTCACACAGACACTCAATATCAACCTGCAGTAAAGCTCCATGGGGTCTTTCCGTCCTGTCGCGGGTAACCAGCATCTTCACTGGTACTACAATTTCACCGAGTCTCTCGTTGAGACAGTGCCCAAATCGTTACGCCTTTCGTGCGGGTCAGAACTTACCTGACAAGGAATTTCGCTACCTTAGGACCGTTATAGTTACGGCCGCCGTTTACTGGGGCTTCAATTCGTACCTTCGCTAATGCTAAGCACTCCTCTTAACCTTCCAGCACCGGGCAGGCGTCAGCCCCTATACGTCATCTTTCGATTTTGCAGAGACCTGTGTTTTTGATAAACAGTCGCTTGGGCCTATTCACTGCGGCTGACCAATGGTCAGCACCCCTTCTCCCGAAGTTACGGGGTTATTTTGCCGAGTTCCTTAACGAGAGTTCGCTCGCTCACCTTAGGATGCTCTCCTCGACTACCTGTGTCGGTTTGCGGTACGGGTTGTTTGTATCTAACTAGAAACTTTTCTTGGCAGTGTGACGTCAGCAGCTTCGGTACTATATTTCCCTCCTCATCACAGCTTGTCTTTAACACGAAGCATTTCACTCTGTGTCAGACTCACTGCTTGAACACGAATCCAATAACGTGCTCTGCTTAGCCTCCTGCGTCCTTCCTTTGGTCAAACAATACAAACAAGTACAGGAATCTCAACCTGTTGTCCATCGCCTACACCTTTCGGTCTCGGCTTAGGTCCCGACTAACCCTGGGAGGACGAGCCTTCCCCAGGAAACCTTAGTCATACGGTGGACGGGATTCTCACCCGTCTTTCGCTACTCATACCGGCATTCTCACTTCTAAGCGCTCCACAAGTCCTCTCGATCTTGCTTCTCTGCCCTTAGAACGCTCTCCTACCATATCCATGCGGATATCCACAGCTTCGGTGTTCAGTTTAGCCCCGGTACATTTTCGGCGCAGGGTCACTCGACTAGTGAGCTATTACGCACTCTTTAAATGATGGCTGCTTCTAAGCCAACATCCTAGTTGTCTAAGCAACCCCACATCCTTTTCCACTTAACTGAAACTTTGGGACCTTAGCTGGTGGTCTGGGCTGTTTCCCTTTCAACTACGGATCTTATCACTCGCAGTTTGACTCCCGGATTAAAATATTTGGCATTCGGAGTTTATCAGATTTCGGTAATCCTAGATGGACCCCTAGATCAAACAGTGCTCTACCTCCAATATTCATCATCCGAGGCTAGCCCTAAAGCTATTTCGGAGAGAACCAGCTATCTCCAAGTTCGATTGGAATTTCTCCGCTACCCACACGTCATCCCCGCCTTTTTCAACAGACGTGGGTTCGGGCCTCCAGTGCGTTTTACCGCACCTTCACCCTGCACATGGGTAGGTCACTTGGTTTCGGGTATACGACTACATACTCGACGCCCTATTCAGACTCGCTTTCGCTATGGCTCCGTTTCTTCAACTTAACCTTGCATGCAATCGTAACTCGCCGGTCCGTTCTACAAAAAGTACGCCATCACCCATTAACGGGCTCTGACTGCTTGTAAGCGCACGGTTTCAGGTACTATTTCACTCCCCTCTCGGGGTGCTTTTCACCTTTCCCTCACGGTACTGGTTCACTATCGGTCACTAGGGAGTATTTAGCCTTGGGAGATGGTCCTCCCGGATTCCGACGGAATTACACGTGTTCCGCCGTACTCAGGATACAGACTAGCGTTATTGATCTTTCGTCTACGGGATTGTCACCCTCTGTGATTGGCCTTCCCATGCCATTCGACTAAATCTTTAACTACATATCGTCTGTCCTACAACCCCAAAGAGCAAGCTCTTTGGTTTGGGCTCTTTCCGTTTCGCTCGCCGCTACTCAGGAAATCGAATTTTCTTTCTCTTCCTACAGGTAATGAGATGTTTCAGTTCCCTGCGTCTTCCTCTCAAACTACTATGTATTCGTAGTTGAGTAATTGCCTATCAAAGCAATTGGGTTTCCCCATTCGGAAATCTCCGGATCAAAGCTTACTTACAGCTCCCCGAAGCATATCGGTGTTAGTCCCGTCCTTCATCGGCTCCTAGTGCCAAGGCATCCACCGTGCGCCCTTATTCACTTAACCATTGGTTAAGTTGTATGATTCGCGAAAAGTAATTTGCTTACTTTTATTGGTTTTTTACTCTTGGTAAAATTGGAATTTCTTATATTAATTATCTCCTGGTAGAAAATAATTAAATAAGAGGTTTATTACTTACAGTATTCAGTTTTCAAAGAACAAAATGGCAACCTCATTTTAATGGTTGCTATGGAGAATAGCGGGATCGAACCGCTGACCTCCTGCGTGCAAAGCAGGCGCTCTCCCAGCTGAGCTAATCCCCCATGGCTGGATATATTTATATATGTATTACTTATTCCATTTCTGGAATGGGCCTGAATGGACTCGAACCATCGACCTCCCGCTTATCAGGCGGACGCTCTAACCAGCTGAGCTACAGGCCCGATTGGCTTCCATCACTATAAAAATATAGTATAGACCTCTCAAAACTAAACAAAGAAGAGTTGAACCTATTGTGTATTCCGTTATATTCCTTAGAAAGGAGGTGATCCAGCCGCACCTTCCGATACGGCTACCTTGTTACGACTTCACCCCAATCATCTGTCCCACCTTCGGCGGCTGGCTCCATAAAGGTTACCTCACCGACTTCGGGTGTTACAAACTCTCGTGGTGTGACGGGCGGTGTGTACAAGACCCGGGAACGTATTCACCGTGGCGTGCTGATCCACGATTACTAGCGATTCCGGCTTCATGCAGGCGAGTTGCAGCCTGCAATCCGAACTGAGAATGGCTTTAAGAGATTTGCTTGCCCTCGCGGGTTTGCGACTCGTTGTACCATCCATTGTAGCACGTGTGTAGCCCAAGTCATAAGGGGCATGCTGATTTGACGTCATCCCCACCTTCCTCCGGTTTGTCACCGGCAGTCTCATTAGAGTGCCCAACTAAATGCTGGCAACTAATAATAGGGGTTGCGCTCGTTGCGGGACTTAACCCAACATCTCACGACACGAGCTGACGACAACCATGCACCACCTGTCACTTTGTCCCCGAAGGGAAAGCCCTATCTCTAGGGTGGTCAAAGGATGTCAAGACTTGGTAAGGTTCTTCGCGTTGCTTCGAATTAAACCACATGCTCCACCGCTTGTGCGGGTCCCCGTCAATTCCTTTGAGTTTCAACCTTGCGGTCGTACTCCCCAGGCGGAGTGCTTAATGCGTTAACTGCGGCACTGAAGGGCGGAAACCCTCCAACACCTAGCACTCATCGTTTACGGCGTGGACTACCAGGGTATCTAATCCTGTTTGCTCCCCACGCTTTCGAGCCTCAGTGTCAGTAACAGACCAGAATGTCGCCTTCGCCACTGGTGTTCTTCCATATATCTACGCATTCCACCGCTACACATGGAGTTCCACATTCCTCTTCTGTACTCAAGTTTCCCAGTTTCCAATGACCCTCCACGGTTAAGCCGTGGGCTTTCACATCAGACTTAAGAAACCACCTGCGCTCCCTTTACGCCCAATAAATCCGGACAACGCTTGCCACCTACGTATTACCGCGGCTGCTGGCACGTAGTTAGCCGTGGCTTTCTGATAAGATACCGTCAAGACTGTAGCAGTTACTCTACAATTTGTTCTTCTCTTATAACAGAGTTTTACGACCCGAAGGCCTTCTTCACTCACGCGGCATTGCTCCGTCAGGCTTTCGCCCATTGCGGAAGATTCCCTACTGCTGCCTCCCGTAGGAGTTTGGGCCGTGTCTCAGTCCCAATGTGGCCGATCACCCTCTCAGGTCGGCTATGCATCATCGTCTTGGTAGGCCATTACCCCACCAACTAACTAATGCACCGCAAGGTCATCCATAAGTGACAGCAGAGCCGTCTTTCAATCTTCTTCCATGCGGAAGAAGATATTATGCGGTATTAGCACCCGTTTCCGAATGTTATCCCCCGCTTATAGGTAGATTCCTTACGTGTTACTCACCCGTTCGCCGCTAACGTCAGAAGTGCAAGCACTTCATCTGTTCGCTCGACTTGCATGTATTAGGCATGCCGCCAGCGTTCGTCCTGAGCCAGGATCAAACTCTCATGAAAGATTTTCATGAGCTTGATTGCTCATTAAAGTTTGCTGACTTATTTATAGTAGTTCTCACTACTTTTGATTGTTGGAATCAAATGATTCCATACACAATTTTTGGTTTGTCTTCTTTGTTCAGTTTTCAAAGGTCTATTTCGTCGCCTTTGTGACAACTATTTAATAGTATCACGAGTTTGACTGGAAGTCAACAACTTTTTAAAAGTTATTTAAAATGTTGTTTTCTCGGTTGTTGTTACGCTGTAACGCAACTATTAGATATTACCATGTTCTGTTGGTTGAAGTCAATATTTTTTTCAAAATATTTTTTCGCTGTTTCAACAGAAATAATAATAACGTCTGAAAAATATACTACCACCTTTCCAGGTTCTTGTAAACCTCTTTTTCGTATTTCTTCAAAAAATAAAAGACCCTAGATAACATACCTAGGATCCCCTTATTTCGATTAGTAGGAATCAGCGATTAAGCTTCTTCCCAACTATCTTTGATGAATGTTTTACGACCAGATAATTCACTATAACGTTTATAGTGGGCTGGATTCTTTTTGTAGAATTGTTGATGGTAATCTTCTGCTGGCCAGAAAGTTGATGCTTTTGTGATTTGTGTTAGAACTGGTTTGTTAAAACGACCACTCGCATCTAAAGCTGCTTTAGATGCCGCTGCTGTTTCTGCCTGTTCTTCGCTGTTCACAAAGATTTCAGGTCGGTAAGAGTCTCCACGGTCAACGAATTGCCCCATTGCATCTGTTGGGTCTGTTTGTTGCCAATAAATATCTAACAATTCTGAATAGCTTATTTTTTCATTATCAAATTCAATCTCAACTGCTTCTGTATGACCGGTTGTGCCCGAGCAAACTTCTTCATATGTAGGATTTTCTTTGTGGCCGCCAGTGTATCCTGATGTAACTTTTTCAATACCATCCATTTCTTCGAATGGTTGAACCATACACCAAAAACATCCGCCGGCAAATACTGCTGTTTCTTTAGACATCCTAATTGCCCCTTTCGTTAAATTTAAAAAATTAATCCCCCTCTATTGTATTACATTATTTTAATTTTGAAACGCCAGAAGCATTTTCTTTTGTAATTTCTTTAATACCACCCATGTAAGGTACTAACGCTTCAGGGATTGTTACTGAACCATCTGCGTTTTGATAGTTTTCTAAAATAGCTGTTACTGTACGCCCAACTGCTAAGCCAGAACCATTTAATGTATGCACATATTCAGGTTTACCGTTTGCGTTACGGAAACGGATTAAAGCACGACGCGCTTGGAAGGCTTCAGTGTTTGAACATGAAGAAATTTCACGGTATGTTTCTTGCGCTGGTACCCATACTTCTAAGTCATAAGTTTTAGCAGCTGAGAAGCCCATGTCTCCAGTTGATAGGGTAATGACACGGTATGGTAAGTTTAATTTTTGTAGGATATTTTCGGCATTTGCAACCATTTTTTCTAATTCGTCATAAGAATCTTCTGGGCGCGCGAATTTTACCATTTCAACTTTTTGGAATTGGTGTAGACGAATCAAACCACGAGTATCACGACCAGCTGATCCTGCTTCTGAACGGAAACTTGGAGACATTGCTGTGAAGTAGATTGGTAAATTTTCACCTGGAATGATTTCATTGGCAAAGTAATTTGTTAAAGGTACTTCGGCTGTTGGAATCAATGTTAGGTGACGGTCTTCATTCGTTGTTGAGAAGACATCTTCTGTAAATTTAGGGAATTGACCAGTACCGTACATAGCGTTCTCGTTCACTAAGTAAGGAGGGATGATTTCTTCGTATCCCTCTTCTTGATGCTGGTCTAACATAAAGTTATAAACTGCACGCTCTAAACGGGCACCTAAACCGCGGTAGTAAAGGAAGCGGGCACCTGAAACTTTAGCACCACGTTCAAAGTCTAAAATACCTAATGCTTCACCAATTTCGTAGTGCGCTTTTGGTTGAAAATCGAACTCAGGGGCTTGGCTCCATCGTCGCACTTCAACGTTGTCATCTTCATCGGCACCAACTGGTACTGAATCATGTGGTAAGTTTGGTAAACGATCCATAATGTAAGTCACTTGCTCATCCAATTTAGCAAGTCTTTTGTCTAAAACAAGGATTTCTTCGCCTACTTCTTTCATGCGGGCAATTTTATCATCCGCATTTTCTTTGTTGCGGCGTAATAAGCCAATTTCATCAGAAACGGCATTACGTTCCGCTTTTAAAGTTTCTGTTTGAGAAATCACCTCACGGCGTTGGCCGTCTAAATCAATTAATTTCTCTAATTCATCTTTTGCAACCCCACGGCTAGCGTATTTTTCCGCAGTCGCATCAAAGTTGTCTCTTAATAATTTAATATCAATCATTTCGTTTTCCTCCTATATATAAATAAGTAAATAAAAAAGCTATTACGGTCTTCCAAAAAATTGGAAGGGACGAAATAGCTTGAAGCTCATATATTATTGCGCGGTGCCACCCTACTTTAAGACACAGAAATACCATGTCTTACGCTCATTAGATAACGGCTAACCCGGCTCTACTTAATTAGGATTAAATCCTCATATTCGTAGTCAGTGATTGTGTGGATTCATATCGCTTAATTACCTGCTTTCACCTACCGCAAGCTCTCTAGAAATCAGCCTATATTACTATTTACAATCGATACTTTTCTTATATTGCCTCCATTATATATTTGAAGCAATTAAAAGTCAATTGCGCCAAATTAGGTGCTCATAAATTCGTTTAGACTTGTGCAGAGCTAGAAAAAAAGCCATTTATAGATAGTTGGAACTTTCCCCTGTGCCTACCACTTCAGTTATGCAAAATTAAGCAACACTCAAATCTACGTTGCTTGGTACAACACACCCTTATAAAGTTACAAATACGCTTCTCTAGACACGTATAAAAGCCATGACAAGACATCATGACTTTAGCGAAAAAAATATGATTTTTTTCAAACAGTGTTGTTCAAGCCTGTAGAAAAAACGAAGTGTGTCCGTCTCTAGATAAATTTAACAATTATTTGAGAAATACGATGTACTTCATTTCTTGAAAATCTATATTGCTATTAACTAAAAACGCCTTGGATATCTTCCATCCAACCTTTAAACAGATCTTCCATGATGCGTGCCACTTGTACAACAATGCTGACCTTGTCGACATCTTCTGCTGGTACAATGGCATTTGACATATCCAATTGGTTAAAGAGACTTTTATCAAAGTTCACCGTCGTATTGAAAGTATTAATGGATTGGTCCACTGACAATGGCGCTGTCAGCGCTAAGTTCCCTACAGCGTCATATTGGAAGGCCGCATCATAAGTTGTAGTCGAATTATTTTCTAAATCATAATTATAAGGTAAGAATAGGGCATTCGTTTTAGCATAATTCAGATCTACGCCACTAACGACACCTTGGTAAATAGCTACGTCATCAGCAGGCAACCAAGTGGCACCTTCTTCATAAAGGGTAGTATAAGCAAGGTTTTCTTGTAGGGCAGTCAGTAATGTGCTTGTATTTACATACCGTTCATCTTCTGTTTCAGCACCTAAGGTCACAAGCATGATGTCGCGGCCATCGATTTGACTCATGATGATGATACAACGACCGGCAACAGATTCAGTTCCAGTTTTAAGACCAGATACGTCGTCACGTTCGTAGGCATTGCCTGGTAAAAACAGGTTGGTGCTCTCTAAAGTATAAGTCTCCGTATCTGATACTTGGAATTCTTTTGAAGTGACATTAGACCGTTCTAAAACATCCGGATATTCATTGACGATTTCACGGGCCACGAACAAGATATCTCGGGCCTGCATCATATTTTCTTGGTCAATTGAGTACGGTGACGCTGAACCATCAGTTGTGGTTAACCATGAACCGGCTAAACCTGAAGCGGTATATAATTCGAAGTCTTTGATGCCTAATTCGGTTAATTTGTCACTCATCATTTCAATAAAAGATTGCTCTGAGCCGGCAATATATTCTGCCAAGGCAACTACGGCTGCATTCCCTGACCCAATCACAGCAGCATCAATTAAAGCATCCACTGTATAATAATTAGTTGATTCTTCTAATGGTACATTAGATAAACCAGCCGCTACGGAAAGCGCTGAAACTGCCTCTGAGACAGGCACTTTAGTGTCAAAAGACAAATTTCCTGATGCAATTTCATCATATACAACAAACAAGGCAATTAACTTAGTCAATGAAGCAATCCCGTGTAAATCGGCCCCATTTTGGTCATATAAAATTTGGCCAGATTCACTATCAATGACCATCGCGGCATCGATATTCAACCCGTAATTTGTCGCAATTTCTTCTGAAAATTCTGCTACCGTACCACTTGTTGCCTCACTCGCTTGACTAGTGTCTACAGTCGTATTTTCAGTTGCTAACACAGCCATCGGCACTTGGGCCGAATTGAGGCCTAACAAGGCAACCAATGCTGTGGTCAAAACTTTTGTCAACTTATTCTTCACTTATATTCGCTCCATTTCTACATGATCCTCTAAATCTTCAAAGCGATTAGGAATAGTGAAAATGAACCGTGTCCCTCTATGGTCCGACTCCGCGTGAATTTCACCACGGTGCAGTTCAATAATCGATTGCGTAATCGCTAACCCCAAACCACTACCCGTCTGCGGCTCAGTTCGAGATTTATCCCCCCGATAAAATCTCTGGAATAGGTCCTTCAGTTGCCCCTTAGGAATCTTAGCGCCGTCATTTTCAACGACAAACTTGGTCTTTTCTTGGTCTTGATAGATTGAAATCCTGATATACTTACCCTTTCCACCATATTTAAAGGCATTGGTAAATAAATTGGAAAAAATACGTACAAATTTTTCTGGGTCAATATCGACTAGGATATTGTCATCCGGTTCGGCCACAATTTGAAATTCACGGCCGGCTTTATTGGCCTCTAATTCAAACTCTACCGTAATTTGTTCTACCATACGTACCACATTGATCCGGTTAATAGCCAACTTAGTATCCACTTGTTTGACCTTAGTATATTCAAACAAATCTTCAGTCATCCGTTGCATTTGAATGGCCTTATCGTAAGCAATATTGATATACTTCATAGCCTTTTCTGGGTCTTTCAACCCTTCCTGCTTCAATAAGGTCAAGTAACCAATCACGGAAGTAAGCGGCGTCCGAATGTCATGACTCATATTGGTTATCAAGTCATCCTTAGACTGTTCAATCCGCCGCTCTTCTTCCCGCGCTTTAACAGTGGAGTCGACCAAACGATTAATCGAATCTACAACCGGCTGCATCCCATTCAACTCGGAAGTAGAAATCTTATGATGGTAGTTTCCTTGCGAAATATAGTGCAGCTCTTCAAGCACATAGCCCAATTGAACCGCCCGTAGCCGCCGGTAAATCCGCCAGCCAACAAAGGAAACACTCATCACCAAGTAAACCACGGTTAGAGACAGAAAGAAATTTTGTTGAAATTGTGGGTGGACAAAAAAAGAGCCAGGATATGTCCGTAACAAGACTGAATAATTGGTTTCATAGACCGTGATCAACACGAACATTAACCCAAAATACAGTATGACCAATATCGCTAGCCACACAACCGCTTCAAAAAAAAGCTCTGTATGCATTCTACTTTTCTTTTTTTGCAAGAGCGCACCTTCTAACTATTACTGTCATTGAACTATTAACTACCTAACCGACTAACTGGCTACTATAAAAATGTAAAAAAGACTAGGGGCGTTGATACCAATATCGCATTCCCCAGTCTTACTGAACATTCGCCGTGATACCAGACGTTTTCTATACTTAGCGCTTAGGCTGTAATTTTATAACCTACACCCCAAACAGTTGAGATTACCTTGTCTCCACCTGTAGCTTCACCGATCTTATCACGCAAATGGCTCACGTGGACCATAACAGTCTTCGCTGATACCACAGACTCTTGCTGCCATACACGTTCAAAAATCTCGTCAGCAGAGAATACGTTATTTGGATTACTAGCTAGTAAGTATAATATACCAAATTCTAGCGCAGTTAGTTGAATTTGTTGACCATCTGTTGTCTTTACCTCATGAGAATTTTTGTTAATTACAAGCGGGCCAACTTCAATCGTTGCTGAATCATCGCCAGCTGTAGAAGCACGACGCAATAAAGACTTGATACGAGCCATCACTTCAAGCGGGTTAAAGGGTTTTGTCACATAATCATCCGCACCAGTCGTTAAACCAGAAATCTTGTCCATATCAGACGATTTAGCAGATAATAGTAAAATTGGCATATCCACATCACGTTTCCGTAACTCCTTAATCACCGTAATCCCATCCTTACTAGGCATCATAATATCCAACACCATCATCGCAATATCAGGATTCTCAGCAATTTTCTTCAAGGCCTCATCCCCATCAAAAGCCTGGATTACCTCGTAGTCTTCATTTGTAGCATATATAGTTAATAATTCAACGATTTCCTTATCGTCATCAGTAATTAAAATTTTCATTAGGTTATCCTCCGAACTCTATAGTCTCTCTACCTTATTTTAACAAACCCCAACCACATAAGTCCTATATTTCTATTTAAAAGTAGTTAAGAATGCCTTAAGACTTGATATCACAAGCTTTTCCGACCTATTTTAAAGATTTTTCCATTGAAAAAGGACAAGCGCAGTCATGCTGACCCACTTGCCCTCGGAATATTTTCATCTTTAAATCGATTAGCCTCTTGAATAGTTTGGCGCTTCTTTAGTGATTTGTACATCATGCGGATGCGATTCGATTAAACCAGCACCTGTCATGCGAATAAATTGTGCATGTTGACGTAAGTCTTCAACTGTTGCAGCACCGCAATAGCCCATACCTGATTCAATACCACCAAGTAATTGGAAGATAATACCTGAAACTGAACCCTTATAAGCAACGCGTCCTTCGATGCCTTCAGGCACTAATTTGTTGGCTTCGTTGACTTCACCTTGGAAGTAACGGTCCGCAGAACCCTTTTTCATAGCCCCTAATGAACCCATACCACGGTAAGTTTTAAATTGACGTCCTTGGAAGATTTCTAATTCCCCAGGTGCTTCGTCAGTACCCGCTAACATTGATCCTAACATCACTGCATGGCCACCAGCCGCTAAAGCTTTGACAATATCACCTGAGAATTTGATCCCACCATCCGCAATAATGGTCTTGCCGTATTCGTTGGCTACACTAGCTGCGTCATAGACCGCTGTAATTTGTGGTACCCCAACACCAGCAACCACACGTGTTGTACAAATTGAACCAGGCCCAATCCCTACTTTAACCACGTCTACACCTGCTTCATATAAAGCACGCGTACCTTCAGCTGTCGCTACATTTCCAGCGATTAAAGTAGCTTCTGGGAACTCTTGGCGAATTTGTGCAATTTTACGTAAAACCCCTGCAGAGTGACCATGTGCAGTATCGATTACAATCGCATCTGCACCTGCTTCAAGTAAAGCCGCAACACGTTCAAATGTATCTGAAGTAACCCCAACTGCCGCACCCACAATCAAACGACCTTTTGCGTCTTTAGCAGAATTTGGATAGTCTGTAACGCGTTCAATATCTTTAATAGTAACTAAGCCAGTTAAACGGCCTTGGTCATCAACTAGTAATAATTTCTCTATACGGTTTTCGTATAAGATATGGCTTGCTTCTTCTAAAGAAGTCCCTTGTGGTGCAACCACTAAGTCATCCTTAGTCATGACATTTTCAATGGCTTGGTCATGATTTTCCAAGAAACGGATGTCACGGTTTGTTAAGATCCCCAACAATTTGTGGTCTTCTTCATTGTTGATGATGGGTACACCAGAAATCCGGTAACGACCCATCAATGCCACTGCTTCTTTCACAGAAGATTCAGGGAATAAGTAGAATGGATCTGAAATGACACCTGATTCTGAACGCTTCACCTTACGTACTTCATCCGCTTGTTGGGCAATTGTCATGTTTTTGTGAATAATACCAAGTCCACCTTGGCGTGCCATAGCGATGGCCATGCTCGCATCCGTTACAGTATCCATTGAAGCTGAAAGGATTGGAATATTTAATTTCAAGTTGGGTGCCAACTGTACGCCTAAGTCTACCTCGTTAGGCAACACCTCTGAATGTGCTGGCAATAGTAAGACATCATCAAATGTTAATCCCTCTTTAGCGAACTTGTTTTCCCATGCAGTAGTCATTTTCATTTATTCCCCTTTTCTGTATAAAATCGATTTTTACTATCCTACCACCATACACAAACAAGGTCAACCTTATATTTCGTAAATAAATGCATTATTTTTATATATTAAAGATATTGTTCGTTTTTTATTTGTTTTAAAAAGGATATGTGCTCTTAAAAACTTGTATCGAATGTTAACGTTCGTAAATAGGCTAAAGGCATTATCTCTTCTTTTACCTAGACATATTTACCTTGTGCTTATAGCAAGATCTATTGTTAACAAGACCTCCATAAACCTATGACTCAACGACATACTTTCAAGACACAAATCCAATATTTATACGATACAAAAAGCCGTGACATTAAGCCACGACCTTTGATTGATTATTCGTATAAGTTTTCCGAGAAAAAATCGAAATACTTAGATTCTTTCTATTATCGCTTGTTTGAAGGCTTCTGGGTCTACTATTTCAACGAATGCTTGGTCTTCGATGAAAATCGTTGGTACCGCGCCGACACCAACTGCCTGTGCTTCTTCAAATACGCGTGCTGCCAGTTCGCTATTGTCTTGTTGCACACGTCCTTGTTGGGTTAAATAGGCTTCAACTTTGTCTAGATTTAAACGCGCCCAGTCATTTTGTGACCGAAGATATTGGTCTGCCATAGTATAGGCCGCTTCTTGGTTATCGTAATCGATGTAATCATGGACAAGGTTACCTTTTTGTAGGCGCGGACTGGTTTTATCATAATGCTTCAAAATCCGTTGCACCTGCCCTGTTTGAATTAATGGATCTAGGAAGAAGGCGAATTGCTCCTGGTAATTTAAGGCATCCGGACAAGCAAGGTTGTAGTATTCAACGACTTTAACCTTGGCTGTATCTTTTCCAAGTTTAATCGCATCTTGATAGGTGATTTTATCTGTTTGAAAGGTCATTTAAATGCCTCCTTATTATATTTTCCTTACTGGGCAATTTGTTCGTCTAAGTAAGCAATTAATTCAGCTGCTGCATTTGGCCCCACAAAAGCTTTGTCATTATTTACGACGATTGTTGGGGTTGCTGTACCGCCAAGCGCTTCAAATTCAGCTTTAACGACATCGTTTTGCAGGCGGTTGCCTTGGTATTGGTAAGATAGCGTTTCAATAGCAAAGTCTACGATGCCACCAAAGTCTGTCGTTTTCCATTCACCATGACGGGCGAAGATTTCTTTGAATTGTTTGTAGGCTTTTTCTTGGTCCTTGTAGTCTACAAAGCGGTTAATAACTTCCCCTTTAGCTAAGCCAGCCTTATCGATATCAACGTGTTTGATAATCCGTTGAATCTTCCCTTCATCCGCTAGGCCCTCTAATTTTTCAGACACGGCGTCTTCTAAGTTTTTAGACCCTTGGCAACGGAAGTTGACGTATTCAGTCACCTTAATCGGCGCATCATCTTGGCCGTATTTAATAGCCCGTTTATCCGTAACCTGGTCTAAATCTAATTTGTCGGCCCCGAAATCATAGTCTTCTGTTGCAGTAGCTGTTTGGTAAGCAGCGTTAAACCATTCGCGGATAGTCTCGTTGTCTTCGTGCTCGTCAAAGACTTGGCCAAATACATAGGCAGTTGGCACTGTTTTAGCGCCTACTTCAACCGCTTCAGCTTTAATGGCTTCTTGGGTATCATCGTTGTCTTGTTTAGTGTAACCTAATTGGTTTTCAGCATATGCTGCTACACCCGCTTCGTCTAATTCCGTCCATTCTTGACGAGTCGCAAACATCTCTGTTAGCTGTTTGAAGGCATTTTCTGGGTCATCGTAAGTCAGGTAACTATGCATCACATTCCCTTTACGCAAGTGACCAGTTGGGCGGTTTATGGGCTTCACAATATATTGTACTTTGCCCGCTTCAACGAATTCTTGAATAATCGCCGTATTTTGTTGTTCGAATTCCCTTGAAAAAGGACATTCTACGTTTAAGTAGGCATATAGTTTTACCGGTGCGTCTGCTTTCCCGTAACGAAATCCTAGGTCATCTGAAACAATTGAGAAATCAATATTTGTTGCATCCATTTTATTACACGTCCTTTGTACTTTTAATACCCTTATCTTAACGAAGATTCCTCGTCATGCCAAAAATATCAACTCGAAGCTATCAAAAAAAGCCTGCCACGATAAACTGACAGACTCATGTTTTTAGAATAAGGTATTTTGTACTTTGAATTCGCGTTTAAACCACCATCTGCCGGCTAAACCTAGGACTGCTAGGGCTAGGTAAGCGAATAATGGCAATTCTGGGTTAATACCCACTGGCAGAAATTCGGTTAGGGAAATGAGTAGGATCCAGGCCAATAAAACGGCTACTGAAATCAAGATATACCGCATAGTGCCGCGTTCTTTCTTCGGTTTAGACATATCTGGTTGATTTGTTGTCAGAACAGCCATTGCTAGCCCCCCAACAATAAAGTTCAAGATTAAGGTGAATAAACCAGCTGGGCTTGATGAGGCATTTTCTGAACCGATTAATAAGGTCAATCCAGAAATACCCGCGAATACTCCACCAATTAATAAGCCACCTTCAACCCAGTAATGCCAGAATGGGCTGTCGCCTGCTTGAATTGCCCCATTACCGTCGTTAGGGTTTTGGTGTAGTTCTTGGGCGTAAGTTGTTGGTGTGCCGTATAATTGTTTAGCAGTAACCCCTTTATCTTGCTCTTCAATAAGGGTATGCAACATTTGATTTTCTTTTAAGTCGATATCGCCATCGTAACCTAAAGCATTGATTTCATTCATAAATTTGATCATAAATTCTTGGTTACGTTTGGTTAAATCTGCGTATAGGCCTTCGCGTTCGTCTTTGATGCGTTGGCGGGCTACTTTTTCAGCCGCTTCACGTTCAGCTTGAATTTCAGCTCTCGATTTTTTCTCATTTCCTAATGCCATTGTTGGTCAAATCTCCTTTTGCCTGAATGATCTTAAACGTTAAATCTAAATAGTAAGATATCGCCATCTTTCACAACGTAGTCCTTACCTTCAGAACGGTAGCGACCTGCTTCTTTGGCTGCTTTTTCACTACCATAAGTCAGTAAGTCTTCATAAGATAAGGTTTCTGCACGGATAAAGCCTTTTTCAAAGTCTGAGTGAATGACACCCGCTGCTTGTGGGGCTTTCATGCCCTTTTTGAAGGTCCAAGCACGCACTTCTTGTTCACCGGCAGTAAAGTAAGTTTCAAGTCCCAATAAAGTGTAAGCGCGTTGGATTAAACGGTCTAATCCAGATACTTCCATCCCTAAGTCTTCCATGAACATTTCACGGTCTTCATCGTCCAACGATGCCAATTCTTCCTCGATTTGCGCTGAAACAATTACCACTTCAGCATCCTCTTCACTAGCAATACCGCGTACGATTTCGACATAGTCGTTACCAGTTGCTGCATCATCCTCGTTTACGTTCGCTACGTACAAGATTGGTTTTGTTGTCAAAAGGAACATGCGGTCAATAAATGGCTGTTCTTCTTCAGTAAAAGTCACTGTTCGAGCTGATTTACCAGCTTCAAGCACTTCTTTTACCTTAGCTAGAGCGTTGGCTTCAACGATTGCATCATGGTCTTTTGATTTAGCCATTTTAATTGCTTTTTCGTAGCGTTTATTGACTGTTTCTAAGTCAGATAAGATTAACTCTAGGTTAATTGTTTCAATATCGTCAGCTGGATCTACTTTTCCAGAAACGTGGGTGATATTCCCATCTTCAAAGCAACGAACCACGTGAACAATCGCATCTACTTCACGAATGTTAGCTAAGAATTTGTTTCCTAACCCTTCACCCTTACTTGCTCCTTTAACAATTCCGGCAATATCCGTAAATTCAAAAGTTGTTGGGACAGTTTTCTTTGGTACGTAGAATTCAGTAAGTGTTTGTAGACGTCTATCTGGTACCTCTACAACCCCCACATTCGGGTCGATTGTTGCAAAGGGATAGTTTGCGGCTTCTACTTGAGATTTTGTGATTGCATTAAATAAGGTAGATTTTCCAACGTTTGGTAATCCTACGATTCCGGCAGTTAAAGCCATTTCTTCACGCTACTTTCTTTATTAAGGGTATTTTTTCTTTATTTCTATCATTATAAGTCATTCTGATGATTGAAAACTCGAACACATCAGACCAATATAGGCAAAACGGGTGTTAATCCCTAGTTATTGTCTGCTGGTTGAATGATTTTTTTCATTTTCTTTTCAAATTCACGTCGTGGCATCATGACTGATTGGCCACAACCTTGGCATTTAATGCGGATATCCGCACCTAAACGAATGATTTTCCAAGCATTTTCACCACAAGGGTGTTGTTTTTTCATTTGCACGATATCGTGCATGCCATATTCTTTGTCTCCCAAGACATACACCTCTAATCTTCAAATTTAATATTCAAGATATCTAGAATACGGGTTAAATCTTCTTCAGAAAGGTATTCGATTTCGATTTTACCACGTTTTCCGCGACTGTTGATTTGGACATTCGTTCCAAACTTATCCATTAACCGGTCTTCGCTTTCGCGGATATAAGGTGGCACGACTTCTTTCTTGCCGTTATCTTTTTTAATATCCTTGTCCGCTGGCTCGTTTAAGGCTTGTACCATTTTCTCCAATTGGCGAACGGTAATGCCTTCTGCAACAACCTTCTTAGCTAGACTTGATTGGTCTTTTTTCGATTTTAAACCTAAAATAGTCCGGGCCTGACCTGCTGATAAAGCACCTGATTGCACTAAGGCTTTGATATCGTCACTCAAACCTAGTAAACGTAAATGGTTGGTGATATAAGTTCTGGATTTCCCTAGTCGTTTAGCAGCTTCATCTTGCGTAATTGCTAGAACGTCAATCAATTGTTGGTAAGCCATAGCTTCTTCTAGGGCTGTTAGGTCTTCACGTTGTAAGTTCTCGATGATAGATGCTTCGATCATCTGTTCATCAGAAAATTCACGTACAATGGCTGGAACAGTCGTTAAACCGGCGATTTTAGACGCACGAAAACGTCGTTCACCAGCAATAATTTCATACCCTTTCACTGCAGATTTACGTAGGGTGATCGGCTGAAAAATGCCTTGCTCTTGAATAGATTTGGCCAAGTCGTTCAAGGCATCTTCATCAAATTGGTGCCGGGGTTGGTAAGGGTTTGGACGAATATCTTCAACACTGATTTCCTGCACCATTTTGTCAGTCGCAAGGGCTTCAACAGTCGCTTCGTTTGCAGTTTGCTTACTTGTTTCAGCTGTCTCTTTTACATCAACTTGCTCTTGGTCTGTCTCATCCTGGGTAAAAAGTGCTTCGCCACCAAAAAAGGCATCAATCCCACGGCCAAGACCCTTATTATGCTTATTTGTTTGTTTCGCCATTATTTTCTAGCACTTCCTTTGCTAATTCCAGATACACTTCAGCGCCACGAGAACGAATATCATAATCAATGATGGATTGTCCATATGATGGTGCTTCAGACAAGCGCACATTTCGCGGAATCAAGGTCGTATACACTGCTTGACCAAAGTACTTCCGGACTTCTTCTACAACTTCGTTCGATAAGTTTGTTCTTGCATCATACATTGTCATTAAAACACCTTCAATTTTTAGCCCTGCATTGAAGTGTTTTTGAACTAATTGGATTGTGTTCAATAATTGACTTAATCCTTCTAGGGCATAGTATTCACTTTGTACTGGAATCAGTACGGAATCTGCACTGGTGAAGGCATTGATTGTCAAGTGACCTAGTGAAGGCGGACAATCAATGAAGATATAGTCATAGTCATTTCTAATTGGTTGAATGGCTTCTTTCATCTTTTGTTCACGGTGGGAGATGCTGGTTAACTCAACCTCAGCCCCTGCCAATGAAATTGTTGCCGGTACAACAGAAAGGTTCTCGCGTGATGAAGATACTACCGCATCTTTTACCGCAACTTCGTTGATCAACACGTCATAGATGCTGTTTTCAACAGAACCTTTAGCAATCCCTAGACCACTCGTCGCATTCCCTTGCGCATCACTATCGATTAATAAAATTTTCTTTCCTTGATAGGCAAGTGCGGATGCTAAGTTGACAGTTGTTGTTGTCTTCCCGACACCACCTTTTTGATTGGCGACTGCGATTACTTTACCCATTTTCTAACCCCCTGCGTTGTATACATCATTTTCAATAAAAAAGGAACGGAATGCGTTTCCGTTCCTTTCGCATTCATTCAAAATAGTTTGGCCTATTTTTCGCAATATTATGCTTGTCATGTCGTTTATTCTTTACCATTGTACCAAAAAAGCCTCTATATTGTTTAAAGAATTCTATTATCAAATAAAATACTTTTGCTGCGTATAGCTTTCTCTTAACTATAATGGACTTTTCGCTGGTTTTCCTGGCTTACGCGGATATTTATTTGGTGTTTCTTTTGGTTTTTCAATTCGTAGAATATGACGTTCGCCTGCTTCAGCTGGCAGGTCAAATTGAATATCTTCCACAAACTTACCACCTAAAATAGCAATGGCATGTTTCGCTTCTTCAATTTCATCGTCTGATTTTTGAGCTTTCATAGCTAGAAATTGGCCGTCCTTTTTCACTAAAGGTAGACAAAATTCCGCTAATAAGTTCAAGCGGGCTACTGCTCTAGCTGTTGCAAAGTCGAATTGGCCACGGAATTGTGGGTTTTGCCCAAAGGTTTCAGCGCGGTCGTGGTAGGCATGCACACCTTCTAACCCAAGTTCATTCACCACTTCATTGATAAAGTTGATGCGCTTATTCAATGAATCAACGATGGTGATGTCTAAGTTTGGCAAGGCAATTTTCAATGGGATACTTGGGAAACCAGCTCCCGAACCCACATCTACCAAGCGATATTTTTGATCAGCCATCTCTACATGCATGGCTACAGTCAGCGAATCATAGAAATGCTTCAAATACACTTCTTCTAATGCTGTAATCGCTGTTAAATTAATTTTCTCATTCCATTCAACTAATAACTCGAAATAGCGGTTAAACTGTGCCATTTGTTGGTCATTTAGTTGGATCCCCGCTTCAGCAAGGCTACTTTTAAATCGTTCTGGATTCATGATCGTCTACTTTCTATATTGAATTCTGAAGGCATATTGAATACTTGGTAAAATGGTTTCCCATTCTTTCATTTCATTTACACGGAAAATAACACGTTTTAGCGTATGACAATTCCTTTTCCGTTCAATTCCCAATGTTTTCTCAATCAAATTATAGCATAGCCCGCTTTTTAAAAGAAGATAAGGTCCTTGAAGAACGCAAATTAGAAAAGACCCGAAATGATCCCCAACACAGACCATTTGGATGTAAACATGATGCACTATAGATTATAAATCACAAAAAGCTATCCCTATTTTCTGGGATAGCTTTTTTAATGTACTTACTGGTTAAACACGTGCTACATGCCCGCCTTGTAAGTAAACCATAATAATGGATACATCTGCTGGGTTTACCCCTGATACACGACTGGCTTGTGCTAAAGTACGTGGGCCGATTTCTTTCAATCGTTGACGTGCTTCAGTGGCTAAGCTGTCGATGGCATCCCAATCGATGTCAGCTGGAATTTCTTTTTGCTCTAAACGGTGTAATTTTTCTACTTTACGTTGTTCTTTAACAATATAACCAGCATATTTGATTTGGATTTCAACTTGTTCTGTTACTTGACGTGATAAATCCTTGTCGCTTGGGGCGAATTTAAGGATATCATCAATTTTAAGCTCTGGACGACGTAGTAAGTCGCTCGCCATAATCCCATCTTTTAAGGCTGCAGAATTTTTCTCTGCAAGGTAGTCTTGTAATTCTTGAGTTGGTTTCAAGCGAACATTGGCTAAGCGGTCTAACTCTTCAGCAACCTCTGCTTGGTTTGATTTGTATAAGTTATATTGTTCTTCAGAGACTAAACCAAATTCATAACCTTTTTCAGTTAAACGAGCATCAGCGTTGTCATGACGTAATAATAAACGGTATTCAGCGCGTGATGTTAATAATCGATACGGTTCAGTTGTCCCTTTTGTGACTAAGTCATCGATCATTACCCCAATATAGCCTTGGTCACGGCCGATAACAAATGGCTCTTCGCCACGGATTTTAAGGACGGCGTTGATCCCTGCGTATAAACCTTGACCAGCAGCTTCTTCATAACCAGAAGTACCGTTTGTTTGACCAGCTGTAAATAAGTTGGCCACTTGTTTAGTTTCTAAGTTTACTTTCAATTGGTTTGGTTTCACTACATCGTACTCAATGGCGTAGCCATTACGCATGATACGTGCGTTTTCCAAGCCTTTAACTGAATGAATCATGTCATTTTGAACGTCTTCTGGTAGTGAAGTTGAAAGTCCTTGGACATAGATTTCTTCGTTATCTAACCCTTCAGGCTCAAGGAAGATTTGGTGTTTTGGTTTATCTGCAAAACGCACAATCTTATCTTCAATTGACGGACAGTAACGGGCACCTACACCCTCAACGATACCGGTAAACATCGGTGCACGATGTAAGTTTTCACGAATCGTTTCATGGGTTGCTTCATTGGTATAAGTCAAGAAACATGGGACTTGGTCTACTAGTGGTAAGTAATCCGCGTCTTTAGACATGAATGAAAAATGATTTGGTGCATCATCACCCGGTTGGATTTCCGTTGCATCATAGTTGATCGTACGTTTGTCCACGCGTGGCGGTGTACCAGTTTTAAAGCGGGCAATATCAAAGCCGTATTTTTCCGCCATATTCCCAGTCAATTTCTCAGCTGGTTGCGAGTTGTTGGGACCTGAAGAATATTTTAATTCCCCAATAATAATTTCACCACGGGCTGCCGTACCAGTTGTCAAAATAACAGCATCTGCACGGTAAATAGCACCTGTGTTGGTGATAATCCCTTTAACCGTATCATCTTCAATAATCAAGTCGTCTACTAACCCTTGACGTAGGGTTAAGTGGTCTTGGTTTTCGATAGTTCTACGCATTTCTTTGGCGTATTCATCTTTATCTGCTTGCGCACGTAAGGCACGGACAGCTGGTCCCTTACCTGTATTCAGCATACGCATTTGGATATAGGTTTTATCAATATTGCGGCCCATTTCACCACCAAGGGCATCGATCTCTCTTACAACTACTCCTTTAGCTGGCCCCCCAATTGACGGGTTACATGGCATAAAGGCAACCATATCAATATTAATCGTAATCAACATGGTTTCAGCGCCCATACGCGCTGCAGCTAAGGCTGCTTCACTACCTGCATGCCCAGCACCAACTACAATGACATCATATTTACCTGCTTCATAAGTTTGCATCATCTCATCCTTTCTACGCTTCTTTTATTTACCTAAACAGAATTGACTGAATAGTTGTGTTAATAGTTCATCCGGCGCATTTTCACCAATAATTTCACCTAAAATTTCCCAAGCACGGGTAAAGTCGATTTGAATCAAGTCAACTGGCATGCCCATATCAATCCCGTTTTTCACTTCGTCTAATGATTGACTCGCTTTTTGTAAAAGGTCTATATGACGGGCGTTAGAAACATAAGTCGCGTCTTTTTCCCCTGATTGACCTGAGAAGAAGTAGTCTGCAATTTTCTCCTCTAAAGCGTCAATACCTTCTTGTGTCATCATAGACGTGGCAATGATTTCGTCCTCTTCAACCCACTCTAACAGGGATTCTTTTAAAAGCTGGTTTGGTAAATCAATTTTATTCATGATAATAATTCGTTTATGGTCTTGGGTTAAGGCTAAAAGCTCACGATCACCAGCGGTTAAGGCTTCAGATTGGTTGAGTAATAATAACACCAATTCTGCTTCCATTAAGGCCTTCTTCGACCGTTCCACACCAATACGTTCCACCACATCTTCTGTGTCACGAATACCCGCTGTATCCACCAATTTCAAGGGTACCCCGCGGATATTGATATATTCTTCAACCGTGTCACGCGTTGTACCTTCAATATCCGTTACAATGGCCTTTTCTTCTCTTAATAAGGCATTCAGCAAGGAAGATTTCCCCACATTTGGACGACCCACAATGGCAGTTGAAATCCCGTCACGCAAGATTTTTCCTTGTTTAGCGGTTGATAATAAGCCATCGATTCGGTCCTTGATAATAGTTGTTTTCTCGCCCAATAATTTAAGGGTCATTTCTTCCACATCGTCGTATTCCGGGTAGTCAATGTTTACTTCAACTTGCGCCAATGTATTTAAGATGTCTTGACGTAAATTTTCGATTAAATTGGATAATTTTCCGTCCAACTGCTTCACAGCTAAATCCATTGACCGGTCCGTCTTGGCACGGATTAAATCCATCACAGCTTCTGCTTGGGTTAAGTCAATTCGTCCGTTGATAAAGGCTCGTTTGGTGAATTCACCTGGTTCTGCTAGGGTAGCCCCTTCCCGCAAAACAAGTTCCAGCACGCGATTTGTCGCCACAATCCCACCATGGGTATTAATCTCAACAATATCTTCACGCGTAAATGTTTTTGGTTCACGCATAACAGACACCATCACTTCATCAATCTCTTGACCATCTTTTGGATCCACAATATAGCCATAATGAATGGTATGACTATCTTGCGTACTCAATTTTTTCTGACCTAATTTATAAACCTTATCTGCAATCGCTAGTGCGTCATCACCTGAAAGACGGACAATCCCAATTGCACCCTCGCCTGGCGCCGATGAAATTGCTGCAATTGTATCAAAACCACGGGTAATCATGAATATGTTCCTTTCTAACTAAATTTATCTACTATTGTTTATATTTGTGCAAATAAAAAAGCGCCCAATCTACCCCTCCCATGGCCTGGTCGGACTAGAAAGACACTTTGACTGTCAAACTACTTTTTTATACATTCGGTATTATACGCAATCTCCATTTAAAAGTAAACAATTTCAATTCAGAAATTGCGACTTTTTCATCCTAGTTTACTACTGTTTGGAAAAGGGCAAGCAGCTTTTGTTGGGCACCCATTACTAAACGCCCAGCTAGATTCAAGCTGAGCGTTTATTTTGTCATCTTTATCTGTCGATTTACCTGTCATTTAAGGCTGAATATTTTCAGGGATTTCGTATAATGGATAAGCTGGGGTTAATTCAATAACACCATCAATGACCATATAATCGCCTTCAATAGCAGGTTGAATGTAGTCGGCATTATAATACTGGACCATCGTTGCCATCATCGCATCCAACTTAGCCTTCCCTTGTGGATCATCCGCCAATTCACTGATGTTTTCGCTAAAGTCAACATAGACAATCTTGCCCGCCCTTGGGTCTTGACCGTCAACATTGATGCTATTGATATCAACACTTTTCGTCATCATTTGTTGGTCAGCGCTGTTGCCACCCTGGAAAATCTGCGTGAATTTCAGCGCCATATCATCATTTGTCGTCATCGCCACCGTTTCATTCGCTTGTTCTAACTCACCTTCGCCATTTGGATAGTAGAAAGTGACCTCTTCACTCCAACCTTCAATTGATAGCTGACTCAAGATTTGAGTGACGAAATAATCTGCTTCAGGGTCGGTACTTTCATCTTCTGCGTAAACCAGTCCCACATCTGGGGCATAATACTCTCTACGAATACTATTTTCACCGTATTCACTCACCTCTAAAGTCTCGTAAGTGCCAGTCTTCGTTTCAACAGGCACATCAATGCCAGTAATTTCACGCTGGCGTCCGTCACTATCAAAAGTATGACCCACTTCAATTGGCCCCTCAATCAAGACCCTCGTTGGCTCATCTATTTGGGTAATCATATCGTAGGTCAATTCTTCATGACTATAAGTTTCTGGCTTGGTCACCATCACTTCAGCCTTATCTGCTGTAATCGCCACTACCTCTAGGGTTGTCGTTCCTGCAGTTGCCGTCCGCATAGTTAAAAACTCATCATTAATAAAATCATAGGTCCGGGTAAAGCCCGCAAACTCATTCCCGTCACCCTCAAAAACTGCCTGATACCCTTCAATCATTGGGAAATAATCAGCCACTGTTAAAGCGGACGTCCCTTCTGAGGATGAACTTCCACTTGCTTCATCATCTGTGTCACTTTCTGCTGTTGAACTCGACTGACTGGATTGCGAATCTTCTGATGTTTCATCACTCGCACTATCACTAGCACTTGAGGACACTTGTTCAGACGAGGATGTCTCACTTTCATCATAAATCTCTTCTGCATCATTAAACCAAGAACATGAACCTAACAGTAATGACGTACTCAATAGTAAAAACCATGTTGCTTTCTGTTTCATTTTTGACACCTCCCAGAATCAATCATAAATACTTTTATCACTTTTATTGTATCTGTTTTCATAATACAGTTAAAGCGTTACAGTAAAGCTTAAGCCAGTCTTAAAGATTTCATGCAATTGTATAGCACAAAGAAAAACCCCCAGCACACAGCCAGGGGTAAGATCTTATCTTTCATTGATGATTAGAATTGGTCGTTTTTGTAGTTTTGACCAGATTCTTCTTCAATTTTTTTGTCTAATTTTTCTAGTTGTTTTTTCGCGAAGTCGCGTCCACCTAAACCAAATGATAAGGCAAAGGCAACTGATAAACCACCAATGATGAATAGGAAGGCCATGTTCACAATATTGTTAGCAAAGTTCAATTGATCTAATGCCATAAATACTGAGAAGACTACGAATACGCCTTTAATGATTGCACCAACCCATTTGCTTTGAGTTGCTTTATTCACTAAGTCGCCAACGAAACGGCCACCAAAGATACCAAGACCTAAGATAATTAAGGCAATTAATACGTTCGGTAGGTAAGCAATGATTGCTGCACCAACAGTGTTTAAGATCGCTAAGTTTAATACGTTTAAGGCTTCAACGGTAAAGAATAAACCGATAACTACTGCAACTACTTGACCAATGATTTCTGAAACATTGATGTTTTTAGTTGCTGCACCAGTTTCACGGTTGAATAAGTTGTTTAAACCAGTACCCGCAAGTAAGTTTTGTACTAACTCACCAATGACTTTAGCAATCGCAAATCCAACACCTAATAAGATTACTGCTACTAAGATATTTGGAATTGCAGAAGCAACACTGTTTAACACACCGATGATTGGTGTTGTAATTGAAGAAATCCCTAATGTTTCAAGGGCTACAACTGCAATAGGAATGAAAACAACAATGTAAGCTACATAAGAAAGTACGTTAGCAATTGTATCTGCTGTTTGTCCGTCTGCTGTTTTGTTACCGGTAAATTTAGCCACATACTTGTCGATGTTAACTGTTTTTACTAGTGAGTAAACTAATTGTTTCACTAAACGCGCTACCACTACCGCTACAATCATAATGATAATTGCACCAATGATTGATGGTAAGAACCCTAAAGCATTTGCTGTCATATCACGAATTGGTGTCGCGATAGAAGTTAAACCAAATGTATCGAAGATGCCTGGTAAGAATAGCACCCAAACAATGTAGTATAGAATTTGCGCGATGGTATCAATCGTTGTTTCCGCTTGATCCTCAGTCTCTGCAATATTCCATTTCACGAAGCGACCTGGTAATCCCACCGCTCGTAAACCTTTTGAAACTGCCTTTCTAACTAATACTGCCACGATCCACGCAATAAGAATTAATAATATACCACCAATGATGGCTGGTATGCCAGCAGCTAAGCTAGCCCATAAACCTGCTAAATCCATTTTTTCCATCTCCTTTTATTTATCTAAAAATTTATTTGGAAAACTTCAAAAATAAAGAATTCCTTAAGACTATTTCTAGTTTACTATATTTATAAGTGATATTCACGCGATATACTTTGGGTTATTTTATAACCTTTACCATAATGGGGTTTTGCGTTTTTTATTTCAATATAAAGTACATTACAAATACAATTTTGGGTGATTTTGTATTTTAACTCCTTGAAAAAAGATAATTTCAACCAAACTCTAAATACAAAAAAGAGCTAACTTTACCCCTAAAGAAAAGCTAACTCCTATGTATTCATTTAATTTTCTATATTAGGCTACTTCAACGCTATCCAACAAAGTCATAATTTCTGCCTCATTTTCAGCATTTACCAATTTCACCACGTTATCAAGGGTTGAACAGAAAATAGCGATTTTAGACAGTAAATCCAGGTGTTCATTGTTAACCCCGGCAATCCCAAAGACAACCATGGCCATCTTTTCTTCATTGGGGTCGTCAGAAAAATCTACCCCAAACGGGATTTGTAGAACCGAAATGCCTGTTGAATGGATACTTGTTTTGGCCTGATCCGTACCGTGAGGAATGGCAATGAAATTACCCATGTAAGTTGTTACCTCATTCTCGCGGTCGAGCATGGCTTCCACATAAGAGGGATCTACATGGCCGTTATCGACTAACAATTGCCCTGCTGCCCTTATCGCAGCTTCCTTTGTTTGAAAATCTTGCTTTAATTTCACCATATTTTGATTGATTTCCATTTAATCATCGCCCTTCCCTGACTCCTGTATTGCTTCAACAAATAGTCTACTCAGTAAATTTCTTAAAGTTTCTTCATTCCCCGTATTATATAGATCGGTATTGATATTATTTTCGATAATAGATTGACTAATCCAACCTAAAACTGTTTTAACGTTGGCATCTAGTGGCGCTGGTGCCAACAATAACAGAATTCGTTTCAGTAAGATCATCTGCCGATCCATTCCTTCAACATAAAAGGGACTCGACAGATTATAAACCTTAAACACCGGTGTCTTCACATCTTCGTGCACACTATGGAAGAGGGACATGTTGGTCATCGGAATACCAATTGGCGTTGTCTTGTAGCGTTTAATAATCGCCTGTGACACCAAGGCATCATCCGACACAGCAAGTGGTTTCAGCGATTGTATCACTGCCTCAACGGTCGCCTCCACATGCTCTTTGCTGTTAATGTCTTTGACCTCAAACTGCTTTAACAAATCATCCGCAATCAAGATGGAATCCCGCATCTCTTCAAAGGTCAATTTGTAATTATCATCCCCAAAGTGGTTAGTCAAAGGGTTCTTATGGCCTAATTTGTAGGTTTCGATAAAGTCCTTCAACAAGTCAATATCCTTGTCAGCTAGTACCGGTGATATCAACTGGTATTCAACCGGGAAGTTTTTAAGCGGTCCTGTCGATAAAATCATGCTGTAGGACCCCACATCTAATTGATCAATTTCAGATAATTGTGTAATATCCACTTGAAAAATAGCTTGGAACTGCTTTTCTAGCCGCTCTTTGATAATTTTACCAGCCCCACCATAGTTAGAGACAATAACCAATAACCGTGGTTGATAGTTTAAAGAAGGCCCTGCTTCGTAAGATGCTGCAAAGTGCATCAGTATATAAGCCGCTTCCTCGTGTGAAATATCGGTTGAAAAAACCGCTTTAAAACTTTCTTCTACTTTGACATACAAGTCTTTATATTGGTCGACAACTGGTTCTAGACTGGTATCTTTGAAACTCGTGATGGGGTCATTTTCAATCCGCTTCAAGGTGGCCCGAATGTGGGAAATTAACCCCTTGTACAAACGTTTGTCCTGTCTAAAATCGTTACTCGTTTTTTCAGAAACAAGTCGGATAAACCTCTGTACCTTATAGGATAATTGGGTGTCAAAGTTCACATTGAAAATTGATTCTTTATTCTTAAAATTGATACCTTCCAGTTGGTTAACCAGTAAATTTCGTTCATTGATTGGAATGTTGATCTTCAATTGATCTGCAAGGTGCCCCGTAATTTGATATGCCAAATGGATGATATCACTCGGGACATTGGTCTCGATACTGACAATATCGCTTATGGAAAAGCCTGCTTGCATCCGGTCAAGGGCATATGCCAATTGAATCAAAACGGGCCGAATTTGGTTGTCATTCATCTTTTTACCTGCGTCTAGGTCACTCTGACGAAAACTTTCTACCACTGCTTTCAAACTGGTATCTGAAATAAAAGTGAGGAAGAAGGGCTTATCGATAGACGCACCAATTTCAGATAAATCGGATAAATAAGTCGCGCTATCAGCTGGAGATAGGTTGTTGTAAATAGTTGTCGCCACAATGTTTCGGTTGTTGATTTCATCCACATCCAAGGTAAAACCTTGCGCTGGCAATCGGTTGACCTGATTAGCCCCCAACCTTTCTTCAATAGCATCTATATCTTGGTAGATGGTATTTAAACTGACAGCGAATTGTTGGCTTAAAACTTCTGCCGTCACTGGCCCTTCATTGACCAATAAAGTCGTAATAATGCCATCTTGGCGTTCGTCTTTAGAGAAAACATACTGGTTTCGAGCAGTATTTTCCTCCCTCAACATATTTAAAGTTTCCGCATGGCCAACAAGTTTATAACCCTTGTTCCGTTCGTTGACAATCTCAACATTTAAGGTTTTCAGTGATGCTTCTAAATTCGTAATTTCTCGGTAAACTGTCCGTCGACTCACTTGCAGTAAACTTTGAAAAGAAGAGAGGGGAATTTCCGTATGACTATATAACAACTGGTCTAATATAATGGCTTCCCGCTGTGATAGATACATTTAACACCCGCTCCCTTCTTTTGTTTATTTCCTGCTTGTTTTCTATTCGTTTCCTGTGTTTCTTACTTATTTCTTACTTATTCAATAATGCCATTTTCCAATATTTCTAAGTCCTTATGATTCAATCAATTGGTCGTAAGCAGTGGCTTCTAGTAAATCTTCAATGACCAAGCCATTTAAATCTGGATATAAGTCCTGTAAGGCTTGGACGATCGCTTGGTTTCCGATAACTAAGGTAGCATCGGTTTTTTTTGTTTGGTCTAGATCTTCAACTGCCACAGCCTTGACCGTCACATTATGGATATCGGCCTTCTTCAATTTGTTTCGTAAAATAGACGCTGCCATGGTGGTTTTACCTACCTTATCTTCAAATGGTATATAGATATTGTCGATATTTTGAAGCGCTATATTTGTTGTTTGGCTTGCTGCCGTTTTGTCTGCTTCTTTTACCTCAATTGGTTGCGCAATCATGGCCCCTAAAATCTCATCATAGCGGTCACCGTCTAAGAAATTGTCTACTGAGACGTGCATACCAGATGGATTTTGTCGGCGTGCTCGAGGGGTTAATTCATTTTGCGAAATGACTAATGTACCTGGTTCATCCTGTAGATTGTTGATGGCAGAATTTGAAATAGGGATATTCAAGTTGATTTGTTTGGCCTTTTTCCGTAATAAAGAGGCGCCCATGGCACTTGAGCCCATTCCTGCATCACAAGCGAAGATGATTTTATTGACGTTTTCAGCTTTTGGAACGTCGGCTACATTTTCAGCTACTGATTTATGGCTTGTCGTTTGCCCTTTAGCAGCACGTTTCTCTGCTTGAACGGCATCTTTAGAGGCTTCAAAATCCTTACCTTCTGAACGGTCAAATTTGAGGATAGCGACCCCAATGACGAAGGATACTAAAAAGGCGCCAAATACACCTAATAGGATACCAAATAAATCGCCCGGTGGTGTCATGGCAACCACTGAAATAATTGATCCCGGTGACGCTGGTCCTACAAGTCCCACATCAAATAATTGGAAAATGGCAGTACCTGTTACCCCACCACCAATCACCGCTAATACCATCAAGGGTTTCATTAACACATAAGGGAAGTACATCTCGTGAATACCACCAAAGAATTGGATAATAAAAGCACCTGGCGCTGAAGATTTAGCTGACCCACTACCAAATAGCATATAAGCTAACAACATACCACCACCAACACCTGGGTTAATAGACACTAAATATAGAATAGACTTGCCGGCTTCTTGTGCTTGTTGGGCACCTAATGGCGTAAATATACCGTGATTGACGGCATTATTCAAAAAGATAACCTTTGCAGGTTCTGTGATGACATTGGCAAGTGGTAAGAAACCATCTGAAATAATGGCTTGAATCCCAATAGAGGCAATATCTGTGATGGCCCCAATCGTTGGTCCAACAAAGTAATAGCCAAGTACCGCTAAAATAAAGCCTAGGATACCAGATGAGAAGTTATTAACTAACATTTCAAAACCTTGCGGAATCTTATCTGCAAATTTATCGTCAAATTGCTTCAACAACCAACCAGCAAATGGCCCCATCAGCATGGCACCTAGAAACATAGGGATTTCAGAACCAACCACAACCCCCATGGTCCCAATCGCCCCAACAACTGCCCCGCGTTGGCCGTGGACTAAACTACCACCACTATAAGCAATCAATAAAGGTAGTAAATAATTTTTCATCGGGTCAATCATTTGCGCCAATTCTTCATTCGGCAGCCAACCAGTGGCTAGAAATAAAGCTGTAATAATTCCCCAAGAAATAAAGGCCCCGATATTTGGCATAATCATACTACTCAGATAAGAACCAAATTTTTGAATCCGAGTTTTCATAGAAATTTTCGTATTTGATCCTGCATCTGACACTGTACTTGTACTCATTTCTGACATTGCGATTCCTCCTCAAAACTTTTAAATTATGCCCATCATATACCTTAAACTCCCTTTCTTCAACATTTTGAAAGCGCTATATTTGTCGTCATCAAGTGTGCCAAACTTGAAATGAAGGGATGGTTTTTCCGTGCTAAGATTTAGGTGACTTTAGAAAAAGGAGTGGGAATACATGAAAATTGGCATTATTGGACTTGGAAAAATGGGTGCTAACTTAGCCTTAAATGGCCTTGACCATGGTTGGGACATCATTGGTTACGATGCCTCAGCCCAGGCTAGAGAATCAGCAACAAAGCAAGGGATTCCAACAGTCGCTAGTCAGGAAGCCTTACTAGAAGCACTGGACCAAGAAAAAATCATCTTACTATCAACACCTGCTGGTCACATTACCAACCAGATTCTTCAGGACTTAGGATCAACATTGCAGGCAGGTGATATTGTCATTGATTCTGGCAATTCAAAATACAAAGACAGCTTGTTGATGGGACAAATTCTATTAGATAAGGGGATTTACTTGTTAGATTGCGGGACTTCTGGCGGAATTGATGGGGCTAGAAATGGGGTCAATTTGATGATTGGTGGCGATCCGACAGCCTTTAAAGTTGTTGAACCCTTCTTTAGTGATATCGCTTGTACAGATGGTTATTTATATACTGGTCCTAGTGGGTCAGGTCACTATTTGAAAATGGTCCACAACGGGATTGAATATGGCATGATGCAGGCCATTGGTGAAGGATTTAGCGTCCTAGAAGCCTCAAATTATGACTTTAATTTTGCAGCTGTTTCTAAATTGTGGAACAACGGGTCTGTCGTTCGTTCATGGTTGATGGAACTTTTAGAGGAAAGTTTCAATGACGACAGTCAGTTAGACAATATCGTAGGCAAAATAGATTCCAGCGGTGAAGCTAAATACACGGTTGTAGAAGCATTATCACTGGATGTACCCGTTCCAATTATCGCCCAATCCCTATTTGTTCGAAATGACAGTCAATTACCAGACAGTTTTTCAAACAAAGTCGTCTCCGCCTTGCGTTCCGGATTTGGTGGCCACCCGATTGAACGAAAATAAGCCAAAGTGGCTTAATAAATAGAAATGTTAAAACGCAAACTTCAAGTCTGCGTTTTTTGCAATACACTTTTGTTTTCATTTGATTTGGAAGGTTAACCTAGCTTTAATCGGGATTTTACCCCTTTTTCCCGAAATATAAGACCTTATCTATTAACTTAAACTAACTCTATCCGAACGATAATTTATTATATTTATCCTATAATTCGTGTTTTTAACAATTTCTCCTATACTTTTAGGTCTGATTATGGTTATAATACTATTCAAATTTTCAAATCCGATTAATCGAGTTGAAGTAGTGAAAAAGATTAGCTAATTCCAACAAGTTTAACTTCAATATTTGGCAACTAGTTAGCAAAAAAGGGGACAAGCATGGAAAATCTAATTCACGTCGCAAACGGCAAGGCATTAGCTGATATCGTCTTAAAAAACGGTTATGTGATTAATGTATTTACAGAAGAAATCATCCAGACTGATGTGGCCATTATAGGCAACCGGATTGCGGCTTTAGGCGACTATGAAGGCAAGCAAACCATTGATTGTACAGGCAAATACATTGCACCAAGCTTTATCGACGCCCACATGCATATCGAATCTGCCATGGTGACGCCCTTAGAATTTTCAAAATACGCCCTAGCTAAAGGAACAACAACCGTTTTTGCTGATCCACACGAATTGGTCAACGTGCTTGGGCAAAAAGGCTTGGATTTTATGCTGACCAGTATTGAAGAAACGCCCATGACTACCCATATCATGATGCCTTCGTGTGTGCCTGCAACAGATATCGACACCAATGGGGCTGGCGAAATTTTAGCAGCTGACATGGCGCCCTACCTTGAAAACAAGCAAGTCTTTGGTCTAGCTGAAATGATGCGGTTTGATGATGTGGTTAAGGCTGACGGGAAAATACTGGATAAATTGACACTTTTTAAAAACCAAATTATAGATGGTCATGCCCCTGGTTTAACGGGGAAACCCTTACAAGCATACCGGGCTGCCGGTATTGATACTGAACACGAGGCGGAGAATTACGAGGAAGCGATTGAAAAATTACGGGCTGGCTTTAAATTGTTGATCCGTGAAGGCAGTGCCGCTAGAAACCTTGAGGCAATCCTTAAAGGCTTTGTTGAACATGATATCGCCCTAGACCAGTGTATGTTCTGTACGGATGATAAACATCTTGAAGATATTGAAAAAGAAGGCCATATCGACTTTTGCGTCCGTAAGGCGATCGCACTGGGCGTCCCTGCTGCCACAGCTTACAAAATGGCTTCATATAATGCCGCTCGCGCCTATAACTTACATGATTTAGGAGCAGTTGGGGCTGGTTACTTAGCTGATTTACTCATCATCGATGACCTTGACCAAGTATCAGTTGAACTTGTCATCAAAAACGGGGAAATCATTGACTTTGACCAGTTAAATAGCCAAAATATTGCGCCCGTATCAGACGCCAATCTCTTAAATTCAGTTAAACTGCCGAAAATCAACCAAGAAAATCTTGAATTAAAGGTTGATGACACGCCTGTAAAGGTTATTAACTTGGTGGCACAATCCATTTTGACAAGAGGGTCTGAAGAGATATTACCTAGTATAGATGGCAAATTTGAAGCCAATAGAGACTTCAATAAGGCTTGTGTGATTGAACGTCACGGTCATTCGGGTGGTATCGGTGTGAGCGCGATTAAGGGCTATAATATTGAAAATGGCGCGATTGCGACTAGTGTGTCCCATGATGCGCATAATAATACGGCTGTGGGCGATAACGACACTGATATCCTACTAGCTTTGAAAGAATTGGACCGTATTCAAGGGGGCTACGTGATTGCTTCTAAAGGGGAAATTGTTGCAGCCCTACCACTAGAGTTGGCTGGTATTATCAGTATCCAGTCAGGCAAAACGGTACAAGCGCAATTAAATAAGATGGTGGCGCATGCTAGAGCACTTGGTGTACCTGAATCTATCGATCCGTTTATGACCCTATCTTTCATTGCCTTAACGGTCATTCCAGAATTACGGCTAACAGATAATGGTCTATATGATGTGAATCTGGGGCAATTTGTATAAGAAAATGAGTGAATACTACGATAATAACCAGAAAAAACGACCCTCAATATCCAGTGATAATGGGGGTCGTTTGCTGTTAATATTTTTATTATTTTTAGTCTTTGTAAGATACAACTAGATATCTATGCGGTTCTTTCCCTTCAGAATGGGTCGCAATATATGAATATCTAGCCAATTGCGCGTGGATAATTTTACGTTCCGCAGCAGGTAGTGGGTCCAAGAAAACAGGTTGTTTTGAATTGGCTATTTGGTCCGCTGTTTTACGTGCTAATCTCGCTAAGGTTTCTTGACGTCTTTCCCGATAATTGCCAACATTTACAATCACTTTGACATGTGGGCGCACATATTGGTGGGTCATCACCTGGGCAAGTGTTTCTAATGAATTAATGATCTTACCGTGTTTACCAATAACCAACCCTTTTTTCTCAGTTTGGATATTGTAAATAACAGTACGACCACGGTCTTCAACCTCAATATTGGCGTCTACTAGGTAGGATGCCAACACGTCTATCAGGTATTCAGCAACATGTTCCACATCTTTGAAGTCTTCATCTACCAATTCTAAGTCTTGGTCCGCTTGAACAGGCGTTTCAGCCTCATCAGCTGCCGCTTCCTCTGATTCAACTTCTACTTCAGCAATAGTTGCTTCTTTAGTAAAAGTTTCTTCATTAATTGATGGTTCAGACTTTTCAGTAGTCACTTCATCAGAGGCAAGTTCTTCTTCAACTTCTTGCTCTGATTCAGACTCAGCGCCTTGAGTCTCTGGCGCTTCCTGAGAACTTGTTGATTCAACAACTTCTTCTTCGATTTCATCTGTTACTGAATTGATTTCTTTATCTGTATTTTCAGACGGTTGATCCTCTAAATCCTCAGATGGCACCACTGCTGATGTGTTTTCTTGACCTAAATCAGAGAAGGAAAATAAATTATCTGTTGTGGCATCAATTTCGGACACTTCTCGTTCAGTGTAATGGATGGCTACAATCGCATCCTTTGCCCCTAAACCGAGAAATCCTTTTTTGGCTTCTTGAATTACTTGAACTTCAACATCTTCTCGCGCCAACCGAAGTTGTTGCAAGCCTTTGGCAATAGCAGCATCGACTGAAGTCGCTTCAAATCTTTCAGTTTTCAATACAAGAACCTCCTGTTATTTCTTCTTACCATTAGGATTACGTTTTGCTTTTTCTAAACGACGTTCTAGCTCTTTCTCTTTACGAATTTGATCTTCGCGTGCATCACGCTTCTTAAAAGGATTATTCATCACTAATGTTTGAAGAATTGTAAATCCAGTGGACGCCACCCAGTAAAGTGAAATTGCTGATGGTAAGGTTACACCCATGAATAAAATCATTACTGGCATTGTCCATTGCATCATCGCCATTGATGGATTGCTATTTGGTGTACCAATCGTTGTCAAACGTGTGTTATACCATGTTAGAATAGCTGCAATAATTGGGATTACAAATAGTTGGTCAGGAACTCCTAATTCTAACCATAAGAAGTGACCTTGGCTTAGAATTTCTGTTCTGGAAATAGATTGATATAAGGCCATCAAGATTGGCAATTGAATTAACATTGGTAAACAACCAGACCACATGCTATAGTCATATTTTTCATTTAACTTGGCCGTTTCTTCTTGTAATTTTTGCTGAGTCTCTGGATCCTTAGATGCATATTTTTCTTGCAAGGCCTTTAGCTCAGGCTGCATCATTTGCATTTTTTCAGTACTTTGTGTTTGGTACTTAGTTAATGGAATCAAGATGATACGAATGATCAAGGTAAAGGCGATAATCCCTACACCATAGTTACCAAAAATATCTGATAACCACACAATAATACGTGAAAAGTTATAGACGATGTAACGGTCCCATAAACCAGTCGAATTTTCATCGATTGGACTTGTCCCACAAGCCGCTAGAAAGATAACAGCCATCATGGTGATTGCTAAAATCTTCCACATTTTTTTACTTCGAATATTCAATTTTTACAAATCCTCCACGAATTCTACTATTCATGTGGTAATGGCTTTGCTTTTGTATGCTCTTTTATCGGATGATAAATTTTCGCCAAAGATAGCACATGAATCAAACTTTTTTTCACTTCAGCTGTTGTCATCTCTGCAGCTGGCTTACGAGCAATCACGATAAAATCATTGGACGGATCAATGCCTGCCTTGAGTTCGTTAATGCTTTGACGAATTTTTCGCTTCACTGCATTACGGGTAACAGCGTTTCCAATTTTCTTACCGACAGAGATACCAATCCGGAAATGGGGTTGGTCCTTCTCCAATCGATAAATCACAAATTGGCGATTCGCAGTACTATGACCGTGATGAAATACCTTGCCAAAATCTTTCTCAGATTTGACTCTATAAGATTTCCGCACGTAAGTTCGCCTCCTTAATAAAAAAAGACCACATATTAATGTGATCTTATGCAGAAATAACTTTTCTTCCTTTTCTACGACGAGCTGCTAAAACGTGACGACCGTTTTTAGTGCTCATACGTTTACGGAAACCGTGAACTTTTTGACGATGACGTTTTTTAGGTTGGTATGTTCTTTTCATTACTTGCACCTCCTGTTGCGATTAAGTCTTTCGTTTTTTCATTAATATAAAACGACTGTAATATTATATACAATAAAAAGTCGAAATTCAATTTCAGGTGCGAAATTTCGCACTCGTAATCAAGATTTTATCACATTATAACCCATATCACAATACTTTTTGTACAAATATTGGTTTTTTTCAAGCTTTTCGACCAGTAAGACTCGTCTATATTATAACAGATATATCTAGCAAAAAAAAATCCTTCCTAGATTAACGCCTACTTTTTTCACAAGCCCTGTTTTTCAAATTTCACAAACTTTGTGAAGCAAAAAAATGGTAAACTCTTATTCACAAAGTGTGTACGAAATTTGCACAAGCCTGTGGTTAGTTATAGCAAGTTTAAATTCATCCCCAAAGTTTTTAAAAGACTTTTCAACAAATCCACAGTTTTGCAAAACTTTCCCACAGCTGTTGATAACCCATCGAAAACCCTTATAATTTGCCCTTTAAACAGGGGTAATTATACACAAGACTTTTATTTTTGTAAAAAGCTAACAGGTTTATTCACACCTTGTGGAAAACATTTATCAAAAGTTGGGATTATTTTTATTCACATCCTGATTTTTCTGTGGAAAACTGTTTTTTTTCGTGATATTATGAATGGGCTTAACGAATTTAAAGATTCGTCTTACTAACACATTGAAATATGTTTGATGTAGAAATTTTGTACACTAAGGAGCTAGGAAATATATGAGTGAATTAAACCGATTATGGGATTACGTCACCCAATACTTCAAAGAAGAGTTGCCTAAAACAAGTTTTGATACTTGGATTAAAGACCTAGATCCTGTTGCCTTTGAGAACGATACCTTGTATTTAAAAGCTATTTCAGTGCTGCACAAGGACCATATTGAGAAACATTATTCGATACAGATTCGACAAGTTTTATTTGAATACTTAAACCATGACGTGAATCTGGTCGTGAGTTTAAAAGATGATCGGTCACAATCAGCCAATCAAATTCGAGTAAACAACCATAATGACAATATTGAAGACAACGGATCAGATCTATTAAATCCAAAATATACCTTTGATAACTTCGTCGTCGGTGAAGGCAATAAAATGGCTCACGCTGCAGCTTTAGCTGTTGCAGAAGGCCCCGGCCGCGACTACAATCCCCTATTCTTCTTCGGTGGTGTAGGGTTAGGTAAAACCCACTTGATGCAAGCAATTGGCCATGAAGTATTACGGACAAACCCTAATGCCAAAATAAAATACGTCTCTAGTGAAACATTCACAAATGACTTTATTAATGCCATTCGTAAGAACACTACAGACGCCTTCCACCAAGAGTATCGAACAGTCGATATGTTATTAGTGGATGATATTCAATTTATTGGGAACAAACAGTCTACCCAGGAAGAATTCTTCCATACATTTAACGTGCTCTATAATAATAATAAACACATCGTATTAACCAGTGACCGTGACGCCAGTCAGATCCCTGAGTTAGAAGACCGGTTAGTTTCCCGCTTTAAGCAAGGCTTATCAACGGATATTACACCGCCAGATTTAGAGACACGGATTGCTATTTTGCGCAACAAGGCCAACGTCAATGGCCTACAAATTCCAGACGATACCCTTTCATATATTGCTGGACAAATTGACTCCAACATTCGTGAATTAGAAGGCGCTTTAACCAGCGTACAGGCCTTTGCGGTCATGAACCAAGAAGACTTAACGCCAAATACTGCAGCTAAAGCGCTCAGAAATTATAAGAGCAATGTGAAAAGTAATTCACCGACCATTCCAAATATCCTTGAGACAGTGGCCCAATACTTTAATTTGCAGGTTTCTGATCTTAAAGGGAAGAAACGGGTGCGCCAAATCGTGGTTCCACGCCAAATTGCCATGTATTTAAGTAGAGAATTAACAGATGCTTCCCTACCGAAAATTGGGCAAGAATTCGGCGGTAAAGACCATACGACAGTCCTTCACGCTTATGACAAGATTAAAAAAGATATCGTTGAAAAAAGTGAGTTAGAACGTGATGTTGACAGTATCCGTCGTTTATTAGAAAAATAATGACTTATCTACATCATCTGAGTCTAAGTTTAAAATGACTTATGCTAAAATATAGGTAAGAAAAGGAGGTTGTGGATAATTGTTCATAACCTCTCTGTTTTTTCCACAGGTTATACACATGTGGAAAAGTGTGTTTTGACAAGCTTTCTAAAAGTTATCAACAAGATTAACAGGACCTATTACTATTACTATTTTTTATCTATAATTAAAATATATATACAAGGAGTGCACACATGAAATTTTCTATTAATCGTTCTGTTTTTATTCAAAATTTGACGGACGTTCAAAGAGCCATTAGTTCAAGAACAACAATACCTGTTTTGACAGGTGTTAAAATCTCAGTTAAAGAAGAAGGACTTTATTTAACTGGATCTGATGCAACAATTTCCATTGAAGCGTTTATTGATGCTAAAGATGATGACAATAAATTAAAAATTGATGCCACTGGTGATATTGTCTTACCATCTCGTTTCTTAGGCGAAATAGTGAAGAAATTACCATCAGATATGATGAATTTAGAGGTTGTTGAAAACTTCCAAACAGAAATTACTTCTGACCGTGCATCATTTACCTTAAATGGCATTAATGGTAGTGAATACCCACGTTTACCTGAAATCGATGCAAAACAAACTTATGCATTACCAACAGATACCTTTAAACAAGTGGTCAACCAAACCATTATTTCTGTATCTAACCAAGAAATTCGCCCTATTTTCACTGGGATTCATTTTGAAATTGGAAATGGTGAGCTAAAAGCAGTTGCAACTGACTCTCATCGTTTAAGTCAACGTATTATGCCATTAACAATGCCAGAAGCAGCTGGTGATACAGTGTTAGATATCAATATTCCAGGTCGGTCATTACAAGAATTAATCCGTATTGTGGATAGTAATGAAGACATTGAGATGATGGTGACAGACAATCAAGTATTGTTTAAAGCTCGTAATATCTACCTATATTCTCGTTTACTAGAAGGTAACTACCCGAATACAGACCGTTTATTACCTAATGACCACTCAACAATTATTGAAGTTGCAGCGAGTGAATTAGTGAATGCTGTTGAACGTGCTTTGATTTTAAGTCACGAAGGTAAAAATAATGTGGTTCGTTTGAATATTTCAGACCAAGATATTATCTTATCTAGTCAATCTGCTGAAGTTGGGAATGTAGAAGAAGAAATCAATGTAGTGAAAGCTGAAGGGGAAGCTTTAGAAATTTCCTTCAACCCTGACTACTTACGTGAAGCCTTGAAATCATTTGGTCAACAAAATGTACAAATTGGCTTCCAGTCATCTTCACACCCCTTCACCTTAATACCAAGTGATCAAACTGATAACTTCAATTTCGTTCAATTGATTACCCCAATTCGTACACCTAGAGGTTAATTGAAGCTAATTGAAGAAATAGCGTCAAATCATTTTCATATGTCTAGCCAAATGAATAAGGATCAAAATCATTTACTGGTTTTGGTCCTTTTTTTCGGTCTATATATAAAAATGTGCCAATTTTTGACTTTTAAGCCCTTTAAATAAGATTCTAGGTATTTCCCTATCCAAAATGCCAACTTTTAATACAGGGCCTTTATTTGCTAAATACGGTAAATTAGCGTATAATTAAGGTGTATAAATAAAAGTCAAATCGTTGAATCTGCTAAGGACCACTAGCTATGTCCGGTGATGGCAAGAAGAGACGATTTATTTTATGTGAAGAGCGAATTTGGAAGATGAATGTGGGGTGAAATGATGGCTGAAATCGTAAAAATTGAAACAGCATATATTACATTGAGTCAGTTATTAAAAATTTCTGGTGCGATAGGTACTGGCGGAGAAGCGAAATGGTATCTACAAGAAAATGATGTCGTTGTAGACGGTGAAATTGATAACCGACGTGGACGTAAATTGTATCCAGGTATGGTTATTGCGATCCCGAATGAAGGTGAATTTATCATCGAAAGCCATGAAGCGCATGGTGATGGACATGCAGCTAAATGACATTAAGTTAAAGGACTTTAGGAATTATGAAGAGCTAACAGTCACATTTTCTCATGGGGTGAACGTCTTTATTGGCGAGAATGCCCAGGGGAAAACATCTTTATTAGAGGCTATTTATATGATGTCACTGGCAAGAAGTCACCGTACGGCCAATGAAAAAGATACCATCCGTTGGCAACAAGACTTTGCGCGTATTGAAGGTAGTGTATCAACGAGAACGAATCCAGATCTACCACTAGCGCTAACCATCACGAAATCTGGTAAACGCGCAAAAGTGAACCACTTGAACCAAAACCGGATGAGTGATTATATTGGCAAATTGAATGTGGTCCTTTTTGCCCCGGAGGATTTAGAACTGATTAAAGGTGTCCCGCAACTTAGACGAAAGTTTATTGATATGGAGCTTGGGCAAATGAGCCCAAAATACCTGTATGAGTCGGTCCAATATAATCGATTATTAAAGCAACGAAATGCCTACCTCAAGCAATTATTATATAAAGAAACCCAAGACCAAATTTATTTAGATATTCTCACTGAACAGTTAGCGGCATCTGCTACCCATGTTATTTACCAACGGCTACGTTTTGTAGACCAATTGGAATCATGGGCTAAACCCATCCATTCAACCATTTCACACGGGCTTGAAGAGTTGACTTTAGCCTATCGTGGTCCAATTGAATTGACTTTAGATATGACTGAAGATGCCATTTACCAGCAGTTGATGACGAAATTTAAAGAGAAGAAAGACCATGAATTAGCCAGAGGGGTTACTTTGGTTGGTCCACATCGGGATGATTTGACCTTTAAGGTGAATGGCCGTGATGTGCAGAAATTTGGTTCCCAGGGGCAACAACGAACGACTGTATTGAGTATGAAATTAGCAGAAATCGAATGCATGCATGAAGTTTTAGGGGAATACCCTATTTTACTCTTGGATGACGTACTCAGTGAATTAGATAATGAGCGGCAAACCCACTTATTGAAGTCTATACAGTCGAAAGTCCAAACCTTTATAACAACAACAAGTTTAGATGGTATTCAAAGAGAATTAATTGAAGAACCAAGAGTTTTCAATATTGAAGCAGGCGCGGTAGCGGAATAAGTAAGCGTGCGGATGAGGCGTGGCCTAAAATCCCATAGCGCTATTGAGATTGAATAATTCAGGTAATAGGAGTGGGAAAATGGCAAACAATGCTAATGAAAACAACAACAATGAAAACGAAATGTTGATCAATGAAGAAGCACTCGTCCAACCAGAGGACCTTGTTTCTGAAGAAGAAAAGATAGCCAAGAAGCGCGAATTGGCGAAAGACTATGATGCCAGTCAAATTCAAGTATTGGAAGGTCTAGAAGCTGTACGTAAGCGTCCAGGGATGTATATCGGGTCAACTTCAACTAGTGGTTTACACCATTTAGTATGGGAGATTGTCGATAACTCAATTGATGAGGCCCTAGCAGGATTTGCGGGTCACATCCACGTCACCATTGAAAAAGATAATTCCATAACAGTTGTCGATGATGGTCGGGGGATTCCCGTTGATATCCAATCAAATACCGGTCGTCCAGCGGTAGAAACAGTCTTTACTGTCCTACATGCCGGTGGTAAATTCGGCGGTGGCGGGTATAAAGTATCCGGTGGTCTTCACGGGGTTGGGGCCTCTGTTGTAAACGCCCTTTCTGAATGGTTGCATGTCTATGTCCATAAAAATGGCCGCATCTACCACCAAGAATTCCGCCAAGGGGCTATTGTGTCTGATGTTGAACAAACTGGTGATACAGATACCCACGGTACGGTTGTGCATTTTAAACCGGATGCAGAGATTTTTACTGAGACAACCGTCTTTGAATTTGAAGTCTTAAACCGTCGTGTCCGTGAATTAGCCTTCTTGAATAAGGGCCTACGTATTTCATTAACGGATGCTAGATCAGAAGACCAAGAAACAGCTTCTTACCACTATGAAGGTGGGATTAAAGAATATATTGAGTATATGAATAAGGACAAAGATGTCTTATTTGAAAACCCAATTTATCTTGAAGACGAGCAAGATGGTATTGAAGTAGAGGTATCTTTACAATATACAGATGGCTTCCATTCAAATATCTTAAGTTTCGCCAACAACATCCATACCTTTGAGGGTGGTACGCATGAATCAGGTGCTAAAACAGCTTTAACCCGTGTCATTAACAACTACGCTCGTTCGCAAAAAATCTTAAAAGAAAATGACGATAACCTAACTGGGGAAGATGTGCGTGAAGGAATCACTATGATTGTGTCCGTTCGCCACCCAGACCCACAGTTTGAAGGGCAAACCAAGATGAAATTAGGGAACTCGGAAGTTCGGACGATTACCGATAATCTTTTTGCGACGCATTTTGAAACTTTCTTGTTAGAAAACCCGCAAATTGCCCGTCGTATTGTCGATAAAGGTACTGTAGCCTCTAAAGCCCGTTTAGCAGCTAAGCGAGCTCGTGAAATGACTCGTAAAAAATCAGGTTTAGAGATTTCCAACCTACCTGGTAAATTAGCCGACTGCTCAAGCCGTAATCCAGAAGAATCTGAATTATTCATCGTTGAGGGGAACTCGGCCGGTGGATCAGCGAAACAAGGCCGTTCACGCCACTTCCAGGCTATTTTGCCGATTCGAGGTAAAATCTTGAACGTGGAAAAAGCTTCGATGGACAGAATTTTAGCCAACGAAGAAATCCGATCATTATTTACCGCAATGGGTACAGGTTGGCAAAATGATTTCGACATCACCAAGGCACGTTACCACAAATTGGTTATTATGACCGATGCCGATGTCGATGGTGCCCACATCCGTGCCTTATTATTAACCTTAATTTACCGTTATATGCGCCCTATCTTGGACGCTGGCTATGTTTATATCGCAGTGCCACCTTTATACCAAGTCCGTCAAGGTAAAAAGATTGTCTACCTAGATACTGACAAGCAATTAGAAGAATACCTACAAACTATCCCAGCGACACCAAAACCAGCCATCCAACGTTATAAAGGTTTGGGTGAAATGGACGCTGAACAACTTTGGGAAACCACAATGGACCCAACCAACAGAACATTATTACAAGTAAACGTAGACGATGCAGTAGAAGCAGACAAAATCATCAATATGTTGATGGGTGACCACGTTGAACCAAGACGTGACTTCATCGAAGAGAATGCTACCTACGCCAACATCGATTTATAGTAAGGAGGGAAAAGTTTCATGAGTGAAGAAATTAAAGAACAATTCCCACAACGTGAGATATCGCAAGAAATGCGGACGTCATTTCTTGATTATGCCATGTCAGTTATTGTGGCACGTGCCCTACCGGATGTCCGTGATGGCTTAAAACCCGTTCATCGTCGTATCCTTTATGGGATGAATGAATTAGGGGTTACCTCAGATAAACCTTTTAAAAAATCAGCCCGTATCGTTGGTGACGTAATGGGTAAATACCATCCGCATGGAGATTCGGCTATCTATGAATCAATGGTGCGTATGGCCCAAGACTTCTCTTACCGCTACATGCTAGTAGATGGTCATGGGAACTTCGGTTCAGTCGATGGTGACCAAGCTGCAGCTATGCGTTATACCGAAGCACGTATGAGTAAGATTGCCCACGAAATGGTTCGTGACATGAATAAAGATACCGTTGATTTTATCCCTAACTATGACGGTGAAGAGCGTGAGCCAGAAGTATTACCAGCTCGCTTTCCTAACCTATTAGTAAACGGGACAACAGGTATCGCAGTTGGGATGACCACCAATATTCCAACCCATAACCTAAGCGAAGTCATCGGCGCCATTAAAATTTTAATGCAGAACGCTGACGCAACAACCAACGAATTGATGGAGGCTTTACCAGGACCAGACTTCCCAACCGGTGGTATTGTCATCGGGAAATCAGGTATCCGTAAGGCTTATGAGACTGGAAAAGGGACAATCATTGTCCGTGCTAAATTAGACATTGAAACCTTGTCTTCAGGTAAAGAACGGATTATCGTTCATGAAATACCTTACATGGTGAACAAGGCTAAATTAGTCGAACGTATCGCTGAACTAGCTCGCGACAAACGGGTAGAAGGGATCACCGCTGTACGTGACGAATCTGGTCGTGAAGGTATGCGTGTCGTTATTGAATGCCGTAAAGATGCTAGCGCATCTGTAATCGTCAATAACCTTTACAAATACACGCAATTACAAACAAACTTCGGTATTAACATGGTAGCGATTGTAAATGGTGTACCACGTACCCTAAGCTTGAAAGAAATCCTACAAAACTACCTACTTCACCAAGAAGAAGTCATCCGTCGTCGTTCGATTTTCGAGAAAAACAAGGCTGAAGCGCGTGCTCACATCCTAGAAGGGTTGCAAATTGCCTTAGATCATATCGACGAAATTGTGAATATCTTACGTACATCACGTTCAGGTGACGAAGCGAAAGCCCGTTTTATCGAGGACTACAAGCTATCAGATAAACAATCGCAAGCTATCTTAGACATGCGTCTAGTTCGTCTAACTGGTTTAGAACGTGAGAAAATTGATAAAGAACACGCCGAATTAATGGCGCAAATCAACTACTTAAACCAAGTATTAGAATCTGAAACAATGCGTTACCAAATCATTTACGATGAATTAATTGAAATCGAAAGTAAATTCGGTGACGACCGTCGTACAGAGTTAATGGTTGGTGAAATCCACAATATCGATGATGAAGACCTGATTGAAGAAAATAACGTGATTGTTACCCTAACGCAAAATGGGTATATCAAACGTATTGATGATGTAGAATTTAGAGCCCAAAACCGTGGTGGTACAGGGGTTAAAGGGATGAGTATGAACGATGACGACTTCGTTGAAACCATGCTATCCACCTCAACCCACGACTCAGTCCTATTCTTCACCAACACTGGTCGCGTATTCCACTCTAAAGGTTATGAAATTCCAGAGTTTGGTCGTGCTGCAAAAGGGATTCCAGTTGTGAACCTATTAAACTTACAACAAGACGAAACTGTTCAAGCAATGATCAACGTGACCCCAATTGAAGACGCAGAAGTAAAAGAACACTTATTATTCGTAACGAAAAACGGTACTGTAAAACGTACCAATGCAAGTGACTACTTCAATATCCGTAACAATGGGTTAATCGCCTTGAAACTAGCTGAAGGCGATGAATTAGTGAAAGTTGTCTTAACTAGTGGTGATGACAACATTATTATCGCGTCCCAAGATGGTTATGCCGTAAGTTTCCAAGAAACAAACGTCCGTAGCATGGGTCGTACCGCTACAGGTGTTCGCGGTATTCGTTTAAATGACGGCGATCAAGTGGTTGGTATGTCCGTACTTGGACCAGATGACAATGTATTAGTGGTTACTGAAAAAGGTTACGGTAAACAAACACCAGCCAGCGAATATGGTATTAAAAACCGTGGCGGTAAAGGAGTTAAAACCATTAATGTTACCGAGAAAAATGGTATCTTAGTTGGTTTAACAACCGTTTCAGGAGAAGAAGACATCATGTTAATGACCAACCAAGGGGTAGCCATTCGCTTCCACGCGAAAAACATCTCTCAAACCGGTCGTGCAACACAAGGTGTCCGTCTAATTCGTTTATCCGATGAAGCTGTCGTTTCTACCATTACCAAAGTAGATGTAGTTGAAGAAGATCTTGCCGTAACACCAGTTGAAGGTGAACTAGCTGTTGATACCACATCAGCAGATGCACCATCAGAAGACATGGTTTCTCGTATGCAAGAGTTCGCAGACGATGCCCTATCTGACCAAGAAGAAACAGAAGATTAAAATTGGCAATACAATAAAAAAGCTGCGAAAATCCCATGAAATGGCTATTAATAAGCCATTTCATGGGATTTTTTTGATGTCTTTTAAATTATTCTGGTATATTAACCTAAATTATTTTCTTACAAATACACGCTTGATTTTTAAGATATCACTTGATTTATATAGATTATTTTGATAAAATACTTTATTGTGAGTATTAATATACTCTCCTTGCTCTCAAGGATGTTGAGAGCCAATAGACCAAAAGGAGGTGCAAAAGTCTGATGAGTGAAAACACTACTAAATACGAAGTTTTATACATTATTCGTCCTGATATGGAAGAAGCGTCTAAAAAAGCTTTGGTTGAACAATTCGATCAAATCTTAACTTCAAACGGTGTAACAATTAATGAATCTAAAGACTGGGCAAAACGTCGTCTTGCATATGAAATCAACGATTACAAAGAGGGTATCTACCACTTAGTTGATATGGAAGCTGACGATGCGGAAGGAATCAACGAATTCGACCGTCTTGCCAAAATCAATGACAATATCTTACGTCATATGATTACTAAAATCGAAGACTAATTAACAATACATATTTCGTGAGAGAGGAGTTATTTCATGATTAATAATGTTGTACTGGTCGGCCGTTTAACTCGTGATGTCGATGTGCGTTATACGCAAAGTGGCGTTGCCGTTGGATCTTTCAGCGTTGCCGTTGAAAGAAACTTTAAAAATGCCCAAGGTGAACGTGAGACAGATTTTATTAACTGTGTTATCTGGCGTAAAGTAGCAGAGAATTTTGCGCGTTTTACCCGTAAAGGTTCATTAGTAGGTGTTGAAGGCAGCATCCAAACTCGAAACTACGAGAATAACCAAGGACAACGTGTATACGTTACTGAGATTTTGGTTGATAACTTTAGTTTATTAGAATCAAAATCAGTTACTGAAAGCCGCCCTGCCTCTGATAATAACAATAACAGTGGTTTTGGTGGATTTAATAACAATAACGCAAACAACAATAGCTATAACAATCAAAATGCTGATCCATTTGGTGGAAACAGCTTTAATCAAGACTCCTCTTCATTTAACAATGGTAACGATAACCCATTCCCGTCATCTAATGATGGTTCTGGTTCAATCAATGTTACCGATGATGACTTACCATTTTAATGGTATAAGTAAGGGAGGTAAAAAATATGGCAGCACAACGCCGCGGTGGTCGTAGACGTAAAAAAGTATGTTTCTTCTGCGCTAACCACATTGATCATGTAGATTACAAAGACACAGATTTATTAAAACGTTATATTTCTGAAAAAGGTAAAATCTTACCTCGTCGTGTAACTGGTACATGTGCAAAACACCAACGTACTTTAACAGCTGGTATTAAACGCGCTCGTATTATGGCTTTAATTCCATTTACTACAGCAGACTAAGGTTCTATAATAAATAGTGTTGGTGAGATTCAATTGAGTCTCATCGGCACTATTTTTGTGTACGCAAAAAAAAGGACATGATATCTTTATTTCAAGTAAACCTCGACGAATACTGAAAGAAGGAAAATTCATGTCCCATATAACTATTATAAAACAACTTTGCGGAATTCTCGACAATAATATTCAAATTGGTGTACCAGAGGGAATGACTCTGCTTCCAACTGAAAAGTATCAAGATGTGAATTATATAGTCGTTGAAGGCGTCTTAACCTACAAGCCTAAGGCTTGTATCCAATGTGGTGTAAAGAATACAGGAAGCCATGATCTGATTAAACATGGGTTTAAGCCTACAATTATAAGATTACCTAATTCAGTTTCAAATCCGATATTGCTAAAACTGAAGAAGCAACGATTTTATTGTAAACATTGCGCGCAAACCTCTATTGCTGAAACACCGTTAGTACAGAAATACTGCTGTATCTCAAACTCAATAAAAAGTCAGATAAGTTCAGAATTAGTTGAAACACAATCCATGCGATTAATCGCTAAACGATATCACGTGTCGTCTCCAACAGTCTCTAGGATTCTACTGAAAGCTGGTAAAGGACTATCACCAAAAGGAAACTATCTGCCTAGTAACCTTGGTATAGATGAGTTTAAATCTACTAATCGAGTAGCCAATGCGATGAGTGCTGTCCTTGTGGACACCCATAATAGAAGGTTGATTGATATTATTGTTGATCGGAAACAAGCTTCTCTAATCGATTACTTTGCTTCCTTTACTTGGGCTGCTAGAAGTAGTGTGAAAACTGTTTCTATCGATTTGTATACACCCTATCTTGAAGTAATACGTACTAGTTTTCCTAATGCTAAGATTGTAATTGATCGATTCCATATCGTGAAGTTACTAAATGAGACAATTAATTCTGTTCGTATTAAAGCTATGAATATCGTGAAAAATAGCCGACCATCTGACTACAGAAAACTTAAAAAACAATGGAAGTTGTTGCTAAAAAATGCTGAAGACTTAAATTTCACTGATACATATTATGTTCGCCAATTTGGTGAAGAAATTTCGGAACAGCGTATTGTTGATTTCCTATTGAATATTTCGCCGGATTTATTAGTAACATATACTCTAATGAATGAGCTTAAGTACGCAATTTCTACGCATAACATTGAGCTATTTGATGAAATATTGAAGAGCACAAGGAAAATAACCTTGCCTCGACGTGCGAGAAGAACTATCAGAACTTTACAGAAGTTTTTACCATATATCCATAATTCATTAACTTATACCGTCTCAAACGGACCTACCGAAGGTATTAATAATAAGATTAAATTAATTAAGCGTACTGGTTTCGGATATGCTAATTTCTTTAATTTACGCGCTAGAATACTAGTCCAATTCAAACTAAAATACAAGCCTTCAAACCCAGCACCATCCACTTATGAAGCAATGGCAAGCTAAGGCCTGCCAAACTATTAATATTTTCCTAGTCCTTGTTGCTACAACATAATAATATTCTTGCCTAAGGCAAAAAAAAGCCATACACATAATCGTGTATAGCTTTTCTCTTTGAAGCTCATTTACATATTAATAAATACTAAATAACGTATTCGCGATATTTGAAATTATTTACCAACACTATTTGTAAAAGAACCCAGACTAATACTAATCAAAAAACCATTTCGCCTTCTGGTGAAATGGTTTTTTTTCTACGTTTAAACTAACTTAATTTGTTGTAATTTCGACTAGATTGCCCTCTGGGTCTTGGACTACAGATTCATAGTAACCATCACCGGTTGTTCGTGGACCAGATAAAAGTGGGAACCCATCTGCCACTAATTGGGCTGTTTTTGCGTCTACAGCCTCTTTATCTCCTACTGCTAGGGCAATGTGTCCATAACCTAAAGCATCGGCAATATGGGGGCTTAAATGCTTTTTATTCGTTAATTCTAGTCGACTGCCTTCATCAAAGCTTAAAAAGTATGATGAAAAACGCGTTTTAGGATTGTGGTAACGGTCACCTGCCTTGGCTTCAAAGTATTTTTCATAAAATGCTTTGACAAGTTCTAAGTCAGTCACCCATAAAGCAACGTGTTCAATTTTCATATATAAACTCCTCGTATAATAAGATTAGTCTTAAATGGCTAATCTTTTTTTACTATATTTGTCATTTAAGGCTGACTTAAACCTGTGACTCTTATGAGTTATAATTGTTTCGTATAGATAGAGGTCGTAGTTAAACTCCTTGAAGCTTCGTCTTCCTTTTAAAGACTGACGCCTCTTCTCTACGGACAGTATATGTATGAGCTGGATAGAACATTGTTTCTGAATCTCACACGAGGCTATATCGTCCATAGAGCTAAGAGGAGAACCCCTATCTGAATTTTTAATAGAAAGGTTGATTCGAATGTTTTTTGTATGTATTGATATTGGGAAACGAAACCATGAAGCGGCGATTATTGATGAACAGGGAAAGCCTATAGGAAAACCTATTCGGTTTAGCAACACGAAAGCCGGCAGTGAAAAATTACTGCAATTCATCAATGACCATGACTTATTACCTGATAACTCCATGATTGGTTTAGAGGCTACTGGACATTATTGGCTTTCTGTATTCTCTTTTCTAACCGCTTTAGAATTTAATGTAGTTCCTTTCAATCCCATTCAATCCGATACTCTCCGCAACTTCTATATCCGCAAAACGAAAACTGATACCATCGATGCCGTATTAATCGCACAAGTGGTTCGGATGGATTTACCTGATCAAACGTATTTGCCTTCCGAAGATATTGTACGCCTAAAGCAATTATCCCGTTTCCGTTACAGCATCGTTGACCAAACTTCTGATCTCAAAAGAAAAGTGATTGCATCTTTAGACCAAGTGTTTCCAGAATACGAAACACTTTTTTCAGATATGTTTGGAAAGTCATCCACCCAACTGTTACTTCAATCCCCCTTGCCTGAAGATTTACTCGAGATTGACGCTCAGAAGTTGATTGATCTTCTTAATGAAGCCAGTAATGGCCGTTTAACCATTGAAAAATCAACCCAGAAAGTTCATCAATTAAGAGATTTAGCGCAAGATTCCTTTGGAATCCGAGTCGCAACCGATGTTTATAAACTTCAAATCCAATTATTACTTCAGCAGATTCTTCTTTTAGAAGAACAATTGAAAACAGTTGAAGATGAAATGGCTGAATTGGTTGCCGCCCAAGATCAATATTTAACCACGATTACGGGGATTGGCCCCGTTACAGCAGCTGTGATTCTCTCTGAAGTGGGCGACATTCATCGCTTTGAACGCCCTAATCAACTGCTTGCCTTTGCGGGTTTAGACGCTTCCGTTCATCAATCGGGTGACTTTACAGGTACGCGTAATAAACTCTCTAAACGAGGTTCTCCATATCTTCGACGAGCCATTTGGCAAGCGGCCTTTATCGCTTCGAATCGAGATCCTGCGCTGTCTCTTTATTATCAAAACTTACGAAAACGTGGAAAGCATCATGGAACAGCCGTTGGGGCTGTATGTCGGAAACTTGTCAATATTATCTTTGCGGTTTGGACAAAAGGAAAACCTTATGAAGTGCATATAAATCCTGACTTAAAAACTGATTGAGATTATTTTTTTGAATAGTTTTTTCAGGGTTTATTTGGGTTGCCTTTCTTTAAAAGCAATAACATAAATTCCTTCAAAATCACACTTCAGAATCACGTCCTAAACTTTCAATTTATTCCTTGACATCTTTATAGCTGGCTTTAAACCAAACCCTCACATACGAAAAGCGGCATCGACAAGTCATTACTCGCCGGTGCCGCTTTTTTGAATCATAAGTCTTAGCCTTTATACTTCAGTTTTTCAGGATAGAAATAGGTGATCTCCTGACTGCCTTCCGGACGGTCCAGAAAGGCTTTCTTACCGGAATCATCGTCTGAACGCAACTCGAGTTTTCCTTCGTCATATAGTTTTTCGACATCGTCGATGATCTCACCATCTGGAAATGCAGGTTTCAGTTCAGCAATTTTTTCGTTGATCCCGTCATCACTCTTATAGATTTCAAGTATGCGGTCTCTCAATACATTCTCTGCCACAACAATTCCTCCTCTCTTTATTTATCACTATATTAATTATAACAAGAGAGAATGCGCACATCAAAGCATATGATTGTAGCAATAGTCAGACTAGACTTCGCGAGGCAATGCTTGTTCGTAAGCATAAGCCCATTCAAGCAGCTGAAGATCCTGGCCGCTTTTTCCAATAAACGTGACACCCACCGGTTCGCCCGTTGACCTTTTGTGGCCGGGTAAAGTCACTGCCGGATTACCGGCGGCTGCATATAAGACGGTAGCATAGTTGCTCAGCGAAACTAATAAGTCGACAGATGCAAAAGCTTCCGTTAAGGCTTTTCTAGCCGTCTGCTGGTTCAGTCTGATCATCTCATCGATCTCTTCATCTGAATACGTCTCTTCGATCGACTGGCGGATCAGCTCCTGGTTGTAGGGTGCAAAGTCTTCCTCCTGCTGCTCGTTGAAAGCCAGGACCTTGTCCAGCGTCAAGGCACTGGACGCAAAATAAGCCTGCACACCTGTGTTGAATTCATGCTTCAAGATATTCAGGTAATCAATGTTCAAGCCTTCTTCTCTAACGGTAAATGAAGAAACCTCTGCCCCCGCGCCGCGGAGTTCATCTGCTGCTTTGGATAAAATCTCTTCATCTTCTGACCGGTACACAGCCTTTAGCGACTCATTCGCTATGATCCCCACTCGGACGCCTTTCAGAGCATCTTTATACCATTGAACCGTTTCTTCCGTATCCGCCAGCGCTTGAAACATTATCGCTGCGTCTTTAACAGTTTTCGTGATAGGTCCGGCTGTATCATGAGTATGTGAAATCGGGATGATGCCGTCTTGAGAAACCAGCCCAAGTGTCGGCTTATGCCCCACCACACCGTTCTGACTGGCCGGATAGATGATGGAGCCCGACGTTTCCGAGCCGATCGTGACGGGCGCCAATCCAAGAGCCGCCGCAACGGCACTGCCGGAACTGGATCCCCCGACATCAAACTCACCAAATGCATTCTTCGTCTGACCGCCGATCGCAGAATAGCCATTCGAACTGTCTGTCGACATAAAGTTAGCCCATTCAGATAAATTGGTCTTGCCTAAAATCAACGTGCCCTTGTCCTTCAAAAGCTTTATGATCTCGGCATCCTCTTCCGGCTTGAAGTCTTTTAGGACTGCAGCGCCGGCTGTCGTCGGCATGTCTTGCGTGGCGATGTTGTCCTTGACTAAGACTGGTATGCCGTACATGAGGCTGTGAGAACGGTCGTAGCTCAGCTTCTCAGCCTCCTTTACCACATCCGGATTCAAAGCAATCACAGCATTGTGGTCCTTATGTTTTAGAACCTGATTCCAGAAGCACTTAGCGATTTCGGCATAAGTCGCTTCCCCCTCGCGAACCAGCCCCTGCAGCGTTTCGATATCCCTACCAATGACTTTTTTCATCAGCCTTTCATCCACGTCATAAAGCTCTTCATCCAGTGTCTGCTTCACCGACGATATTTTCGGCTTTCGGTACTGCTTTTCGATTTGCCCCTTTAAATAATCATCATTATTGAATCCCATCGTTTTCTCCCCTTTGTTATTATAAAATTCATCAACACTAAATACGCCTACGATTAAGCGTACTTTGGCATTTTTCCTCAAATGAGTTCAGTCTTTAAATATTGACTGCGCTTAACTTATGTATCCTGGAAATCTCCATCTAAGTCACAAAGATATCTTCTTCAGTATACGATTATTTTGAACTCATTTCATCCTATTTAAGCCTTGCGGTGCAAGTACAGGATTTTTTTGCTAGTCACTTGTTCCGAATAAGATTTCTCGGTACAAGTGAGGCATTGTCCAGTCGGTAACTTGCTCCAAATAACACGTTGCGGTACAAGTGGCGTGCTGACTTCCGACTGACTTGTTCTAGAAAGTAAAAATAAGGCAATTTAAAGAAAATCAGTTGCTTTCATTTTCAGTTTCATTTAAAATGAATCAGTATTCATAATAAATTTAAATAATATTCAGGTGGTGTGTTTTTTATGCCGAAAATAATCAAAGATGTGGAACAATCAGTCTTCAAGGCGGTCATGGACGTTGTTACCAGCGAAGGGATCGATCAGCTGAGCATGAAGCGGATCGCAAAAAGCAGCGGGATCGCCGTCGGGACTCTTTACAATTACTTCCCTGACCGTGAAGAGCTGATTTCCAAAGCCATCCTTTATAGCTGGAATCAGTCTTTTCAAGCTCTGGACGCTATCCTCGACCAGGACAAAGATAGTATCTCCAAGTGGACGACATTCCACGAGACCCTTTACACTGAAATGATGAAACGAAAAGGCGTGGGTCACGAACTGATCCGCCAGCAAGTCATCAGCGATGATGTCAACCGGGAGATTCTAAAAGGACTGTCTTCGCGTTACTGCTTGCTTTTCGAAGAACTGGCTAGCGAAACTAACAGAACGTTCAGCGAACAGACACGGCGTCGCATCCAGGAAATCTTGGTCAGTACCGTCTTAAGGCTGACGATCACCTTCCCGGACGCTGACCAGGCAAATCGTGACTATCTAGAACAGTTCGTTCAAGTGATACTAACTATCGATAACAACTAAATACGAGATTTAAAGGAGAAAGATCAAATGAAGATTTCAAATACTGAAGAGCGTCTGCGCACAGAAAACGTCGGAAAACTGCTTTTAACTTTATCTATCCCGAACATCGTCGCTCAGCTCATCAACATGCTTTACAATGTGGTCGACCGCATGTTTATCGGCCATATCCCGGAAGTCGGCTCCCTGGCCCTGACCGGTGTCGGTGTCGCCTTCCCAGTTGTCATGCTCATCATGGCCTTCAGTTACTTTATAGGCATGGGCGGAGCTCCACTAGCGTCAATTAAAATGGGACAAGGTAACAAAAAAGACGGCGAACGTATCTTAGGAACCAGTGTCTTCATGCTGGTCATGATTTCAGTCACGTTGACTGTTCTGTTTCTCGTTTTCGGTGAACAGCTCCTCGTCCTCTTCGGCGCCAGTGCTGAGACACTGCCTTTTGCCTGGGACTACATGAAGCTTTATACACTCGGAACGATTTTTGTCCAGCTTGCTCTAGGCTTGACGCCTTTCATCTCGGCTCAAGGCTTTGCTAAAGAAAGCATGCTCGCTGTCTTGATTGGGGCGGTCTTCAACATCGTCCTCGACCCGATCCTGATTTATGGCTTCGATATGGGCGTACAAGGTGCAGCGATCGCTACGGTCATCTCGCAAATGATGTCGGCCATTTATGTCCTGTACTTCCTGTTAGGTAAAAAGACGACCTTGAAAATCAAAAAGGAACATTTGAAAGTCAACAAAGTCTTTGCGATCGGGATTTTGGGTCTTGGGATCTCACCGTTCATCATGCAGAGTACCGAAAGTTTACTCAACATTTCATTCAATACGGCCCTGTCAACATACGGCGGTGACATCAACGTCGGTGCCATGACGATCATCGCGAGCCTCATGCAGGCTTTGATGCTGCCGCTCATGGGACTGACGCAAGGTGCTCAGCCGATCATCAGCTACAACTATGGGGCTCAAAATAACGAGCGCGTCAAAAAAGCCTTCACCTGGCTGTTCGGACTGTCTATAGGCTACTCAACGCTTTTCTGGCTAGTCATGAAGCTGACTCCACGCTTCTTGATCCGTTTCTTCACGACTGACCCGGTCCTGATGGAAACGACGATTGCCTCCATCAATGTCTATATGGCCGTCGTCTTCGTCTTGGGGGCACAAATCGCCACCCAGCAGACTTTGATTGCATTAGGGCAATCACGCCAGTCACTGCTTTTGGCCCTGCTCAGAAAAATCATTTTACTGATCCCGCTGATTTATATTCTGCCGCAGTTTATGGAAAACAAAGTCTATGCGGTCCTCTTATCAGAACCGATCGCCGACTTCTTGTCCGTCACGATCACCGTCATCGTCTTCTTCATTACCTTCAAGAAGCTGCTGGCAAATAATCATGCGGAGATACCAGACCATCCGGAAGCTGCAGTGGAAAGTTCTGCTCAGGTATCAAGTGGAGCAGATGCTATAACTGAAAATAGATAATAGTCAATGCACAGAGCCATCCTCTTCATAAGATGGTTCTGTGCTTTTTTTAAGCATATATTACTTGCCTTAGACAGACGATTTTGTCAGGCATCTGACAAAATCAACCTTCTTAAGGGCTTTTGTTTATAAATTTAAGCAGTTTCAGTACCAAAGGTCTAAACTCCTGTCGTTTCAGGAGTATCTTAAGAAGTCACGACTCTTTTCGCATGTATTTCTTTAATTAACTCGGTAACTTAAGAAGTTGTTCAAGATATTGATCCCACTTCTTAAGTTAATCATAAATTCCTCGTATAATAAGATTAGTCTTAAATGGCTAATCTTTTTTTACTATATTTGTCATTTAAGGCTGACTTAAACCTGTGACTCTTATGAGTTATAATTGTTTCGTATAGATAGAGGTCGTAGTTAAACTCCTTGAAGCTTCGTCTTCCTTTTAAAGACTGACGCCTCTTCTCTACGGACAGTATATGTATGAGCTGGATAGAACATTGTTTCTGAATCTCACACGAGGCTATATCGTCCATAGAGCTAAGAGGAGAACCCCTATCTGAATTTTTAATAGAAAGGTTGATTCGAATGTTTTTTGTATGTATTGATATTGGGAAACGAAACCATGAAGCGGCGATTATTGATGAACAGGGAAAGCCTATAGGAAAACCTATTCGGTTTAGCAACACGAAAGCCGGCAGTGAAAAATTACTGCAATTCATCAATGACCATGACTTATTACCTGATAACTCCATGATTGGTTTAGAGGCTACTGGACATTATTGGCTTTCTGTATTCTCTTTTCTAACCGCTTTAGAATTTAATGTAGTTCCTTTCAATCCCATTCAATCCGATACTCTCCGCAACTTCTATATCCGCAAAACGAAAACTGATACCATCGATGCCGTATTAATCGCACAAGTGGTTCGGATGGATTTACCTGATCAAACGTATTTGCCTTCCGAAGATATTGTACGCCTAAAGCAATTATCCCGTTTCCGTTACAGCATCGTTGACCAAACTTCTGATCTCAAAAGAAAAGTGATTGCATCTTTAGACCAAGTGTTTCCAGAATACGAAACACTTTTTTCAGATATGTTTGGAAAGTCATCCACCCAACTGTTACTTCAATCCCCCTTGCCTGAAGATTTACTCGAGATTGACGCTCAGAAGTTGATTGATCTTCTTAATGAAGCCAGTAATGGCCGTTTAACCATTGAAAAATCAACCCAGAAAGTTCATCAATTAAGAGATTTAGCGCAAGATTCCTTTGGAATCCGAGTCGCAACCGATGTTTATAAACTTCAAATCCAATTATTACTTCAGCAGATTCTTCTTTTAGAAGAACAATTGAAAACAGTTGAAGATGAAATGGCTGAATTGGTTGCCGCCCAAGATCAATATTTAACCACGATTACGGGGATTGGCCCCGTTACAGCAGCTGTGATTCTCTCTGAAGTGGGCGACATTCATCGCTTTGAACGCCCTAATCAACTGCTTGCCTTTGCGGGTTTAGACGCTTCCGTTCATCAATCGGGTGACTTTACAGGTACGCGTAATAAACTCTCTAAACGAGGTTCTCCATATCTTCGACGAGCCATTTGGCAAGCGGCCTTTATCGCTTCGAATCGAGATCCTGCGCTGTCTCTTTATTATCAAAACTTACGAAAACGTGGAAAGCATCATGGAACAGCCGTTGGGGCTGTATGTCGGAAACTTGTCAATATTATCTTTGCGGTTTGGACAAAAGGAAAACCTTATGAAGTGCATATAAATCCTGACTTAAAAACTGATTGAGATTATTTTTTTGAATAGTTTTTTCAGGGTTTATTTGGGTTGCCTTTCTTTAAAAGCAATAACATAAATTCCTTCAAAATCACACTTCAGAATCACGTCCTAAACTTTCAATTTATTCCTTGACATCTTTATAGCTGGCTTTGATGTGTAATTTAGAATACGCTTACACACTATAGGATAAAGCAAAACGAGCTGTGACGCTAGTCACAACTCGTTCTTAGGGGAATTCCTATGTTAAGTATGTTGATTACTTGTTTAATTTCATGTTCTAAGGAGGAAAATCTGATTAGTCTAAAGCTTCAACATCTCTAATTGCTTGTTCAAATTTCTCACGGGTAATGGTATATGGAGAGAATGTTAAATCGTCCATAGTCATCGCTTTATCAACTAATTTGTCGATATCTTCTTGCGTTGTTACACCTTGAGCTGCCAATTTAGTTGGCAATTTAATTGATTCCATGAATGCTTTCATACGGTCACGGTATTCAAATTGTTGGTCCATTGTTAGTAATAACAAGATACCATATGAAACTACCTCACCGTGTAAGTGTTCATGGGCTTGTGGCAGAACAGTATAGCCATAGTAGTAGGCATGTGCCATGTTTGAGTTGATGTCATTTTCCACTAATACAGACGCATAAGCTGATGCACCAATAATTTCAAGGACAACTTCTTCTAAAGCCTGGTTTGCTTCTTGGTTACGTACAGCTTCTAAAGCTTCAGCACCAACAGCCATCAATTTATCATTCGTACCTTTGACAATATTTACACCTAAACGATTTTCAAAGTTTAGGTCTCTGCCACGTGAAGAAAAACTAGTCTCTACTTCTTTAGACATACAATCACCAATACCAGCCCATAAGTATTCAACAGGCGCCTCAGCAATGATTTGTGTATCGATGAAGGTATGGTCAGCTGGTGCTTTACGGTAAGCTAAACCAGCCATCTCATGGTTATCATGGTACATAACACATACTGACGAAGTTGGCGCTGAAACTGAAGCTAGAGTTGGGAAAGTGAATAATGGTTTGTCTAAGTCACGAGCTACTACCTTAATTGTATCAATTGCGCGTCCCCCACCAACTGCAAAGATCATATCCGCATCTTGCACTTCTTTGATCGCTTTCATTTTCTCAACGTTGGTATATGAAGCTTCCTTACCGTAGACTTGTACGGTTGCTACTTCTAATGATGATTTTTCTAGGGCAGCAGTTAAACGTTCCTTACTGGCTGCCAAGGCTTTTTCACCACCTAGAATCGCGACGGTTGTACCAAATTGACTACAATATTCATCAATTGCATCAAAGGCATCAACACCAATTGTTAAATTCGGTAGGTTTACTGATAGAGACATATTTATCTTCCTTCTTTCTTCATAATCAGCCTTTTAACCTAATTTATGCCTGGTTTAAAAGGCTTTTGGCAAAATGATTAATCTTCATCAACGTCTACGATCCATCCTTCAGGCGCTTCTAACTCACCAAATTGGATACCCGTTAATTCTTTGTATAATTTTTGTGATACTGGACCAACCTCAGTTTCTGAGAAGAATACGTGACGGTTGTCTTTGTATGTTACAGAACCAGCTGGAGAGATAACAGCCGCGTTACCCATAGCCCCTGCTTCAGAATATTTGTCAAAGTCATCTACTTTAATATCGCCCTCTTCAACTTCTAATCCTAAACGGTGTTCCGCTAACCATAACAACGATTTTTTAGTGATTGAAGGTAATACTGTATCTGATTTAGGTGTTACAAATTTGTTTGTATCTTTCTCGATAGCAAAGAAGTTTGCTGATGAGAATTCATCTACTTTAGTATGTGTTGCTGGGTCTAAGTATAATACGTCATCGTAACCAGATTCTTGGATACGTTTAGCTGTTGCTAATGTTGATGCGTAGTTAGCTGTTGCTTTGATGTTACCAGTACCATCAGCTGCTACACGGTCATGTTCGTGGTCGATGATGTAGTTATGTGGTGCTAAACCACCTTTGTATAAAGGACCAACTGGTGTTACGTAGATTGTAAATAAGTATTCTTCAGCTGCTGATACTTGTACGTGGTCACCAATACCTAATAACATAGGACGGATGAACATTGCAGCACCGTTGTGGCCATATGGTGGCACATAGTCACGGTTAGCTTTAATAACTTCCTTACAAGCACGGACAAATTCTTCAACTGGTACTTCTGGCATCGCCATACGACGAGCACCACGGTTTAAACGTTCACCAAATTCATCTGGACGGAATAAAACGATCTTGCCATCTTTTGTACCATAAGCTTTATTACCTTCGAATACCCCTTGGCCGTAGTTGACGATTGGAGCAGCTTCACGAATTGGTAATTGAGGATCTGTTTCTAATCCTGCTTTATACCATTCGCCATCTTTCCAGTATGCACGCCAGCGGTATGGTACTTCCGTATAAGAAAAATCTAATTCATCCCAGTTTAATTTGTCAGTCATATTGAGCAACTCCTTTAAGTTTAATTTCTAAGTAACAATATCAGCAATTTATTAGCAAAAGAAAAGGCCCCCCACGCGCTGGTGGGAGGCCTAAGTCCCATTCAGCGTTAACAAGCACGAATAGGACTTACGATTTGTTATTAGTGAAACTCACTAATTCGTAAAGTCCTGTTTATTAATAATAATGACCACTTGTGCTGTCTTTTTCATGAGACTACCTCTTTCGTTTTTCTAATGTGAATTTAATATAACGCAAAAACATAATGATTGCAATAGGAAAAATGAAGAAAATCTAATAAATATGAGAATTAATTAAAATCATCTAATAAAAAGGCGTATATGGCCACGCCACATACGCCTAACCACTATCTAAAAATGGTTGTAATATCTAGTTTAAATCACTTTATTCTGATACTGGTGCATCAGCTGTCACTTCAACTGTGTGCCATCCAAAGTCATCCGCTGGGTTATTAGCGTAGTCAAAGTGTTTTACGCGGTTGTTAACAGGCATAACTTCTTGACGGAATAATGTTGGAATAACTGGTGCTTCTTCAGAGAAGTATTTTTGCCATTCAACAAAGGTGTTACGTTGGAATTCTTCGTCAAAGGCTTCTGCACTTGTAAAGTCAGCCATGAATTGGTCATTTTCTTCAGTCGCCCAACGAGTAAAGTTAAAGGCAGAATTACGCGCGTATAAACCGTTTGGTGCTGGGTCAGAACCAGTACCCCAAGCTGCTTGATAGATATCGATATTTTCATCATCTGCTTCAATACGGTCATAGAAACTGTTGAATTCTAGTAAACGACCATCTGTTAATTGAACATCCAAACCAACTTCTTTCCAAGCTTGGATATAGTATTGTGCAATTGGCTCAGCCGTTTCTCCACCTTCCATAGAGGCGAAGTTAATTTGTAATGGTTCACCATCTGGATCTTCACGAATACCATCGTTATCAGTATCTACATAGCCAGCATCATCTAATAATTGGTTGGCTTTATCTGCATCATAGTAGTAACCAGGTACTTCTTCAGTTGTAGCACCAAAACTACCAAATACTGGTGGGATAACAGTGTTGGCATTTGAACGTAAGCCGTTGTAGAAACGTTGTGCTACAGCGTCGTTATCAATGGCATATCCCATAGCTTGACGAAGGGATTTATCCGCCATTTTGGCATCTTCATCATAAACAACTTCACCGGCTTCAGCGTCCCATTTACCCAACTTAAATCCAATATATGTATAAGATAATTCTTCACGACCTAGTAATGTATAGCCAGGCAGTTCAGCGTAACTTGCATATAAATCAGTTGGCATACTTAAAGCAACGTCATATTTCCCATTTTCTAAAGCTGGTACAACCGAACTTGAAGGCACTACTTCAACGACAACGTTATCTAACTTAGGTTCACCTTGCCAGTAATATTCATTGGCTTCATATTCAACGGACTCACCTGGTGTTACTTTGGTAATACGGAAAGGACCGTCTCCAACTGGTGTAGATCGGATTTTCTCAGATGAAGCTAATTCAGCAACTGGAACGTCTTCTAAATAGTGTTTAGGCATTGCGTATGACCAAACACCCCCACCTGCTTGGAGCATTGAAGGACTTACTTCTTGGAATTCGATTTCAACAGTGACATCATCGACTTGGGTGATACCAGAAATCGTATCAGCTTCCCCACTGTGGTATTCTTCCATACCGACTACGTTTTGGAAGGTACCATCATAACGGATACCAGTATAATCAGGGTGACCAATGACTTCATAAGAGTAAATCACATCTTCAGCTGTTAATGGTTCACCATCAGACCATTTCAAACCTTCTTTTAAGGTAATTGTTGCTTTATTATTTTCTTGATCTAATGCCAATGTGGCTTTACCGGAGTCGTCAATTTGGAAGTCATCGTCAGTGCCAAATAATGACTCGAAACCAAACTCCATAATTTTTGCATCATAAGCATCTTCATAAAACTCCCAAGAGAAAATACCTTGGAAAGGGGAGTTCGTTACTAAACCAACTTGTAAAGTACCACCATCAATTGCATCACCCTCGTTATCGACTGTAGTCGCTAGTTCAGGTGCAACTACCTCACCACTTTCGCTACTAGAAGATGAATCTGCAGTTTCACTGTCACTATCACTGTCACTGTTACCACACGCCACTAAAGCCAAACTTGCGGCAGCTGTTAAACCCAATAACTTATACCATTTCTTCATACACTTTCCTCCTAAACTAAATTGTGATGTTGTAATTTTTAAAAATATAATTACCCTAAACGTTGTTTTGCATCTGCAGATCGTTTTAATGCTTGACCCACATAGTTAATGCAAAGCATCAATACTAAAATCAGTAGTGATGCAGGTAGCCATACCCAAGTCTTATTTTCCAGAATATCTGGTGACTGAGCGTAGCTGACCAATGTCCCTAAACTAGGTGTGGAAGTAGGTAACCCAAATCCTAAATAACTTAACCCAGTTTCAATACCGATATTTGCGGCAAAGTTCAAAGTGACATTTACGATGATCAGAGAGCTTAAATTCGGGAGAATTTCCCTAAATAATATCTTGTAAGTTGGTGTCCCCATCGTTCTTGATGCTGAGATATAATCTCTTCGACTCTCTGATAAGGCTTTACTGCGGATTAACCGCGCTTGCCCTACCCAATAGAAGGCACTCATGATGAGGATAAAGGTCCACACATTATAGTCTGAAACTAGTGTGATAAATACGATGATTAACATGGTTGTTGGAAGTAACATGATAAAATCAATGATCCGCATCAAGAAATTATCAATAATACCACCATAGTAACCAGCAACCAAGCCAACCGTGATTCCAACGATACTGGTCAGTGCCGTAATGGTAAAACCAATCGTAATGGAGTTTCTAGCACCTATAATTAGTTGGCCAAAAATAGAGCGACCACCGGAATCAGTTCCTAAGATAAAATCATCATTAGGTGGCATATAGGAATCTAATAGAGAAATTCGTAATACTTCATCTTGGTCGATGACAATTGCCCCAATGAATACCCCAAGAATAATAAGGATAAAGAAGATTAAACTAAATAGTGCTAGCTTATCTTTTAAAAATTCACGCCAAATTACGCGCAAACCAGTTGGCGGTGCACTAGCTAATTCTTGTGCAATCGCATCTTGGTCAGTTGTTTTTTTATAATTTTCCATTCGTCATCACCCCTTCCCTAATCAATTCGAATACGAGGATCTACAATCGTCATAATAATGTCAGAAAGTAGCGTACCTAGAATTGTTGAGATACCAAATATCAATACCAGGGCAGTAATGACCGAATAGTCACGACTATTAATCGATTGAATGAATAGTTGACCCATACCAGGATAAGCGAAGATTTGTTCAATAAATACTGAACCCCCAATTAAACCCGTAATTTCATAACCAAATGTTGAAGCCACTGGTAATAGCGAGTTTCTAAAAATGTGACGGTTGTACACCACATTCTCAGGTACCCCTTTAGACCGAGCCGTCTTCACATAGTCTTGCTGTTTTGCATCAATTACCTCACTCCGCAAATACTGGATGATCCCTGTTGTACCAAGCAAGGCGTAGGTAATTGCTGGTAGTAACATATGGTAGAATCGGTCCCAATAATAAGCAGGTGTGCCGGCACTTAATCCGGTAGATACCGACCCATTTGTTGGGAACCACTGCAACTCATACCCGAACAGCCAAACCATTAGTAAGGCAAGTACGAAAGTTGGAATTGCGTAGGAAATGAAGTTGTATAATACGACCCCTTTATCAAAAGAAGAATTATTATAACGACCTGATAAAATCCCAAGTGGTAAGGCAATTAAGTAGGTAAAAATCAAAGTGAGCAGTGACAGGAAGATCGTGTTAACTGCCCGTCCACCAATTAAAGTGGATACTGGCACTTTATAGGTATAAGACATCCCAAAGTCACCCTGGAAGGCATTCTTCAACCAATTAAAATACTGGACGATAATCGGTTCATTCAAACCAGCCCGTTCACGCAAGGCTTCAATCGTTGAAGGATCAGTTTCCGGTGTGATAAGCCCTGTAAAAGGGTCACCAGGCATCAATCTAGCTACCGCGAATACTAAGATACTCAAAATTAAAATTTGCGGGAGCATCAGCAGAACTCTTCTAAATATTGTCTTCCACATATTAATTGCCCCCTTTCAATGATTGATCAAAGGCAACATCATGATTGTCTGAGAATGGAGATAAATCATAAACACGATTATTTTCATCATAATAAATGTTAGACGTCTTTTGATACTCAGCATCAATTTGCTGACGTCGAGCTTTAATCTCAGCCCGTTTATTCGGATCCATTTCAGGAATTGCAGCCAATAACCGTTTGGTATAAATATGTTGCGGGTTATTGAAAATTTCTTTTTTGGAACCACGCTCAACAAATCGTCCTTTATGCATAATGGCAATTTCATCTGCCATGTGTTCCACAACCCCTAAGTCATGGGAAATGAACAAGTAACTCAAGTTATATTCACTTTGAATTTGCTTCATAAAGTTTAAAACCTGCGCTTGAACCGATAAATCCAAGGCTGAAGTAGGTTCATCGGCAATAATCAGTTTAGGGTTACTGGCTACAGCCCGGGCAACCCCTAAACGTTGCCGTTGACCACCCGAGAATTCATGCGGATACTTATAGATTGTATCTTCATTCAAACCAACAATCTCTAACAGCTCAATTACCCGATGCTTTACTTCTTTTTCAGAATATTGATAATAATTGCGAATTGGTTCAGCAATCACATCTAAAATCCGTTTCTTCGGATTCAAGGACATAGTCGAATCTTGAAAGATCATCTGAACATTCCGATTATACTCGCCGTATTTACCAGACCGCTTCCGCGCTTTATTGGTGACATCGGTTCCTTCATATAAAATCTGTCCAGCAGTCGCCTTCTCCAAACCGATAATGGCACGGCCGATAGTCGTCTTACCAGAACCTGATTCACCAACTAGGCCATAAGTTTTACCGCTTTCAATTTCTAAATCAACACCATCCACGGCAAATACATTGTCCTGTACCGTATTAAAGAATCCGCCGCGAATAGGATAATGTACTTTCAAATCTTTTACTTCAATAAATCCCATTACTCGACCCCTTCCTTCAAGTCCGCAACATCCGCTTCCTCGGGGAAATGGAAATGCTGCCAACAAGTACATTTCACGAAATGATTTGGCGCCAGCTCATGCATGGTCGGATTTTCTTCATGCTCACTATCATCAATCCATGGAATACGACTAGCAAAACGGCAACCACTTCTTGGCAGGTTTTGCAGTGAAGGCACAGTTCCTTGAATAACATGAAGCTCATCTTCCTCACTCTCAAGCTCGTGTGGCACTGAATTCAGTAGTGATCGCGTATAAGGATGTTTTGGATTATTAAATATTTCAAACACATCAGCAATTTCAACTACCTCACCGGCATACATCACGGCTACCTTATCTGCCGTTTGTGCAACTACCCCTAAATCATGGGTAATTAATAGGATGCCAGATCCCGTCTCATCTTGAATATCATTCATTAAATCTAAGATTTGCGCCTGCACAGTCACATCTAAGGCAGTAGTCGGCTCATCAGCAATAATAATGGCTGGCTTGTTTGCTAAAGCAATTGCAATCACTACACGTTGGCGCATACCACCAGATAATTCATGCGGATATTGTTTCATCACACGTTTTGGATGAGGGATTTGAACCTGTGTTAATAGTTCCTCCACCCTCGCAAGACGTTGAGATTTGGATAAACCAGAATGATACAATAAAGTTTCTTCAATTTGATCTTGTATTGTCATCAAGGGGTTTAAAGAACCTAAAGGATCCTGGAAAATCATCCCAATATCATTTCCCCTAATTTTGTTAAACTGCGCTTCAGTATTTTCTAAAAGATTATTCCCTCTATAGAGAATCTCACCCTGGATTTGCGTATTCGCTCGATTATGTAAGCCAACAATCGAGGTGGCTAAAGTACTTTTACCTGACCCTGACTCCCCTACAATGGCAAGGACTTCATTCTCATTCAAAGTCAAAGTAACATCATCGACAGCATTAAAGTACTCATCGCCAAAACGAAATCCAGTATGTAAATGATTAATTTCTAATAATACCTGGTTAGAGGACATGGTTTTAGCTCCTTTAAAAATGATAGTTTAATAAATTTTATCATTTAATTTTAATCGCTTTGAGTTTAAGATACTTTACATCAACTAGAATAAAATTTCAAGGAAAAATAGTTTTCTATTCATATTTTCTTAACATTTGTCTTAATTGTTTTTAATACTACTTCTTACCGTTTTAATAATAATAGGAAGAGAAGTCGATTAAGTAGCTTAAAGATAAAATTCAAACTAGAAGACATGTGTTTGTGGATAAGTCTGTGTCTAAGTCGAAAAAATGTTCGCATTTCACTGTTGCAGTAGGCAATTGTGTTGTGGATAAAAACCAGAATATTGAGTATATTCCTATTTATAAATGACTTATTCACATGTGGAATAGGTATATTTTAATCGATTATTTTTACTGAAGTGGAAGTTTCACATGAAAACTGTTGTTAAAAATAGCTGCATAATGATGTGGATAAATTGACGGTATATAAGTGTTTGAAAATTAAATAAAGAGCAAAAATAGTCTATATCATGTAAGGATATATAACATATACGAAAACTAATTGTTGTAGTACAGTGAAGGGAATTTAGATGAAAAGATTGCAATTTTTAAAAAGCGGGTATGGATTGCTAGTGGCTTTATGTAAAAACATTAGGGTAAAAAAGGGAAAAAGTAGATAAAAGATAAGTGATCAAAAGATGGTAATTAGTCGTATAAAAGTAAAGAGATATATTCAAAGCAGCAAAAGTAGAAAAGAAAAGGTGGTGTATCTCTTTTTAAGTGAATATAGATGTGAAATTTCACAAGCAAATGAGGTTGCATAAAGAAGAAGAAAGCAAAGCATTGATATATTTTAAACATGAATATAACAATCTAATAGGGGAAGTTAAGGAGAATTTAGAATGGGTACAATATTAGTTACACTTGAAATAAGTGAATAACGGAGAGCAGTATAAATATAACCTAGAAAAGTAGAATAAGAAGAATTATCTGTTGCTTGGTTTTAATGACATTTCACGTGGAACTGTATTAATAAGCGCACCCTTCTTACTTGCTTATCTTATTCCAATCCTTACTTAATTGGTAATTTTTAGTAGCAGGCGAGAGTTAATAAGGATCTATTTATTGAATTTCTCTTATATATTATGATTGACCAAGGTCTTGTTCAATAAAGGGTTAATGCATGAGTTTTTCACTGTATCTTTTGGCTAATATCCTATTAATAAGGCTTATTTTAGACAGTTTGTAGGGTACCGGTTTCTAAAATCAATCACCATTCACCATTTCCTTCACCCGTTAAAAGTAAAATCGATGCTTTACTATAATGAGTTACAAAAGTTTCTGTGATTATAGAATGACTTATGTTTTATTTACATGCTACTTTAATTAGGCTTTTTTATTAAACTAGAGGGATGTTTCACGTGAAACATTCCTCTTTAGTACTGATTATTCCTCTATGTGTGGTAAATGTTAAATGCCTTAGGCTTTATAATCCTTATACAAAAGGGTTAACCCTCGCTGGGTGCTTCTTTGCAAATAAAATTTAAAGAAAAAAGTATTAGACTTCTCACCGTCGCACTAGGTCAATATTAGATTGATTTGAAATAATTACTAGCCTCATGGCTGATGCTATGTTGTTTTAGTATGTTTCACGTGAAACAATTCTCCATAAAAGACTCTATTAGTATTATTCTGATATAAATAGAAGGTTTTAGAATAATAGAACTTATATGCAGCAGGCAAAGGTAGTAATAAGTTAATACTAGTAGTACAAGAATAATGTCCTAAAGTTTTCTGTGAAATAAATACTTATTTTTTATTACTTATTACTGTGCACTGTGATATACTAAAACATTTTATAGCAGCAAACCAAAGAACTTCATTATATTCTAGGTTTAACAGATGGATGATGTGATGTATTGATGTAGTTAGTAGCTATCCAATAAGCTGACAAGTTGGGTGTCTAATTAATATAGTTAGGACTAACAGTATGGATATGGATTCTATTGATTTAAGATTATATAGTAGCTACTTCAATAAACTTGTAATCATTTTGTCCTTCGATGATGTTTCACGTGAAACTTCATTCATCGTCGGTTATTTCAATTTGTAGCTAGCTATTGGATAATTACTTTCATTCATCAATTTGATTTACGGTAAATAAATAGCTTCTAGTGAGTGGGGGTAGGCTGGTATAAAAATCTATCCTCTTTAGAACAATTTGCTTTGCGGATAGGATAATTCAAAGGTGAATCAATACAATGACTTATAGCGTCCTTAGAAGCATTTGTTAGTGGTCTGAGGTAAGATATTTTAGTATCGGAGAGTACTCACATTATAAAACATGCGATCACATAAGACTCGTTGCAATTAGTATGCATGTTTCACGTGAAACATGCATGTTGGTTATTTCTTAAAGAAGTTTTTGACTTTGATATTTTTGATAAGACATGAATGATACCGATTTAAAGAAATATTATATCTATTTTCTACTTACTTGAAACGATTAAAAAATTTATATTTCCTACCTAGAAATAAGACCATATCAATTACAGGGGTTTGTCGATTTTAAAAATGCTTATACAATATGGTAATAGGGTTTTAAATTATTTTTTCAACACATAAGATTTTTATAAAATATATAGATATTAAAATTTTCATTTAGAAATCAATAATCCCATTATGATTAGATACCATTTAATTGTTTCACGTGAAACAATTATAACAGAACAAGTGTTTGGCAACGACTTAAAATATATAAAAATGATTGTTTCTTAAGATTGTGTTAAAATAGTATATGTTAAAGTGTCGAATTTTGACCTAAAGGAGATTATTATGAAGAGAGAGAATTGGCAGTCTAAAATTCCTTCTTTCTTATTGAAGTCGGCAATTATATGGCCACTTATTATCGCGCTATTATTATTAATTATCGTGACCGGTATTAGTGCAGCAGTTAGTTTACAAATGGGTTTTGTAATTGTTAGTTTGATTGTTGTTGTAATAGGTTTACTTGGTTTTGCTTTGGTCCAGATGTTAACCGCCTTAAGTGAATATATCTTAGGATTAGGTAACCAGATTAAATCTGTGCAAAGTGAAATTTTATTGAAGATGCCTATTGGTATTATTGTCTTCGATGAAAATGATCCAACAATTGAATGGGTAAACCCCTTTTTACAAAAGTACTTCTACCAGAAGGAAATCATTGGATTAGATATTAATGATTTAGATGAAGAAATTTTTGAATTATACAAGGAATTCCAGGAAGATCCGTCATTGAAATCTAAACGATTTCAGTGGAAGAATGCGCATTTCGAGGTAACTTATTTAAGAGATGAGCATGCTATGTACTTTATTGATGCAACCGAGTACGGGATTATTGCTGAGCATGCTGACCTTGGCCGTATTGTAATTGGTCATATCGTGATTGATAATTATGATGAAACGGTATCTTCAATGAATGATAGAAGAAAATCTACGATTGATAACTTGGTAACGAGTGATTTATCTAAGTGGGCTAAGAATTATGATTCTTATATTAAACGTTTGGATGATGATCATTTCTTACTGGTATCAACTTATGGTCAGTTGTCTCGAATGGAAGAGAATAAGTTTGTGGTCGTTGACAACCTTCGTGACAAAACATCAAAGGCTAATACACCATTAACGATTTCTATGGGAATTTCTTACCAAGAGAAAGATGACATTATTGATGTGGATGATATTTCTGAACAAGCACAGTCTAACTTAGACCTTGCGCAAAGTCGTGGGGGTGACCAAGTCGTTGTCCGTACTAAAAATCAAAAAGCGCGTTATTATGGTGGTAAGACAAACCCGATGGAAAAACGTACACGTGTACGTTCACGTCAAATCGCCAATACTATTTCAACGATGATTCAAAACACGTCTTCAGTATTCGTTATGGGGCATGATTACCCTGATATGGATGCTATTGGTGCCTGCTTGGGTATTCGTCGTATTGCTCAAATGAATAATCAAATTTGTTATGTGATTATTGATGAAAGTCGTGTTAATGATGATATTGAACGTTTATTGGTAGAGTTACGTAAGGATGGATCAATTGCGGAATCAATCATCTCGCCTGAACAAGCGGAAGAGTTGATGGCACAGGATTCCCTACTATTCTTGGTGGACGTGCATCGTCCGTCAATTACCACTGCTCCAGACTTGATTACACCGAATAGACCTGTTATTATTATTGACCACCACCGTAAGGGTGAAGAAGTGCCGGATAATGTATTGTTAGAATATATTGAGCCTTATGCTTCTTCTGCAAGTGAGTTAATTACAGAGTTCTTCGAGTATCAAAATCAAGAAAGTGAACCAATTAAACGAATTGAAGCAACTGCTATGTTAGCGGGTATGATCGTGGATACACGTAATTTCTCTCTACGTACAGGGTCAAGAACCTTTGATGCAGCTAGTTACTTAAAATCTGTAGGTGCTGATTCATTTATGATTCAAAACCTATTGAAAGAGGACTTAACGGACTACATTAAACGTAATCAATTAATTGAAAATGTTGAATTGATTTCTGGCAATCTGGGTATTGCTAGTGGTGGAGATAAGGATGTCTATGACTCAGTTACGGCTGCCCAAGCAGCTGATACTTTGCTATCTATGCGTAACGTGGATGCTTCTTTTGTGGTTTATCTAAGAGAAGACGGTCGGGTAGGTATTTCTGCACGTAGTCTTGGAACGATTAATGTTCAACGTACAATGGAAGAGTTAGGTGGTGGTGGTCATTTATCGAATGCTGCTACACAAATTTCAGATGTGACTGTCTCTGAAGCAGTAGACATGTTAAAATCTGTTATTATGGATAAAGATGAGGAGGATGAATAATCATGAAGGTTATTTTTCTACAAGATGTTAAAAATCAAGGTAAAAAGGGTCAAGTAAAAGAAGTCCCTAATGGCTATGCCCAAAACTTCTTATTGAAAAAAGGTTTAGCCAAGGAAGCTACAGCAAGTGCTGTTTCTGCGCAACGTGGTAAAGAAAAAGCCAATGAGAAACAAGCGCAAGAAGAACTACAAGAAGCAAAAGACTTAAAAGCGAAAATCGAAGACGAGAAAACAGTCGTAACGATTAAAGCTAAGGGTGGAGAAGACGGCCGTTTATTTGGTTCAGTCCCATCTAAACAAATTGCTACTGGCATGTTGAAACAATACGGTATTAAATTAGACAAACGTAAAATGGACTTGGACGAACCAATCCGTTCATTTGGTTACACAAATGTACCTGTAAAATTACATCATGATGTTGAAGCTACTATTCGCGTACATATCGTCGAAGAATAGGGCTAGTCTATCTATATGTTGGAGGCTAGGATGATTTCCTGGCCTCCTATTTTATTCAATTTTTATATCAATTTGCTTATGTTTTTTAGTATAATAGTTAGGTGATGGAGGTGCTGATTTGGCGGAGAATTTAGATCATACAACACCGCCTCAAAGTATAGAGGCTGAGCAAGCTGTGCTCGGTGCCATCTTACTTGATTCCGATGTGTTCATTTCAGTGCTGGAGTATGTTTCTGCCGATGATTTTTATAGTCGTGCAAACCAACTTATTTTTGAAGCGATGGAAGAACTGAACCGGGATGATGAGGCAATTGATGCATTAACGGTTCAACAAAAATTAAATAACATGCATATGCTTGAAAATGTTGGCGGCTACGAGTACATTTTCCAATTGGCAAATGATACCCCGACTGCAGCGAATGCGGAATACTATGCCCGCATAGTTGAAGAGAAATCTTTATTGAGAAAGCTGATTCAAGCTTCTAATAAGATTGCCCGCGATAGTTTTGAGCAAGAGGAGTCAGTATCTGTCATTTTAGATGAGGCTGAAAAGTCTATTTTAAATGTGGCAGAAAACCGAAATCGAAATGGATTTATCCATATTCGAGATGTCGTGTTCGAGTCTATGCAAAATTTAGATGATTTATCTAAAAATGGTCAGGACGTAACAGGGATTCCAACTGGTTATCCTGATCTAGATGCGATGACAGCTGGGCTGCAACCAGAAGAGTTGATTATTCTAGCAGCACGTCCGGCCGTTGGTAAGACAGCCTTTGCTTTGAATATCGCACAGAATGTGGCAACTAAGCAAGATGGTGTTGTCGCAGTCTTTTCTTTGGAGATGGGGGCTGGATCTCTGGTAAATCGTATGATTTGTGCGGAAGGTAGTATAAATGCTGGTCATTTAAGGACCGGACAGCTAACTGAAGATGAATGGTCAGATTTGATCGTTGCTTCAGGGGCGCTATCGGAAGCGGATATTTATATTGATGATACACCAGGTATTAGGGTAACCGAAATTCGTTCTAAGAGTAGACGTCTACTTAAAGAACGGGGGCGCCTGGACTTAATTGTGATAGACTACCTTCAATTAATTGAAGGGTCTGGTAAACGAAATGAAAACAGACAACAAGAAGTGTCTGATATTTCGCGACAATTAAAGAAAATCGCCAAAGAATTACACGTGCCTGTAATCGCCTTATCTCAATTATCACGTGGTGTGGAACAGCGGCAGGATAAACGTCCCGTCCTTTCTGACATTCGTGAGTCGGGATCAATCGAGCAGGATGCGGATATCGTTGCTTTCCTATATCGTGATGATTATTATGAACGTGGCGAGGGCGAAGATGATGATGGTGGCGAACCGAGACTAGAAGATAATATCGTAGAGGTTATTATCGAGAAAAACCGGTCCGGTGCGCGTGGAACAGTGAAACTTATTTTTACAAAAGAATTTAACAAATTTTCATCAGTGAGCTTTAGAACTGATGATGAAATGTTTGCATAACAGAGAGGAAAATCATTTATGTCAGGGATTGTCGTAGTAGGTACACAGTGGGGAGACGAAGGTAAAGGTAAAATTACCGATTTTCTAGCCAAAGATGCATCAGTGATCGTACGTTACCAAGGTGGGGACAACGCAGGTCACACGATTCAATTTGACGGCACTAAGTACGCTTTACACTTAATTCCATCAGGTATCTTTTCATCTGAGAAGTTATCTATCATCGGAAACGGCGTTGTTGTAAATCCGAAAGCATTGATTAAAGAATTGAACTACCTAAAGGACCATGGCATTGATGTGAGCGGCTTACGTATTTCAGACCGTGCTCATGTGATTTTACCTTATCATATTGAGTTGGACCGTCTTCAAGAAGAAGCTAAGGGCGACGACAAGATTGGTACAACAATTAAAGGTATTGGTCCAGCTTATACTGACAAAGCTAGCCGTAGCGGTATTCGTGTGTGTGACTTATTGGAAAAAGATACGTTCGCTGCTAAGCTTAAGGCGAATCTAGCATTCAATAATCAAATCATTACGAAAATCTACGGTGGTCAAGCCTTGAACTTTGAAGAAGTATATGAAGAATACTACGCTTATGGCCAAGAAATCAAAGGCTATGTAGCGGACACTTCAGTGATTATTAATGACTTCTTAGACCGCGGCGAAAATGTCTTATTTGAAGGTGCTCAAGGTAACCTATTGGATATCGACCAAGGTACATACCCATATGTAACATCATCTAATCCAGTTTCAGGTGGTGCGACAGTTGGTACTGGTGTTGGACCAACACGCTTTAATAAAGTTGTGGGTGTAGCGAAAGCTTATACTTCGCGTGTTGGTGAAGGTGCCTTCCCAACTGAATTATTTGATGCGGTTGGTGATCAAATCAGAGAAGTTGGACGCGAATTTGGTACAACTACTGGCCGTCCACGCCGTGTTGGTTGGTTCGACTCTGTTGTGATGCGTCACTCTAAACGTATCTCTGGATTAACTGATTTATCATTGAATTCAATTGATGTATTGTCAGGGTTAGAAACAGTGAAGATCTGTGTAGCTTACGAAACAGCTGATGGTACACGCATTGACCACTACCCAGCAAGTCTACAACAATTGGCTGAATGTACACCAGTTTACGAGGAGTTGCCAGGTTGGTCTGAGGATATCACTGCTTGTAAGACTTTAGAAGAATTACCAGCAAATGCACGCCAATACGTTGAACGTGTAGCAGAATTGGTTGGCGTGAACATCGCTACATTCTCTGTAGGTCCAGACCGTACGCAAACAAACATTTTAGAAGATATTTGGAATAGCTAATTAGATACAACATTTATAAGATATTCATAAGCGGGGCTTTGATAGTCCTGCTTTTTTTGGTTCAAGAAATGAATATTGGGATTTCTAGTGTGTTAACGGACTATAGTACGCTATTAAAAAAGCCCTCTGAATTAACACAAGACGGTAGTTTAAACCAGATTAGTCAGGACATTACTGAATATAAAGCTATCTGTATTTATGGACTTGGTAATTCAGGTCTAATTGCAAAGGAAATAGAACTACGATTTAACCGGATAGGTATTCCTTGTCGTGTGTAACGGATAGGGAACAAATTCTAGTGAATAATCCTATTATGGACAATGATAGTGAATCCAGTTATTGATGAGGAAGAATTCACCACATGAGCTATTTAGCCTTCATTTTTTAGGAAATTGAAAAAATGGCGACTTTATCGTTGACAAGCGTAATCAGTAAAGGTATATTAAGTTTATTAAGATTACAAATGTAAACAATATAAAAACACATACATAAATAAGGAGCGTTTTAATATGAATACGAAAACTTACTTAGTCCCAGATATGTCATGTGCCCACTGCAAGGCGCGTATTGAAAAGGAAGTAACTGGCTTAAATGGCGTTGAAGCAGCGGATGTACCGGTTGAAAGCAAAGTGTTAACGGTCAAATTTGATGATCAAGTAGTAGATAGTGCGGCCATTGTGGCTGCTGTTGCGGAAGCGGGCTATACAGCCAACCCGCAATAATTTTCGTCTAAAGGATGATGCATGATGAGAGATACTTATACAATTGAAGGCATGACTTGTGCATCCTGTGCGCAAGCGGTCGAGAAATCGGTAGGCAAGTTAGCCGGCATGGATGCTGCGAATGTGAACTTGGCAACTGAAAAGTTGACGGTTACTTATGATGACCAACAAGTTTCAGAGGCTGATATCACTCAGGCAGTTGAAAATGCAGGTTACAAGGCGGTGAAAAATTTATCGGCGACCAGTTTTGAAATTGAAGGGATGACCTGTGCGTCTTGCGCCCAAGCGATTGAGAAATCGGTAGGTAAATTAGCTTCTGTTTCATCGGTAAATGTGAATTTAGCCACTGAAAAAATGACAGTGACCTTTGATGAAGCGGCCCTAAATGTTTCTGATATAGTTCATACAGTTGAAGATACGGGCTACCAAGCCAAATTGGAAACCAGTGAACAGGAAGGGACTAGTCAAGCCGAGCGTCAAAGTGCCCATATCCAAGCTTTATGGCGCCGCTTTTTATGGTCTGCCGTTTTCACTGTGCCTTTACTTTATATAGCCATGGGTCCTATGCTACCCTTTGGCGGTTTACCCTTACCTGAATTCTTGAATCCAATGACCAATGCCGTGAATTTTGCGGCTATCCAGTTGTTGCTGACCTTACCGGTAGTGTATTTGGGACGCGACTTCTACAAAGTGGGTTTTAAAGCCCTCTTTAAAGGACACCCCAATATGGATTCCTTGATCGCTATTGGGACAGCGGCAGCGCTTGGTCAAGGGATTGTGATGACAGGTCTATTGGTGTCCGGCCAGCTGCATGTGGGTCACGGTCATCCTGACTTATACTTTGAGTCAGCAGCGGTTATATTGACATTAATTACTTTAGGGAAATATTTGGAGACTGTGTCTAAGGGCAAGACGTCTGAAGCCATTAAAAAATTGATGGGCTTGGCACCGAAAATGGCCCGAGTAATGCGCGACGGTCAAGAGGTTGAAGTGGCGATTGACCAGGTGGTGACGGGCGATATTTTGGTCGTTCGCCCTGGCGAGAAAATACCAGTTGATGGCGAGGTCGTTGAGGGCAGCTCAGCGGTTGACGAAGCCATGATTACTGGGGAGAGTATCCCAATTGAAAAAAGGGTAGGCGACAAGGTTGTTGGTGCATCTATCAACAAAAATGGGACATTCCAATTCAAGGCCACTAAGGTCGGCAAGGACACAACCCTTGCGCAAATTATCCAACTTGTTGAAGAAGCGCAAGGGTCTAAAGCGCCGATTGCTAAATTAGCAGATAAAGTGTCGGGTATTTTCGTACCCATTGTGATGGGCTTAGCGGCGATTTCTGGACTTGCCTGGCATTTCCTAGGGCAAGAATCATGGGTATTTGCCTTGTCAATTACCATTTCCGTTCTAGTGATTGCTTGTCCATGTGCCTTAGGTTTGGCGACGCCAACAGCGATTATGGTGGGGACTGGTAAGGGTGCCGAAAATGGCGTCTTGATTAAGAGTGGGGATGCCCTAGAGGAAACTCATAAAGTTCAAACCATTGTTTTTGACAAAACAGGTACCATTACCGAAGGCAAACCTGTAGTGACAGATATTAAAGCTTTCAATGGCGCGGATGCAGATGATATTTTGCAAGTTGCAGCGTCTGCAGAAGTGGGGTCAGAACATCCACTAGGTGAAGCGATTGTAGCTGAAGCCAAGGACCGCAAGTTGGCATTAACAGCTAGCCAAGATTTCCAAGCGATTCCTGGACACGGCTTACAAGTTAGCTTGAATGACCGAATCGTTTTGTTAGGCAACAGTAAATTAATGGCTGATCACAATATAGATTTATCGGATGCAAGAGCTGTGGCTGACCAATTGGCTACTGAGGGTAAAACGCCCATGTTTGTTGGGGTTGACGGCCAATTATTAGGGATTATCGCAGTAGCGGATACGGTCAAAGAAAACTCTATAGCAGCTATCCAAAAATTACACCGAATGGGCATTGAAGTGGCCATGATCACAGGCGACAACAAGGGGACAGCTGAGGCGATTGCCAAACAAGTCGGTATCGACCGGGTCTTTAGTGAAGTCTTGCCGGAAGACAAGGCTAATGAAGTGAAGAAATTACAAGATGAAGGCTTACACGTGGCCATGGTTGGTGATGGGATCAATGATGCACCAGCGCTTGCCCAAGCCAATGTCGGAATTGCCATTGGTTCCGGGACTGATGTAGCCATTGAATCAGCAGATATTGTCTTGATGCGTAGCGACTTAATGGACGTACCAACATCAGTTGAGTTGAGTAAAGCAACTATTCTCAACATTAAACAAAATCTCTTTTGGGCCTTCGCCTATAATGTGGTTGGGATTCCAATCGCCATGGGTATCCTCTACCTGTTTGGTGGCCCATTATTAAGTCCTATGTTTGCTGGTGCAGCCATGAGCTTGAGTTCAGTTTCTGTGTTGTTAAATGCCCTTCGCTTAAAGCGCTTTAAAGTATAGTTATAAAAAGTATAATACTTAAAATATTAGCCATCCTTTTTTGAGGGATGGCTATTTAGGGTAAATATATATTTTTTAAGTACAATGCCTTGAAAGATTCCTTGATTGGGTGTAAAATTTTAGTATTGTATTTGGCAAATTAATGAATTTGGACTGGTAGCTCAGTTGGTAGAGCAACGGACTCTTAATCCGTGGGTCCAGGGTTCGAGCCCCTGTCGGTCCATCTTATAAAAGGCGTCGTATCAGAGTTTATATACTTTGATGCGATGCTATTTTTTGTGATGAAAAAAGGTGATCGGAAAATAATTGATAAACATAAATATTGCTATGTAAAATTGCATAACTCAAATAATAGTCATTTTTAGGTTTCCTTTTTCATATCGATATGGTAATATCGGATACAAATGAATATAGTAGTGACATTTGGGGTGCCGAAAGCTGAGATTATACCCATTGAACCTGACACAGTTAATACTGGCGAAGGGAAATGTAAAAATGTTTATGATACGGAAACTATCGGACCAAGTGTGTCTGGATAGTTTATTAAAGTGTTTAAAACAAGAAGCGAATTCGTCTTTGCTCACCCCTTATGCCTCTATTTTTAAAATATAGGAAAAGGGGTTTTTTTGATGGAAAAATTTAAATGGGCCTTGCCCGACGTCATCTTTTTAGCATTTCTAGCTTTCTTATTTGGAGCTGTATTTATGGGCGCTGGTGTCCTATATGCCATTTTAGTGTCCCTATTAACACCGTTTGGTTTAACACCATTTGCCAATGAAATCTTATTTGGTATGTGGACGATTGCAGCGCCAGTGGCGGGTATGTTGATCCCGAAAGTGGGTAGTGCCTTGTTAGGTGAGGTTTTTGCCGCCCTTGCCGAGATGCTATATGGGTCATATTTTGGGGCTGGCGTTTTACTTTCTGGCTTAATTCAAGGACTGGGTACTGAAGCGGGCTTCTTTGTTACCAAATACGAACGCTATGATACGACGACTTTAGTTTATGGTGCCATTGGGACAACGGTATTTAGTTTTGCCTTTGAATTCTTCAAATTTGGCTACGCGACTTATGGCCTTGGCTTTGTCGTGGCTTTATTCTTAGTTCGTCTGATTTCAGTGACATTTTTCGGTGTCTTTTTAACTAAACAAATCGTTAGCCTATTCAACAGGGTCCAAGCCAAAGGACTTGCCCAATGAGTGCCTTAGTACAAATTAGTGACTTGACCGTCCGGAAAAATGAGACCGTCATCCTAGACAGGATTTCTTGTGATTGGCAGCTAGGCGATTTTATCTTACTGACAGGTGATAGTGGTAGCGGCAAAAGCACCCTCATCCATACCATAGCTGGCTTCAATGGTGCAAGTTTTCAAGGGAATGTTGTAATGGATGGCCAGCGGATGTCAGACTATACTATTCCAGAAAAAGCTCAGAAAATCGGGTTGATGTTTCAAAATCCGGGTCAACAATTTACCATGCGAACCCTGGAACGGGAATGCTTCTTTGCTTTAGAAAATTGCGGTCTACCTTATGACCAGGCCAAAGTACGCTTAAACCAAGCGGTTGACGATTTGGGTATCAGACATTTACTAGAGCAAGACTTGATGACCCTGTCAGGTGGGGAGAAGCAGCGGGCGGCCTTGGCTATCTTGATTGCAGTCAATCCACCAGTTTTCTTTTTAGACGAACCCTTTGCATCAATTGACCCAACCTCTAGACTTTTCTTGATTAACGTATTGGCGAAATTAAGACAGCAAGGCAAGTTGATTGTGGTGATAGACCATGAGTTGACTGACTATAAGGGGCTAATCAACCGATTCTTTATCATGCGAGATGGCCAACTTTCTGAAGCAGATGTAACCACCTTGCCGGAAAAAGCGCCTATTCCATTGTTGACTAGTGGTCAAGCTAGCAGCGAATCAGCTTTCACCTTGGAAAATATTGCGATCAAACAAGGCGATAAAACCCTGCTTCACCAAGAAAAATTCATTTTTCAAAAAGGGGTATCCACCCTAACTGGCGATAATGGGGCGGGGAAATCAACTTTGTTAAAGGCCATGGCCCAGTTACACCCTTACAAGGGCAAGATGCGGTTTCAGGACCGGAGACTTTCAAGGTTTTGGGGCAAGAAAAGCTTATACGAATCACTCACCTTGGCTGTTCAAGATGCAGCCCAACAATTTGTGACGTTGGAAGTAGCGAGTGAGTTACGTTTTCCAAATGAAGATGCTGGTGAAATTCGTGACCGACAGATGCAGGCACTTGAAGACTTGCATATAAGCCACGTTTTAGACCGAAGTTTATATCATTTAAGCGAAGGGCAGAAGAAGATGGTGCAATTAATCGCCTTGTTGAGTCTAGACCACGAGTTTTTAATGCTGGATGAGCCTTTTGCGGGTTTGGACCAGAAAGCCAGTGATTACTTTGCGGATTGGATTAAAGACAAGAAAAGAGATACGGATTTCTTGATCGTGTCTCATCGCCTTGGTCCGCTCGAAGGTGTAAGTGATCATCATATTCACTTGTCCAATCAAGTGCTGAAGGAGGTTTGATAATTGATGGAAGAGAAGAAGACAGCGATTCCAGCTATTCTGGCCTTGGTATTCTTGTTCACGATTGAAATATCTTTTACCTATTCGGTTTGGCTGAATATTTATGTCTTATTGATGGTTGTGGCCTACTTAGCTGTTAAAAAACGATTTGGTGTACTGGTATTTTTATTAGCCCTACCTTTTATTCCCGCCATCACTACTTTTTGGTCGGTCTATATCCAAGGAAGTGGACTTGATGACGCCTGGGTATTATTCACTAGAACCTATGCCTTTGCGGCTTTAGGAATAGGATTTATGGTTGCGGTTGACTTACAAGATTGCTTACTAATTTTTGAACAGTATAAAGTGCCGGCTATTTTTATCTATGGCTTGTTGGTTGTGATACATGCTGTGCCTGAAATTCAAAGGGAAATCAAGAGTATGCATGATGCCAGTTTATTAAGGGGGAAGAAATTATATCCATGGTCACCTCTCTATTATGTGAAAGTGATCTTTCTAGCCCTCAATTGGCGGGACCGGTACGCAGAAGCCATGTATTCTAGAGGTTTCTCTGAAGACCAGCCGCGCCGCCAGTACCGTCAATGGAAAATGTCTACACCAGCTATTGTTTTATGCATGAGTTTAATTGTCGTCGGCAATATGATTATGAGATTGGAGAATATGATTTAATGGAGAATACTTTTACAGAAATCGCCCGCAGTCAAACGAGACCCTTTTGGGAGGGGAGTTTCCACCATCCTTTTATTTTGCAGTTACAAGATGGGACGTTACCCATTGAAAACTTCCGTTACTATTTGATCCAAGATGCTTATTATTTGCGTCACTTCTCAGCTCTTTATGAGAAAGTCGCGGAAATTACTGATGAGCCTGCGTTAAAGACGCAGATGCTTGAAAATGCCGGCCATTTAGCGGAAGGTGAATTAGCGATTCGTGCCAACTTTTTTGAAGAATTGGCGGTAACGGATGACGAGTTAAAAGAAACCGGCGTTGCGCCAACTGCTTACCACTATGTGTCACATATGTACCGGCAGTTAGTGGAAAATAATGATGCGATTGCGGCGGCTAGTTTATTGCCATGTTCTTGGCTGTATTTTGAAATTGGTCAACGGTTAAGACAATTAAATGTGACGTCACCTGTCCCAATCTACCAAAGATGGATTGAGACATACGGCGGGGAAGAAGCAAGTGAGGCTATCGAAAAGGAATGTGCCCTATTGAACCATCTGTACGCTGAGTCTAGTCAGGAAGACCAGGATAGTATGATTTCCGCATTTGTCGTAAGTGCTAGAATGGAATTTAATTTCTGGGAAATGGCTTTTAATTTTGAAACTTGGCCGGAGGGTATCCAACATGTTGACAAATAATAAAGTACAAAAAATGACGATCTTAGCCATGATGGTAGCCATGGATGTTGTCCTTTCACCACTATTTCGGGTGGAAGGGATTGCCCCAATGTCTAGTGTTATGAATGTGATTGCTGCTGTGTTGATGGGTCCCATATACGGGACAGTGATGGCACTCGCATGTGGGATTCTCCGGATGATCTTGCTTGGGATTCCACCGCTAGCACTTACTGGTGCCGTATTTGGGGCCTTTCTGGCTGGTGTGGGTTATAAATGGATGAATACATATCTTGGTGCCATAATAGGCGAATTTATTGGAACAGGCTTGATTGGGTCCTTACTCTCTTACCCAATCATGGTCTGGTTTACAGGGTCTGCCCAAGGTATGTATTGGTTTGTCTATACACCGCGGTTTATCTTAGGGGCATTATCAGGGTCATTAATTGCCTACCTAGTCCTGGTCAGAATAGACAAAGTGCCTTATATTCAACGGGTCAAGAAAACATTTGGCTAATAAGTTGAAGGCACAAAAAACTACCTTTTGCGAGGTAGTTTTTTTCTATAAAAAGTGTTATCAAAAAAAGCGCTACACCTATTCAGGTGCAACGCTTGCTTTCAGCTAGTTTAGCGTTTATTTCAATGCGTCGACAATAGCTTGATCAAATGCAGGTAAGTCTTCAGGCGTACGGCTTGAGATTAATTTACCAGCTTCATCAATCACAACCTCTTTGTCATAGAAGTTTGCACCAGCATTTTTTACATCAATTGCCACTTGTTTGACTGCGGTAATGTCTTTACCTTTTAAGGTATCAGCATTGACCAATAATTGAGGACCATGGCAGATGGTGAAAATCCACTTGTTATTGCTATCGAAATGACGCACAAAGTCTAACATACGCTCATCTGCGCGTAATTGGTCAGGAGAGTAACCACCTGGAATGAACAATGCATCAAATTCTTCAGCTTTCACTTCATCAATAGCTTTTTCAATGGTTACTTCCGTTCCATCTGTTTTACCTTGAACAATTTCACCAGCCTTAACACCAATAGTTATTACATCATGTCCTGCTGCTTCTAAAGCTTTCTTTGGTTGAGTATATTCAGAGTCTTCAAATAAGTTTGCTAATACAGTTGCAATTTTTGCCATAATTTATAGCCTCCTTAAGCTTTGATACTTATATCATATAATGCATATCCATAGCATGCAAAGGATATGCATTATATGATATTTAACTGATCAATATTAAAGAACAATTTCTATTATATTGGTTAACAAGCTAATATTGGCATGTTAACCATATATTCTAAGGTAAGTTCATATATTATTTCATTAGTTTTTACGGCTCCACAACTTCTCTCACTATTAGAATATATATGGAAGTGATTTAACAAAGTAAAAAAAGCTCAAGTGGTAGTAATTATAGTGATTAATTTTTTTGGAGTGTTGCCCACTTATCTTGAATTTTTTTCGCAACGATTTCTTGGTCCTTATTTGTTAAAATGTCAAATTGGCTAACATCAATGGCCATTTTAGCTGAATGGTCATAGTTTGCGTACCATTCATCATATAGGGTGTGTAGTTGCTTATAGTAGGCTAGTAAATCTGGTCGACCTTCTACTTGTTCGTATGGACGCCCACGACGCTTGATTTTCTCAAGGACTAAATCGAAAGGCGCATGTAAGTAGACAAGTAATTCCGGTGATTGGTTGGTTGATTCTGAAATAATATGAACATCGTCCATCATATTGGCCAATAAATCTTGGTACAATTGCCACTCTACATCTGATATATTGCCGTTAATATTATTTACCTGAGTGAATAAAGCATCTTCATAAATTGACCGATCTAATATTGCACGGTCAAATTTCATCCCGCGTTTAATACTTTTAACGCGTTGGTTTAAAAAGTAAATTTGCAGTGAAAAAGCATATTTCGTCGGTTCGCTGTAGTATGCATCCAAAATTGGATTTTCTGATACCTCTTCAAAAAGTGGTTCTGCTTGAAACATTTTTGCCATATGGTGGGTATAAGTAGTCTTACCAACACCGATCATGCCTGCCATGGTAATCATAATTAATTGCTCCTTCATCTAATTAGTCGGGGCAATTATAGCATAAATTTGACCTGACTTGGGTTAGAAGACAGGTTGAAATAGGATACATTTACATGGAAAGTGGCATCTTTATTCTTTGATGACCTATGGTACAATAGCCGTGGATTATGAGAAAGGGTGGGTCAAAATGGTAGACTTAAATAAGAAAATTTTAGAAACTGCCCTGTTAGCCGGGCAAATAATGACAGAAAGTAATGCAGAGTCATATCGTGTTGAAGATACGATGAACCGTATTTTAACAACATCAAATGCAGCATATGCAGTGGCAATCTCTCTTTCAACAGGTCTTTATATGACCCTTGATGACCCATCTTTTGAAGGTTCTGGGTTTACTGGTATTAAGAGAATTACACGCCGTTCTAACAATTTAAATAAAATTACCCAAGTGAATCATATTTCACGTGAATTGACTTCAGGTAATATTTCAATTGACGAAGCTTATGAGCGGTTACAGGTTATTCGGTTCCAGAAGCCCCAATATTCAAAATTACAAGTATCAATCGGGGTAGTTGGTTTAGCTGCAGCTTTCTCTTTCCTTTTTGGGGGAGGTATTAACGAGTTGATCTTGTCTTCAATTAATGGTTTAATTTTAGCCTTATTATACCGTCTAGTGGATAAATACTATATTAGTGAAGGTTTTTCAAATATTATTCAAGCATTTGTTGTAACCGTGGCTGCTTATTTAATGCAAGCCTATGTATTATCGAATACAGATATCAATATTGTAATTATTTCTACATTGATGCCAATGGTTCCAGGAACGGCCATAACGAACTCCTTACGTGATATTTTTCATGAGGACTACATTGCGGGCGTTTCTAGAGCAACAGAAGCCTTCTTGAATGCCTTAATGATTGCCTTAGGCGCAGCACTGGGTCTTGCGTTGATTGGAGGTTTATATTAATGAAGGTAATGGATATTATTTTACAATTAATAGGTGCTTATGGGGTAGGTTTGTTCGCAATTTTAACGATTGAAGGACCACGAAAAGTTCTATTTTGGACGCCACTCATTAATATTGCTGGCTGGGGTAGTTATCTGATAAGTTTACATCTTGGTGGTTTTTCAGAAATAATGGCTACTTATTTTGGTTCCTTGGTTATTGCCATAATTTCCCAGATGTATGCGCGTATTTTTCGAGAACCAGTAACAGTTTTCTTTATTCCAGCCTTCTTCCTCTTTGTGCCAGGAGGTGGCATGTACCGAACGGCATTAGCCTTTATTCAAGGGAATACGGCCCAAGGCTTTACTGAACTAGGGGGTACGCTATTTACTGCCTTGGCTATTGCGCTTGCAGTTTATACATCTGATACCTTTATGCAAATTATTAATAAACAAAAATTTCCAAAATTTATCCGAAAAAACTACCGTGTGATACCTAAAGTAGCAAAGAAAACTGAAAAGAAAATCGAGAAAAAACTTAAATAGATTAGGCTTACTTCTCCTAATAACTAGAAAAAAGCTGATAATGGATTACTATTTCATTTTAAGGGCGTATGTGATTTGTCACTGCGTCTTTTTCTATATAATGATAGAAAAGAGGGGGAGATAGTATGAAAAACTGGCTTGTGTTATTGGTAACCAGTGTTGTACTTACTGGTTGCGGGTTAAATTACCAGGATAAAGGTGTAGATTTGGATACGCTGAATGTGGATGAGGAGGTTGCTAGCTTGGATGAAGAGCCATCCCTTTTCACGAAAGATTTTGAGGCCAATGGAGAAGAGGCATTGAGTCAATTTAATGCAAAACTGGCTGATTTACCGGCAGTTGAGCTAAGAGATTCAGGCATTCAAGAGAGTCATTTTCTGCGGTTGAATGGGCTAGACCAGTATGTGTATGAGGTAGGTCAGGGTGAAGGCTTACCGGTGGCGATTTTCCTCCATGGGGGACCAGGCTTTTCTTATACAAACCAAGCAGATACTTTGGTTGGTTTATCTGATCAGCTGAATGTACTTTTTTGGGATCAGATTGGTGCAGGTCAAACTTATGAAGTTAATTCAAATGTAGAACCCAATATGGTCGATTTACAGGCTTCTTTAACAGATTTAGTTGCATATACCAAGGCCCGTTATGGGGTTGAACAAGTGGGCATTGTTGGTCATTCATGGGGGTCGGCGTTAGGGGTCTCTTATGCGCTTGACCATCCGGATGATGTGGCTTTTTATGTGGGTATTGGGCAAGTGGTCACACCAGTTGAGGATGAGGCAGTGGCTTTAAGTCAGACGCGAGAATTGGCGACAAGTTTAGGGCGTCAAGATCTACTTGATCAATTAAGTGAGATTTCAACTGATTATCCTAACACGGAAAATTTTTTGACTTTAGCTTATGAGGCGGCGATTTTAAGGTCAGTTCAGCGTGAATTAGGGTTTGGAACAGCTGATTTTGTCCAATATTTACCTTTATTGTTAACCAATCAGGTGGATAGGCTATCGGCAGGTGAGCGGGAAATGCTTGATCGTATATTACTCAACCAGCGCTTGTATCGAGAGTTATTAGCGACAGATATATATGCAAGGGACCTTGAATTCAGTATGCCATTTTACCTGATTTCTGGGGAAAATGATATCCAAGTACCAAGAAGTCAGTCTGAAAAAATGATTGAAAGGGTTCAAGCACCTACAAAAGAAATGATGATTATACCGGATGCGGGGCATACCCCAATGATTGATCAGGAAACTGATTTTATACAATCGCTAACAACCATTATAAACCGCATATTTTCGGCAAATGGATGATTATTTTTTGCCGATTTTTATGCTAAAATGGATACAGACAAATCTATTCAACAACATTTGATCTACAACAATATGCGGAGGATAAATATGACCAAGCAATTGATTCCAAACGGGGGTAATTGTTTAGCTTCGGTAGCACTACTTGAAGGTAAGCAGCCATTATTATGGGCCTTCCGTGAAAAGAGCTTGATGCCAAGTGATAGTGGTTGGCGTTTTTTTGCTGCGACGGATACGCAAACTGAAATTATGGACGGAAAGAGCATACTTCTTGTCGATATTAATAAAATTGCTGAACTGGAACCAACTGTAGCGGGTATTTATTGGTATCCAGAAGGAGCTGATTTTCAGCTAGCCAGTAAAGATGGCAGCAAGTATTTCGTGTACAACGATACTTTTGAGCGAGTTGTACCGGCAACCAACTATAAAGACTTACCACTTTCGTCAAAAGCCTTCGTACAACATTTTAATGAGGCCACGGCAACATTAACCCATACTGCCATGGCTGAAAGCTTACAATTATCTGCTGAAAAAGTGGATATGCTAAAACTATTAGATTTAATGCATACAAGCGATGCAGAGGAACTATCGGATACGGAGATTTTCCTCAATACAGGCTTATTACTTGGCTTCGTAGAAATGCGGAATAAAACCTTGCATACGACCTTATCAGATAGGCAATTGGATGATATCGCGGGAACTATGATGGATTATTTTAATCTAAAGCAAGAGAAAGCTAGTGCATACGTTTACCATTACGCTAACTTAAAGCATGATGGGACAGCGGTTGCTGAACAACAATTGACGATGTATGGTGGCAAAATGTATGAGTGGTTAAAAGTTGACGACTTTCATGCAATCAAAAATGAGTATGCTAACCTCGTGATGCATCATCGCAAAGCCAAAATGGTTTAGCGAATTTTACCGAAACTAAATAGAATGGAGCGTTAAAAAAGTGAAGTATTTGAAACAAGCTTTTATTATTATCGTGATTACTTTAATTGCTGAAGTATTATCACATACACTACCTTTACCTTTGCCAGCCTCAATTTACGGCATGCTAATATTGTTTGTCTGCTTGATAACTGGTGTGATAAAGATGGAACAAGTTGAAAATGTAGGAGAATGGTTAATTGCCGTAATGCCTGCTATGTTCGTAGTGCCAGGTGCTGGTTTTATTACCTCTTGGGCAAGTTTACAGCCGCATTTGTTATCATGGTCAGTGATAATTTCCGTGACAACTGTCCTTGTAATGGCTGTTGCTGGTCTTGTGGCACAATCGCTACAAAAACGTCAGGATGCTAAGAACGGAGGAAAAAAATAATGAATAGTTTATTTGATTTATTACCGTCTTTTGGCTTATTCCTAACACTAGGCGTATATATGATTGCCCTTTGGATAAACAAGAAATTAAAAACACCTATTGCCAACCCATTGTTAATTGCAGTTATTTTAATTATTGCTATCTTAGTTGTTGGCAAGGTGAATGTTCCTGTTTACCAAGAGAGCGCCAGCTTTGTGTCTTATCTTTTAACACCAGCGACTATTTCTTTAGCCATTCCAGTATATAAACAACGCCATATTTTAAAAGAAAACTTCTGGACAATTATCATTACTGTTGTTTCAGCAATGATTACAGCAGTTGTGAGTGTCTTGATTGTCGCTGTTATCTTTAATATGGACGAAGAAATTTTACGTTCAGTATTAGCTAAATCAGTAACCACAGCGATTGCTATTGATATTACGAAGATTATTGGTGGTGTTACACCGATTATTGTTGGTTCAGTTGTTTTGACGGGTATCTTTGGTGTTGTGGTGAACGAATGGATCTTCAAACTTCTAAAAATTGATTCATATTTTGCACGTGGTTTAGCTATGGGTACTTCAAGTCACGCTATGGGTACTGCAGAATCGATGAAAACTAATGAGTTACAAGGGGCAATGTCAAGTATTGCCATGGTAGTATCTGGTATTGTGATTGCTATTTTAGTACCAATCGTTGCAGGTTTCCTATAAAAATTGGTAAGCGCTAGTTACTAAATATATTTCAAAAAGTGTTGTCTATTTTGGACAACACTTTTTATTTATTTATAAAAAAGCAAAAAACAATAAAATGAGATTTATTCTCATTTTTATTAGAAATAAACTACCCTATTTCTAATAAATAGTGTTAAACTAATAGTATATTAATGAATCGTGAGAGGCGTTTATTTGCTTAGATGAATGATATCCAAACCAACACGAATTTCATATAAACAGATGATTTGAAAGGATGAGTAGCATGACAGTAGATATCAATTGGGAAGAATTAGGTTTTGAATATATAAACTTACCATACCGTTGGCGTGCCTATTGGAAAGATGGCGAATGGTATAAGAGTGGTTTGGAAACTGAAAATACGATTCAGATTGAAGAAGGGGCACCAATTTTACATTACGGACAAGGTGCTTTTGAAGGATTGAAGGCATTTAAAACAAAAGAAGGCGATATCCAAATTTTTCGTCCTGACCAAAATGCGAAACGTTTAAATGCATCAGCAGCTCGTTTAGTGATGCCTGAAGTACCAGAAGAGGACTTTATTCATGCGGTTAAAGAAGTGATTAAAGCAAATGCTGAATATGTGCCACCATATGGTACAGGTGCATCATTCTACCTACGTCCAACATTAATTGGCGTAGGGGATAATATTGGTGTGCATGCAGCAAAAGAATATATCTTCACAGTATTTGCCATGCCTGTGGGCCGTTACTTCAAAGGTGGTATGGTGCCAACAGCCTTTACAACATCTGAATTTGACCGTGCAGCACCTCATGGTACAGGAGCAGCAAAGGTTGGTGGAAACTATGCGGGTAGTTTACAGCCAGGAATTGAAGCCAAAGAACAAGGATACTCTGACGTTGTATACTTAGATCCGGCTACACATACGAAAATTGAAGAAGTAGGTTCCGCAAACTTCTTTGGTATTGAAAAAGATACCAATAAATTTGTGACCCCTAAGTCACCTTCAATCTTACCGTCAATCACTAAATACTCATTACTTTGGTTAGCTGAACATCGTTTAGGCTTAGAAGTTGAAGAAGGCGATGTGTATATTGATGATTTAGACCGCTTTAGCGAAGCAGGAGCATGTGGTACAGCGGCTGTTATTTCACCAGTATCATTTATTACCCATAACGACCATAAACATGTATTCTATTCAGAAACTGAAGTAGGCCCAATCACTAAAAAATTGTATGATGAATTAGTGGGCATCCAAAATGGTGACGTTGAAGCACCTGAAGGTTGGATTGTTAAAGTTTAAAGTAAAAACATAACGACCAAAAGTGATTAGCCTGATAAAAAAACGAATGGATTGTTTGATCTTTAATGAACATATTAAAAGGCATGAAAGGGTGGTAAAATTTCTTTCATGCTTTTTTGGTATACAAAAAGCACCAGGCCAACCTGATGCTTTTTCATTTTTTTAGATAACATCCATATCTGGAAGTGGGTTTGTTGGGAAGTGGTTGAAGTCATAAGTTGCTAATTCATTGATATCAGTCATGAAGTAAGTACCTCCACGCGCAATCATCAAGTTTAATTCTTTATTTTCTAAACCATTTTCACTTAATAAGACAACGATAGCAGGTTTGTGCATCGCACGCATAAAACCTAACTCAAAGGCTGTACCGTCATCAACGTTTTCAACGTCATATAAGAAAACACCAGCGTCTGCAGTATTCATTGCAGATAGGTCGTTTTGATAAGTCGCTACTTGCCATTCAAATGAACCAAAAATACCTTCTGGATCACGGTCAAAAGATGTGTCTTTGTATTGGTGATCAAATGGGAAATGAACAACACCAACAGTAGGGTTTGCATTTAAGGCTTTTGTCGCCTCATCTACACGGCGAACTTGGTCAGGATTGAAAAAAGGTGTTGCTAGATATAGCTTAGTGCTTGCTGAAGTATCTTTACGTTTATCCAATGATATAACCTCTTTCTTAAATTCAAAATGACTTGCTAATTATATTCTACAATAAATAATACGAATTGTTTAAATATTTCCTTGCCATTCAGCCATAAATTGGTCAAGAAATTGTCGCATAAAAAGTGTCCGCTCATGCGCAATCTCTTTGCCAGCTTCTGTATTCATAGAATGTTCTAGTTTAAGAAGTTTTTCATGAAAATGGTTAATTGCAGTTGAAGGATGGTTGCGGTAATCATCTTTATTCTGCACATCAATCACAGGGATTTTTGGATTATAGATTTCGTTATTAGCGTGACCGCCGTAGGCAAAAGTGCGAGCAATACCCATTGCACCAAGGGCATCAATTCGGTCTGCATCCTGAACGTATTGGCCTTCAACAGACAAATCATATTGGGTGGTTAAGTTTTTTGAGTAGGACATATGTTGAATAGTATAAAGAATATTTTCTCGACTAGCTGGCGAAAGACATAACTCATCTAAAAGTTGTTCAACTTCCATTTGACTAAAAATAATATCTGAAACTAGCTTGTCATCAATTGTATCATGTAAATAAGCAGCAGCTTCAATGATGATCAAAGCCTCAGTATTACTTTCACCATGATCTTCTATATAAAGGGTTTTAGCAAGGTTAGCAACTCGATCTGCATGCCAGTAATCATGACCAGTGGGGTCAAACGCCATGCGTTCTCTTGCAAAATCTTGAATTTTTTTAAGCCGTATTACCATTTCCATTTGCCCATCTCCTTAACCAAACAGTATTTTATTCAAATGTGTCAGCAGTCACAATATCATTTTCAATCATAAAGTCTTTAATATCTTGAATTAAGACATTTTGATGGTGGGGGTACTTGACCAAGTCGTATTTTTCCATATCAATGAACATCACTTTGGATTGATTATAGTGATTTTCCACCCAATCATCATAACCAGACCATAAGCGGTGGTAATAGTTGGTGAGTTCCTCTCCTTGTTCAAAATCACGTCCACGGTTTTCGATGCGAGTCATCACTGTTTCAAAAGAGCCATGTAGATACAACATTAAATCAGGATGCTTGCGCGGGATTTCAGCTAATTCTTCCATCATATTACGAGATAGATTTTCGTAAATTGAAAACTCTTCTTCACTAATACGGCCAATGTCTGTATTCACTCTAGCAAAGTACCAATCTTCAAAAATAGATCGATCTAAAACTGACTTATCTTCTCTAGAAGCTTGCTTAATTGTTTTAAATCGTGAATTCAAAAAATCCAATTGTGTTAAAAATGGATAGCGCTTCAACAATTGCTCTTCTGGACTAGCTTTATAAAAGTAAGGTAGCATAATGTTATCTTCAACTGATTCGTAGAAGGGTTTAAAGTCTAATTCATCTCTGATTAAGTTTGTAACGGTGGTTTTACCTAAGCCAATCATCCCACCAACGGTTATCATTGTCATTGTGTAACTCCTAACTTTTTTAAAAATCTTAAACCTTTAAATGAAATGGTTTAGCTAAAAAATCATTCTATACCTATCTCAGAATAAAAGGGCATTTGATATTTGTAAACCGATAAAATGATTACTTATATGCAATCTATCATTATTTATCAAAAGTACAAGCTCAATTTTTTGAAATTTGCTGGTTTCCACTCCCTATAAACTTTAAAGTTAAATTCATTTGATTTTGTAGGAAACGGTCGTCAACTAATACATCGTCAAAAGTATCTTAATGTAATAGTTCATGAACTACTTTTACCAAGAATACTGCCTTATTACTATAACATGAAAAAATTCATTTAAACACAATATATAGTATTATTATAATAACAATATATCATATATAGTGGTTTGTACAAGAATAATCTAAATTTCGGTAGTTTTGAATATCTTAACCTAGAAAAAAGTATCCTGGATGTATGCATGATTATTTGCATTTTCAAAATAAGACAATTATACTTAAATCAAATATAGTTTACAAACGTAAACAAATATAATTATCATGCAGTAGGAGGCAGGAAATAATGAATAAAGAAAATAAGACAAAACATCATCAGGATATGCACCATGATCACGACCATGAACATATGAATCACGGAGAGCATAACCGTGACCACCATGATCATAGTGGCCACGATGGTCATGGACATGACGGACACAGCGCTCATATGATGGCTGATTTTAAGCAACGTTTCTGGGTAGTTTTGGTATTATCTATCCCGTTAGCGATTATTGCACCTATGTTAATGCACTTGCTTGGTTATCATATTGATTTTCCGGGCCAAGGGCTTTTAGAATTTGGCCTTGCTACTATTGTATTCTTTTACGGAGGTAAGCCCTTCTTAAGTCATGCTTGGCATGAATTGAAATCGGGGGTTCCGGGTATGATGATGTTGATTTCTCTAGCGATTGTCGCAGCTTATGTCTATTCGGTTTTAACCACCTTCTTTATTAGTGGAATGAACTATTATTTTGAACTTGCTAGCTTGATATTGATTATGTTGGCGGGACATTACATTGAGATGAAAGCGCAAATGTCAGCTGGTAATGCCGTTGAATCACTAGCTAAACTCTTACCATCAGATGCTGAAGTGATTCATGAAGACGGATCAACAAGTGAAGTAAAAGTCGACCAATTGAAGAAGGGCGACCGTATCTTCATCCGGCCAGGTGCGAAGATTCCTATCGACGCTACAGTTTATGAAGGGCACTCTGAAGTAGATGAATCGATGTTAACTGGTGAATCTGTTCCCGTATTAAAAGAAGCGGATGCACAGATTGTTGGGGGTGCTATTAACGGTGACGGTATCCTAAAAGCTATTGTATCGAAAACGGGTACGGATACTTATTTAGCTCAGATTATTAACTTAGTTACTGACGCACAAGCACAAAAATCTAAGGCGCAATCCATTGCTGATGTCTGGGCTAAATATCTATTTTATATCGCTTTAGTTGTAGGGATTATTGCCTTTGTTGCTTGGACTGCTATCGACGGTTATCTAATGGGTTTACAGTTTATGGTAGCAACCTTTGTTATCGCATGTCCGCATGCACTTGGGCTGGCAGTTCCCTTGGTAAATGCTGAATCTACGTCCTTAGCTGCTGAATCTGGCTTATTTATTCAAAACCGTATCGCATTTGAAGACGCTCATAAGATAGATAAAATCGTTTTTGATAAGACAGGAACCCTTACTCAAGGTGAGTTTGGGGTAGACGAGATTACTGTTATGGATGGCAAGTTTAATGAAACTTCTCTTTTACAAATTGTCTACGCGATTGAAAGCCAATCTGAGCATCCAATTGCTCGAGGTATTGTGAAAGAAGCTGAAAGTAGAAAGATCGAAAAATTACAGGTCGCGGATTATCACAATCTAACCGGTAAAGGACTTGAAGGGACTGTAGATGGGAAGAATATTCAAATCCTAAGTCCAAAAGCTACTAGACAAGCAGGTTATACATTTGATGAAGAAGCTTTTAAGGCCTCTGCTTCTAAAGGGCGTACTGTTGTCTTTGTTATCTATGATCAGGTGTTAGTTGGTGCTATTGCAGTGTCGGATATTGTCCGTGAAGAAGCGAAGCAAGTAGTCGCTCAACTGCAAAATAAAGGGATTCAAGTGCTGATGTTAACGGGTGATAACCAACAAGTGGCAGATTCAGTAGGTCAAGCGCTCCATTTAGATGGTGTCTTCGCAGAAGTTTTATCTGATGAAAAAGCCAGCAAAATCAAGGCATTACAAGCAGATGGTGGACGTGTTGCCATGGTTGGTGATGGGGTCAACGATGCGCCGGCCCTTGCTCAAGCTGATTTAGGGATTGCAATTGGTGCAGGGACAGATGTTGCGAGAGAAACAGGCGATATCATCTTGGTTGATTCAAATATCCATGATGTTTTAAATATTCTTAACCTATCAAAAGCAACTAAACAAAAGATCAATCAAAACCTCATGTGGGGTGCGGGTTATAATGTGGTGGCTATTCCACTAGCCGCTGGTGTTTTTGCTGGACTAGGTATTGTCCTTGGACCAGCTTTGTCAGCTATTATTATGTCATTGTCTACCGTTGTCTGTGCAGTGAACGCACGGATGTTACGCCGTGCTTATAAGAAATTACAAGCCAATTAATTCAAAATAAAAAGTATCCATGTATAGTTTATTGATATCTAACATGAACCGCAACAGTCCGATAATTCAATTAACTGGTAAGAGGATAGCATTCGTATGTTAGAGAAGACTACTAGGAAGTTTCATATGAAAGAGGAGTCTGTTGATATGAGAATAGTAAGATTAGGTCCAACAATATGCCTAAATAGTAATTTCCTTTCCTCACCGCATATTGCCTAAACTGACAGCGTGAGAGTATGTTTATATAGACATAGCAAAACATCAAAAATAATTCTTTTCAACAGCAGATTTGAGTGACCTTTGTTCGGTGAAGAACTCTTCTTTGAGAATAAGGCAAATTAAATGAAGAGGCTGGGACAAAAGGTCTCTCAAAAAAATACACTCCCAAAACTATGAACTTTTTTGTTCAGTAGTGGGAGTGTATTTTTCTATATCTTTATAAAAATAAACGAAAGTGGGACTACCTTTTTCGTAAAAGTAGTTTTGTCCCAGCCTCTTTTTTATACTTCTATTCATTGTACTAGAGGTAATTTAAATGTAATATACAAACAAATATTTAATTATAGTCATAACTTAAGACTAATGACCATGTATTAATAGTCCATACTTAGTGCCTATTTATCATACTTATATCTTATGTTTATAAGTCAGTAAGGCAATCCTTCCTTCATAAAAGATACAGATTCCCATAAACTAAAACGCATTTTAAGCTTGTTTCGTGGATAGTTCTCCACATTGATATTCGAAACAGCCTTAAAATGCGTTTTTTTGTGCTGATTTTTAGTCTCACGAAGCGTTTCCTAGTTATTTACAATGGTTAACGTAAGGCATAAGTATTTATTTTGTATATAAATAAGAAGATTGATGATATAGACACATAGATAATAATACTTGCTAATGCTAAAATACTTTTTCTGATTTACTAATAGATATGTTTACTCTTTACCAAATTCTCTCATGATTTTTAAATCATCAGATTTCCATAATAAGGAGGAAGAGTTAAAGTGCTGAACGGTGCCGTCTTCTAATAATTCGTGATATTCTCCGAAGAATGTTGTTTTACTTATTTCTTTTAATAATCCACTTCCTCTTTCTGTATATACAGCATTATAAAAAATAACTAACATTTCTTTTTCATTTAAGGTGGCCCTTAAAAAGCCCAAATAATCTTTTTTGCTTTCCTTACTAGGTACTTTCTCATTGATATATTTTATTATTCTATGGAATATTCTAAAATATGAGCCAATTTCACTGTAGTAATCTTTAAGAGCAATCTCTACGCTTTTCTTTCTTCTATTGTCCGGTAATAAATCGAAATGATTAGATTTATACTTTTCTAAGTCTGAAATCAATCTATTCCATTCTTCTGGAATTTCAGATTGAAGGTATTTATAAGCTTGAACAGACTCATCTAATCTTTCAAATGCTCCTTTATGTACACCTTTAAGTGCATTTTCAAATAATACATTAGAAAATAATTTAATCTTTTTAGTATGGATAAGTTCTAAGAATTCCTCTATCCTTTCAATTTCATTTAATGCACAATATAGGTTTTCATATAGTATTGAATCATCTGTGGTTGTGTAGCTATCGGAGAAAGGTCCTTCTTTTTTTCTTCTTTCCCACCTTGCTGAGAATTCAGGAGATAATTTTCCCTCGTTATCTTCAATGTATTTTTGATATCCTTTTGTAACGTCACTTAGTATTTCTATAATTAAATCGTCCTGTGAGTAAAAGAGATTTAATCCCTCTTCAAGTAATTGTTTTTTCAACTCTTTAGTAAAATTTAAGTAGATGTTTTCAAAGATAGATTTTTTAGTTAATGCATTTTTTTGTTCATTATGCAATGAAAGTAAATTAAAGAAGGTATTATCAACCTTTTCTGCTTCTCTACTTTTGTTTTCTTCATTTAGTTGAATTTGTACAACAAAAATTGCTCCAGCTACCCCGATAATAGAGCCTAAATATCCACCCCAGAAACCTAGCCAACCATCATCGGAACCGTTACTATTCGTTTCAATATTAATTAATACCTGAGTCAATATAGGTATAACAATTAATACTCCTATAACTCCTATTAACAACACTTTCCAATGATCTTTGATATATTTATTCATATTAATTCCTCCACAAATGTTACAGATTCAGGTAAATTAAAATACGTTATTCTGTACTGCCTTTTAAGTAGCGATAGAGCGTAGCTTTACTTATGCCAGTCATTTCCGTAATTTCTTTTATGCTATATGCCTGACTGTCATACAGTTTCACCGCTCTCTCGATATCTCGTTGATTAACGCGTGGACGCCCACCTTTTCGACCTCTAGCACGCGCACTTTTTAAACCTTCTTTCGTACGTTCGACAATCAAATCACGTTCAAACTGACTAAAGGCTTGGAAAACGGTCATCATTAAGCGTCCGTGAGGAGTGCTAGTATCGAAGTTTTCTTTCAAACTCACAAGCTTCACTTCATGCTCTTCAAAGTAGGTAACGAGGTCAATCAAATCTTTGGTACTCCGACCTAAACGAGAGAAACTTTCGACTATAACTGTGTCTCCAGGACGCACCTTATCTTTTAGTCGATTCAGCTGAGGACGATCGGCTTTAGTTCCGGTCATTTTTTCCGTTAGGATCTCATTGCAATTTTGTTCATTGAGTAGGTCTATTTGTCGATTCAACTCTTGCGATCGTGTACTCACTCTGGCATAGCCATATATATATCCACTCATAAAAATCATCCTTTGTTTTTTGCTATTATTGTATCATAAACGGAGGTTAAAGATTCATACATAAAGAGAAAAGTTTTGAGACTAAAAAAGACTGCTTTTTAGATAAAAAAGCCACGCTCCAAAATCGTCTCATAATCGATTGTTTTTGAGACAAAGTAATTTATAAAAAATATGCCTCTAACGTTTTTAGAACGTTAAAGGCATATTAACTTCAGACAGTTATTACTATACCCTAGATTTATGGGTTTTGATAGAATTAATTAGATTTTAATAAACGAAGTCCATTCAGAATAACGACCAACGTACTTCCTTCATGAATAATGACACTGATTGCTATATCTGTTAGACCTAATAAACTCACTACAACTAAAAAGGCTACGACTGCCATTGAAAAAAGGATGTTTTGCCATATGACACGATTCATTTTAGAAGAAATTCCATGAGCTTTAACCAATTTAGATAAGTCATCCTGCATTAAAACTAAATCAGACACCTCTACTGCTACATCGGTTCCGTCTCCCATGGCAATCCCTACATTTGCATTCACAAGGGCTGGGGCATCATTTACACCATCACCCACCATTGCTGTTACGCCGTATTTCTCTTTTTGCTCGTCTATAATTCGAGATTTATCTTCTGGCATGACATTCGCGATTACTTCATCTATTCCTAATTGTTCAGCAACTGCTTTTCCTGTCATTTCTGAGTCGCCAGTGATTAGAGTGGTGTGTATGCCTTGTTCTTTAAAGTATTTAATAGTTTCTTTTGCATGTTCACTTGGAACGTCCATGAGAGCTATAAGTCCAATGACATTCTCATCTTCTGCTACATATACGACTGTCTTACCTTCTGATGCCCACTCATTATTTAAACGAATATATTCATTTGCAACCTCGTCAAATGAAGTTGGTTTTCCGATCCGATAATTTTTGCCGTTGTAATCTCCTGTCAACCCTTTACCAATCTGATTTTCTACTTCAATAGTCAGTTGATTTTTTTGTTCAAACTTTCTTAGAATGGCATCTGCTAAGGGGTGATTGGATTCTTTTTCAAGAGCTACCACGATATCAATCATATTTTCTTCGTTCACGGAATCAGCAAAATAATAATTGGTTACTTCAGGTTTTCCTTTGGTCAAAGTTCCGGTCTTATCAAATGCAATGGCTTGAGTATCGGCTAATTGAGACAGGTAAGAACTACCTTTTGAAAGGACGCCTTTTTTGGCCAAGTTAGAAGTCGTCGATAAAGTTACCGATACAGTAGCTGCTGCTAAAGCACAGGGTGAAGCTGCCACTAAAAGGACCAATCCTCTATAGATACTTTGTGACCATGTCCAGTCTAGGAGAAAAGGAGCCAATAACATGAATAACGGAATGGCAATTAAAACAACTGTAACGTATTTCGGTTCAAATTTTTGGATTATACTCGCAGCTTTTGTTTGGTTGTCTTGGTTCTGGTTTACTAACTGTAAAATTTTTGAAAATACTGTATCTTTATTTTCTTTAGTGACTTCCATTGTGAAAGTACCTGTTCCATTGATTGTACTTCCGAAAACGTCGTCTCCTTTGGACTTCTCTTTTGGGATACTTTCTCCATTAATAGACGACTCATCAATGGACGTAGAGCCTGACAAAATGACGCCATCAATGGGGACTTGATCGCCATTCAATACTTGAAGTTGATCTCCCACTTTTAATTCACTGACGTCAACATTTTTTGTACTGCCATCAGGCTGGATTAACCGGGCAGTCGTTGGATTCATTTCGAGTAATTTCGTGATTTCTCGTTTACTTCTTCCTTCAGCGTAATCTTCCAGGAAATGTGCGCCTGAAAAAATGAGAATCAACAACGTTCCTTCCCAAAAATTCCCTATCGCTGAAGCTCCTATAGCCGCTAATCCCATTAAAATATGAGAATTAGGCGTAAACTTATTATTTGCTTTTGTATTCTCAATTGTCTCTCCAAGACCTTCCAGAACAATGACATGATAGCCCGCACTAATTGTGGCGAGTGAGAACATGATGTTTTTAATTAATTGATATTCTCCACTTAAGAACAATGCAACAATTGCCAATGCCAAACCAATAAAGTATAGAATAATAGGCATCTTCCCGTGATTGTGATCATGGTCGTGGTTATGTTTCTCTTTTTCCTGTGAATGTTGCTCTTTGGTAGTTTCCATTTCTATCACCTTTCTATTAAATTTCTTTGATTTTTGTTGACTTTTTTGTGCCTTGCAAATTCTGAGCTCGTTTGTTTGCTTAAGTAAGGCAAGGATTCATATGGTTTGGGCTTATCCAGTCTCCATCTCCTTTTATTTGTAAATCGGAATGATTCTGTAAACACATGAATTTACATTCATGTGTTTACAGAATCATATTAACTCACTGTATGAGTTTTGTCAAGACAAGATGCTTCTTATTCAAATGGACTACTATTGCTGATACAAAAGTCTTAATTTTGTCTATAAACAAAAAACTAGCATCGTTTTACTCATGTGGTATTATATATATGAATGGAAAATCATGTGAGAGGAATAAGAGCATATGGATACATCAACAACTTCGCCAATCAATAAAGAGAAGATCCAATCAATAAGCAAAGTATTCAAAGTGATTAGTGACCCTACACGCTTGTCAATTCTCTTTCTTTTACAGAAAGAAGAGCTCAGTGTTGGAAACATTGTGCTTGCATTGGATAAGGAACAGTCCGCGATTTCACACCAACTAAAAATATTGAAAGATTCACGTTTAGTGAAGGCAAGAAGAGAAGGGAAAAGCATGGTTTACAGTCTTGATGATCTTCATGTTTTCAGTATTCTCGAACAAGTCTTAACTCATATCAATGAACAAGAACAATAAAAGCTAATAAGGTATAAAACTAAATGGAGGTTTTTAAAATGTCAAAATCAGATAAAAATCATAATCACTCGCATCAGGATCAATCGAAAAAAAATATTAAAATTGCTTTTTTCACCAACTTTATTTTCTCCATAAGTGAATTTTTCTTTGGGTTTCTTTTCAATAGTGTGTCCATTATGTCTGACGCCGTTCATGATTTAGGGGACTCTATTTCAATTGGATTCGCTTGGTTTTTTCAAGGTTATTCAGAGAAAAAACAAGATGAACGGTTCACCTTTGGCTATAACCGATTTTCTTTACTGGGCGCGCTGATAACTGGCGTTGTGCTAATTAGTGGCTCGTTCTTTATGATCTATCGTAGTGTGCCACGTTTGCTTGACCCACAACCCGTAAATTATAGTGGCATGTTCTGGCTTTCTCTCGTAGCTATTGCATTGAATGGATATGCTGCTTGGATTTTAAGCAAAGGCACATCCAAAAATGAGGGTATGTTGAACCTCCATATGCTAGAAGATGTATTAGGGTGGATTGGGGTCTTGGTTGTGAGTATTGTAATGAACTTTACCGAGGCTTACCGATTGGATCCAATCTTATCGATTTTGATAGCACTCTATATCCTCTATAAAACTGTACCTGAATTTTTCAGTACAATGAAAATTTTATTGAACGGTTCGCCGGAAAATGTAAACGTAGAGAACCTGGCGAACTCCATTAACAATATTCCTGCTGTAAAGGACCTCTCTCATTTTCACATTTGGTCACTGGACGGAGAAGAAAATGCCCTTATCGTTACGGTTCTTATAGACTCTTCCGATATAAACAAGACTAGGGAAATCAAAGAAGAAATTGCAGAGCTTGCCCATACATCGGGTGTAAAGGATCATATCACAATAGAAATAACTACAAGTAAAGACGAACTGGAAAAAGGGTATGCTTATGGCAGTTAAAGTATTTATATATTGAAAAAAGGACTATTTTAAATCGAGTAGGAGACTAGCCAATTAATGGCTAGTCTCCTACTCGATTTATTAGTGCAAAGCACCCCTTAAATTTAATGCAAAATAAAATTACAATTTACACTTAATTGGCTTTTTTTACTTAATTTATCGGTTTCATAACTTATTGTTTTTGATACTGAAATTACAGAGAAAAAATAGAGTTTTTTTCTGATTTAACAATCTAATATAGATCCTGAATAATTCATACTTTTCGTTGAAACATGTGCCAACTGCCTAACGGCAGCTTAAATTTACTTTTTCATTTTCACCTGAAGGTTGGCATGAAAAAATCAAACACACTCAACTAGCCGATGCGATTCTGGATCGAATCAAGCACAATTCTCACCAAATCATAGTTGATGGTGAAGTATCCATGCGAGAGCGTCACGGTTTGGAGGGCATGAAATGATTCCGATTGAAGTTGAAACTCGTATCGCTCTTTTTTTATTTTCGACGATACCTTCCAGAAGATATCGATTTAAATCTATCCTCGTTACTCCTACCTTATTACTTAGAGGACGAAAAGCAGCCTTCGGCTGATGAAATGGTTAATTTAGCCACTAAGTTCCTTGAACAAGCTATGAAGGAATACGAATAATCTATTAATTTATTTTAAGATGAAAAACAGAGCTCATATTGGGCTCTGTTTTGATTAATTTCTTATTCTCTTCAATCAATTAGCGGAATGGACGACAACTTTCGCATTCAGTGGACGACTATTCCGCATTTACTGGACGAAACTAGTCGCCGTACTCACTTATTTTTTATTATACCACCGATACTATTCGTCAGAATATCCTCAGATTCATTGAGCTCGATAATAATCGGTGTCGTATTCATAGTTCCCTAGGACATAATAATTCCGTTGAGTTGGAGCGGTATCATGCATCATCAAGCCAGTGTGTCCATGATATTTTCCTTTTTGCAACTCAAAATAGTATGTGCTGTGGATCTAGTTTCTTTTTACTTCGGTGAACGGTTAATTTTGTTTGCCAGCATGTAATAACGTGTCCCCTTATACGACCTCGATCACTACTGACACCAGCAGCCGGTTTTTGATCTCTTTATAAAGACTTTTGTCCTTAGTATCAATGAACGTGATAAATCGCTCAAAGTGCTGGAATCTAAGGATTTCTAGGTATCGTCCCGACGTATCGAAACCACGCACTCTATGTGTGTTGTAGCTTAGCTATCGATGCAAAATAATATGTGAAGTGGGAAGTTTAAAGGTTTCATCTATTTTTTCTTGAGTCTCCCCAGAAGAAGAGTGCCACAGTTCCTGGACCGGTATGTGAACCTATTGTAGTTCCAACATTATTTATTTCAACCTTGTTCTTCAAGTTGGGAAATGATTCCTCGATTAATCTCGCGACTTCTTGAGCTTCAGAATTAAAAGCAGAATGAGATATATAACATTTATCAGAATATTCAAGATCTTTAATAGCATGATTCTTCATTTTATCTACAATTAAACTAATTACACGTCTCTTACCTCTTACTTTTTGTTGAGGAGTTAATTTTCCATTTTCATCCATATTTAACAATGGACAGATTTTAAATGTTGTTCCAACAAATCCAGATGTCTTTGAGATTCTTCCTCCTTTAACATAAAAAGATAAATCAGTCGAAAAAAACCAATGATGTAGATTCAGTTTGTTATTTTCTACCCAGTCATACAACTGTTCAAGTGTGTATCCGTCGTCCCTTAGATCTGCCAGTTTATCCATCAATAAACCATAACCAGACGATGCCGCAAGAGAGTCAACGATGTATATTTTTCGATCCGGATATTCCGCTTCCAATAGTTGCTTTGCTGCACACGCTGAATTATATACTCCAGATAATCCTGAAGACAGTGATACGTGTAAAATATCCTTCCCTTCTTTCAGAAACGAAGAAAAGTAATCTACAAACTCTCCTACATTTACTTGTGATGTTTTCGTCTCAGCCCCATTACTCATTGCTTTATAAAAATCGTCATATGAAATCGACTTACCAAGATCATCTTTATATTCTTTTCCATCTACCATAAAATGAAAACAAACATAATTTATACCACGACTGTTGAAGTGCTTTTCTGTTAAGTCTGCAGTCGAACAAGAACTTAAAATAAATTCTGACATCATCTTACCTCTTTTCTCTTCTCACATTAGCCTTTAATGAAATAATTGAATCCATTTGCAGAAAGTTCAGAAAGCTTAACTGAAATCTCATCAATAGACACGTTCTGATTGTTTCTAAACCAAGTTTGATATACAGCTATAATCCCAGCTATTGTATAGTCAATGATCATATCTTTATCAATCTCGTCCAAATCAGCAAACATGGTTTTATTCCTCTTGATTATTTCCTTAAGTTTTTTCCTGAATAATTCATACTTTTCGTTGAAACATGTGCCAACTGCCTAACGGCAGCTTAAATTTACTTTTTCATTTTCACCTGTTAAGTGATGAAAAAAGAACCCCATTCTGATATGGTAAAGGTGTCTAAACTAACCATAAGAAAGGAGTTCTCTTCATGATTAGCTTACACAAAAACCAGGTAAAATTCAATTCAAACATCATCATTTCGCATACAGGTGGTCGCTTATCGAGTGATTCGGGTTTAGTCTTAGTTAAAGAAGTAATGGATACCTTCAAGTTTTCTGATTTGGCAAAATCACTTCTGGACATTAAAGATAACCGTGCTTACTACACGCATGATAATTTAGCGATATTAGAACAGCTCATTATGCAATTGATTGCTGGTTATTCGGCAGACTCGTCAGCTAATCTGTTACGACAGGATCCAGTCTTTCAAATGGTGTTAGGCAGAAAACAATTAGCCTCACAATCGTCAATTTCACGGTTCAAGAAATACTCAAACGAAGGTAAATATACTGGTATCTTTTCAATGCTTCAAATGTTTGTGGTCACAAATGGGGTAGATACGAAGTACATCGCAGCTGCTGACGGCCAACATATTAATAAAGAGTTTTTAACTTCATGGGTAGATAAAAATAATAATAGAGTCAATAACTATTTAGGTTTTGCCAAAGAAGTGCTGTCTATCCCACAAGGTCATAAAATGATTACCGAGTTCTCTGTGTTAGATGCTGACCATAAAGCCATTATTTTACTTAGACCTTATCAAATTCATGCGATCTTAGCAGTAGAGCAAGCCGTAAGGCAACGTCAGTCTGGTTACGTGTGGCATACAACAGGTTCTGGTAAAACACTTACGTCTTATAAAGTGGCCAGAAACTTATTAAGAAGCCCCGCGTTAGATAAAACGATATTTATCGTAGACCGAATTGACCTTGACCAACAAACGGGTACTGCCTTTAAATCTTATGCAATGAATGACGTTGTAGAAGTGAATGATACGGATAACGTATCCGATTTGGTGCGAAAATTAACCGCTAATGACCGTGACTTAGTGATAACAACGATACAAAAATTAAATTATGTCATGAAACGTTACGGTGACAAAGAAGATAACCGTATCGCAAAGAAATTACGCAATTTAAACATAGGGTTCGTTGTAGATGAGTGCCACCGTGCTGTGACCCCTAAAAAACAACAAGAAATCACGAAGTTCTTCCCTAAATCCCTTTGGTATGGCTTTACTGGAACCCCAATATTCGCGGAGAATGCGCGAGATGAATTTGGGGATATGCCACGTACAACAGAAGAACAGTACGGCCCACGTCTACATGAATATACGGTAAAAGAAGCTATTCATGATAAAGCGGTACTCGGTTTCCAAGTTGAATATATTAATACACTCGAAAAGAACTCTATTGTAGATTATTTTGACCAATCAGGTATCGATATAGATGGGTTGAGTGAACATGAAATAGAAGCCAAATTACCTAGAGAAGCTTATGAAAACGATGAACACAAACTAAAAGTCATTGATCAAATCGTTAATTACTCAAGACATAAATTCAAACTTACTCGTGGCCCAGGGAACACCTATAGTGCGATTTTAACCACACGTTCTATTCCTGATGCACAACGCTATTATGAACTGTTTAATGAAGTAAAAGAAGGTAAATCAAGTGTTAAGATAAGTGAAAAAACAAAGAGTCTAGTATCAGACTTCCCGAAAGTAGCGGTGACTTATTCTTTAAACGAAACAGAAGAAACTTCTTTTGAACGTCAATCACAGTATAAACAAATCATTCAAGATTATAATGAAACGTTCAACACACATTATGACCTAGAACAGGTTAGAGCTTTTAACCAAGACATTAATAATCGTTTAGCACGGAAAAAAGATATATACCGTACACGTAGTGAACAATTAGATATCGTGATTGTGGTTGATCGTCTATTAACTGGATTCGATTCACCTTCAACAGCAATTTTATTCATGGATAGACCACCCGCAAAGCCGCACCATTTAATTCAAGCTTTTTCACGGACAAATCGTATCTACGACAAGGATAAACAATACGGTCAGATTACGACTTTCCAATATCCAAGTCAGTATCAAGAAGCTGTAGAAAATGCCTTTATTTTGTATTCTAATGGTGGAGAGAGCGCAATACAGGCACCAGGGTGGAATGAGTCATACGGACGATTCCAGGACGCTTATGAGCGTTTAATTTCTGTTGCGCCTAGTCCAGAGAGCATTGATGTCAATGACGATGTTGATACCCTTAAACTCTTTGTTAAAGCTTATCAAGAATTCGATAAGAGCTTAGGGGCTATCCAAGTATATTCAGAGTTTGATGAAGATGTGTTTGAACAACAATACAACTTACGTCCTGAAGTAATAGAGTCTTACCATGGTAAGTATGAGAACGCCTTAGAAAAAATTAGAGAACAAATCGATGAAGACGAAGAAGATGACTTAACGATTGACTTCGATTATCAGTTGTCTGAAGTAGGCAAGCAACAAATTGATTACGAGTACTTAATGCTGTTAATGCAAACGATCGTTAATGAACCTAATAGTCAAAATCGTATCAAACGTATTGTTGACGCTGAAGCTTATTTAACGAAATTTAAAGATAATAACCCTAAATTAGGTGAAATTATTGAAGATATCTTCTTAACAATCAAGGATGGTAATGAGTTAGCACAAGCAGAAAATACGCTTAATGTATCGAGTGAAATCGAAAAACGTATTGATGAGCGTGTCAGTGAATTGGTTCATGATTTATCGGAAAGTCTCTATGTCCAAGAAGATGATTTGCATTACTTAATCGAGAATTATAAACCAGAAAAAGCGGGTAAACAAACTGGAGAGAGTAACCTCCTTGAGAATATGGATAAAGACCGTTATCTAGAAGAAAATCGGAAGAAAGTGCAGAAGAAATTCAGAGTGAAAAAATTCGCTAAACAAGCGTATACCGATGTAATCGAAAGCGAAATACTCCCGTTAACGAACAAAAACTTCTAAAAATGAATAACAAAGAAGGAGCTGGGACAAAAGGTCTCTCAAAAAAATACACTCCCAAAACTATAAACTTTTTTGTTCAGTAGTGGGAGTGTATTTTTCTATATCTTTATAAAAATAAACGAAAGTGGGACTACTTTTTTCGCAAAAGTAGTTTTGTCCCAGCCTCTTCATTTAATTTTATGCTTGTGTCTTGATTAAGGCTTCAAATAAGTATTTACTAGATTCAGCTCCTGGATCAGGTTCACCAATAGACCGTTCCCCATAGTAGGAAGCACGACCTTTCGTCGCTTTAAGTTCAGCCGTTTTAGCGCTAGCCTCATCCAATACTTCTTGGCTTAAATTATTGGCTTTTAGAGCTTCAACAGCCGGATGCCACATATCAACCATCGTTTTTTCACCAGGTTCTGCTTTACCTCTTTGTTGAATTTTATCTAAACCAGCTGCAAAAATATCCGCGAGATTTTCTGAATTTTTAGCCGTTGTTGCCATGGCTAGGAAGGCAGAACCATATAAAGGACCGGATGCACCACCAATCTTACTCATTAGGGTTTGCGCAACAGTCATAAACAGTGCTGATACATCTGCTGGTTGTTTGCTTTCCAAGGCTTCCTTAGTAGCAACTGCACCGCGGGCCATGTTATTACCGTGGTCCCCGTCACCGATTTTTTGGTCTAAATCAGATAGATAAGCTTTTTCTTCTATTAAGCGGTCAAACCAATGGTCTAACCAAGTTATTGTTTCATTTACATCCATACATGACATCCTTTCTTAACTAAACTATCCCCAAGCTGCAGTGTTTACTGGCGCTTGTAGGGCACTTACCCAGTCTGGGTCCTCAAGTTTCAGTAAGGTTAATGACGCCCCTTGCATTTCCAGTGAAGTCATCAGGTCTCCTACCTTAACAAAATCAACTTCTAGCCCTTCATCTCCCAACTGTCCTTGAATATCATTCCAGAATAGGTAAAGTTCCATTAACGGTGTACCGCCCATACCATTGACCAATACGGCAAAATGATCTCCAGTTGTCCAGTTGAATTCTTCTTTTAGTCTACCAATCAATTCAGCGGCCATTTCCTTAGCCGGTTTGATTTTCTCACGACGATAACCAGGTTCCCCATGGATCCCAATACCATATTCAAATTCATCATTTGCAATGTCAAAACCAGGTTTACCTACTTCAGGGACGGTTGCGGCTGTTAAGGCAAGGCCGATAGATTTAAGATTATCGTTAACTTTTTCCGCAATAGCTTTTAAATCATTTAAAGATTTCCCTTGGTCTGCGTAGTAGCCGATGATTTTATGCATAAAGACTGTACCGGCAATGCCACGTCGGCCTGCGGTATAGGTAGAATCTTCCATAGCAATATCATCATCAACGATGACTGCGGCGGTTTCAATGCCTTCAGCTTCCGCAAATTCCTGGGCGATTTCAAAGTTCATCACGTCACCAGTATAGTTTTTGATGACTAAGAAGACACCAGCCCCATTATCAGCAGCTTTAATCCCTTCTAAAATTTGGTCTGGCGTTGGAGAAGTAAAGACTTCCCCAGAAACGGCTGCTGACAGCATCCCTTTACCGACGAATCCTGCATGACTTGGTTCGTGTCCAGATCCCCCACCAGAAACAATCCCAACGATATTTGGGGTTTCTGCTGTACGGTAGAGGACTTGAGTATCTGGCACTTGAGCAAGAATATCCGCGTGCGCACTGGCTAAACCCTTGACCATTTGGCTGACAATATCACCGGGTTGGTTGATAATTTTTTTCATGAAAAAACCTCCTTAGGCATGGATAACACGGTTACAATCAACGACTTTAAATAAGATAAGCATGCGTTAGGACACTTAGCTTTGTTCTTTAATGGCTTCTAAAATTTGGTCTGGTGTACGATTAATGGTTGATTGAACAGCACCCACATAGGCCCCTTCAACCAGCGGCCCTTCAACAAGGTGGATATGGGCTTTTATCTCGTCCTCCACGAAGTCTAGGGCCGTTTCCGCCGATAAGACGGCTGATCCCATATCCGTGAAGATGAAAATTTCCTTGTCCGTATTAGCAAAAATGGCCTCCGTGATCTTGCTGACAGACGTACCGATTTCGCCGTCGTCGGTCCCCCCGGCAGCGATGACTGAAAAGGCATTGTTGTCGTCGGGTACCATGGTTTCTAACAATTCTTTGAGCCCCTCTGTGATGGTTTGGCTATGAGACACTAATATTAGTAAATTTGTCATATATGAGAAGCCTCCGTATGTAAGTTCCCTAAAGTGGTATGTACTCGCTTACATTCTATCAAGAAAATGTTAAGACAACAAGCAATAGCCATTGGGACTTAAATGAGATGTCATGATTAGTGAGTAAGACTTCGGACTATACTTTCCTAGCATTGCCCTGAAGAGCTGGACAAGCGGTGGGGCCAGAATTAGCCAAGGTTTTGATAGGTTAAAACGATTGCCTTTAAGCGATTGTCTCTTGAATCAAAATCCTGTTAGATATGATAGAATGAGAATATCAAGACAAGGATAGACAAATTATAGGAGGCACAAACATGGTAGATATTTTAAAAGATTACAGTCCTGACCGTTCAAACACCAAAGCAATGAAATGGCATGATTTAGAGACAGTTTTTGGGGACAAAGACTTATTGCCGATTTGGATTGCGGACATGGATTTTGCGCCAGCCAAAGAAGTGACGGCAGCCATTCAATCTTTTGTGGATGACCAATACTTTGGCTATTATTCAGTGCCAGATTCTTATTACCAATCAATGATTGATTGGTCAAATGACCATTTCCAATATGAAACAAAGGCCGAATGGTACCGGTTTGCTCCAGGTGTATGTACGGGTATTGCCTTTGCCTTACATGCGTATACCAATGAAGGGGACAACATTTTAATTCAAAACCCCGTTTACAATCCCTTCCGTACGGTTATTGAAGAAGCTAATCGGACTTTAGTGATGCAAGATTTATTGGGCAATGAACAAGAAGGGTACACAATTGATTTTGACGCTTTGGAGAGTGCCTTCAAAGATGACGATATCAAGGTTTTCTTATTCTGTTCACCGCAAAACCCAACTGGTCGCGTTTGGCATCGTGATGAATTGGCTAAAGTAGTGGCTTTATGTAAGCAATACGATGTCTTATTATTCTCTGATGAAATCCACCGTGATTTGATTATGCCAGGACATGAGCATATTGCTATTGGAAATATTGACCCAGATTTTGACAATTATGTCCTTTTCGCCTCGCCATCAAAAACCTTTAACTTAGCTGGTTTTAACCATTCATTTATGGTGGTGCCACGGGTTGATTTAAGAGAAAAATTGGATACGTTCTTACATGCGATTCATGTGACTGGCGGGCAACCTGCTGGTTATATCGCGTCAGAAGCGGCCTATACCTACGGGGCTGAATGGGTGGAGAACGTCAACCAAGTGATTTGGGACAATTACCAATTACTTAAAACAACAGTCCAAACAGCCTTGCCACAAGTTCAATTCTCAGACTTACAAGGAACTTACCTTGCTTGGCTTGATTTAGGCGCTTATGTGAAAAATGCAGACCTGAAAGAAGTGGTTCAAGACCGTGCCCGTTTAGGTGTCAATTATGGGACCACTTACTGGCCAACTAGACCAGAAGATACCCATATCCGGATTAATCTAGCGACTAAGACAGAGATCATTGAAACAGCTGCAAATAATTTAGTTAAAGCAATTCAAGAATGGCAATAGTCTGTCGTAGAAACAGTCAATATACATAAAAAGACCTGCTTCTCATATTGAGCGTGGCGGGTCTTTGTTGTAAGTATATTTAATGAATTAGTTTTCCTGGTAGGGTTCGACATGGACGTCGATAGCGGTGACATCTTCTGTTTTTTGTAGGGCGGATTCTACTTTTTCAGTGATAGCATGACCCGCTTGAACAGAAATTTCTGGGTTTACCAAGATGGTAATGTCGATATAGACATTGGCCCCGTAATTACGGCCGCGGATATCAGAAACTGCGCGCACGCCAGATACCATGAGGACTATTTTCCGATAGTTATCTAAATCTTCTTGGGGGAAGCCGTCTGATAGGGAAAAGGCGGACTCTTTGAAGATGTCATACCCTGATTTGATAATGATTAAGCCAACGACAATAGCCATGGCACCATCTAGCCAAAGGATACCGGTACGACTTAGGACGACCGACAAGGCAGTTGCGAAAGAGGTCAGGGCATCGGATAAATTGTCCTTTGCAGAAGCTTTAAGACTTGGACTATTGAGTTTATTGCTAAGACGGTTGTTGTACCAGTAAACACCGGACATAATGACCCCAGAAGACAAGCCAACAACCGCATTAATGGGTGTTGGAGCTGCGTATTCTTGGTTGATTAAGGCCGTAGTTGAATCAATGGTCACCGTAATCCCGATATAGAAAATCACGAAGGACATAATCAGTGTAGTAATGGTTTCAATTTTATAATGACCATAACGGTGGTTTTGATCAGCTGGGCGTTGGGATAGGATCATGCCCACTAGTAGGGCGATTGACGCAAATGAATCGGTAAAGTTATTCAAACCATCCGCAAAGACCGCATCTGAGTCAAAGCTGTAGCCGACAAGGAGTTTGGCGGTCGAGATGATGACGTAAGTGACGATACTGAGATAAATTCCGCGCCGGGCTAGTTGTGGGTTGGTGTTGCTTGGTGTCATGTTAGGTTCATTTTCCATGTGAAAACCGCTCCTTTAAATTGAATCGATAAGGGGTAAAAGTTGCCAATCTAGAAAAAAGCAATTCTTTCCATTATAGCGACTGGCCATACACTTTACAAGGTAGTTCATCTAGAAATGACACCTCTTTTTTACAAAAAATTGTCTGAATTCTTACAGAATTTCAATAAAATATGATTGACTTAAAATGTCAAGTAATATAACATGAGATTAAAATACAATTAAAAAAGAATGAAGGTGACTTGACATGAAGGAAAAAGAGCTACGCCGTACGCTAGCTGTTTTCCCAATTGGGACAGTTGTACAGCTAACAGATTTGACACCGAGACAGGTGCGTTACTACGAAGAACAGAAGTTAATTAAACCAAAGCGTTCAGAAACAAATCGCCGGATGTACTCCTTAAATGATGTCGATCGATTATTAGAAATCAAAGATTATTTAAATGAGGGTATGAGCATCCAAGCGATTTATAATACATATAATCGTCAACATACGCAGCCTAAAGTGACAGATACCAAGCAGCTGACCGACGAAGATGTTCGCCGCATTCTATATAATGAAATCTTGAACCAAGGTGGTTTCAGAAACGCTGGCGCCGATCAAGACTATCCATTGCGCTAGTTGCGACAAAAGTCGTTACGGCTCTCACACCTTTAAAAATGAAAGTGACTAAAAAGCAGTATAGTAACTAAAAAGTAGCATATCTAGTAGAGGAGATTTTCTATGAACCAAATTAATAAAGATTATCAACGATTACCAGGCTCTTATTTATTCGCAGAAGTAAAACGTCGCCAAGAGGCTTATGAAAAAGCACATCCAGACCAAAACGTGATTCGTTTAGGTGTTGGGGACGTCACTTTACCGCTAGCACCAGCAGTCATCGAGGCCTTACATAAGGCCGTAGACGAACAAGCAGATGCCGCTACTTTTAAAGGTTATGCGCCAGACCACGGTTACGACTTCTTACGTGAAGCCATCCAAAAAAATGACTTTGCAGCTCGTGGTGCAGATGTGAAAGTGGATGAAATCGTTATTTCTGACGGTGCGAAATCAGATTCTTCAAACATTCAAGAAATCTTTGGCCCAGACATCAAAATCGCTGTTGGTGACCCTGTTTACCCAGTTTACATCGACTCAAACATCATGGCTGGTCGCGGTGGTGACTACAACGAAGAAACGGGTAAATGGTCGGACTTAGTTTACTTATCAGCTACTGCGGAAAATGACTTTAAACCCGCGCTACCTGAGGAGCCAGTTGATTTAGTATACCTTTGCTACCCTAACAACCCTACAGGGACAACTTTAAACACCGCTGACCTACAAAAATGGGTAGACTGGGCTAACGAAAATGATGCGATCTTAATCTTCGACTCAGCTTACGAGTCATTCATTACTGAAGAAGACGTGCCACATTCAATCTTTGAATTACCAGGTTCACGTACTTGCGCTATTGAAATCCGTTCATTCTCAAAACGTGCCGGCTTTACTGGTGTGCGTTTAGGGGCTACGATTATCCCTCAAGAGTTAGAAATCGATGGCGTATCCCTATTAGACTTATGGAAACGTCGTATTTCAACGAAATTCAACGGTGCACCTTACATCGTACAACGTGCTGGTGAAGCAAGTTACTCTGAAGAAGGTAAAGCACAAATCGAAGAAATGTTAGCTTACTACCGCCGCAATGCTATCCTGATTAAAGAAGGTTTGGAAGAGGCTGGCTATGAAGTTTTCGGTGGTGTAAACGCGCCTTACGTTTGGTTGAAAACACCAGCAGGCATGGACTCATGGGACTTCTTTGACTTCCTATTAGAAAATGCACAAATCGTTGGGACACCAGGTGTTGGTTTCGGTCCTTCAGGTGCCGGCTACTTCCGATTAACAGCCTTCAATACCTATGAAAAAACAGCAGAAGCTGTTGAACGTATTAAGGCTTTAAACAAATAGTTAAATAATCGAAAAGGGTAGGGCCTCGGTTCTACTCTTTTTGTTTGCACAAATTTAATCGAAATGATGCTGCTTTTTTTCTCAAAGCCAGTGTGCAAACTGTTATCGCTTTTTCCGATTATTCTTGAGTGATTACTCCTCCAGTCAATGTCTTACATGTCATGTTAAGATGGGAATAATAGATAGACTCGATTAGGAGGAATATATAATGAAGAAATCTTTGTGGTTATTAACGGGGGCAACCATTTTCCTAGGGGCATGTGGCAATAGTGGATCAGGTGAATTGGCGCAAGTTTCCGTGGCTTCGCGTGGGTCGGATGTTGAAATCTGGGACTTTATCGCAGAGTCAGATGCCGCAGCTGAAGCGGGACTTGATATTGAGGTGATTTCAATTGACGGTGACGGAGTCCAAACTAATACGGCAACGGCTGAAGGAGAAGTAGACGCCAACGCCTTTCAAAATATAGGCTACATGGATACCTTCAACGAAAACTCTGACAACAAATTAGTGCCAATCGCGACTACCTACCGAGAACCAATGGGGGTTTATTCTGACCAGTATACGGACATTGACCAGGTAGCTGATGGCGACTTAGTAGGGATTTCAACTAACAGCGCGAGCCAGGCCCGCGAATTAGCTGTCCTTGCAGGGGCCGGATTAATTACCCTAGCTGATGATTTCAACCCCAATTCAGGTACAATTGATGACATCACGGACAATCCCTTGAATTTAGAATTTATTGAAGTGGACGAGTTACAATTAGCCCGTAGCTTGCCGGACTTAAACCTTGCAGTCATAGGCAACACTATCGCCCTAGAATCAGGTCTAAACGTGACGAAAGATGCTATTTTCGTTGAGGAATTGGATGAGAATGCCAATGGCACGATCAATGTGATTGCTACTGCAGCAGGCAACGAAGACGATGAAAACATACAGAAATTGTCTGATTTATACCATTCTGAAGAAGTTCAAGACTTTATCTCTGAAGAGTTCGATGACACCAAATTAGAAGTCCAAGTGCCGATTGAAGACGTTTGGTCAGCGGAATAGGTCGTCGGTGTGTCAAGATCAGTGTCATATTTCCTGTCATCATTGGAGGATAAAACGACTTTTTTGGTTAAATGTAATATTATTTTATACAAATAATTGATTTTATGCAAAGTACAGAATCTATACAAAATCTGATTTTACGCGTTTTTTATGTATATGAGAAAACTTTAATTTTTCGATTAAAGATAATTTTGCAATCTTAATAACTTATATAATATGTTAGGCGAAGCATTGATTTAACAGTATTTAAAACCATTTTGTTAGCGAAAGGGTATATTTAATAATTTTAAAGTTTAGTCATATGCAAACTTTTGCAAAGAATTGACGGATTTTGATAAAATCCGCTAGTTTTCAAAGCATTTTGTGATTGTATTTGGTAGATTTTACTTATATACTTGAAACCGGATACAAGTGTCCAAATTTTATTTAGGGAGGTTTAATAGGATGATAGGAATTATTTTAGCGAGTCACGGTAAGTTCGCTGAAGGTATTAAACAATCTGCTGAGATGATTTTCGGAGAACAAGAAAATCTGCAAGCAGTGACCTTTATGCCTGAAGAAGGACCGGATGATTTACGTGCCCATCTTTTAGAAGCAGTCGAATCTTTCGATGACACGTTACAAATTCTATTTTTAGTTGATTTGTGGGGAGGTTCACCATTCAACCAGGCCAATGCTATTCATGAAGAAATGCCAGAACGCACAGCAATTGTAAGTGGGTTAAATCTACCAATGCTCTTAGAAGCTTTGGGTCAACGATTTGGTTCTGACCAAGTGGCGGATGTTGCCAAACACATTTTGACAAGAGAAGTGTCAGGTATTCGTGTAAAACCTGAAGCACTTGGGGAAGGCATTGACGCCCCAGCAGCTGCAGCTAGCGAAGGTAGTCAAGAAGAGGAACAAGTTGGTACCTTAAAACCTGGTACTGTATTAGGTGATGGGAAGATTAAGTATGTCCTAGCACGCGTGGATACCCGTTTATTACACGGTCAAGTAGCCACTGGTTGGGTAAAATCAGTTAACCCTAACCGTATTATCGTTGTATCGGACAAGGTTGCCCAAGATGACATGCGTAAATCATTGATTCAACAAGCAGCGCCAACAGGTGTTCGTGCCAACACAATTCCAGTATCTAAATTAGCGGAAATTGATAAAGACCCACGTTTTGGTAAGACAAAGGCATTATTATTATTTGAAACTCCACAAGACGTATTAGCAGCAATCGAAGCTGGTGTAGATATTAAGGAAGTAAACTTAGGTTCAATGGCGCATTCTAAAGGGAAAACAATGATTTCAAGATCATTGTCAGTAGACGAGGAAGATGTAGCTACTTTACAAAAATTAAAAGACCTTGGGGTTAAATTTGACGTACGTAAAGTCCCAGCAGACTCAGACGAAAACTTAGATAAACTGTTGAAAAATCATAACTTGATTTAAAAGGGAGGTCGACAGAAAAATGGATATTTCAATTTTTGCAGCTATAGCTATTTGTGTTATTGCATTATTCGCTGGTTTTGAAAGTGTGTTGGACTCATTCCAATTACACCAACCAATTATTGTTTGTACATTAATTGGTCTTGCAACAGGAAACTTAACTGAAGGACTACTATTAGGTGGTCAATTACAATTAATCGCTTTAGGTTGGATGAACATCGGGGCAGCGCAAGCACCAGATGCTGCCTTAGCAGGTGTAATCGCTGGTATCTTAGTATTAACTAAAGGTGCTTCTGTAAACGAAGGTATCGCCATTGCAGTGCCTTTAGCAATCGCTGGTCAAGTATTAACAATCTTCGTTCGTACAATGACAGTAGGTTTGGCACATTATGCGGATGCTCAAGCAGAAAAAGGCTCTATTCGTGGAGTTGAATCTGCCAATATGATGGCTTTAGGTCTTCAAGGTTTACGTGTAATGATTCCAGCAATCGCTACATTAGCTTTACCAGCTTCAGCTGTACAAGGCGCTTTAGCAGCCATTCCAGACTGGATCACAGGTGGTCTAGCTGTTGGTGGTGGTATGATCGTTGCTGTAGGTTACGCAATGGTTATCAATATGATGGCAACCAAAACAACATGGCCATTCTTCTTTATCGGTTTTGCTTTAGCAGCCGTTACAGAATTGAACTTAGTGGCAATGGGTATTATCGGTTTGGCCTTAGCACTTATCTACATTGAATTGTCTCCACAATTTAATGGCGGTGGCGGTTCAGGATCTGGTGGTTCAGGTTCAGTTGATGCCCAGTTAGACGCCATTTTAGAAGACTATTAAGGAGGGGTAGACATGACTGAAGAAGTAACAAACCGCGTAACATTATCAAAACGAGACCGGATGGTCGCAAACTGGCGATTAACTTTCGTTCAAGCTTCATGGAACTACGAGCGTATGCATAACGTTGGTTGGGCTTATGTACTAGCCCCAGCAATCAAAAAATTATATACAAGTAAAGAAGACCGTACGGCAGCTTTACAACGTCACTTGGAATTCATCAACTCTCACCCATACGTTGAGGCACCAATTTTAGGGGTAACCTTAGCCATGGAAGAAGAGAAAGCAAATGGTACAGTCATTGAAGACCAAGCTATCCAAGGGGTTAAAGTTGGGATGATGGGTCCTCTTGCTGGTGTGGGTGACCCAATCTTCTGGGGTACTTTACGTCCAGTAATCGGTGCCTTCGCTGCATCGCTTGCTTTAAGCCAATCAATCATTGGACCAATCTTATTCTTCGTACTTTGGAACTTAATCCGTGTAGCCTTCACTTGGTACACACAAGAATTAGGTTACCGTGCAGGTTCTGAAATCACAAAAGACTTGTCTGGTGGTATCATTCAAAAAATCACTGTTGGGGCATCTATTCTAGGGATGTTCGTTATGGGGGTATTGGTACCTCGTTGGACAACAATGAATTTCCCAAGAGTAATTTCTGAGGTAACAAACCAAAAAGATGCTATTGTAAACTTTGATGGTTTAGTTGAAGCAGCTAACAACAGCAATGTAACAGCTGACAGCTTCCGTGATGTGATTAACCAAATTTCATCAGGTCAATTAGTAAATACAACAACAGCAACAACATTAGGTGATGTATTCAACCAATTATTACCTGGTATGATGCCATTACTATTAACATTAGCATGTATGTACCTATTAAAACGTAAAGTGAGCGCAACTACCTTGATTTTCTCTATCTTTGTGATCGGTATCGTGCTTTATGTATTAGGTATCATGGGTTAAGATGACAGCTCAATTAAATACAGAAGTAACGTTCGTCTCCAAAGCGAATGCGATGATCAACCCTATCGACCCTAAGTCAGGCTTACTGATGGTGGGCGATGAGGGTGTTGAATTTCGCGAGGAGAACGGACCAGGCTTCATTCAAATTCCATGGGTTAACATTACACGCATCCGCGTGCAAATGTTCTTCAAAGGACGTTACGTCCGCGGCTTCTATTTTGAAACCGATGAAGGCCAACTCCTGGAATTTGTTGTCGATGAAGCTAAAGATAGTCTTCGGGCAATGCGCAAGTACCTGCCCCGAGAAAAATTCGTCGCACAACAAAGTAACCTAGCTAACTTATTCAAAAACCCCTTTAAACGAGGGAAGAAAGACAAGGAGTAGTGACGATGCAAGAACCCATATTCTTAAAAGCCTACCTAGAAGAAAAAATCTGGGGTGGACAAAAATTACGCAGTCAATTCAATCTAGACATCCCTTCAGACCAGACGGGAGAAGCGTGGGTCATCTCAGGACATGAACATGGGCAATCTATCGTGACGTCACCTGAATCCCTTGCCGGCTTAAGTCTATCTGACTTGTACCAAAAACACCCAGAAATCTTCTTGGGAGAAGCGGCTGACCGTTTTCCATTATTAATCAAAATTATTGATGCCAAGGAAGACTTGTCCGTCCAAGTGCACCCTGATGATGAATATGGACTAGCCCATGAAAATGACCTTGGGAAGACGGAGTGTTGGTATATTATGGACGCTGATCCAGGTGCCTATCTGATTTACGGCCACAATGCCCAAAATAAACAACAGTTCTTAGAAATGGTCGAAGAGAACGAGTGGGATCAACTGTTACGTAAAGTGCCCGTTCATGCCGGTGATTTCTTCGCCGTGCCAGCAGGGACTATCCATGCTATCGGTGGTGGCGTATTAATCCTCGAAACCCAACAAAGTTCTAACACCACCTACCGGGTTTATGACTACGGACGTAAGGACGCAAACGGTAATGAACGCGACCTACACATCCAACAGTCAGCGGATGTCACCACTTTCCCGCACCAGGATACCCTAGCGGATGGGCACATCACTGAATTACCAGGCGGGTCTATCCAGGAATTTTGGACCAATGAATACTTCTCCGTGGCAAAATGGACTGTCGAAGATAACTTGCACATCAAATTATCCGACAAGTACCAATTGTGTACAGTTCTTGACGGCCAAGGACAAATCACTGTTGGCGACAAGACTTGGGACGTGAAAGCAGCAGATGCTTTTATCCTACCAAGTGGCCTAGGAGAAATTACATTGACAGGCCAATTCAGTTTGATGGTAGCAGAAGAAGCATAAATGGCTAGCGGTTGTTCAACCTGTTGAACGAATAAGAACCATAAAAATAGACCAAGGAGACATCAAAGCAGATGCAACCCTTGGTCTATTATTTTTTTAGGATGTTCTATGTAAATCGCGCGGTATTCTTTATACTTTTCTGGATAACTCATCATCTGGACTTAGTCGAGATATCCTGTTTCTTCACTATTTAGGAAGCTATACCCTAGCCCCATGATAACACCGCCACCTACTAGATTGCCCATAAAGGCGAAGATCCAATTAATCAACACGGCCATCATATCCATGTCATTACCTGAGAAGAAAGCGATACTCATTAGCGAGAAATTCGCGATTACATGTTCAAATCCGCCATAAACAAAAAGGAAAATAACAGCTACGATAAATAGCAAGCGGGCGGAATCATCCTTCATTTTCATCTGCCCCATAATGGTGATATTGACGAAGATATTTGCGAGAATCCCGTCTATGAATAAGGTCCAAATGTCTTTATCCAATTTCGCATTAATCATGGTCATGATCGCAGAATCAGCATTAAAATAATGTGCGATACTAGAATGCCCAATGAGTATACCAACAATAGCAGCCCCTAGTAGGTTCATGCATGTGCAAATAAAGATAATGGTTAATGCTTTTGACCAAGATAATTTCCGGCGATGCGCACCTGCGAAAAGGTACATCATATTTGAAGTAGCCAACTCACCGTTCAAATAAATAATCATGGCTAAACCTAGCGGAAATATCAAAGCGTAGCTTATTTTACCTAAAGACGTGTAGTCTACAGCAATGGCATCCCAAACCAAGACACCAATAGCGGTTGGCAGGGTTAAGAATATACCCGCGTAAATAGCCCGCAACAAATATCGGACTTTTGATTGGTCAAAAAGGGCATCCTTCTTGGCAACTGCACCGTCGATTTTACTCATGAAATTCGAAATATTCATATCGCTCATAGCTTGTCTCCTTACAATATTTTTTTAATATTATAGTCAAATTTCTCATAATGGTAGCCTAGCACAAACGTGAAGCGATTGTTTAAAAAACAAGACATTAAATAGTTATAAGTTATACAAAGAGAAGTGTTTTGATAATTTTTTCACAATATCGACAAATCATGTACGGGATTGTATTAATTGGATTCGTAATATTGTGGGCGCAAATGGCATAAAAAAATCGTGCAAAATACCGGGAGAATAGATACTATTGAAGGTGAAAAGCAAATATTTTGGAGGCGAAATATATGAAAGACAAATCAATTTGGATCGACCACTACAAGATGGTAGGACATGAAGAAGGCGGCTTCTTCTATCAAGTATTGAAATCAGACCAAACCACCCAGCTAAAAGGCCAAAAACCACGTGCCCTATATACCAGTATCTACTTTCTCCTAACAAGCAACAATCCATCAAGATTCCACCGTTTAACAGCCGATGAAATGTGGTACTACCACTACGGTAGCCCACTAACTGTCCACATGATTACAGCAGAGGGTGACTATCAACAAGTCGCTTTAGGCACAGACGTCGAACAAGGGCAAGTTCTTCAAGCAGTCGTACCAAAGGGGACTATTTTTGGCTCAACAGTTGAAGACGCAGATAGCTATTCACTAGTCTCATGCATGGTTAGTCCAGGATTTGAATACGATGACTTTGAACTATTCAAACGAGCAGATTTACTGAATCAATATCCAGATTATGCAGATATTATTCACCGACTAACCCTAGCAGATTAGGCATACCGACTACCTTAAACTATTCCTAAAGAAAACATCATATAAACACCATAATTTGGATTGAGATGTTCACCATATCTTCAAACGTATCGCCTATTATATAAGCATACCCAATAAAGAACCAAACTTTTTTCTTCATAAATCTTTCTCCTCCTAAAACGAAAGATTACAAGTAGACCAGTCGTCCTCCCAACGGCTGTTTTTTTTTATTGTTGTTTGAAAAAAGGTTTAAACTTTTATACTTTTAAAGTCATAGAAACAACACAATTTTTGACGAAATCTTCACAATATCTTCAAAGCTATCGCCTATTATATAAGCATACCCAATAAAGAACCAAACTTTTCTTCATAAATCTTTCTCCTCCCAAAACGAAAGATGACAAAAAACCAGTCGTCCTCCCAACGGCTGGTTTTTTAATGCCCATATTTGAAAATAGACATAGAAATATTTTTGGCAATACAAACTATTTTATAGACCATAGTTGAATAAGCTTAGCAAAGACTACATTTTATATTCAATAATCTTGAAAATCCTTATTTATGGATTATTATTTAATGAGAAATTCCAAGTCATGAGATCTGTAATATCAAAGCTAAGGCTGACGCTTTCCTAGCATGCCTTAGCAGTAAAAAGGAGGGATGGCCCACAACAATCTGTTTGGCGTGTACGCCTTACAGATTGTGTCGCCAGACAAGTCTTCAAACCGAGACTGAAGACGGTCCTACTGCTTTTAAGGCAATGATAGGAAAAAGCAGAAGCCGAAGGCTTAGAAAATTTACTACACCTCTTTAAAACTTACTAATTTACTACATAATGTATAAATACTACTTCTATCCCTTTCTCGTGATAAAGTTGAAATGTCTACCAGGTGTTTTGTCTAAGCGGTATGAAAAACCATCAACCATTGCTAAAGTATCTTGATCAGACAAACGAATATTGTCTGCCAATATACCAACACGTTTTAATTGCTCTGCAACCGTTGCTTGATTATCCACTAAATACTTCCCGTGACCATCATCCCATTGAATAAAATCATCCGCATAACCAAGCGCCTTGAATTGGTCAGCAACATCTTTGTCCACTTCAAAAGATTTCTGTGCAATCGAAGGACCGAGAATAACTTTGATGTTACCCATGTAAATATCTGGGTTTTCATTTTTGATTTGTGCAAAAGTGGCTGACACGATATCTTGAACAGTCCCTTTCCAGCCTGAATGGATGGCACCGATTAAACCAATATCTTCGTCATAAAAAATCACAGGTACACAATCTGCCGTAAAGACGCCAACAACCACATCGCTTTCGTAAGTGTACAAGGCGTCCACATCATCCACCGCATCTTCAGTCGACAGACTACCGCGTCCCCGGTCCCAAGCTTTGACACGATAAGCTTTTTTGGAATGGGTTTGATTAGCGAAAACGAACTGGTCGGCGTCAACCTGTAATGCATCCGCTAAAGTTTGTCGATTTGCCACAACTTGCGTCGGATTTTCTCCAGTATGTAAGGCCAAATTGCCGTTAAGGGCTTGGTTGGGATCTTTTAAGGTCGTTCCGGCAGTAATATTTTCTGGTGTGTCATAGAATTGGCTCTTCATAAAAGTCATCCTTTCTTGGTTGTTTTATTTCTATTATAGCAAATAAGCGGTCTGACTAATAAAGTCCTGCAAAAACTGTTAGAATAGAAGGAAACAAGAAAATGACCGATAAGGAGATAATTCTATGACAACCAGCTTGAACACAGGGGACCAAATGCATGGTTTCACCCTTGTAGACAGTCAATTTATTCAAGATGCTAATGCCCAAGTCCACACCTTTGCCCATGATAAATCTGGCGGCCAAGTGATTTGGGTTGAAAATGACGACCAAAACCGTTCATTTGGGATTGGTTTTAAAACACCACCAAAAGATTCAACTGGTGTTGCCCATATCGTGGAACATTCAGTCCTTTCTGGGTCACGTAAATACCCAGCAAAAGATCCATTTATGACCATGTTGAAAACGTCAATGAACACCTTCCTAAATGCCATGACTTTTTCAGACATGACCATTTACCCAGTGTCATCTATGAATGAAGAAGACTTCCATAACCTAACGGATGTCTATTTAGACGCCGTTTTCTTCCCTAAAATGACCAGTGAAGAAAATATTTTCCGCCAAGAAGGATGGCATAAAGAGTTATTCGACAAGGATGAGCCAATAGTCTATAACGGAGTCGTTTACAATGAAATGCGTGGAGCTTATTCAGATGCCGAGCGCATTATTATGCAAGATGTTACGGCAAATATGCACCCAGGCTCGACCTATGCCCACGAATCAGGTGGCTATCCTTACGACATTCCTGACTTGACCTTTGAAAACTTTAAACAATTCCACGCCGACCACTATCGTCCAGACAATGCTTTAGCCTATGTCTACGGAGATATTGATATCGACCGTACTTTGAGTCAAATCAACGGCGATTTCTTCAGCGAATTCTTGAAAAAAGACCAGCAAGTTCTATTTGACTTGCCAGAAACAAAGAATGGCCACAGCGAGTACCAGGCCTTTTATGACGCTGATGAGCGCAAGACAGCCGAACATGATTCTTATCTTACCTACATGACCCATGTAGGCGCATCTACAGACTTGACCAATAATTACGTGGCCAATATTTTAAGCGACGCTTTAATTGAATCTGAAGCTGCACCAATTCGCCAAGCCCTTATCGAAGCAGGGCTAGCGGAAGAAGTTGAAGCCATTGGGTCAGACGGTTACTACCTAGATTTCGGTCTAGTCCTGAAACAGTTCAATCCAGCCAACAAGGACAAGGCCCTTGCTGTAATCAATGAAACCCTAACTGACCTAGTAGCCAACGGGATTAACCGCGACCTACTCGAAGGGGTCATCAATACGCGCGAATTCGCAGCCCGTCAAGCCGGCGGTGCCATGAAGGGGATTACCTATGAGATCCAAATGACTATGGCATGGCGGTATGGCATGTCTCCGACCGAAGTCCTTCATTTTTCGAAATATTTCGACGATTTAAGAGCGAAATTAGCCACTGACTTCTATGAAAAATGGCTTCAAGACAACTTGCTAGCGGCAGATGCCAGCTTAGTCGGTATTTACCAACCGAAAGTTGGCTTATTCAAAGAACAGGACGACCAACTAGAAGCCAAGTTAGCTGCTGAAAAAGCCGCAATGACTGACCAAGACATTCAAGCATTAATTCAGGAAAACCAAGCACTGCGGGTCTACCAAGACACACCGGATACCGAAGAAGCTCGTCAAGCCCTACCGCAATTAGATATTTCTGACGTACCGCGGACAACCCAAGCGATAGCTGAAGAAACATTAACCGGCCAACAAGGGGTGCCCGTCCTTTTCCATGAACAAGACGCATCAGGCATTCGGTATGTACAAATGGCTTACAAATTAGACCATATTACAGCGGAAGACTTGCCATACGTGAATTATCTAACGATTTTATTAGGGTTATTGGACACGGAAAATTATGATTATCGTCAAATGGACATTGAAATGATGAAGGCGACTGCTGGAATTTCTATGCGACCTAAAGTCTTTATTCGTGAAGGTTCCAAAGATGATTATGTGCCAGTTTTAGTGTCATCATTTGCAGCAATTGGCGACCATTCTGCTCGTGGTTTTGAACTATTGCAAGATACGATGAAATTCACTGACTTTTCTGATAAGGCCCGCATTTTAAATGTCTTGCAACGGGTGAAATTCAATATGAGTCAGTCATACGAAGGGGCTGGCCACCGCGTAGCCATTTCTAGACTGCGGTCATTCTACTCACAAGCAGCCAAGTATGAAGACGTCATTTCAGGCCTATCATTCTATGACCACATGACCGACTTAATCGAAAACTTCTCGACCAAGGCAGATGACTTTATTGCTAAATTGATTGAAGTGAATGACAAAATTTGGGATCCTCGCATGTTGACAGTTAGTTTAACAGCAGATTCAGCGGATAAAGCCACATTACTTGAACAAGTTGATCAGTTTATCGATCAAGCTGACCAGACGGATAGCGTTGAACCCGTATCTGTTGAGTTTGATTTAGCGGGCAACAACTACCACGAAGCTATTCAAACAAATGGTAACGTCCAATACGTATCCGTAGGTGGTCGCGTGCCAATTGAAGACTACAATGGTCGTTATGTTGTCTTCGCCAATATCTTATCTAAAGACTACTTACACGAAAATATTCGTGCCAAAGGTGGTGCCTATGGTGCGGGCATCAGTCTAACATCATCAGGTGACGTCACAACCTATTCATACCGGGACCCGAACGTAGATAAGACAGTAGATGTATATCATAAGCTACCGGATTTCTTAGCCAATCCAGGACTAAGTCAAGACGACCTTGACCAACTTATTATTGGTTCAATGACCGCCTTCCATTATCCACTAACACCAGCTAGTGTGAATAACTTGATGGTGACACGTCACTTTAGGGGCATGAATAAAGATATGGTAGATGAACGATTAAGCCAAGCATTAGATACCAAGGTTGCGGATCTAGTTGCCTTTAAAGATCAAATCCAAATCGCACTGGACGCAGATAATTTAGTCGTTTTTGGTAACAAGCAAAAAATCGACGACTCAACGCAAACATTCAACAACAAACGTACGATTTAAGCAAAAAAATTAAAAGAGAGAAAAAAGATTTCACTTCGAAATCTTTTTTCTCTCTTTATTTAGTTAATTGAGATTTGTATTGTCCCAGTCTCAACTCAATATTTAAAAGATAATATTCCACGGCATACAATAAGAATAACAAATAAATAGTTTATTTGGAAAATGTTATTCATTTTGCTTATTGAAGTCCTAGTGCTTCACCAAATGTGAGCGCAACAAAGGCCAAGAGTAATAAGACGCCACCGACCACCTTTAATCGGGCTTGTTGGGCGGCAGTCATACCTTCAGGGGTTTGCCCCTTCCAGACAATATATATGTTAACTAAAATACATAAGATGGCAAAGATGGTTCCAACTAAATAACGGCTCATATAGGCTCCTTTAATTATAATTGTGACAATTTCACTTCGACGGAAGTTGTCAAAGTTTGATTGTTGATACGACTAGTCCCAGAAATGGTCCACTCGATTGATTTAATTTCATTCGTATAACGGTCAGTCACCAATTGAATTTGGTGGACAGCGTCGTTGTTGTAAGACTCCCTCACAATACCATTCAATAAATTGGTTAATGGCTCATTTTCCCCAGAGAAAGAAACGGTTTGGTCACTTAAAGAACCGGTCCATTCACCAATCGTATCAAGCGTCGTTAATATACTATGGATTTGACTAAGAGATAGGACATTTAAACGGTCCAAGTGAGAGTCATTGGTTAAACTTTGTTGCCATTCGCTGCCATTTTCCTTGTAGGTAGATTGGGCGTCATGTGTTTCAACTTGTAAGATGGCATCATCACTGTCAGAAGTAAGATCTTTTTGAATAAGTGTTCCAGAAAAGTTATCAGCATTATCATAAGAAAGGGTCGACATAACCGTTTCAGTGTTTGCGGGTTCAGATGTTACCTGTTTGATTGTTGTGGACTGCTTGTAAGCAGTTATTTCAGACAAAGTTTCGTTAATAGCATTACCTAGTTTAGTAGAGGATTCGCGCGCTTCAACGTGGTTACCAACTAGTAACATGATGCATGCTAATAAAACCCATTTTAATAGTTTTCGCATTTCAGGCACCCTTTATATTTATATTTTTAATATTTCGAAGATTGGGAATGTTTATGGCGATATACGCCAAAGGTGGTTTCACCTAGTGTCTCCATTCTATAGGACTTTTGTGAAGATTTAAAGACCATTTGCTTAAAATATCACATTAATTTTCATTGATTTCAACCACTTGGAAGGGGTCACAGATTTTGAAAAATTATTTGCAGTATTTTGCTGATTTATGATGTATAAACTAGTAAGGGCTTTAAAAAAATGCTAATACGATAGCTTGGCGAAGCTAAAATTATCTCATTGAAGAAAATTTCGGTATAATAACTGTAATGTGATATTGAATCTCATCAATCACAAAGCAAGAAACTGAAATTGAGGCGTGAAATAATAGAGATAGACATTAAGATTAGGCGAAAGCGGAGGTTAATGATATGGTGATGAATGGCGTATTAATGCAGTATTTTGAATGGGATTTACCGGACGACGGGACTTTATGGAAAAAGTTAGCGGAAGATGCTGAACACTTGGCATCAATTGGGATTTCTCATGTGTGGATGCCGCCAGCAACTAAAGGTCAATCGAGTGACGACGTTGGCTACGGGACTTACGACTTATTTGATATTGGGGAATTTGATCAAAAAGGGACGATTCGTACCAAATACGGGACTCGTGCAGAATACCAAGCGGCAATTGATGCCTTACATGAACAGGATATTTGGGTGCTAGCGGATGCCGTTTTAAACCATAAGGGTGGGGCTGATGAAACGGAAGTATTTCAAGCCTATCCAATGAACCCAACAAATCGACAAGAAAAGCTTGGTGAAGCTCGGGATATTGAAGGTTGGACCAAGTTTACCTTCCCAGGCCGTAACGGGGAATATTCTGATTTTATTTGGGATTTTAACTGCTTCTCTGGGACTGATTTTGATCAAAAAACGGGTGAAAGTGGCATCTTTATGATTAAAGGTGAGAATAAAGGTTGGGCAGATGATGAAGCAGTGGACGGAGAGAATGGTAACTTCGACTATTTAATGTTTGCAGATATCGATTATGGTAATCCTTATGTTCAAGAAGAAGTCTTAAAATGGGCGTATTGGTACTTAGATTCTTTTAATTTAAATGGCTTTAGAATGGATGCCTTAAAACATATCGATTTTGCTTTTGTCGACCAGCTAATATCTGCTTTACGAGAAAGTAAGCCAGATATTTATGTTGTAGGGGAATACTGGCAAAGTAATACCGGTGTACTTTTCGATTATTTAGCGGAAACGGATTATCAAATTGACCTATTTGATGTGGCCTTACATCAACGTTTTAAACAAGCGGCGACTTCTTGGGATCAATTTGATATGGGATCACTGCTTGAAGGATCATTATTAAAAGAACGACCTGATTTAGCTGTGCCTTTTGTCGACAACCACGACTCACAACCAGGGCAATCCCTTGAATCTTGGGTGGACGAATGGTTTAAACCCATTGCTTACGGGGTGATTTTGCTGCACCAATCCGGCCTACCAGCTATTTTTTACGGAGATTATTATGGTATTGAAAGTATCGACTACAAAGGTTTCCAAGATACCTTAGATAAGCTTTTAGCCTTAAGACAGGAAAATGCCTACGGTGATCAACATGATTATTTTGACCATAAAAATTGTATTGGTTATACCCGAACTGGCGATGATGAACATCCAGATGGACTCGCTTTTATCGCAACCAATGGTGAACAGGCGAAGAAGCGTATGTATGTAGGAGAACTTCATGTAGGAGAAGAGTGGGTAGACGCGATGGGTGAAATTGAAGGATCGGTAACCATTGAAGAGGATGGTACTGGTGTATTTAAAGTACATGCTGGTTCAATGTCCGTTTGGGTCAACAAGTCTGATGCAGAGCATATTGACGGTGAAGCAGATGAAGATTTTGAAGATACTAGCTATTTTGAAGAAACCCCTACTGAAGAAATGGCTGAACCGGATGTAGAAGCAGCACAAGTGGAGGATGATGAAGTGGTTGCTGCTGACCAGAGCGAGTAAGTAGCACTGAATCCACATGGTCTAACGTTTAGAAATCTGCTAATCAATGGTACAATAGGTCAGTAAAATTCAAGTATGCGTAGTAAAGGATGGAATTTGTTTATGACAGTAGAAAATACACGAGGATTTGAGAAAATCTCGGCCTATGCTAATGATGAGGCAATTACATTACCAAGACGATCAACAACTCTATCGGCTGGCTATGATATCGCAGCGGCTGAAGATATTATTGTACCGGCAATGTGGAAGACCGGTGTGAAGCATGTGCTAAAAGACCTTGCTCATTTAAATGTAGCAGGTGAAGTAGACGAAAGTGCTATGAAACCAGTGCTAGTGCCAACAGGTTTGAAAGCTTATATGGGCGAGAATGAGTACTTACAATTAGCTTGTCGGTCTTCAAACCCCCTTAAACGTGGGCTTTCATTACCTAATGGGATAGGTATTGTTGATGCAGATTACTACAATAATGAAAGTAATGAAGGTCACTTATTTGTTCAATTAGTAAACTTTGGTTTACGTGACGTTCAGATTAAAAAGGGTGAGCGTATTGCGCAAGGGATTTTCCTTTCTTTCTTAACGACTGCTGATGACCAGCCAAGTGATCAAGTGCGTGCAGGTGGTTTTGGCTCTTCCGGTCAATAATAGTCAGTTGTCATTTTTCAAATAAATAGAAAGGAGTGAAGTCCAATATGGCGAAGAAAACGACAACGAGATATGTGTGTCAGGCTTGTGGTTATGAGAGTGTGCAGTTCTACGGCAAGTGTCCAAATTGTGGGGCCTGGAACCAAATGGAAGAAGAACGCTTATATGGAAAGACTATTGATCATCCTGAAACACGCGCTGGGCAAGCCAATTCAAGCCGGATGAAGCCACAAAAATTAGCGACGGTTAAAGGGGAAGAAACCCCGCGTATCCAGACCCAATTAGGCGAATTAAATCGCGTCTTAGGTGGCGGTGTGGTGCAAGGTTCGCTGGTTTTAATTGGTGGTGACCCAGGAATTGGGAAGTCAACCTTGATGCTACAGGTATCTGCTGAATTACATCAGAGTGCTGGGCCAGTTTTATATGTGTCGGGAGAGGAATCGATGCATCAAATCAAACTACGAGCAGACCGACTAGGATTTGAAGGTGCAGATTTCTATGTTTATGCAGAAACGGACATGGCGGCTATCCAAGATGCTATTTATGACTTACAACCGCGCTTTGTAGTGATTGACTCTATTCAAACTATGACCCACGAGGATGCGACATCAACGGCTGGATCAGTTGGCCAAGTCCGCCAAACAACAGCAGAGTTAATGAAATTAGCCAAGTCACAAAATATCGGTATTTTTATCGTTGGGCATGTGACGAAAGAAGGAAACATTGCTGGACCGCGTATTCTAGAGCATATGGTGGATACTGTACTGTATTTTGAGGGTGAGAAGCATGATACTTTCAGGATTTTACGGGCAGTGAAGAACCGGTTTGGATCGACCAATGAAATTGGGGTCTTTGACATGCAACAAGACGGCTTGCATGAAGTGGCTAACCCGTCTGAACTCTTCTTAGAAGAACGGCTAGCTGGCACTAATGGATCAGCGGTTGTTGCCTCGATGGAAGGAACACGACCAATTTTAACGGAAATTCAAGCGCTACTTACACCTACCTCATTTGGGAATGCCCGTAGAACAGCTTCTGGTTTAGATTATTCACGGGTATCACTAATTATGGCCGTACTAGAGAAACGAGCGGGCTTGATGCTCCAAAACCAAGATGCCTATCTTAAATCAACTGGTGGTGTCCGTTTAGATGAACCAGCGATTGACCTAGCTATCGCAGTAGCTGTGGCTTCTTCATACCGAGAAAAAGAAACGAAACCAACTGATTGTTTTGTTGGTGAAATTGGTTTGACTGGCGAAATTAGACGGGTAACAAGAATTGCGGAACGTGTTCAAGAAGCTGAAAAATTAGGTTTTGAGCGGGTTTTTATCCCTAAAAATGCCTTATCAGGTTTAACTGGCAAACAAAAAATACAAGTAGTTGGTGTAACTACTGTAAGAGAAGTGTTGAATGCGATTTTTCCGAAATAGATAAATACTGGAGAGTTTGGACCGAACAGTAGCCAAGCTCTCTTTTTATCTAGAATATGCGTCATATGTTAATTTCAGGTTAAGATGATAAATACTGGACTGTATTTTAAGTCAGCTTATTGTGTAAATGTATACAAAAAGTTATACTATAAAAAGCGGTAGTATAGTAAAGAAACCGCTTCATAATTTATTTTTTTAGAAAAGGAGGTGAATAAAATGAACGAAAGATTTTGGAAAATATTGTCTCGCGTACTCACTGTGATACTAGGGTCTTCAATAGGTTATTATGTATTACCGTTACTTTGGGACATGATCAATATCAACATTAGCTTTTTCTATTCTCCATTGTTTAACATCGTACTTGGTGCAATTATTCTTTTTCTTATTTACGGGTTAACACAGCCTTTATTGATGCGTTTTATTCGCAATATCGAGCGTGACATGCGTCAGTTATCGATCGAAAAGGTTTTAGTTTCTGCAGTAGGTGTTATTATTGGACTAGTTTTAGCTTGGTTAATCAACATTCCCTTAGTGGCGATTGGTTGGCCATTCATTTCAAATATCTTGCCAATTGTCTTAACCATTGTTTTAGGTGTATTAGGTTTCTATATCTTCTCTAATAAGAGCGTTGAGATTATGGAAATGCTTACCCGTTTTCCGCAGGTGAGACGTAGTGAATCAGCGGATACGGCTATTACTGAGGATGTACAATTAGATAAGGAAACACGTGAAAGTGACTTATCAACTCACTCAGAAGACCTTGATATGTATACGGATGCCTTACTATCACTTAGACAAGCTGCAGATGAGGCTTACCAACCCTATAAGATTTTAGATACATCAGTGATTATCGATGGACGGATCTTAGATGTCTTAAAAGCCGGATTTATCGAAGGCGTGATAGTGGTACCCAACTTTGTATTGAAAGAATTACAATACATTGCAGATTCAGCAGACTCATTGAAGCGAGTTCGTGGCCGACGCGGTTTGGATATTTTAAATCAAATTCAAGCGCTAGATGATGTAGTTGTAGATTTCTACACGGGCGATTTCGATGATGAACCGGAAGTAGACTTAAAATTATTGCGTCTAGCCAAATTAGTTGATGGTGTTGTGGTAACCAATGATTATAACTTGAATAAAGTGAGTCAATTCCACAAGATTAAAGTATTAAACATTAATGAGTTAGCTAATTCAGTGAAATCTGTTGTGATTCCTGGCGAAACGATTTCTGTACATATTGTAAAAGCTGGTACAGAGCGACAACAAGGGGTTGCTTATATGGATGACGGGACGATGATTGTTGTTGAAGAAGGGAAACATCATATTGATGAAACCCTTTCAGTAGAGATTACATCAGCCATTCAAACCAATGCAGGACGCATGGTCTTTGCCAAAATAGCTGACTAGATATATAATTATAATGATGGAAAATTAGGTTGGTATTTTTACCAGCCTATTTTGATTGAAAGCACAAGATAAAAGGAGAAATCAACATGTCAGATAAAGTACGCGTACGCTATGCGCCAAGTCCAACTGGCCATTTACATATCGGGAATGCTCGTACCGCCTTGTTCAACTATTTATTCGCTCGTCACAACGGCGGGGAATTTATTATTCGTATTGAAGATACCGATACAAAACGAAACCTTGAGGACGGAGAAAGATCTCAACTAGAAAACCTACAGTGGTTGGGTATTGAGTGGGATGAAGGTCCAGATAAGCCAGGTGAATTTGGACCTTACCGTCAATCTGAACGTAAGGAAATCTACGACCGTTACCTAACAGAATTACTAGATAAAGGCTTAGCTTACTATGCATTTGATACTTCTGAGGAAATCGAAGCAGAACATGAAGCCCAAGTCGCAAACGGTGAAACACCACGTTATATTGGTAAATGGCGCGATAAATCACAAGAAGAAATCGACGCAGCACGTGCAGAAGGTCGCCCAGAAACAATCCGTTTCCGCGTACCTGAAAACACCACTTATACCTTTGATGACATGGTAAAAGGGGACATCTCTTTTGAGTCAGCAGCCATTTCAGGTGACTTCGTTATCCGTAAACAAGACGGTATGCCAACTTACAACTTCGCCGTTGTTGTTGACGACCACTTGATGGAAATCACTCACGTATTACGTGGTGACGACCATATTGCGAACACACCTAAACAATTAATGATTTATGACGCTTTAGGATTTGAACGTCCAACATTTGGTCATATGACATTAATCGTTAACGCTGAAACAGGTAAAAAATTATCTAAACGTGACGGGTCAATCTTACAATTTATCGAACAATACCGTGACTTAGGTTACCTACCGGATGCAATGTTCAACTTCATTACATTATTAGGTTGGTCTCCAAAAGGCGAAGAAGAAATCTTCTCACACGATGAATTGATTGAGATCTTTGATACAGACCGTTTAAGTAAATCACCAGCAGCCTTTGATAACAAAAAACTAGAATGGATCAATAACCGTTACATGAAAGCTGCAGAAGCTGAAGATGTAGCGAAATTAGCGATTGAACATCTACAAAGAGCTGGCCGTGTATCTGAAACTTCTACAGCAGAAGAACGCGCTTGGACTGAAAAATTGGTTTCATTATACAAAGATGAAATGTCATATGCAGCTGAAATCGTTGATTTATCAGATATGTTCTTCCAAGATGAACTACACATCGCAGATGATGCTAAAGAAGTATTAGCTGGCGAAGGTGTGGCGGATGTTTTAAAAGCCTTCCAAGCGAAATTAGCGGAAATTCCAGCTGATGACTTCAAAGAGGAAAACATTATGGCAGCCATCAAAGCTGTTCAAAAAGAAACTGGCGTAAAAGGTAAAAACTTATATATGCCAATCCGTGTAGCCACTTCAGGTGAACAACACGGTCCTTCAATTGGTTTAACAATTGAAGTATTGGGTAAAGAAAAAGTAGCCCACCACTTAGACCAAGCATTAGCAAGTCTATAATCAAACATTTAATACCCCCTATCTAAGCGTAAAAACTTGGATAGGGTTTTTTTTTATATTTAAACGCTACAAAAAGACGTGTATAACTTAATAGTTTAAAAAAAGCTATAAGTAAATACAAAAATTGCTTACATTTTATCGAAAATCACCATCGTATTTTTGTATAAAATATAAAACGTTTAAAGACCCCTAATTTATCATATTCTATAAAAATTAGAAGATACAATTTGTTATTTCTTTTATGGAACTTGTGAATAAGGATTGATAATAGTTCATCTCCACCCCTATACTATGACTAGATTAAACACAATATATAGGGTTAAAAAATAAACAAAGCACAATTTATTGTGTTTTTTAATAAAAAGCGAGGAGTAATGACCATGACAATCACAGTTTATGCAAAGAGTGGCTGCCCACAATGTGTATTTGCTAAGAAATACCTTGAAGCTAAAGAGATTCCTTTTGAAGAGAAACGGGTAGATCTAGAGGACATGTATCTAGATGAAGTAAAAGAATTAGGTTACTTGTCTTTACCAGTAATTGCAGACTCAACAGGAAACCATTTCAATGGTTATGTACCTGAAAAGATGGAAGCTTTGGTGGAAGCATGGCAAGCATAGTTTATTATTCATTGACGGGTCAAACTAGACGTTTTATCAATAAAGTTCAAGGCTTCGATACTTATGAAATTTCATCAGCAATAGCACCAGTGACAATGACTGAGCCTTTTATTATGGTGATTCCATCATATGAAAGTCATGTGTATGGTGACGTGATTGAAACGGCTGAAGAATTTTTAGAATGGGCGGATAATGCTAAGTTATGCAAGGGCTTTTTTGGTGGGGGTAACCGCAACTTTGCCCAATTATTCTGTGTAACAGTAAAAGAACTATCTGCTGAGTTCGATATTCCTGTCTTACATGGATTTGAGTTCCAAGGATCTGCCTATGACGTGGCTAAGTTAACAGAGGAGTTAGAGAAAATTGACAGATACCAAGAAATTAAAAATTGAAAATACGAAAGACATTACTTACTTTAAGCTTAACAATATGGTAAATATCCCAACTGCTGACAAGAAAATCCAATTAAATAAAGATCGTGAAGCGGTTAGGGCTTATTTCTTAGAATATGTGAACCCAAATACGGTTTTCTTCCATACATTAGAAGAAAAATTACAGTATTTAGTAAACAATGATTATATTGAAGAAGGCTTCTTAAATAAGTATTCTTTCGATTTCATCCAATCCTTGTTTGATCATTTGTATAGCCATAAATTCCGTTTCAAGAGCTTTATGGGTGCTTATAAGTTTTACACGCAATATGCGCTAAAAACCAATGACAACAAACGATTTTTAGAAAGATATGAAGACCGAATTGCTTTTACTGCTTTGTATTTAGCAGATGGCGATGAAGATTTAGCTTGGCATATTGCTGAAGAGCACATTGAACACCGTCTACAAATGGCGACACCTACCTTCTTAAACGCAGGTAAGAAGCGTCGCGGTGAGATGGTTTCTTGTTTCTTAATTGATGTCCAAGATAATATGGAGTCAATTGGCCGTGCAGTAAATTCCTCACTTCAACTGTCTAAACGCGGTGGTGGTGTAGGAGTTAACTTGTCTAACCTTCGTGAAGCCGGTGCCGCAATAAAGGGTATTGAAAATGCGGGTTCAGGCGTCGTGCCAGTCATGAAACTTCTAGAGGACGCCTTTTCTTATGCTAACCAATTGGGGCAACGGAATGGTGCTGGGGTTGTTTATTTAAACGCCTTCCACCCGGATGTGTATGAGTTCTTATCTACTAAGAAAGAAAATGCAGATGAGAAAATTCGTGTGAAGACCCTGTCTTTAGGACTGGTTGTGCCGGATAAGTATTACGAACTATTGAAAACAAATGAACCCATGTACTTGTTTAGTCCATATGACGTGGAAAGAATCTACGGCGAGCCATTTGGTTACGTGGATATCACTGAACACTACGAGGATATGGTCGCCAACAAAGAAATCAAGAAATATAAAATCAATGCCCGGGAACTAGAACAAGAGATTTCTCGTCTGCAACAAGAGTCTGGTTATCCTTACATCATGAATGTGGATACGGCCAACCGTGAAAATCCAGTCAACGGGACCATTACCATGTCTAACTTATGTTCTGAAATCATGCAGGTCCAAAAACCGTCTATTTTAAACGAGGACCTCACTTACGAGGAAGTCGGACTAGATATTTCATGTAACTTGGCTTCAACTAATATCACGGAAATGTTGAAGATGAATGACTTTGAAAAAGCTGTGGATACAGCTGTACGGGCTTTAACTGCTGTTTCTGATATGACATCAATCCAAGCTGTGCCAAGTGTTGAACGTGGTAACTCAGCTTATAACTCGATTGGATTAGGAGCGATGGGATTACATACAGCACTGGCAACTAATCAAATCCACTACGGTTCGCCAGAAGCGTTAGAGCTAACGGATGCTTACTTTATGGCATTACGTTACTATGCTTTGAAAACTTCAAACCAGATTGCTAAGGAACGTGGAGAAAGCTTCTTTGAATTTGACCAATCAGCTTATGCCGATGGTTCTTACATTCGTGAGCGTTACATTGATAACCAAGAACCGTTCGTTTTCCAATCTGAGAAGGTCGCTAAGCTATTCGACCATATCCATATCCCAACACCAAATGATTGGGCGGCATTAAACCAAGCCATTATGGCGGATGGACTATATAATGCTTACCTATTAACAGTTGCACCAACCGGATCGATTTCATATATCAATGAAGCTTCATCCTCTATTCATCCAATTGTGCATTTAATTGAAAACCGTCAAGAAACGAATATTGGTTCAATGTTTTATCCAGCACCATACTTGGATAATGATACTATCCAGTACTACAAATCTGCTTACGAAACGGATATGCGTCAAGTAATCGATACTTATGCAACAGCACAAAAACATATTGACCAAGGGATGTCCTTGACCCTGTTTATGCAATCAACTATTCCACAAGGTTTATATGAATGGAAAAATGGTAATACGGACAAAATGACTACCCGTGACCTTAACCGCTTGCGTAATTATGCTTGGGCACAAGGGATCAAATCGATTTACTATGTGCGGACTTATACAGATGACTCCGATAAAGAAATCGGTGTTGACCAATGTGAATCATGTGTGATTTAAATCGTAAACGAGAGGAAAATTAATAATGACACAAGAAAATAAAGAATACTTTAACCAGATTTTGAACGGTGAACCAACCAACCACAACGTTTTATACTACAAATCAATTGATTGGGACCGCGTAGAAGATGCGATTGATAAATCAACTTGGGAAAAATTGACCTCACAATTTTGGTTGGATACACGTATTCCAGTTTCAAACGACCGTGATGATTGGCGAATCCTAACTGACGAAGAACGCGATGTAGTTAACAAAGCCTTTGCTGGCTTAACAGCTTTAGATACTCTACAGTCTGAAGAAGGGGCAAACGTTATGCGTGATGCTGTTCGGACACAACACGAAGAAGCTGTATTGAACAATATCCTATTTATGGAGTCAGTACATGCTAAATCTTATTCAACAATTTTTATTTCATTGAATACGACTCGTGAAATTGATGAGATTTTTGACTGGGCTAACAACAACGAATACCTTCAATACAAGGCACGTCGTATCAACGAAATTTATCAAAATGGAACCGGATTACAGCAAAAGGTTGCTAGCGTATTTCTAGAAACTTATCTATTCTATTCAGGTTTCTATGCACCATTATGGTATTTAGGTAACAATAAACTAGAGAATGTCGCTGAAATTATCAAGTTGATTATTCGCGATGAGTCTGTACATGGTACTTACCTGGGCTACAAATTCCAATTAGGTTACAACCAACTTTCAACTGATGAACAAAATGAATTAAAAGACTGGATGTACGCGCTGCTATTTGACTTAATGGAAAATGAAGAGAAATATACCGAAGAAATCTATACACAAGTAGGATGGACGAAGGAAGTTAATACCTTTGTACATTATAATGCCAATAAGGCCTTACAAAACTTAGGATTTGAACCTTTCTATCCAGATGGTACAGCAGAAAATGTTAACCCAATTGTGATGAATGGTATCTCAACAGATTCAAGTAACCATGACTTCTTCTCACAAGTTGGAAATTCATACTTGATGGGTGAATCAGAAGCGATGGGCGACGATGATTACGACTTTTAAATTTCCAATCAATATATGTAAAAAAACTGGTTCTCAAGCCAGTTTTTTTGTGGTTAAATAAGCTTTTTATCCGGATCAACCGGTATCCATTAGAAATTGTTCGTAGGTTCGCCGAACAATGCCTTGCAATTGGAATATATTGTTCGTACAATGGAAGTAACAAAAATAAAGGGGCTATTTATCATGAACTACTTACAAAAACGTATTTTAAAAGACGGTCAAGTCATCGATGAAAAGATTTTGAAAATTGACTCATTCCTAAACCACCAAATCGACCCGAAAGTGATGCATGACATCCAAAGTAACTTTTTTGATTACTTCAAGTCACGTGAAATTACCAAAGTATTAACCATCGAAGCAAGTGGTATTGCACCTGCTATCATGGTGGCTGCCCACTTCCAAGTGCCAATGCTTTTTGCCAAAAAATCTGAACCATCAACACTTGCTGGACAAGATAAATTCTCAACATTAGTACATTCATTTACTAAGAATAAAACAAGCGAAATTATCATCTCTAAAGAATACTTAAATGAAAATGATAAAGTACTGATCATTGACGATTTCTTAGCGAACGGTGAAGCGAGTCTAGGGTTAATTGACTTAGTGAAACAAGCTGGTGCAGAAGTGGTTGGTGTGGGTATCTGTGTAGAAAAATCATTCCAACCTGGACGTCAACGCCTTATTGATGCGGGTGTAGATGTTTACTCAGTTTGCCGTATTGCTTCATTAGCAGGTAATAAAGTGACTTTTGTAGATGAAGAAGATGAAAAGTTAGCATAGCGGGTGGCCATTTTGAAGAATATAAATTTTAAAGATGTCTTCTCAGCTAAAACTACTTTTCTTTCACTACAACATTTACTAGCCATGTATGCCGGTGCTATTGTGGTACCGTTAATTATCTCAAGTTCTCTAAACTTCACAACCCAACAGACGCTATACCTTGTCTCAGCAGATATTGTTATCTCAGGGATTGCAACATTCCTACAACTTTACCGGGGTAAATTTATCGGTATGGGCTTACCCGTTGTAATGGCTTGTTCATTTACAGCTATTGGGCCAATGGTTCAAGTGGGTGGTCAATATGGCTTAGGCACCATGTTCGGTTCAGTCCTAGTAGCTGGTGTCATCATCCTACTATTGGCGCCGATCTTTGCTAAACTATCCCACCTATTTCCACCGCTAGTGACAGGGACTATCGTGACCTTAATTGGTGCGACCTTGATTCCTGTTGCGATTAATAATCTAGCAGGTGGCGAGGGTAGTGCAGACTACGGGAATATCGATAATCTAATCTTGGGGTTAATGACTTTCTTGATTATCCTCTTACTATATCGCTTTACTAAAGGCTTTCTTCAATCTATCTCTATTTTGATTGGACTAGTTGCGGGTATGATTATTGCTATCTTTATGGGTAAAATGGACATGCAGCCTATTTTAGAGGCATCATGGGTACAACTACCGATGCCTTTTGCTATCGAATCTCCAAGCTTCAATCCGGCAGCGATTTTATCGCTAACAGTGGTTGGTATTATTTCTATGATTGAAGTAACAGGTATCAACTATGCTTTAGCTGGAATGTACGATAAAGATATCGATGAAGCAGATCTTCGTCGTTCATATTTCTCAGTAGGGATTGGGTATTTACTTGCTGGTATCTTCAATACATCACCACAAACTGCTTTCTCTCAAAACGTTGGGGTAGTACAAATGTCAGGTGAAAAGCGGAAATCTATTTTCGTTAACTTGATTATCCTAATGCTACTATGTGGGTTAATTCCAAAAATTGGTGCTATTGCAACTTCGGTACCGTCAGCCGTATTAGGTGGTGCCATGATTTTCTTATTTGGTAACGTATTATCATACGGAATCAGCGTATTAGGTGCTCAAGATTTAGCAGATAATCGTAACCAACTGATCATTGGCGCTGCAGTTACAATCGGTTTAGGTGTAGCTATTGCACCTGCAGCCTTTGCGCAGTTGCCAGAATGGATTTCTTGGTTAACATCTTCAGGAATCGTAGCTGGTGGTGTAACAGTGGTCTTATTAAACGCCTTCTTCCATGGCGTGAAGAAATAAATTATTTTAAAAATATCTCGTTTAAATAGACGATAAAACTCCTTGAATTTAGTTATGCTAGCTAAATTCAAGGGGTATTTTTATGGCTATGATCTTTGCAATTTTAGTCATAAATGTTAAATTACTGTGTAAAAAAACGGATAATTGCTATTGACTAAGGATTGAAAGCAATATATGATAGCGTAATTGTGGTGTTTCCATTAAAAATGCTTATAGAGAGGTTTATATATGTTTAAGAAAATAAATAAAGTACCTGCAGGGATGTTTTTGATTCCCTTGGTAGTATCACTGGTATTAGTGTCTATCTTTCCTAATATGTATGATGCAATCGGTGGTACAACACAACAAACGTTTCAAATGGGGACGAACGTTGTTATTGGGTTATTGGTATTTTCAGCAGGGACAAGTTTAGATTTAAAACAAATTGTGCCCTTACTAAAACGTCATTTACCAATGATTCTATTTAAGTTAGTGATTTCAACAATCTATATTTTAGTTTTCTACTGGTTGTTTGGTTTAGATGGCATTTTTGGCATTAACCTGTTGGCTTTTGCTTGTGTGATCTATTCTTTAAACCCAGCCGTAGCACTAGCTATCCATTCAAGTTATGGGGATAAACAATTTGGTGCCGTATATGGTATTATGGGCCTGATTGGTATGCCTTTTGCACCTTTAATTTTATTAAGTATTTTAACGGCAGATGGTGGGGCAGCCGGGATTGACTGGCAACCGATTATTTCAATCTTTGTGCCTTTAGTAGCCGGTACTATTCTAGGTAATCTAGATAGAGATTTCACCGACTTTTTTGTGCCGATGATTGCGCGTTTACTACCTTTCTTAGGGTGGAACCTAGGTGCAGCGATGAATATTCAATCAGCTATCGCTGCAGGATTGCCAGGTATTTTGATGGCCGGAATCTTCATGGTGTTATTACTACCCCTAATTCCATTTGACCGCTACATCATGAAACAAAACGCAGGGGTAGATGGTGCAGCTATTTGGAATGTAGCAGGCATGTCAGTAGCTAATCCTGCTAGTATCGCGTCTGCCTTACCATTAGTCTTCGCGGATCAATCAACAAGTGCTACAGCTATTGTAATGATGGTATGTATCATTACTTCAATCATTTCACCTATTGTTGCACAGAAACTATATGTAAAAGAGTATGGTATTCAATCATTATAATTATCTCAATGCTTACAGAAGAGTCATGATTACATGGCTCTTTTTTGATGTAATAAATTCATATATTTAAAAAGGCCAAATTGGACAAATAAGGCATTCAAAACCTAGGCTTATTGCAATGTAATTATGGCTTTGTATGCGATAATATAATATACGAGTGATAATTTTGCCGAAATCATTTACCTGGTGATGACACAATTTTATCATGCGCAATTTTAAATGATCTACATACACCTTGTAACTTGAAAGGAGTTATCATGAACGATTTTTTCTTAACGTTAATGGAACGTAAAGACCAATTATTCACTGCTACTTACGAACATATGGCTATTTCCTTACTTGCCTTGTTCATCGCCTGTGTTATTGCAATTCCACTAGCCATTTGGCTGAGTGACCACCGTAAATATGCGGAACCCGTATTACAATTTGCTAGTATCTTACAAACGATTCCCTCATTGGCTTTGTTGGGATTGTTAATTCCCTTAGTAGGGATAGGTTCAGTACCTGCACTTATCGCCTTAGTTGTCTATGCGATTTTGCCTATCTTACAAAATACCTATACAGGTTTTGTAGAAATTGACCCGACAATTGAGGAAGCTGCAATCGCTTTTGGGATGCCTAGACGGCGTCGCCTCTTTAAGGTGGAATTGCCGATTGCCATGCCGGTGGTCATTTCAGGTATTCGGACCTCGTTAGTATTAACTATAGGAACAGCGACCCTAGCGACTTTAATCGGTGCTGGTGGCCTTGGGTCTTTAATTATGTTGGGGATCGACCGAAATGATAGCAATTTAACTCTTATCGGTGCTATTGCATCATCTTTATTAGCGATTATTTTTGGTGCCCTCATTAAATGGTTAGAAAATAAGAAAATGAAAACCGTCCTTATTAGCTTGCTTGTTTTATTTGTAGGAATTGGTGGGCCAATATTAGCGCAACGATTGACTGGTCAAGTTACGAATGTCACTATCGCCGGTAAATTAGGGTCAGAACCAGAGATACTAATTAATATGTATAAAGAAATAATTGAAGCAGATAATGACGATGTCAATGTTGATGTAAAAGCCAATTTTGGTAAAACAACCTTCCTCTTTTCTGCCCTAGATAATAATGAAATCGATATTTATCCAGAGTTTTCAGGTACAGTCCTTGAAAGTTTAGTTGACGTAGATGAAGCTACTGATACAAGCGACTTCGACCAAGCAGATACCTATCAATTAGCGCGTGACTTATTAAAAGAACAGTATGATATGACTTTTCTAGAACCATTTTCTTTTGAAAATACCTATGCATTAGCCGTGAAACGTGATTTTGCGGAGGAGAATAATCTAGAAACGATTTCAGATCTAGCGAAAGTCGAAGACGAGATCACAGCTGGCTTTACGTTAGAATTTATTGACCGTCAAGATGGCTATGCTGGTATTCAAGAATTATACGGGTTGACCTTCCCATCAGTGAAAAGTCTTGAACCTGCGCTTAGATACAATGCTATCAATAACAATGAAGTCAATGTGGTTGATGCATATTCGACTGATAGCCAAATTTTAGAGTATGATTTGGTTACGCTTGAAGATGATTTAGGGCTCTTCCCTGATTATCAAGGAGGTCCATTGATGAATGTAGACTTCGCTGAAGACCATCCAGAAATTGTGGCATCTCTAAACAAATTAAGTGGGTTAGTAACCGAAGATGAGATGATCCAAATGAACTATGCTGTAAACGTTGAAGGGCAAGAGCCTAGCCAAGTAGCCCATGATTTCCTAGTCGACAAGGGCTTAATAGGGGAGGATGCATAATGGCGAGTATAATTGAATTTAAAGATGTAGAGAAAGCATATGAAGACAAACGTGTGATTGATGACTTGAACTTAACCATTCATGAAGGAGAATTTTTTGTCTTAGTGGGTCCTTCAGGTAGTGGGAAAACGACGTCACTTAAAATGGTAAATGGCTTGACTGAGCCAACAGGTGGAGATGTTTACTTTAAAGGACAAAAAATTAAAGATCATGATATTGAGAAGATGCGCTGGAATATGGGGTACGTCTTACAAAAGATTGCCCTTTTCCCAACAATGAATGTTAGTGAAAATATTGATGTTATTCCAGAAATGATTGGTTGGCCAAAAGAGAAACGTGTAGCTAGAATTGACGAACTACTCAATTTAGTAGGTTTAGATCCCGAAATTTACCGGAACCGACCAGTTGATGAATTATCTGGTGGGGAGCAACAGCGAATTGGTATTTTACGTGCGATTGCAGCTGAACCGGATATTATTTTAATGGACGAACCTTTTTCAGCCCTAGACCCAATTTCTCGTAACCAGTTACAAGACCTCGTAGTCGATATTCATCAGCGGTTGAAGACAACCATCTTATTTGTCACACATGATATGGATGAAGCCATTAAATTAGCTGACCGAATTGGGATTATGAACCAAGGTCGCTTAATTCAAGTGGATACGGCTCAGGAAATTCTGACAAATCCAGAAAACCAGGTAGTGGCTTCCTTATTTAACCAAGAGAAAGAAGATGTCTTTGGCTTAAATATCTTCCGACCAGATATTCAACCACTTTCAGGAGACCATCCAGATTATCCGCAAATTGATATCGCTAGCCATCAAAAAGATTTATACGCCTTACTAGCGGCTGATGAGGTAGTTGAGATCACGGAAAATGATACAAGTTTAGGAACGCTAGATAGACAGGCTGTATTTGCTCGGCTAAAAAGTATATAAGGTGTTATGATATAAAGAAAATCAGAGAGGTGTGGTGGCATGTTTCAAACCCCAATTGATGACAAATTATCAATCAAAATATTAGAAGAGCGTGATGTAGAAGCTTTGTACAAGTTAATTGATCATTCACGTGATTACCTCGGTGAGTACTTACCTTGGGTGAAATTCATGAAAGCTACAGAAAATGAATTACCTTTTATTAAAGAGGGGCTACAACAATTTGCCAATAACGATGGTTTTCAATGTGGGATTTGGTTTGAAGGTCAATTAGCTGGTGTGCTTGGTTTGCATTATATTAAACACCTAAACAAGTCAACTTCACTAGGTTACTATTTAGGAGAAGAATTCCAAGGTTCAGGGATTATGACCAAGTCTGTAGCTTTCCTACTTGATTATCTTTTTAATGACTTAGCCTTAAATCGTGTAGAAATTCGAGCAGCGGTTACCAATCATAAAAGCCAGGCGATTCCAAAACGTCTGGGCTTTACTGAAGAAGGGATTCTTAGACAAGATGAACAACTAGATAGTGGGCCATCAGACTCAGTGGTATTTTCCTTACTAAGAGATGAATACTTAGCCCAAAAGGGATCATAAACTTAATAGATATATAAGGATATGGGACGAATGACTAATGTAGAAAGTCATTGGTCCTTTTCATGGTCCTTTGACTTTTGCGATACTTCGGTTGAGAAAGTTACTAAGTGTGGGATATCTTTTAGATGATCAATCGTGAATAGATAATAATTTAGCCTAAACAACAAAGTAAGAGAAATAAAAAAGTGGATTAATTGAACAAGCGGTATCACAGGCAAATAACTATTATCAGTTGATTTATAGGACATTATTAAATCAGAATATGCGTAGCTAGTGATAGCATTAGGCTATCAAGGATAATGGTAATTTAGTATCTCGATTGAATTGCAATGATGATTGGTTTTTCCTACAATAAATGAATGATAAAAAATCATTTGGAGGCAATATTATGAAGAAAATTTTCCGTGCATTGGGATTGGCACTAGTGGTATTAGTGTTAGCTGCTTGTGGCCAAAGTGAAGAAACGACTAAAGTGAAACTAGGTGTGGTTGGCGATAAAAACGACCAATGGGAGTACCTACAAGAAGAATTGCTAGAAAAAGAAAACATTGAAATTGAATTAGTGAAATTCACTGACTACCGTCAACCAATCGTATCATTAGACGATGGTTCAATCGATATGCATTCAGCTCTAACAGAAATTTACATGGATTCAATTAACGAAGAAGGTGGGTATTCAAACACAACACTTGGCTATACAACCTTAAATCCAATGGGTGTCTTCTCTGAGAAAATTGACTCTTTAGATGAATTACAAGACGGTGCCTTAGTCGCAATTCCAGACGACGTATCAAACGGATCGCGTGCTTTATTACTATTACAAACAGCTGGTTTAATCGAATTAGACGAATCAAAAGGTCTATTACCAACAACAAGTGACATCACTTCAAATCCTAAAAACTTACAATTTGAAGAAATGGCAGCCAACCAAACAGCCCGTGCCTTAGCTGACGTTGATATCTCATTAATCAACAACGATATGGCAACAGACGCAGGTTACGTGCCAACACAAGACTCAATTTACCTTGAGCCAGTCGCAGAATCATCAAAGCCATACTACAATGTCATTGCAGTACGTGAAGACGAAACAGACAACGAAGTCTACAAGACAATCCTTGAATACTATCAAACAGACGAAGTCGCAGCAATCATCGACGAAATGTCAGCAGGTTCAAGCATTCCAGTATGGGAAGGTGCACCAACTGCAGAATAATCTAGTGGCTTTAAACTACCAGGTTTAAAGTGAATCAATAAAACTCAATTAAAGAACGTCTCCTAGTATTATTGGGAGGCGTTTTTTAGTTGTAAATTGCTGAGACCAGGTGCTTGAGTATCCTATGTTAGTTGATAAATCTTATTTAAGTGAGTCCGGTGATATAATAAGGTATAATAATAAAAACAAATATTGTATTAATTCTTTTTTTAATGCCCTAAAATGGCCCTTATATGCAAGAAAACTATGCATTAATACGCTAATTTTGCTCCCTTTGAAGGTCTGAAAATATTATAAATCGTGATTTTTATGCATTTTTAAAAAGACAAAAAATTGAAAAGACCGTTAGATCAACGTTTTGAATTTCGATTATTAAATTACAATGAGATAAAAATGGGTGTTTTTTAAATATATTAACTTATATTATATAAAATGAACGATTTTGAAAAGCTAGTAACTATTTTTCAACATTAATATCTTATATAAGTTATTTAAATATTTCATTCATTTCTACAATACTGTCAAATATGTTAGAATGATAAGGATTGAAGGGTGTTGTTTTCTCTCATTAAAATGCCATAATTCAAAAAATGGCAGCTTGTATTTTTTTGCAAAATGCTTCTATAATGAGCCTATACGAAACAACTCGTTACTTGCATGCAAACGACTTATTCGTATCGCCTCGAATAGACCGTTTGCTTCATCGCTGAACAAATTATCGGACATAGGAAGGGCAAATTTATGTTAAAAATTTATAATACATTAACCAATCAGAAGGAAGAGTTTAAACCACTAGTGCCAGGAAGTATTTCAATGTATGTATGTGGTCCTACTGTTTATAACTACATTCATATTGGGAATGCCCGGTCTACGGTTGCTTTTGATACAGTACGTCGTTACTTTGAATACCGCGGTTTCGATGTGAAATATGTCTCTAACTTTACGGATGTGGATGACAAGATTATTAACCGCGCTAGTGAAGAAGGGTTAACGCCTGAACAAATTGCGGATAAGTATATTGAAGCATTCTATGAAGATACCGATGCTTTAAATGTTAAACGTGCTACTAAAAATCCACGTGTTGTGGAGAATATGGATGATATCATTCAGTTTGTGGCTGATTTAGTTGATAAAGACTTTGCATATGTAGTGGACGGTGATGTGTACTATAGAACGCGTAAATTTGAGAAATACGGTCAGTTATCTGATCAAAATATTGATGATTTACGGGCGGGGGCATCTGAACGTTTAGAGGCAGACAGCCAATCGAAGAAAGAAGATGTTGTAGACTTTGCCTTATGGAAGTCAGCTAAACCTGGTGAAATTTCTTGGACTTCTCCTTGGGGTGAAGGTCGCCCTGGTTGGCATATTGAATGTTCTGTGATGGCAACGAAACTGTTAGGCGATACTTTAGATATCCATGCAGGTGGTCATGACTTAACTTTCCCTCACCATGAGAATGAGATTGCTCAATCCGAAGCGCATACAGGTCATACCTTTGCCAATTACTGGATGCATAATGGTTTTGTAACAATGGGTGATGACGATGAAAAAATGTCTAAATCTTTAGGCAACTTTGTCTTAGCGCATGACTTAATCCAACAAGTCGATCCACAAGTGGTTCGCTTCTTCTTAGCTTCAGCACATTACCGGTCGCCTTTAAGATTCAATGAAGAAAATATTCAAGATGCAACCAACAACTTAAACAACTTGAAAACTGCTTATGCGAACTTAAATTACCGTTTTGAAGATGCTAAAGAGAGTTTAGATAACGATGCGGAAGTATTGGCAAAAATCAAAGCTTTAGAGAATGAATTCATGGAAGCTATGGATGATGACGTCAATACGCCAAATGGTTTAACTGTTGTGTACCGTTTGATGCGTGATATGAATGTGTATACAAATCAAAAAGAAGTATCTGTACCAGTTCTTGAAGCTTTCAAAGAGGCTTTCACAGCACTATTAATCGTCTTTGGTGTGACTTTATCGGACGAGAAAGAGTTGTTGGCGGATGATATTCAAGCCTTAATCGATGAACGTAACCAAGCCCGTGCAGATAAAAACTTTGCGCGTGCGGATGAGATTCGTGACCAATTAAAAGCTGAAGGCATTATCCTTGATGATACTGCCCGAGGTACGCGTTGGAAACGTGCGCAAGCCTAGTTGTGGTCTATAATAATGAAAATCAATACAGAAACGAGTCGACTAAATGTCAGAGAATAAGTCTTTAACAAAAAATGAAATAAAACAACTAAGTGGCCTAACCTTAGCTTATTTAGGCGATGCTTCTTGGGAAGTAGTGGTCCGCGACCATTTGGTTCAAAGCGGTCTAACGAAGCCCAAAGATTTACACAAAGCAGCGACTGAATTTGTGTCTGCAAAAGGACAAGCACTATTAATTGAAGCGATGCAAGCTGAGGAAGGGTTCCTTACTGAAGATGAAATGACGATCTTTAAAAGAGGGCGTAACGCTAAAAGTCACTCAAGCGCTAAAAACGCAGATATTCATACCTATAGAATTGCAACCGGATTTGAAGCGTTGATGGGCTTTGCCTATTTAAATGATCAAAACCGTTTTAAGGAAATTGCAGCTTTCTGTATTCAATACATTCAACACGCACAAAAAGAGGAGCAAGAAAATGGCTAGAGACAATCAAAGACAACAAAATAGAGATAGAAGACCCCGCAGTACAAATAACGAAGAAGAACTGGATCAATCTCCTGATTTCGTCTATGGTTTCCATGCCGCTATGGAAGTATTAGAAAGCGACCATGATGTGAATAAAGTCTTCTTACAAACTGGCTTAAACGAGAAGAATGCCCAAGCTATTTTAAAAGCAGCCAACAAGCGAAATATCTTGGTATCTAATGTACCAAAGGAAAAATTAGATACCCTTTCTGATGGCGGCAATCACCAGGGTGTTGTCATGGCTATTGCAGCATACAAATACGCTGAACTAGAGGATATCTTCAAAAAAGCTGAAGAAGCGAATGAAGACCCAATTATCATGGTCCTAGATGGTATTGAAGATCCACATAACTTAGGTTCTATTTTAAGAACAGCTGATGCTTCAGGGGTTCATGGTGTCATTATTCAAAACCGTCGCGCTGTGGGATTAACGCAAGTTGTTGCCAAAACTTCAACTGGTGCGATTGAGCATGTACCAGTTGTACGTGTAACCAATATTTCTAAAACCATTGATCTGTTAAAAGAACGTGGTGTATGGGTATTTGGTACCGATATGAAGGGTCAATCAATGTGGCAAATGGATGCAACGCTCCCAATTGCTGTTGTGATTGGTAATGAAGGTAAAGGCGTATCACCAGGTGTGAAGAAACATCTAGACGGTATGATTACAATCCCAATGCGCGGGCATGTGCAAAGTTTAAATGCCAGTGTTGCGGCCGGTTTATTAATGTACCAAATTTACCAAAGTCGAATGAGTAAAGGTTAATTGACGAGTTGATTTGAGCAAAACGTGATGAAGAAAGGAGGGTATAGCATGGCTTTAAGAAAAGAACGCTTAATTGTTGATGGCTATAACATGATTGGGTCTTGGCCCTTACTTGTAAAATTAAAGAATCGAGATGAAATTGAGGCAGCAAGAGATTTACTATTGGAAATCCTGTCCAATTATGTAGGTTATCACGATATTGAAACATGGGTAATTTTCGATGCCATGTTTGTCCCTGGCATTTCTAAGTCATATGATCAATTTAACCTACATGTCGTCTTTACCAGTGAAGGACAGACCGCTGATTCATACATCGAAGAGATGATTGTGGATTTAGTGAGTCCCCTACACAATGTTACTGTGGCGACTAGTGACCTAGCTGAACAGCGTATTGTATTTCAAAAAGGTGCCTTGAGACAATCGGCACAAGAACTATTTAGAGATGTACAAAAAACCAATGTGGAAATTGCACATGGTGGTAATGATTATGAATACAACAAATATCAAAGATCCATACCATGGTCAGTCCATCAGCTAGATAAATTAAATGACTTTTATAGAGATTTAATTGATAAAAAAGGTGAATAGTAGGATTTTGATGTGTTTGGTCTTTTGGATTGAGCTTGGATGATCTATCTTGAAAGGATAATCTATGGCAAAACATAAACAAAGTAAAGACCAGTCACAGGTATTGGATTTAGTGTTGCAAGGTAAAGATGAACTTACTGAAGAAATATTCGATGAATTATACCAAGCAGTTTTACCTACCTTATACGCTAACCGTTGGCGCGTCCCTAAATATATTTTGGAAAATGATGATTACTATCAAGAAGCTAGAATTAGTCTGGTACAAGCTATTCAAACATACCGTAGCAATAGTAAGGCAGCCTTTACAACTTACTTTGCTAATGTATTCAAAAATAGGTTGCTCGATATTCGCCGTATGCACATGACGGATAAACGGATTGCTAATTTGAAAGTGGAACGTTCGCTAGATTTATTTGCAAGTGAAGGTGAAGAAAACAATATAGAAAACCGCTTGAGAACCAAAGAGTTTCCACCTGAATATGTATATCTCTTCAATGAGACAATTAATAGATATGAAAAAAGTTTGTCTGATATGGAAAGAACGGCATATAGTTATTTCAAACAAGGTTTTTCTTACGAAGAGATGGAAAAACTCACGGGTTTTACCAGAAAACAGGTCCATTCGTTAATCGCTAAATGTAAACGAAAGTATCGCCGAATACTATCTGATTATTTTGATGATAAGGATTGAAATAAAATTGTGCCATGCATGGGTTGAAACTGTGCATGGTTTTTTCTTTGTTTATCTATGGATTAATTTTTATGGGGTAGCTTACATTTAAATAGTGGAAAAGTGAGCGAAGTAGTTTATGATATTTTTGGAAGTTGGTGAGTTTTTGAGAGTTTTGCCAGTTTTTCATTTATATGGGCGGTTTGCAAGGACGCTTGTAAATACATTTTAGGAGATTGTGTATGGAAATCTTGGGTATTATTGGTGTGTTTATCGGTATTTTACTGATTATTTGGTTTTCTGTTAAAGGGTTGCATATTATTATTGCGGCACCTTTATCTGCTTTGGTTGTAATTCTCGCTAACCAGATGGATATTTTTGGGTCTTTGGTTGGTCAAGAGAATTCGTTTATGACAGCTTTGGCTGGTTTCTTGATTAATAACTTTGCGATTTTCTTATTGGGTGCTATTTTGGCACAATATATGGAAAAGAGTAATGCGACAGTGTCTATTGCCAACTTCATCTTGAGTAAGGTGGGGATGGGATCTAAATACACGATTATGGTAGCGATTATGGCTATTGCAGCATTGTTAACTTATGGTGGGATTTCTTTATTTGTGGTTATGTTTGCGCTAGTACCGTTAGCCAAGCGAATCTTCAAACAAATGGATATCAACTGGGAATTGTTCCCTATTCCTTTATTTTTAGGTGCTGGGACCTTTACTATGTCTAGTTTGCCAGGAAATCCTTCGGTTCAAAATGCAATTCCAACTACAGCTTTGGGGACATCGTTAACGGCGGCACCTATTCTAGGGTTAATCGGGTCTGCAGTTCTTTTAGCTTTTGGCTTGCTGTATATGAAATGGTGCTTGGACCGGTCTGTGAAGAACGGCGAACATTTTGATACCTATTTAGAAGGTAAGGTAGATCTTAAAGGGGTAGCTGGTGATGTAGATGAATCGAAATTGCCATCTATTTGGCTTTCATTAGTGCCGATTGTTACCTTGATTGCCATTATCTTGATTTTTTCTAGTGTGGCAAACATTATTTTAGTGGCTTTAGCTGCAGCGATTGTCTTATCAGCTATTCTATACCACAGCTACATTCCATCACAGAATATGACCTTGAATGCGGGGGCGACAGGGGCAGTTATGCCAGCCTTCTCAACTTCATCTTCTGTAGCCTTTGGTTCAGTATTAACCTTGGCACCTGGCTTTGCGGTCATCCAACAAGCGATTACCTCTATTCCCGGTAGTCCAGTGATTGGATTGGCTGCATCCTCTGCCTTACTAAGTGGGATTACCGGTTCTGCTTCTGGGGCGATTGGGATTGTGATGAATACCCTAGCGCCAGATTATATTGCTATGGGGATTAATCCAGAGTTGGTCCACCGAATTACAGTGATTGCGGCGGCAACATTAACGGCGATGCCACACTCTGGGGTCGTGATTACCTTTAATAATCTGACTGGATTATCCATTAAACATGGCTTTATACACCAGTTCATTATTACAAACGTGGCGCACTTGTTGGCTTTGATTGCGGTACTTATTGCTTCAGCCTTTTTATATTAATAAAATAAATTTTTGAGGGAGTTGCCTTATGATAGTGCAACTCCTTTTGCTGTTTGTGGTATAATTAGGGGTGCAGGAAAAATAAATTGACATTGACCATCGGAGTAAGTACCATGTACAATGAATCAGAAATCAAGGAGATTGTGAATTATGGCAACGAAAAAAGTATCACTTGCTTGTTCAGTATGTGGCTCAAGAAATTACACGACAAATAGTAATGCCAATAACCGTACTGAGCGTTTAGAAGTGAAGAAATTCTGTAGACACTGTAATCAACATACAATACATAAGGAAACCAAATAGTCGGTATTGACTAATAGATGGTAGAGGGCGAGGGAAGTAGATGCAATTTTTAAAAGATGTATGGCATGAAATGCGATTGACAATATGGCCGAGTGGTGGTGAGTTGGTGCGCTACACTGGTATCGTATTATCAACTATTATCATGGTTGCCATTTTCCTAGGGATTATTGATACCTTAGCACAATGGGCTTTTTCATGGTTTATTAACTTATAATTGTAACTTGTTATGGCGCGCGCATGGGCGGTGTGTTATAATGGGCACGAATAAAGCGAAGAGAAAACCTTTCATGTGGGGAAGGTTTTTTAATTTGCCTTGAAGTTGATCGATGTTGAATGTATTGAAAGAAGGAGCATATCGATGGTAGAAGAAATCGAAATTGGTAAAGAGTGGTATGTAATCCATACATACGCTGGCTATGAAAATAAAGTGAAACAAAACTTGGAAATGCGTATTACTTCAATGGATATGGAAGATTACATTTACCGTGTAATCGTGCCTGAAGAAGAGCATGTAGAGAAAACGAAATCAGGTAAAGAGAAGATTGTTAAGATTAAAAACTTTCCAGGTTATGTATTAGTTGAGATGATCATGTCAGATGAAGCCTGGTTCGTTGTACGTAATACACCAGGTGTTACAGGGTTCTTAGGTTCTCACGGGCAAGGTTCAAAACCGACACCATTATTGCCTGATGAAGTACGTAATATCTTATCAAGCCTTGGTGAAGGTGGCCGTAACCGTGATATCTCATTCGATATCGATGAAGTGGTTAAGGTTATCGACGGTGCCTTTGATGGTATGGAAGGTCGCGTACAAGAGATTGATGCAGAACATGGCAAATTGAAACTGACTGTTGAAATGTTTGGACGTGAAACATTAGCAGAAGTAGACTACGACCAAGTAGATAAATTCTAATTTGCGATATTTTTCAAATCATAGTTGAGGTAAAATAAACCATAGTTAAATGAATAAATAGCGGGTAAAGATTCTTAAACAAAATCCTTACCCGCTATTTTTCTCTATTAATCAATATTCATTTTCTAATTGTTTATTTTTTATCCTTCCAGCGGTAAAGATACATGTAATTTAAAATATCGTACAATATATAACCGGAAATTACCGCATGCATAAAGGGGAATGTGTATAGTGAACAAAAACTACCATTAAAACGTAAAGCGTTAGAGAAGAGGCGAATGAGAAACCGTAGATGCACAAAAAATCAGTTGCTTTTATGGGCAACTGATTTTTTCTATTTATATTATGTAGATTTTAATCGTTTAAGTTCACGATGTCTGCATCTTCTGTATAAATAACGCGTTCGCATAGGTTTGTCGCATAATCACCGATACGTTCGATATCATGTAAAATGGCATTAATCGCTGAACCTGTTTGAACAGTTTCGGGTTGATTCTGCATGATCACTAAAATTTGATCGACAAGTTCTCTAAAAGCACTGTCTACTTCGTCATCCATAGCAGCGATTTCTTTAGCGCGTTCGACGTTATGTTGGCTAAAGGCATCAATTGCTTGTCCAAGCATGTTTTTCGCTAACTCACCTACGGCAAAAACATCATCCATAACTGAATCAAATGGTGCTAAGTTTTCAACACGTAAAATACCTTTCGCTACGGATACTGCGTGGTCGGCTACGCGCTCTAGGTCAGAACTTGAAGCAAATACTGACAGAATCATACGTAGGTCTGTACCGATTGGTTGTTGACGAGCGATTATACGCATTACATAAAATTCGATTTCTTTCTCTAGCTTGTTAATCTCAGCATCGCTCTCAATGACAGTTTGTGCGCCACTGTGGTCATTGGTTTTTAATGCTTGGAAAGCTCGTTCTAACATAGCCGCCGTACCAAATCCGAGTTTTGCGTGCATACCCTCCAAAGTCTTTAGTTGGTCATCGTAAAATTTTCTTACTGGACGTTCCATCATTATCACTCCTTTGCAATGTACTTTTCCTCTATTAAGGATACAGTTTACCATATTTTGTTGGTCTTGTCACTTAATAAATATTGTAAACTAGGCAATGTAAACCTTTACAATATGTTTACAAAAATAAACTTAAAGATTATATAGCAATTTTTCAAAAAAGGCTTGCAATTACGACTTTTATGTGGTTAAATAGGATATTGTGTGTAGACACATGAAGTGGGAGGAGGAATCTTAACTCCATTAAACCACAACGCGAAAAACAAGGAGGAATGTTTCGTGGCTAAAAAAGTACAACAAATCGTTAAATTACAAATTGAAGCTGGTAAAGCAAGTCCAGCTCCTCCAGTAGGTCCTGCATTAGGTCAAGCTGGTGTGAACATCATGGGATTCACTAAAGAATTCAATGCGCGTACACAAGATCAAATGGGTATGATTATCCCTGTAGTGATCACTGTATTCGAAGACCGTTCATTCACATTTATCACTAAGACACCACCTGCTGCAGTATTATTGAAAAAAGCTGCTGGCGTGGCTAAAGGTTCTGGCGAACCTAACAAAAATAAAGTCGCTACAGTAACTCGCGACCAAGTTCGTGAAATTGCAGAAACAAAAATGGAAGACTTGAACGCTGCAGATGTAGAAGCTGCTATGCGTATGGTTGAAGGTACTGCACGTTCAATGGGCTTTGTAGTAGAAGGCTAATTGTCACACTGTAATACATGAAACCCGTACGCCACAAATCAATTGCGATTTGTGAGTGGGAGGATTATCCGCTAAAACCACATAGGAGGAATATATATAATGGCTAAACAAACAAAAAACCAAAAAGCTGTTTTCGAAAAAATCGAAAAAAATAAAAAATATGCTTTATCTGAAGCAATTGAATTGTTAAAAGAAGTAGACTACGCTAAATTTGATGGATCAGTTGAAGTTGCATACCGTTTAGGTATCGACACTAAGAAAAATGACCAACAAATCCGTGGTGCTATGGTATTACCTAACGGTACTGGTAAAGACCAAACTGTATTGGTTTTTGCTAAAGGTGAAAAAGCGCAAGAAGCTAAAGACGCTGGTGCTGACTACGTTGGTGATGACGAGTTCATCCAAAAAATCCAAGGTGGCTGGTTCGACTTCGACGTGATCGTTGCGACGCCAGACATGATGGGTCAAATTGGTCGTTTAGGTCGTGTATTAGGTCCTAAAGGCTTAATGCCTAACCCTAAAACTGGTACTGTAACACAAGATGTTACTAAAGCAGTTCAAGACATCAAAGCTGGTCAAGTTGCTTACCGTGCTGATAGCGCTGGTAACTTACACTTACCTGTTGGTAAAGTATCATTTACTACAGATGCATTAGCTGAAAACGTAAAAGCTGTTCAAGAAATGGTATTACGTGTGAAACCTGCATCTTCTAAAGGTACATACATCAAGAACTTAGCAATTACATCTACTATGGGTCCTGGTATCCAAGTTGATGTTTCATCAATCTAAGATTAATTAAAAATAATACTTGACCCACTTATGCTATTCTGTTAGTATAAGTGAGGTTATTTATATAGCTTACCGAAGACAGTTGGTGGCATTGCCTTAATTTTGCCAACCGAGGGAGATACGTTGTTCACTACTAGATGGTGAACTTTATCCTCTATGTCTTCAGTGACATAGAGTTTTTTTATTTAAAAAACTCTAATAAAATCAGTGGAGGTGAAATATAAGTGAGTGAACAAGCAATTGCTAAAAAACAACAAGAAGTAAATGAAGTCGTTGAGAAAATGAACGCTGCAAATTCTTTAGTTGTGGTTGACTACTTAGGATTATCAGTAGCAGAAGTGACTGAATTACGTAAACAATTACGTGAAGCGGGCGTTGAGTTTAAAGTTATTAAAAACACAATCATGCGTCGTGCTTTAGATTCTCAAGAGTTCGAATACCATGAAGAAGTTTTCCAAGGACCTACAGCTGTAGCGTTTGGTATGGAAGACGCAGTTGCCCCAGCTAAGATTCTTTCTGATTTTGCTAAAAAAGCAGAAGCATTAGAACTTAAAGGTGGTATCTTAGAAGGTAAAGTACTTTCTAAAGAAGAAATTCAACAAATTGCGAAATTGCCAAACCGCGAAGGTTTACTTTCAATGCTATTATCAGTATTGCAAGCTCCTGTCCGCAACGTGGCATACGCTGTCAAAGCTGTTGCAGATGCAAAAGACGAAGACGCAGCGTAATTTATTACCAATTTAATCATACAAAACAAACTATTTAAAAACGGAGGAATTTTATAATGGCTTTAAACATTGAACAAATCATTGCTGATTTAAAAGAATCAACAATTTTAGAATTAGCTGACTTAGTATCAGCAATCGAAGAAGAATTTGGCGTATCTGCTGCTGCTCCTGTAGCTGCTGCTGGTGCTGCTGCTGGTGAAGGTGCTGAAGAAAAAACTGAATTTGACGTAGAATTAACTTCTGCTGGTTCAGCTAAAATTAAAGTAATCAAAGCTGTACGTGAAGCTACTGGTTTAGGCTTGAAAGAAGCTAAAGCATTAGTAGACGGCGCTCCAGCGATCGTTAAAGAAGCATTACCTGCTGAAGAAGCAGAAGCTTTAAAAGCTGCTATCGAAGAAGCTGGCGGTACTGCAGAAGTAAAATAATCTTTAACAGATTATCTTATGATGTATATGAGGGGAGTTCGGAATTATCCGAGCTTCTCTTTTTTTCACCATTATTATTAGACTGCATCCGATTTTTGGGTGTGGTCTTTTTTTCTTGCTAGAATCAGTGTGCCTGGTTTTCTAGATCAACTAGCTTGGCAAGGGAGCGTCATTTTTCAAAAAATCTCGGTGAATTAGACTAGACGTTTATGTATTTTTAGGTTAAACTAAAAATATAATTAACAAAAGCTAAGGGTGAGCCTAGTGGTTACCCCTTGAATATTGAAGATAGGAGTGAAGAATTCAAATGAAGAAGATTTGGACATTACTGAGTGTAATGGTTGTGGCCCTAATCTTGGGTGCATGCGCGAGTGGCAGAGACTCAGCTAGTGACCGTGGCGATGTTGCAGATGAAAAACCTGTTGTCACAGTATCCACCTCTTTTCTACGGGATATGGTAGAACAATTGGCGAGAGACCAAGTGACGGTTGAAACGATTATTCCAGCGGGCGAGGACCCTCATGGCTACTTAGCACGTCCTGATGACTTAAAGAAAATCCAAGGGGCAGACTTAGTTTTATACCACGGTTTACACTTAGAGGCGCAAATGGTTAAAGCCTTGGAAGCGACAGGTGTGGCGGTGACGAAAGATTTCACTGAAGAAGATTTAACGATGGTCAACCAAGACGGGGAAAGTGAAGTAGACCCGCATTTCTGGTTTGATATCACTCTTTACCAAAAAGCAGTGGATACAGTAGCAGCTGAATTGGTGTCTTTAACTGGTGACGAGTCGATTAACGACGCGGCGATGGCTTATAAGGAAGAGTTAACTGAACTGGATATTTGGGCGCAAGCTGAAATTGATTCGATCCCAGAAGGTCAACGTTACTTAATTACACCACATGATGCCTTTAACTACTTCTCACAACGTTACGGAATTGAAGTAGTGGCACCACAAGGGATTTCAACGCAATCTGAAGCGTCCAACGCAGATATTTCAGCTATTGCAAGCTTTATTGTAGAAAACGAAGTGCCAGCAATCTTTGCGGAATCAACAACTGACCCAACGCGTATGCAACGTATCCAAGAAGCAGTAAGTGCTGATAGTGGCGAAGTGACAGTTGTTTCCGGTGAAGGACAAGAATTGTTCTCAGATTCACTTGCGAGTGAGGGACAAGAGGGCGATACCTATATTGATATGCTTAAACATAATGTGAACTTAATTGTATCAAATCTTAAATAGATAAGATTTAATTAGATAAATTTTGATGATGATGGAATGAGAGGATGACAGAGAAGATGCCAGCAATAATTAAAGTGGAGGACTTGGCCATGTCTTATGACGACCAACTCGTATTAGAGGATATAAACATTGCCATTAAGGCAAATTCGAAGACGGCAATAATCGGGCCAAATGGTGCCGGTAAGTCGACTTTGTTGAATTGTATGCTTGGTTTTTTGAAGCCCTTGAAAGGTGATGTAACCTTCTATGGTAAGGCATACAAGGACTATTACAAGAAAATCGCTTATGTACCCCAATCATCTTCGGTGAATTGGGACTTCCCAACAACGGTTTTAGATGTTGTTTTAATGGGACGGTATGTACATCAAGGCTTTTTCAAAAAGGCTAGCCAGGCAGATAAAGACCGGGCGCTTGCGGCCTTAGCGAGCGTCAATATGACTGACTACGCTGACCGGCAAATCGCTCAACTTTCTGGTGGGCAACGGCAACGGGTTTTCTTAGCTCGTGCCATCTGCCAGGATGCGGACATTTACTTTTTGGATGAACCAATGAAGGGGATTGATATTAAGACGGAGAAACTTTTCGTAGGGATTATTAACCAATTTCAACGCGACGGGAAGACCATTATTATTGTTCACCACGACTTGGCGACAGTCCGTGAGTACTTTGATCATGTCATTTTATTGAATAAGACAGTCATTGGCCAAGGTTCAGTTGCGGAAACCTTTAATGAAGACAATATTGCAGCGGCATATGATCAAAGGATTGGTGAGATTTATGGCCATATTAACTGATTTCTCCTTTCAAATCGTCTTACTGGGGACAGTCGTCCTAGCTATGGCATCAGGTGTCGTCGGGACAGTCACTGTCCTTAGAGGGCAGAGTTTGATTGGGGATGCGATTGGTCACGCTACCTTTGCGGGTATCGTTATCGCCTTTATGCTTTTTCAATCAAAGAATACCCTGATTTTAACCCTGGGTGCTTTGGTTGCAGGTATGGTGGCCTTCTACTTTATCGAGTTGATCCATAAGCATTCCTTGGTCAGTCTCAATTCGGCCTTGGCTTTAGTTTTGTCCTCTTTCTTTGGTTTGGGGATGGCTTTGAAGTCTTATATTCAAGGCAATCCGCAATTTGGTGACGCATCACAAGCAGGACTGCAACACTATATTTTCGGGCAGGCAGCCTTTTTGCTGAAATCAGATGTCTGGTTAATCATCATCGCTTCAGTGATCGCCTTAACGATATTCATCGCTTGCTACCAACAAATCAAGATTTTTGTCTTCGACCCGAATTACGCGAAGGCGATAGGCATCCAGGCTAACGTCTTGAACTGGGTCATTCTCCTAATGGCTATTGTCATGATCGTTGTCGGGCTAAAGGCAGTCGGCGCCATCCTCATCTCCAACATGTTGATCACACCAGCGATTACCGGCCTGCAATGGTCAAAAAGGTTCCCAGTGGTCTTGTTGGTAGCTGCTATATCTGGCGGAATTTCCGCTGGTATCGGGACCTACTTGTCATCAACCATCTCTAACCTACCAACCGGACCAACCATTATCGTGGTTATGTCGATCGTCTCGCTACTCTCTATTATTTTTGGGCCAAGAGGCTATGTGGTCGCTTATTTACGGAAGAAACGGTATTTAGCGACTCATCAAGATGACGCGTTTGAGACAGAGGAGGTGGCATAATGGGGGCTTTATCAGTTGTAATGGTTACGGCCGTTTCTTGCGCCTTGCTCGGTGTATTCCTAGTCTTGAAGAATATGGCTATGGTGGCTGACGCCTTGTCGCATACGGTTTTACTAGGTATTGTCCTTGGTTACTTTATTTCCGGCGACCTAGATTCACCCATCCTATTTGTTGGGGCAGCCCTATTTGGTGTGATGACTGTCTATGCCATTGAATACGTGGTCGACAAGTTTGCCATTCAAAGTGATGCGGCCACTGGCTTGGTATTTACCTTGCTTTTTGCCATTGCTATCATCCTGATTTCGAAATACGCGCGAAATGTTCACCTAGATGTGGATGTGGTCTTGAACGGGGAAGTGGTCTTTGCGACCTTAAATACTATGGAAATCTTTGGTATCCAGGTACCGATTTCCTTCGCCCGGATGTTTGTCATGTTGGTGATTAACCTAGCCTTTGTCGCAGTGACCTACCAACAACTCAAAGTCAGCATTTTTGACCCCATATACGCGAAGTCCATTGGTGTAGCAGTTGGGTTGTTGAATCTAGTCCTGATGACAATAGTATCCATCACCACCGTTGTCGCCTTCGATACCGTCGGTGCCATCCTGGTGATCTCCCTAATGGTTGCACCAGCCTTGAGTGCCCACTTACTGTCAAAACGGCTATCCATCATGTTGCTAGTGGCCTTATTATATGGGGTAATCAACAGTGTCCTTGGTTACTATGTAGCCATCTACTTCAACGTGTCCATTTCAGGAACCGTCGCCTTCGCAGGTTTCATGACCTTCTTATTGACGCTCTTGTTTGCACCAAACGGTTTAATTGGCAAGCGGTTCAAGCGGGCTAAGGAAGCCTAGATTTTGATTTAAAGAAAGTAAAAGTATATAAATCAGCGTCTTATTCAGTCTGCATGGTCTGAGTGGGGCGCTTTTTCTTTTTGACAAAAGTATCAAGCAGACTTTACCTACTTGCGCCTAGTCCCCACAAACTATAAAATGAGAGATGATAATGAACATTTATGAATATGAATGAAAATAGTAACGATATAGAACGGAGGGTGCTCATGAAAGAGAGTCATCAGTACTTCGAAAACAATGAAGATCTTGGACACGACTTTAAACAATACGAGACCGTGATTTTTGACCGGCCATTTACCTTCAAGACCGACTCAGGCGTCTTTTCTAGGGATAATTTAGATTTTGGGACCCGGGTCATGCTTGAAGCCTTGGATTTTGACCAACTTGCACCGGGAGACCTGCTTGATTTAGGCGCTGGTTACGGGCCTGTTGGTGTCATTATGGGGACTATGCTGCCTGACCGTGCCATTTATGGGGTAGATATCTCTGAGCGGGCGATTGGTCTGGCTAAGGACAACGCAGCAGCTAACCATGTCGACAACGTCACTTTTAGCGTTTCAAATGCCTATGAAGCCATTGGCAAAAGAGATTTCGGTGTCATTCTGACGAATCCACCAGTTCGCGCGGGTAAGGAAATGGTTCATCATTTTATGAGCGAAGCCATTCACTATTTAAAACCGGGTGGCGAAATTTATGTAGTTTTACAAAAGAAACAAGGGGCACCTTCAGCGATGAAGAAATTAGAAGAAGTTTTTGGTAACGCTGAAGAAATCGAACGCCGTAAAGGCTATTGGATTTTAAAAAGTGTAAAAGAAAGCGAATAGACCATCATGGTGGGCATTGCATCCTTTGGATGTAATGCTTTTTTATTTGGGTAGGAAAGTTTTCAAATAGAACAATGCTTGTACTTTTGTGAGTTTGTGAAATTAAGCCCTTTCATTTTTAGTCTAAAGGGGGTGTAGAAAGTTAACATAAAAATGTTCGATTTATGAAAACGCGTCAAATCAACCTTTTTAAGGAGTGTTTTTTGAAAATTTTCGGTGTGCATGTTACGGTAATATGGTGAGTTACGTCGCTTTTTGTAACAAAGTGTCAAAATAAAGGAGGATTATGATGACTACAGCAGTAAAAATTGAGAATTTAACCAAAATTTATGGATCGCGCGCTCAAACTGAGAAAGCGAAAAAACTATTAAATGAAGGAAAGTCTAAAGAAGAAATCGTTCAACAAACAGGTGCCACAGTCGGGGTCGACAACGCCAGTTTAGATATCAAGCAAGGTGAAACATTCGTAATCATGGGATTATCTGGTTCAGGTAAATCAACTATGTTACGTATGATCAACCGTTTAATCGAACCAACAGCGGGTAATATCACAATTTTAGGTGATGACGTGACAGGTGCTAATAAAGATGAATTGCGTGAAATCAGACGTAAAAAAGTGAGTATGGTATTCCAAAGCTTCGCCTTATTCCCACATAAAACAATTCTTGAAAATACAGAATTTGGTTTGGAGATTCAAGGTGTCAGCAAAGAAGAACGTCAAAAAGCTGCTGAAAAAGCACTAGAAAACTCTGGTCTATTAACTTTTAAAGACCAATATCCAAACCAATTATCTGGTGGTATGCAACAACGTGTTGGTTTAGCACGGGCCTTAGCAAATGACCCAGAAATCCTATTAATGGATGAAGCCTTCTCAGCGCTTGACCCATTAATCCGTCGTGACATGCAAGATGAGTTAGTTGATTTACAAGAACGTGTAAACAAAACAATCGTCTTCATTACCCATGACTTGGATGAAGCTTTAAGAATCGGTGACCGTATCGCCTTAATGAAAGACGGAGAAGTCGTTCAAGTAGGTACTGGTGAAGAAATCTTAACGAATCCAGCTAACGATTACGTTGAACGGTTTGTTGAAAGTGTTGACCGTTCTAAAGTCCTTACTGCAGAGCATGCTATGGAACGTCCAAACTTCTTATTAAATGTCGAGAAGCATGGTGCCAGAATGGCCCTACACCGTATGGAAGAAGAAAACTACAGCTTCCTAATGGTGACAAATAACAAACGTGAATTATTAGGTTACGTTCGTGACACTGATGTTGTCAAAATAATTAAAGGCAATCAAAATAAACAATACTTATCTGTTGAATCTATTATTCGTACAGACCACCCAACAGTTCATCCAGAAACATCTATTAATGATATTTATGATGTGATGGGTAATGCATTTATGCCAATTTCAGTAGTAGATGAGGAAAACCACTTATTAGGAATGGTAAGCTCTAAGATGGTTATCAATAGTCTAGCAAATGACAATGGTGATAATGAAGTTGAAGAGGAGGAAGAATTGAATGTTTAATTTAGCTATGTATCCCATCCCAAAACTGCCAGTGGCGGATTGGGTTGAAGCAGCAACAAACTGGTTAACCGTAACTCTATCAGGACTTTTTGGTGCCATTCAAAATGGCGGTTCAGCCTTTATGAACGGTATTACTAACTTACTGTTAATAATCCCCCCATTTGCCTTTATACTAATTGTGGCCGTGATTGCTTACTTTGTGAATAAGAAGCAACTGTCATTATCTGCCTTTGCTTTGGTCGGTTTAGGTTATATCTTAAACCAAGGTTTATGGTCAGAATTAATGAACACAGTAACATTGGTACTTGTATCAAGTCTTGTTTCGGTTATTATCGGTGTTCCTTTAGGAATTTGGTCTGCAAAAAATAAAACTGTACACAATATCCTAAAACCTATCTTGGACTTCATGCAAACAATGCCTGCCTTTGTATACTTGATTCCAGCCGTTGCTTTCTTCGGTATTGGTATCGTACCAGGAACGTTCGCGTCAGTTATTTTTGCATTACCACCAACAGTACGATTTACTGAGTTAGGTATCAAACAAATTTCCACTGAATTAGTAGAAGCAGCAGATGCCTTTGGCTCAACTGGTAAACAAAAACTATTCAAAGTAGAATTACCTTTAGCAAAATCGACAATTATGGCTGGTGTAAACCAAACAGTTATGCTTGCTTTATCTATGGTTGTCACAGCGTCAATGATTGGTGCACCAGGTCTAGGTCGCCAAGTATTAACAGCTCTACAACGTGCCTCAGTAGGTTCAGGATTTGTGTCAGGTCTAGCAATTGTTATCTTAGCAATCTTGATTGACCGCTTAACAAACCGTTTCACAGCTGATAAGAATAGCTAATTTAAAGAAAGGAGAATCCATTTTGAAGAAGAAACTTAAGGGTATCTGGATTGCAGTCATTGCAATCTTGGGATTAGTTCTTACTTTCGGGAGTGCAGATGCTTACAGTTCAAATGCTTTTAACCTTATTTCTGTTGGAACTAAAGGAAACATTAATTTATCTTACGTAACATGGGATACTGAAATTGCTTCTACAAATGTTATCGCAGAAGTTTTACGTCAAGCAGGCTATACAGTAGAAACTACGCCATTAGATAATGCCATTATGTGGTCATCAGTTGCGTCAAATGAAGCCGATGCGATGGTTGGTGCTTGGTTACCAAATACGCACGCACCTCAATATGAACAATACGGTGATCAAATGGAGGACTTAGGTCCAAACTTAGAGGGTGCGATTACAGGTTTAACCGTACCAACTTACATGGAAGATGTTAATTCAATCGAAGACCTTAGTGATCAAGCCAATAAAACCATTACAGGTATTGAACCTGGTGCGGGTGTTGTAGCGGCTGCAGAAAATGCAGTAGGTACATACAGCAACCTAAGTGATTGGACAGTTCAAACATCATCTTCAGGTGCGATGACCACTGAATTAGGGACATCTATTGCGAATGAAAAAGAAATCGTTATTACCGGTTGGTCACCACACTGGATGTTCCAAGAGTACGACTTGAAATATCTAGAAGATACTGAAGGGGTCTTTGGAGACGGTGAAACAATCAATACAATGGTTCGCCAAGGATTAGAAGAAGACATGCCAGAAGCTTACCAAATCTTAGACAATTTCCACTGGGAAGTTGCAGATATGGAGTCTGTAATGTCAGAGATTAACAATGGTACAGATCCGCAATCTGCAGCCCAAGCATGGATTGAAGAGAACCAAGAAACAGTTGATCAATGGTTGGCTGTTGAAGAATAATTGAATAAAAGCTTGACAATGCTGTTCGTGATAATTAATGAACAGTAACGTCTCAACGAGCTTATAACAGGAGTGAGGCACTAATAGCCCCTCCTGTTTTTTTTTATAAAAAGTAAGCAGTCGAACATTTGTAACTAAGGAAGATTATTTTCGGGAGTGTAAAAATGTTTAAGAAAATTAGTTTAGTCGTAGCAATTATTGTTGGGTTATTATTTACCTTTGGCAGTGAAGATTCGTATAAAACGACTGTAGGTTCTGATTCTGGTGGCCAAACAGTGACTCTAGCAACTGTGAATTGGGAGTCTGAAATAGCTTCAACAAATGTCCTGGCACAGGTGCTAAAAGAAGCAGGATTCAACGTACAAATTACAACAGTAGACCCAGCCATCATGTTTAGTTCGGTTGCTGAAGGACAGTCGGATGCTATGGTCGGCGGTTGGGTGCCTACAACGCACCAGGCCTATGCAGAGAAATATGGTGACTCGATGGTTGATTTAGGGGCTAACCTAGAAGGTGCTATTTCAGCATTAACTGTTCCAGCATATATGGAAGATATCAATTCGATTACCGACCTCACGGATGAAAATGACTCGACTATTACAGCAATTGAACCAGGGGCAGGTGTTACCAACAGTGCCCAAAATGCTGTTAAGGAGTATGACAATCTATCCGATTGGGAGGTTTCTGTGAGTTCAACAGGTGCAATGATTGCTGAATTAGAGCAAGCTATCAATAATGAAGAGGATATAGTTGTGGTTGGTTGGAAGCCACATTGGATGTTCATGGATTATGATCTTAAGATGCTTGACGATCCAGAAAATGTCTTTGGTGGCTACGAGGAAATTCATTCATACGCAAGAGAAGGGCTAAAGGAAGATAATCCAGAAGCCTATAAGATTATTGATAACTTCTACTGGGAAGTTGAAGATATGTCTTCTGTTATGGAAGAATTAGCGACAGATGTAGAACCAGAAGAAGCAGCAGATAATTGGATCGAAGCCAATCGTGAAACCGTTGATGGTTGGTTAGAGTAAAAATTAGAGGTATGACAAAAGTCGCTAAGATTCGACGCGCTGGACCAAAAGGCGAACAATTACTGTTAAGTAATTGGCGTATTTAGAGAAGTATCGGAAGCGTTTGACTTTTGGAACCGGATATCATGAGCTACATAATAGAAGAAAAGACAGGCGAGTAGATTAAATGAGAGTCTACCGCCTGTCTTTTATTTGTTATAAAGAATGTTATATATCTGTGGTGAAAAAGTGGTTTTCGTTTGGATTAGAAAATCATTGTGTCTGCGCCGTAAGGTTGACCTTGTGCTTCTTGCGCTAGGACATTTAAGAAGTTCCAAGGACGGTTGAATTCTGGTTGGAAGAAGAAATCAGCTTGTGCTAATTGGTCTACAGTCCATTCAGCTTCAATCGCAACAGATACAGCATTAATAGCTTGAAGAATGTCGTAAGTTGACATTAATTGAGCACCTAATACGCGACCGTTATCTGCATCATAGTGAAGTTTCATTAATACTTTTTCTTCGTCATGCATAAATGAAGGACGGATTAAGTCTTCTTTGTAAACAGATTTCACGTTGCCCTTGTATGAGCTAGCGTTAGCATCTTTGATACCAGTAGTTGCGAATTTGTAGTCAAATACAGCAAGACCTGATGTACCGTTTACGCGACCAATTTTAGCGTCTGTATCACCACTTGCGTGACGAGCCATGATGACACCTTGGCGACGAGCATTAGTTGCTAAAGCAATGTAAGCTTTCTCGTTTGTTGGTGCAAAAGGAATGGCAGTTGCATCACCGGCAGCGTAAACATCTTTAACTGAAGTTTCCATGTGCTCATTGACTTCAATAAAGCCACGACCATCAAGGGTTAACGTGTCTTTCAACCATTGTGTATTTGGACGAACACCAACACTGATAACAACTGTATCGGCTTCGTAAGTTCCTTTATCTGTTACAACAGCAGTTACTTCGTTGTTTTCGTTAACTTTAAATTCTTTCACGCCTTCGCCAGTTTTAATCTTCATACCTTTGTCTTCCATATGTTTTGTTAGAAGATCAGTGAATTCACTGTCAAGATAAGTTGGTAAGATTGAGTCTACGAAGTCAACAACTGTAACATCAATACCAGCTTGTGCATAAGCAACTGCTACTTCGATACCGATGTATCCTGCACCAACAACAACGGCTTTTTTAGCTGATGCCATACGGTTTTTCACTTTATCTGCCCAGTTTCTACCACGTAAGTAGAAGATGTTTTCGTGTTGGTCATCTACATTAGGGATAGTTCCTGGCACGCCACCTGGAGAAAGTAATAATTTGTCATAACTTTCTGTTGCTTCTTCACCATTAGCATTTCGTGTAGTGATTTCCTTAGTATCAGGGTTGATGGCAATAACGCTTGTGTTCATGCGGATGTCAACGCCTTGTTCTTTATAAGATGCTTCATTTGCGTAGTGTAATTCATCCAAAGATTTTGCAATGTCTTCTAGATAGGACTGAATACCACATGACAAGAAAGAAGCGGTTGATCCAGCTTCAAATACAACGATTTCTGCATCTGAGTCTTTTTTCAATAGAGTTTGCACAGCTTCAAAACCAGCATGTGAAGTTCCTACTATAACGTATTTCATTCGTATTACCTCCAAAGGTCAATGTTTGTCGTAAGCACCGCCTGCTTACATCATACATTATACAACTAATTGTGAAAAAAATCGAAAATTTGCATATTTGACAATTTTTCTTACTTTTAGGAACAATTATGTACAAAAGTATACAAATAACATATATTTCGGCTCCATTTCCATAGACCAGGATAGCTAACATTTAACTAGCAAAAATGATTGACAATTTATAGGAAAGGTGTATAATGAAATCTGTATATTATTAATTGGATTGGAACGTTCCGAAATATTGTCCGGACGCGTTTCTAGGCGAAAACAAAAGGTAATGACAGGAAAGTCAAATAATCTTTTGTTATTTTTTTGCCCTTTTTTAGGGTAAAAAGGCCTTAATGGGTAATTTCTTAGCAAATTCTCATTAAATTCTAACAGTTTAAATTTCGGAGAGGTGGCTTTTAATGACTGGGCATAATGTCAATTTCGGTAAACATCGCGTTCGCCGCAGTTACTCACGTATTAATGAAGTGCTAGAATTGCCAAACTTGATTGAAATCCAAACGGACTCATACAAATGGTTCTTGGATCAAGGGATGAAAGAAATGTTTGAGGACATTTCTCCTATTGAAGATCATGCTGGTAAATTAGCCTTAGAATTTGTTGATTATTCATTTAAAGAAGCTAAATACAACTTAGCAGAAGCGCGTGCACATGACACAAACTACTCAGCGCCAATTTATGTTAAATTGCGCTTAATGAACAAAGAAACTGGTGAAATCAAGGATCAAGAAGTGTTCTTCGGTGATTTCCCACTAATGACTGATGGTGGTACGTTTATCATCAACGGTGCGGAACGTGTAATCGTTTCTCAGTTAGTGCGTTCTCCAGGTGTCTACTTCCACGACAAATTAGATAAAAATGGTCGCCAATCTTTTGGTACCACTGTAATCCCTAACCGTGGTGCATGGTTAGAAATGGAAACAGATGCGAAAAACATCTCTTATGTACGTATTGACCGTACACGTAAAGTGCCAATGTCAGTATTGATGCGTGCATTAGGTTTCTCTTCTGATGACCAAATTCGTGAAATCTTCGGAGAAAGCGAAACATTAGAATTAACTTTAGAAAAAGATGTCCACAAAGACTTATCTGATTCTCGTACAGAAGAAGCCTTAAAAGAAATTTACGAACGTCTACGTCCAGGTGAACCAAAGACTGCAGACTCATCTCGTAACCTACTAACTGCTCGTTTCTTTGACCCACGTCGCTATGACTTAGCAGCTGTTGGTCGTTACAAAGTAAACAAAAAATTAGATATCAAAAACCGCTTATTCAACCAAATCTTGGCTGAAACTTTGGTTGACCCAGAAACTGGTGAAATCTTAGCAGATAAAGGTACTGAATTAAACCGCGAAATCATGGACAAATTAGAGCCATATTTTGAAAATGGTTTAAACGTGACAACATTGTATCCAAATGACGATGCTGTCCTAACAGAACCTGTTGATTTACAAATCGTTAAAATCCAAGCACCTAAAGATGCTGACCGTGTAATCAACGTTATTGGTAACGCGAGCCCAGGTAAAGAAGCTCGAGCCTTAACAATTGCTGACGTGTTAGCTTCATTAAACTACTTCTTAGGTTTATATGAAGGTATTGGTAAAACAGACGACATCGACCATTTAGGTAACCGTCGTATCCGTTCAGTTGGTGAATTATTACAAAACCAATTCCGTATCGGTTTATCTCGTATGGAACGTGTTGTACGTGAACGTATGTCTATCCAAGACATTGAAAAAGTAACGCCACAACAATTAATCAACATTCGTCCAGTCGTTGCGTCAATTAAAGAGTTCTTCGGTTCTTCTCAATTGTCTCAATTCATGGACCAAACCAACCCATTAGGTGAGTTGACGCACAAACGTCGTCTATCTGCCTTAGGACCTGGTGGTTTGACTCGTGACCGTGCCGGATACGAAGTTCGTGACGTTCACTACTCTCACTATGGTCGTATGTGTCCAATCGAAACACCTGAGGGACCTAACATCGGGTTGATCAACAACTTGGCGTCATATGCGAAAATCAATGAATTTGGTTTCATTGAAACACCGTACCGTCGTGTTGACTGGAACACACATAAAGTAACAGACCGTATCGACTACTTAACAGCTGACGAAGAAGATAATTTCGTTATCGCCCAAGGTAACTCTATCTTAAATGAGGACGGTTCATTCGCAGAAGAAGTTGTTATGGCTCGTTACGTTGAAGAAAATATCGAAGTGAAACCTGAACGTGTAGACTACATGGACGTTTCACCTAAACAGGTAGTATCTGTTGCAACAGCTTCAATTCCTTTCTTAGAAAACGATGACTCTAACCGTGCCTTGATGGGTGCCAACATGCAACGTCAAGCTGTGCCATTGTTACAACCACATGCACCACTAGTTGGTACTGGTATGGAACATAAAGCTGCAGCTGACTCCGGTGCAGCAGTCATTGCCCAATTTGATGGTGTTGTTGAATACGTTGATGCACGTGAAATCCGTGTACGCCGTGAAGATGGTGCTTTAGATAAGTACCCATTAATCAAATACCACCGTTCAAATGCCTCAGCATCTTACAACCAAACACCTAACGTGACTATTGGCGAATCTGTTACAGCTGGCGAAATCCTAGCTAACGGACCTTCAATGGAAAAAGGGGAAATGGCTTTAGGCCAAAACCCATTAATCGCCTTCATGACTTGGGACGGCTATAACTACGAGGATGCGGTTATCATGTCTGAACGCTTAGTGAAAGACGATGTCTACACTTCTATTCATATCGATGAATTAGAATCTGAAGCGCGTGACACTAAATTAGGACCTGAAGAAATCACACGTGAAATTCCTAACGTTGGTGAAGATTCATTACGTAACCTTGACGAACGCGGAATTATTCGTATCGGTGCTGAAGTTAAAGATGGTGACATCTTAGTTGGTAAAGTAACGCCTAAAGGTGTAACTGAATTATCAGCAGAAGAGCACTTATTACACGCTATCTTCGGTGAAAAAGCACGTGAAGTTCGTGATACATCATTACGCGTTCCACATGGTGGCGGCGGTATCGTTAACGACGTGAAAGTATTCTACCGTGAAAACGGCGACGAATTATCACCAGGTGTTTCTATGTTAGTCCGTGTTTACATTATCCAAAAACGTAAGATCCAAGTTGGGGATAAAATGGCCGGACGTCATGGTAACAAAGGGGTTGTGTCTCGTATTTTACCTCAAGAAGACATGCCTTACATGCCTGACGGAACACCAGTTGATATCATGTTGAACCCTCTAGGGGTACCTTCTCGTATGAACATCGGACAAGTATTAGAGTTGCATTTAGGTATGGCCGCACGCGAAATGGGCATCCACATTGCAACACCAGTATTTGACGGTGCCAACGAAGAAGACGTATGGGAAACAATCAAAGAAGCAGGTATGGCAAGCGACGCTAAAACTGTTCTTTACGATGGTCGTACCGGTGAACCATTCGACAACCGCGTTTCTGTAGGGGTAATGTACTACTTGAAACTGTCTCACATGGTCGACGACAAATTACATGCGCGTTCAACAGGTCCTTACTCACTTGTTACACAACAACCTTTGGGTGGTAAAGCACAATTTGGTGGACAACGTTTCGGTGAGATGGAGGTTTGGGCACTAGAAGCATATGGTGCGGCATACACATTACAAGAAATCTTGACTTACAAGTCAGATGACGTTGTAGGACGTGTACAAACATACGAAGCTATCGTTAAAGGTGAACCAATTCCAAAACCAGGTGTACCTGAATCATTCCGTGTATTAGTTAAAGAGTTGCAATCATTAGGTCTAGACATTGAAGTATTAGACTCTGATAAGAAAGCAGTAGATTTACGCGACATGGATGAAGTAACACCGGGCTTCCCTAAAAAAGATCAAGAAAACAAAGAAAATGCAGTTGATGCAGATGCAACTGTTGAATCACAAGCAAGTGAAATCACTGCACAAAAACAAGTAAACGAATAATTTGGGCAAATTAGATAAGGGAGGTTGGCCCCTTGGTAGATGTAAATAGATTTGAAAGCATGCGTATCGGGTTAGCTTCACCAGACAAGATCAGATCATGGTCTTACGGTGAGGTTAAGAAACCCGAAACCATCAACTACCGTACACTTAAATCAGAAAAAGAAGGTCTATTCGATGAAAGAATCTTTGGACCTTCTAAAGACTGGGAATGTTCTTGTGGTAAATACAAGGGCATTCGCTATGCTGGTGTTGTCTGTGACCGTTGTGGCGTTGAAGTTACACGTTCTAAAGTACGTCGTGAACGTATGGGTCACATTGAATTAGCGACACCTGTAACACATATTTGGTACTTCAAAGGTATCCCATCTCGTATGGGCTTGATGTTAGACATGAGCCCACGTTCGCTTGAAGAAGTTATCTACTTCGCATCTTACGTTGTAACAGATGCTGGTGATACGCCATTAGATTACAAACAATTGTTATCTGAAAAAGAGTACCGCGACAACAAACGCGAGTACGGCGAAGGTTTTAAAGCAGCAATGGGTGCTGATGCCATCAAGACCTTGTTATCACAAGTTCAAATTGATAGCGAAGTTATTGAATTAAAAGAAGAATTGAAAACAGCTAAAGGTCAAAAACGTACACGTGCAATTCGTCGTTTAGACGTTTTAGATGCTTTCCGTAAATCAGGTAACGATCCTGCGTGGATGGTAATGGATGTTATTCCAGTTATCCCACCAGAATTACGCCCAATGGTTCAATTAGATGGTGGCCGTTTCGCTACGTCTGACTTGAACGACTTGTACCGTCGTGTAATCAACCGTAACAACCGTTTGAAACGTCTATTAGACTTAAATGCACCAAATATTATCGTGCAAAATGAAAAACGTATGTTACAAGAAGCGGTTGATGCGCTATTCGATAACGGTCGTCGTGGTCGTCCAGTTACTGGTCCAGGTAACCGTCCATTGAAATCATTGTCACACATGCTTAAAGGGAAGCAAGGACGTTTCCGTCAAAACTTACTTGGAAAACGTGTTGACTACTCTGGTCGTTCAGTAATCGTTGTTGGTCCTTCATTGAAGATGTACCAAGCTGGTTTACCAAAAGAAATGGCCCTTGAATTATTCAAACCATTCTTAATGCGTGAATTAGTTGCCCGCGATATGGCAATCAACGTGAAACATGCAAAACGTAAAATCGAACATCACGATGAAGATGTTTGGGACGTTTTAGGCGAAATCATTCGTGAACATCCGGTTCTATTGAACCGCGCACCTACCTTACACCGTTTAGGTATCCAAGCCTTTGAACCGGTATTGGTTGAAGGTAAAGCAATCCGTCTTCACCCCCTTGTGTGTGAAGCTTACAATGCCGACTTTGATGGTGACCAAATGGCCGTCCATTTACCATTAGGTGAAGAAGCGCAAGCAGAGGCGCGTTTATTAATGCTAGCTGCTACGCATATCTTGAACCCTAAAGATGGTCAACCAGTTGTTACACCGTCTCAAGATATGGTCTTAGGTAACTACTACCTAACAATGGAAGAACCTGAAGTAATGGGTGAGGGTATGTTAATGTCTTCTATTAATGAAGCGCATATCGCCTACACTAACGGTTACGTGCAATTACATACACGAGTTGCCTTCCCAACAGATGCACTACCTAAAAAACCTTGGACTGAAAACCAAAAAGGTAAATTGATGGTGACAACTATCGGTAAATTATTCTTTAACGAGGTAATGCCTGAAGAGTTCCCATACATCAACGAACCAACAACTGAAAACTTAGAATCATCTCTATCTGACAAGTTCATCATGGAACCAGGTACAGACGTAAAAGAGTTCATCAGTCGTCAAGATATGGTTTCACCATTCAAGAAAAAATACTTAGCGCGTATCATCGCACAAGTATTTAAAGTATCTAAGATTACTGAAACTTCAATTATCTTGGATAAAATGAAAGACTTAGGTTTCAAACACTCTACACGTTCAGGTATTACCGTAGGTGTGGCAGATATTACAAACCTAGAATCAAAAGCGGCGTCTATCCAAAAAGGACATGACCGTGTTGACAAGATTACAAAACAGTACCGTCGTGGTTTGATTACAGACGACGAACGTTATGACCAAGTTATCGACACTTGGAACAAAGTAAAAGATGAAATCCAAATCGCCCTAATGAACTCACTTGATCAAGATAACCCATTCTTCATCATGTCCGATTCAGGCGCCCGTGGTAACATTTCTAACTTTACCCAACTTGCTGGTATGCGTGGTTTGATGGCTGGACCTAACGGTAAGATCATCGAGTTACCTATCTTGTCTAACTTCCGTGAAGGTTTGACCGTACAAGAAATGTTTATCTCGACTCACGGTGCCCGTAAAGGTATGACCGATACGGCCCTTAAGACAGCCGATTCAGGTTACTTGACTCGTCGTCTTGTTGACGTTGCCCAAGATGTCATCATTCGTGAAGCAGACTGTGGCACTGACCGTGGTTTAGCGATTGAAGCAATCAAGAATGGTAACGAAGTGATTGAAACACTTGAAGAACGTGTGACTGGCCGTTACTTACAAAAAGAAGTACGTCATCCAGAAACTGGCGAAATTATTGCGCATCACAACGAATTAATCGACGAACAAACTGCTCGCCGCATCGTTGAAGCTGGTATTGAGCAAGTAACGATTCGTTCAGCCTTCACATGTAACACTCGTCACGGTGTATGTAAACATTGTTACGGACGCGACCTATCTACTAACCAAGAGGTTGAAGTAGGGGAAGCAGTTGGTACAATTGCTGCACAATCTATCGGTGAGCCAGGTACACAGTTAACAATGCGTACATTCCATACTGGTGGGGTTGCCGGTGATGACATCACTCAAGGTCTTCCTCGTATCCAAGAGATTGTTGAAGCACGTCATCCAAAAGGTCGTGCCGTGATTACTGAGGTTGCTGGAGAAATTGAAGCAATCGAAGAAGACGAAGCAAGCCGTACGAAGACAGTATTTGTTAAAGGTATGACAGACTCTCGTGAGTATAAAGTACCTTATACAGCGCGTATGAGCGTTGCTGAAGGCGATACTGTTCACCGTGGACAACAATTAACAGAAGGTTCAATCGATCCTAAAGACTTACTACGTGTAACAAACACACTAACTGCTGAAACATACATGTTAGATGAAGTTCAACGTGTATACCGCTCTCAAGGGGTAGACATCAATGATAAACACGTGGAGGTTATGGTTCGTCAAATGCTACGTAAAGTACGTGTCCTTGACCCAGGTTCAACAGACTTGTTACCAGGTAAGTTAATGGATACTGCAGACTTTACAGATGCCAATACGGAAGCAATTCGTTCAGGTGAACTACCTGCAACAGCGCGTCCAGTATTATTAGGTATCACTAAGGCAGCCTTAGAAACTAACAGTTTCCTATCTGCAGCCTCATTCCAAGAAACAACTAAAGTCTTAACTGACGCGGCTATCCGTGGTAAAGAAGACCACTTACTTGGATTGAAAGAGAACGTTATTATCGGTAAGATCATCCCTGCAGGTACAGGTATGGCTCGTTACCGTGAAATGGAACCGAAAAAAATCGGTGACACGCAACAACTAATCTACGGCGAAGAAGCAGATGAAGATACTGAAATTAGCCAAATTGACTACTCAAGTATTCAAGAAAACTAATCCACCATTGTAGAAACGACAAATGAATATTCAGACGAGAAAAAATCCCTAGGCCAAATTGGTCTAGGGATTTTGTGTTTTATAGAGAGAAGATTTTGAAATTTACGACCGGGCCATTACTTTGAAGGCAATATAAGACCGGTCATCAAAGCTGACTTGGTCAGGGTTGACGCCTTTTGTAGAAATAAATTGGTCAATTAAATTCGGATCATTGTGAATAATTTCTTGCAGGTAAGTTTCAGTTTCTTCAAAAGTTGGTCGAATATCTGGATAACCATCTGATGTTAGGACAATTTCATCCCCAGCTTGAACAGGTATAGTTGTGATTAAGTTGCTTGGGATTTCCTGTCCGTTTAAAACCGAATAACCAAACCGTGTTTCAGCCTTGTTGGCAAATGTGTTTGAGGAAATTAAATAGGGCATAATGGCATTTCTGGCCTCTTGGCGATGGTTAGGGTTGATATGCAAGATGAGCGACCGGAAGGCGCTTAAAATATCATCAGAGGCCTTTGGTTGGGTATATAATTGCCCGTTTACACTAGCTTGGCAATCCCCAATTAGGTAGATACACTTGTGGAAATCAGAATAGAAAGCCATAGCAGCTTGAGGACCATGTTCGATTCGGTCTAGCGGGAAATCCACATGTGTATAAAACTTGTCCTCAAAAGATTGGTTAACACCTGAAATAACCGTTTCGATAGATGCTTGTGGATCTAATGTGGCTAAGAAATCCTGGATGATATTGGACGCTATTTTGCCAGTCTTCATGCCTTCATGGGTGAAATTCGACTTGGACGTTACCCCGTCTATAACAGCGATGAAGTGGTCATTTGTAAAAAGAGCGTCCTCGCATAAAGCTGGCTGGTCATATTTACCTTGGATGAAAGTGTGTTGAATTTGCAAATTCTCTCCCTCACATTCTATACTTTGCTAATTACAGTATATAGAAGACGATGGGATAGGCAAAGAATAAGTAAGGGATAAATGGCAGACCAGTCGGCGGGTTTACATTTTTTATTTTCACATAACAGATGTGACAGAGGGCTAGACCACTAGCAATCAACAGAAGATATGAGAAGGTTAAGGGACCGAGCATTAGAGCTAAGACTGCCAGTGTTTTAATGTCACCACCACCTATACCTTGATGAAGTAGGTGATTGCAGGTGATTAAAGTGGTGAGGACCAGCAAGGAAAAGGTAACATGGGTTAAGTATGCTAGGTTCGGGTGTCGGTAAAGATAATAAATAACAACTAATAATAATATGACTTGAAATCGGTCTGGTATGATTTGTAAAGCCAGATCGGCACTGGTCATAATGAGTAGGATGGCGAAAATCATGCAGAGAAGAATAGCCGTTTCAGTCGGGTGGTTTAGAAAAAACAAGAAGGAAAATATAGCGAAAAAGCCTTCACAGAATGGATAAATAAAAGGTATTGAGTGGTGGCAAGTCTGGCATTTACCTACTGATAGTCCGTAACCGATGATTGGTATCAAGGCTAAGGGTGAAAGCGTGACTTGGCAATTATCGCATTTGGAACGACCGTGGATAAAGGATTGTCCAAAGACTGTTCTTGAACCGACCACCATAAAAAACGAAGCAAGACTAGCAAAAAGGACCAATAAAATGCTATAATAAACAAACAATATCATTTTCAACCTCCATATGTTTTATATACGTATTTTTTCTGCCGATGTGCTAAAAAATGACGAAAAATAAAATTTTTATGGAAATTGTGTTGACAGTGTCTAAATCAGATGGTATTATTTAATAGTTGTCTTTGACAGATAACCAATTGAAATATTTACGGAGAATTAGCTCAGCTGGGAGAGCGTCTGCCTTACAAGCAGGATGTCGGGGGTTCGAGCCCCTCATTCTCCACCATGACTCGTTAGCTCAGTCGGTAGAGCAACTGACTTTTAATCAGTGGGTCGTAGGTTCGAATCCTACACGGGTCATATTCATTTTGAATAAAAAATATTTGCCGGCTTAGCTCAGTTGGTAGAGCATCTGATTTGTAATCAGAGGGTCGAGGGTTCAAGTCCTTTAGCCGGCATATATAGAAAAACTCCTTCATCGAAAGATGGAGGAGTTTTTTTGGGGTTCTATAATAAATAGTGTCAATGAGATTCAATATGAATTCTCACCAACACCATTTATTATAGAACCAGTATAAAGATGAAAATGAATAATGGAAAAGAGTATATAAAAAACCAGGCAATCTAAAAATTACCTGGCGATTAATACTCATCAGTCCTATTTGACGAAGAGCCCACTTTATTGCTTCAAACTGTCGACCTTATCTGTTTTTTCCCAAGCAAAATCTTGGTCATCTCGACCAAAATGGCCATATGCAGCAGTTTTACTGAAGATTGGTTGGCGTAGTGATAGCATGTCGATAATACCATTTGGTGTTAAATCGAAGTTATTGCGTACTAGGCCTACTAAATCAGTTTCTGATAATGCGCTAGTATTGAATGTATCAATTGAAATAGATACAGGTTCTGCAACCCCAATGGCATAGGCTAATTGGATTTCAACTTTACGCGCTAAGCCAGCTGCAACCAAGTTTTTAGCAATATAGCGAGCCGCATATGAAGCAGACCGGTCAACTTTAGTAGCATCTTTACCTGAGAAGGCCCCACCACCGTGGTGAGCAGATCCACCATAAGTGTCGACGATAATTTTACGACCAGTTAAACCTGAATCGGCTTCAGGACCACCGGATACAAACTTACCAGTTGGGTTGATGAAGTAACGCGTGTTTTCATCTAACCAGTTTTCAGGCATAGTTGGCTCAACAACGTGTTTAATCACGTCTTGGCGGATTTGGTCTAGTTCAATACCTTCAGTATGTTGTGTTGAAATGACGATGGTATCAATGCGTTGTGGTTGGTTGTTGTCATCATATTCGATGGTTACCTGAGTCTTACCATCTGGACCTAAGTAGTTTAATTCACCACTTTTACGGACTTCAGCTAGTCGACGAGATAGGCGGTGACTTAAAGCAATTGGCATTGGCATTAACTCTGGTGTCTCGTCCGTAGCGTAACCGAACATAATCCCTTGGTCTCCGGCACCAATCAACTTGTTGTCCACTTCACCCTTTTCCCGAGTCTCAATAGCATCATCTACACCTTGTGCGATGTCAGGTGATTGTTCATCTAGTGAAACCAATACGGCGATGGAGTCAGCGTCAAATCCGAATTTTCCATCACGATAACCAATTTCACGAACGGTATTGCGAACGATTTTTTGGATATCCACATATGCGCTAGTTGTTACCTCACCGAATACTAGGACAAGTCCTGTATTGACGGCAGTTTCGCAAGCGACACGAGCTTGTGGGTCTTGTGCAAGAATCGCGTCAAGAATGGCATCAGAAATTTGGTCAGCAACCTTATCTGGATGTCCTTCTGTGACTGATTCAGAAGTAAATAGTCGTTTATTCATGTTGTTTCCCCCAAAATATAAATTTTATGGTTACAAGGAATTTTTGCCTAAGCAAACCCTATCGGGAAGAATTTATTGTAACGTCCCCCATTATACATGATATGAAGGGAATAGTAACGGGAAAATGGCGGTATTTTCAATTTTCTGATAAGTTTTTATAGACTATTTTTAAGATTAAGATAACCCTGCATTAATTGCCTTACTATAGTTTCATTTACAAGAGGCTGGGACAAAACTACTTTTGCGAAAAAAGTAGTCCCACTTTCGTTTATTTTTATAAAGATATAGAAAAATACACTCCCACTACTGAACAAAAAAGTTCATAGTTTTGGGAGTGTATTTTTTTGAGAGACCTTTTGTCCCAGCCCCTCTTTTTGTTGATTTTACTAGGTTATCGTTTATGTTTTCTCTAAATAGATAGTATAATGTATTTTAAGAGAAAAGAGGTGATAAGATGCAGTTAACGAAAACGATTAAAGTGCAATTATACCCAAGTGCTAGTGATATTGAAAAGTTCGAAGAAACCCAACAACAGTTTTTAAACGCTTGTAATTTTGTTTCGACATATATCTTTGACCATGACTTTGAATTAGGTCAAACGACTTTGCACAACGCCTTGTATCATCAGATACGTCAGGATTTTGGGCTGCAATCGCAAATGGCCCAGTCCGTGATGCGTACGGTAATCGCGAGATATAAGACCGTGAAAACACAGTTTAAACAAAAACCTAAGCGTTATAAAGATATCCATACAGGTAAATATCATACGCTATATAAAGACCTTTACCATTTAACGAAACCCCTAGGGTTTAAGCAACCAGTAGCTGTGTTCGTACGTAATCGTAACTACGCTTATCACCAAAACAATACCTATTCACTGACGACCAATCAAGGACGAATTAAAGTGTCTTGTGATAAGCAACATATCGATTATCTTCAACAATTTAGCCAGAATGCTTACAAGTTCGGTCAAGCTGAATTACTCTGTCGTAAGGGTAAGTGGTTCTTACACGTGTCCGCAAGTAAAGAGATAGACAGCCCAGATGAAACTAATATTCAACGTATTGTAGGCATTGACCGTGGTTTAAGACAGATACTAACTATTGCGGATGATACAGCTCATACTACCTTCTATTCGGGTAAAAGCTTGATTAAGAAAAGACGGCGTTTTAAGAAATTGCGCCAGTCCTTACAAGCGAAGAACACCAAATCAAGTCGTAGACGCCTTAAAACAATTGAAAGACGAGAGAACCGCTGGATGAATGATGTGAACCATCAATTATCAAAGACACTCGTTGACCGATACGGGGCCAATACCTTGTTTGTGGTGGAAGATCTTACGAACGTTACTTTTAACACGACTCACCACCGTAAGCAAGATGCACGGTATGAACACCATTCTTGGCGATTCTTCGATTTTGAAGAAAAGTTAATGTACAAAGCTTTAGAAAGTGGTTCGCAAGTTTTAAAAGTATCCGCACAATTTACGTCCCAACGTTGTCCGAAATGCGAATCAATTGATAAAGCTAATAGACAACAAGGTAAGCACTTGTTTACTTGTCAGAATTGTGGGTATCAATCAAATGATGACCGTGTGGCAGCTATCAATATTCAAGAATTGGGTCACCGATATCTGTCGAGTGAGAAAAACCCGCGGTTTGAAAAAGTTGTGCCAATACAAAATTATTAAACGTAAAACAATATTCGGTAAGTGTCTACAGACCGCTTACTGATGGGGTGCCAGTCAACCATCCCTTAGTGTCTTTAAACGGTTGGAGATATTATATCGTTTGTACAACCACCATGTTTAGGACAAACTCTCTGTTTTAACAGAGAGTAGTTGATGTTATAATGTTCGAGATGATTAAATGTAGCAAGTTTAAGGAGGCAGCGATGAGTTACCAAGCATTATACCGCGTTTGGCGGCCGCAGACATTTGGAGATATTGTTGGCCAAGAGGCTGTTGCGCGTACGCTGCAAAATGCCATTCGAACTGGCAAAACGAGTCACGCTTACTTGTTTACGGGTCCAAGAGGTACTGGTAAGACGAGTGCGGCTAAAATTCTATCGAAAGCGATCAACTGTCCAAACCAGGTGGATGGGGAACCATGTAATGAATGTGAGATTTGCCGGGCCATTACGGACGGCACTTTGCCGGATGTGATTGAAATCGATGCAGCTTCTAACAACGGGGTTGAGGAGATTCGTGATATCCGTGATAAGGTTCGCTATGCGCCAACGGAAGCGCAATATAAGGTCTATATCATTGATGAGGTCCACATGCTTTCAACGGGTGCTTTCAATGCTTTATTAAAAACCTTAGAAGAACCGCCAGCTAATGTCATTTTTATATTAGCAACGACTGAGCCGCATAAGATACCTGCAACGATTATTTCAAGAACCCAACGTTTTGACTTTAAACGCATTTCACGTCAATCGATTGAAGACCGGATGGCTTTTATTTTAGACCAAGACGGGATTGAATTTGAGAACGGCGCTTTAGCTGTGATTGCCCGTGCGGCGAACGGTGGGATGCGGGATGCCTTATCCTTGTTAGACCAGGTGATTTCCTTTTCCGATGGGACTTTATCACTTGAAACGAGTCGTTTGGTAACGGGGGCCTTGTCTGAAGAGCAGTTGGTTGAATATACGGAGGCCTTAGCTAATGGACAAGTGACGGCAGCTTTAGACCACTTACATGCTTTAATGGCTGGTGGTCAAGATGCGGCGCGTTTTGTGGAAGAGCAGTTGGTTTTTGTGCGTGATTTAATGATTGCCAAGGAAACCAAGGCGGATACGGCTGAAATTGAAGATTTGACCCAACGTTATGACGAAGCCTTTTATAGTCTAGCGAAAACGATTGATGTGAATGTCTTGTATAAGATGATGAAAGTCTTCCGAGAAACACAGGCAGAAATTCGTTTTTCATTGCAACCAACGATCTATCTAGAGGTCGCGACGGTCCAGGTAGCCAGTCAAATCGGTGGTCAGGCGGCTGTTGGTCAAAGTGGTAACCAACAAGTGGTGGCTAACCAAGAAGGTGAACATGTCTTGCCAACGCAAGTGAGTCAAGCGTTAGCTGAATTGCAAGAACAAGTGGCAAATTTAACGGCACAGGTTCAAAATGGGAGCAAAGAGCCAGCTAAACCTGCACCAAGTAAGCCGGCTAAGCGGTCAGGGAATGCGACGGCCTTTACGCCAAATCTGACGAAGGTCTTCCAAGTCTTAAATCAAGCGACTAAGAAAGACTTGAATGATATTGCTAATTTATGGGAAGGTCTAATTGAGAGTCTACCAAGTATGCAGGCGGCCTTATTAAAGGCAACTTTCCCAGCGGCAGCATCACCAAATGCCTTCGTAGTTCGGTTTGATTATGAAATCTTGTGCAAGAAGGTGGATGACGATACGGAGACCCGTCAAGAAATTGAGCGGTTGCTATCTAATCAATTAGGTCATCCAACGAAGATGTACTATTTAACGAGCGACCAATGGCAGTCTGCCCGTCAAAGTTATGTCCAAGCCATGAAGAATGGCGAACTGGGCGACTTGGTGGGGAATGATGCAGTGGCTACTAAGGGGTCGGCAACGGATGCTGAGGCCTTTACCCAGGAAGATGAAGCGGTGGATGATGGGCTGGATGAGAACGGATTGAATGATGAAGAATCTCGTTTGCGTCAAGAGCAGATCGATCAAGCAACTTCACTATTTGGTAAGGATAATGTTACAATAATAGATGATTAGGTCATGGGGCTTGATGCCAAAATGACAATGAATATGTAAGTTAAAAAATATGAAAAGCTAAAAGGAGACGATAAAATGGCAGGCGGAATGGCAAATATGCAACAAATGATGCGTAAAATGCAAAAGATGCAACAAGAGATGGAGTCAGAACAAAAGAATCTTGAAACAAAAGAGTTTCAAGGGACTGAACCATCAGGCATGGTGAATGTGACGGTAACAGGTGACCGCCGTGTGAAAGCAATCAACATCAAACCGGATGCAGTCGATCCAGAAGACGTTGATATGTTACAGGACTTATTGATTGAAGCAGTCAACAACGGACTTGAAAAAGTAGACACTGAAACTGCAAACGTTATGGGTAAATATACAAAAGGTATCCCAGGACTATAGTCAAAACAAAGTTTATGGTTGACCATGAACAACCATTTTTTACCATGGGTAGGAGACTATCCATGGTATTTTTGATAAGATAGGGTATTACAGACAGGGACAGTTAGATTATGAGCATAGCTACCTAGTGTTGGTGTCTCATTTTGTCAGCGTGTTATCCTTTTATCAAAAAGGTTTAAAATGTAAGGAAAGTTAGATGCAGGGGTGTAGAGAATGCAATATCCAGAACCAATTGCCAAGTTAATCGATTCTTTTAGTAAGTTACCAGGGATTGGCGCAAAGACAGCGTCAAGGTTGGCCTTCTTCGTCTTGGACATGCCTGAGGCGGATGTACTTCAATTTGCGTCTTCCTTGGTAGATGCCAAGCGTGAGCTACGTTATTGCTCAGTTTGTGGGAATATTACCCAGTCTGATCCTTGCGAAATCTGTGCGGATGAAAACCGCGACCGGTCACGGATTTTAGTGGTGGAGCAGGTGCGTGATGTGGTGTCTATGGAACGAATGCGTGAGTATCACGGCCTCTACCATGTCTTGCACGGGGTCTTGTCACCAATGGAAGGGACTGGACCGGAAGATTTGAATATCCAACCTCTATTGACCCGTCTGCAAGATGACCAGATCAAGGAAGTGATTGTGGCGACCAATGCGACAGCTGAAGGGGAAGCGACCGCAACCTACCTGTCTCGTTTGATTAAACCTGCAGGCATTCAAGTATCGCGGATTGCTTATGGTTTATCTGTCGGCAGTGACATTGAGTATGCGGACGAGATGACCCTATTGCGTGCCCTTGAAGGCCGCCGTGACATCGATTAACTAGTCTATAACAGATTTTAAGGAGACCTCATGGATACACAAAAATTTTCTGGGAAATTTATTACTGTTGAAGGACCCGATGGCGCAGGCAAAACAACCCTTATTCAGGGACTGACACAAAAGCTTGAAGACAAGTTAGCTGTACCCTTAAAGCTGACGCGCGAGCCAGGTGGCGACCCGATTGCGGAAGATATCAGAGAAGTGATTTTAAGTCCGGAAAATGTGGCCCTAGATCCTAAAGCTGAAGCCCTTTTATACGCAGCTAGCCGTCGTCAACATTTAGTCCATACCGTACTGCCTGCACTTGAAGCTGGGCACATGGTCTTATGTGACCGGTTCGTCGACTCGTCAATTGCCTACCAAGGCTACGGTCGTGAAATTGGGGAAGAGGGGATTATTGCCATCAACCAATTCGCAACAGATGGCCGCCAACCCGACTTGACCTTGTATTTAGATATTACGGCTGAAGAGGGGATTCGCCGGATTCAAGCCAACCGCAGTCAGGCTGAACAAAACCGCCTGGACGTTGAAGCCATTGATTTCCATCAACGGGTTCATAAAGGGTATGGCGTCTTGAAAGACCGTTTTCCAGAACGGATTCAAGTTATTGATGCCACCCAAGACCCTGAAAGTATGCAGCGGGATGCCTTGGCTATTTTAGAAAGCCATTTCCCAACTTTATTTCGTTAATTCAGCTAAACATTCAAATCTTTAAAGCGCCTTAAAGCAATGGAAAGGAGTCCATCAATGGCACACGAACATTTTGATATCGCCAAGAAGCAAGCGGATTTAACCGCTATGATGGACCGGGTCCTCGTCAATAACCGCCTTGGCCACGCCTATATTTTTGAAGGCATGGTAGGTTCTGGTCAAGAAGATATGGCCCTATATTTAGCGGCCTATTTGAATTGCCTCAATCCAGCTGACAAGGGGATACCTTGCGGGACATGTAACCATTGTCGTCGGATATTGTCCGCTGACTATCCGGATGTTTTTCATATTCAACCGGACGGGAATACCATTAAAATTGACCAGACGAGAGATTTAAAAGAACGGTTGTCCATGTCCTCACTTGAAGGAGACAACCAAATTTTTATTATCCATGAAGCAGAGAAAATGACTGTCAATGCAGCCAACTCTTTGTTGAAGTTTATCGAGGAACCACATGAAAATGTCTATATTTTCCTCCTCACCAATAATAGGGACGCGATCCTGTCCACGATTGTGTCTCGTTGCCAGATGATTCATTTCCCCCAATTAAACAAGGTGGACTTACAAGTCCTATTTGAGGAAGCGGGGATTAAGCCAAGTATGGCGGCGACTCTGACTGCTTTAACAAATGATGTGGGTGAAGCGACGGCGTTGGCAGAGAATGAAGATTTCCAGCAACGACTCAACTGGTCCTTGCAGTGGGTGGATTTAATCGTGAAAAAGGACCCTCGTGGTCTAACCATGGTGGCGTCAGACTGGATGAAGGGTCCTAAGGGTAGGGCGGATATGATTCAGGCCCTAAATCTAGTGGCCTTTCATTTCCATGATTTATTATATTTACTCCTGCATGCAGATCAGGGACAAGACAATCAAGCACAATTGGTCTTCCCTAATGACTTTGGTAAATACCAAGGCATGCTGGCTAAGATTACGGTCGAAGAAGCAACAAAAGCCCTACATTTAGTAGGGCAAGCACAGCGGATGATTCAATCAAATGTGAGTGTACAGTCCGCTATGGAATATATGGTATTAGCCTACTGGAAGAAATAGACTTAAATCTTTATAAGACACCAATAGTACCAAAGATAGAGGTAGCTGCTAGTAAAGATAAGAACTTTTGTTTCATGATTTCGTCTCCTTTTTGTTAGAATATAGCAGAGTTATGGGAAAATTTTATTTATTGTCATATATTACAAAGGAGCAACAGCGTGAACATTGGTACAATATATAGAGATTTAAGAATGGAGCGAGGGTTAACCTTAAAGGATGCAACCACCGGGGAGATTTCTTATTCCCAACTCTCAAAATTCGAACGTGGTGAATCTAGTATCACAATTCATCATTTGGTGAACTTAGTTCATAATCTAGGTATATCCTTTTCAGAATTTATTGCTGCTATTGAGAAATTCGATAGTCCATATAAATTATATATTGAAGAAATTGATAGTGCTTATAAACAAGGCGATATTGCTGCATTGAAAGTGATTATACAAACCCATGAAAAATTGTACCTTGAAACCAACCAGGTATTGTTTAGATACAATGCCATTATGACGAAACTGTTACTAAATGATTTAACTGAGGTTGAGATTGCTGAAGCAGATAAGGTAGCCATTAGCGATTACATTTTGAATTGTTCAATCTGGACAACTTATGAAGTGATTTTATTAGGGAATTCCCTTAGAGGATTAACAATGCCTTTGCAAGACTTATTAGTCCATGAAATGGTTAAAAAACTGCCTACTCTACAAGACACAGACGCTATCAAAAGTCACTTGTTCAGCATTCTAATCAATGTATGCTTTGACCGTTTACGGTCAGGGCGGACTGAAGAAGTGAAAGATATCGTAGCTGAAGTCCAATCTGAACTTAGCACAAATGCTTATTATTTCAAAAATCGACTTTTATTTTTATATGGGATTATCAAAATTGTTGAAGGACAATCGGATGAAGGATTAAGTAAGTGTCATAAAGCCATCCAAGTTTTTGAACTATTTGACCCACCATTTGCTAAAATGCACCGAGATGAATTATCTTGCTATCAAACTATCCTTACTATTTCAGTATCAAATGATGGTAAAGATGGTGAGAGTTCAAGTTCGCATACATTATGATAAAAAGGCCGAGACGGTTAAGTCTCGGCCTTTTTATCATAATGTAAGGGCTATTTCTATAGGGCTAATCGTTTCTTCAAGGCTAAAGCTAGAGAAATGGCCGCTAAATTTTTAATGATATCAGTTGGTAGGAAAATAATCATACCTGACATAAGTGTTTGCATCCAAGTGATTGGTGAATCTAGTAAGAAATTCAGTGCCAAGTACATGTATGTTAAACCACATAAGAATATGATGACATTCATAATAATTGCACGCATGGTTAATACTTTCCAACCATTTTCAAGGGCTGGATTTTGACTGGCAAAAATCATGGCTACAATAAAGCCGATGATAAAACCAAAAGAAGGGCTGTAAATAAAGGCACCTTTAAACATAAATAAAAGAATGGCGTTTAATAGCATAGCAACTGCTGCATATTTTCTTGGTAGTAATAAACCTGTTAAAATAACCGCTAAGGTCTGTAGTGTGAAAGGAATTGCACCGAATGGTACAACAACATATGAAGCAATGAATGTAATTACGCTCATAAGTGCTGAAAGTACCCAGTAGTAAGTAGATGATTTTGTCATATTGTTCTCCTTTTTATTGAGTCAACCGTATTTTATTTACGGTTGACCATTTATTTTATACATGGATGTGTGCTAAATGATCACACATCCAAAAGTTGTTGCTATAGTTAAGTTTCAGTACGCTTTTGGTCGGCGAATTGCTGACTAGAGAAAGACACTTCGCCAGATACAAGGGTTCGTACTTTACCTTCAGGTGTTTCAATTGAAAGATGACCAAGTTCTGTTACACCAAGGATTTTACCACGGTAGTTTTCGTGGTTTTCTGTATAGTTAACCCATTGGTTTTTACCTAATAAGTGACTGCGGTAATAGTCCAAGAAAGCCAGACTAGATAAATCATCATAGTAGGATTTAAATTTAATTACAAAGTTTGTAATTAAATCGTTCGTATTAAATGTTCTTGGTAATTGTGATCCAAATAAGGTACCTGCAACGGATTGATTTTCTGCATTTTCTTTGGCAAAGTCACCCGCAAGGTTAGACCCAATCCCTAGTACCAAATGTGAAATGGTCTGACTTTCCATATCAAAGGTTGCTTCAGTTAGGATACCGACAACCTTTTTCCCTTGATAAAATAGGTCATTCACCCACTTAATCATGACATCATCAGATAAATAGCTAGATAATGTTTCTGCATAGGCTGAAGCAGAAGCTATGGTCATTGAAGCGACCAGGTCATTATTGACACCACTTGGAGGCGTCATCACTAATGAAAAGTAAAGTCCTTGGCTAAGAGATGAATAAAAAGTACGACCGCGACGGCCACGTCCAACTGTTTGCTTACTCGAAATAAAGAGGGCAGGCTGGTTAGGGTGATCTGCTGCATGTTTACGGCCAAGGTCATTGGTTGACGAGGTAGATTCTTGGTAGTAAACCTTTAACTCTGGCCAAACGTTTTGTAAGCCATGGCTAATTTGGCTAGGATCAATGGCATGGTTTAGGTTTTCTAAGGCATAGCCATTTTTAGGGTGACGGATAATTTCATATCCTTCAGTTTCTAGTTGCTTCACAGCTTTCCAAACAGCGTTGCGACTGACTTGGAAGTGGTCGGCTAATTCTGGTCCAGTATGAAAATGTCCAGGATGGTCTAATAGGTAGGCCAATAACTTTGCTTTAACTGTCATGACATGTGTCCTTTCTTTTTATACAAGCATTAGATTAGCAAGTTAATTATATATTGTCAACTGATTTTTAAATACGGGTGACGAACTATACTTAAACGTAGAATAAAAACCCTTTATTCATGTATTTTCGACGCTAGTGAATCAAAAGATTTAACACGTTTAAAGGGTTTTTGTAATACTTCTTTTATTCATCTTCAAATGCTTCGAATTCATCAAAGTCATCAAAAGAAGCATTTTCAAGCATATAAGCAACTGGGTCAGCTTGGTAAGTTTGGATGTCTTCAATGATGGGGGCTTCGATTTTTCGATTTAGCCCAATTTGCATACCCTGGTCTTGGTAGCCTTGTTTTACATACATGTCATAAGGGGTATCGTCAGCATCAGCAGACAGGATAACCATTTTACCTTCAGCTAGGGCTTTATCACATACCCATTGTTGGAAGAGTGAACCGATTCCTTGACGCTGGTAATCGTCTAAAACTTGGAAATTATCAATTTCATAGGCGTGTGCTAGGCGGATGATGTCTGTAATAGCGACTAATTTGTCATCGATATAGACAGCTAGCGCAGTAGTATTATTTTCCGCTAAAAACCATGGGTAATAATTTAACTTTTGTGTTGCAAATTGGCCTGAGTCATCAATCGCTTTATCAAAGACTTGGTTGAAATTAAAGTAGTCTTGTTCAATAGAAGGATCTACTTCTTTTAAGACGAGACGGTCGCCGTAGGTATCTTTGGCTTTTGTTGTAGCTTTGAAGTCAGAGGGATCTAGCACCATCAACTTGGTTAGGGAAATTTCATAGCCCACTTCACCGATTGAAGCGAATAGGTCCGGGGCTAGTGGTTGATTCATAGGTAGTACGAAGCTGTAGTAGGCGAGGTTTAAGTCATAAGCGTAATCTAGAAAATTGTCTTCTAGAATATCTAATTCTTCGGCTGTAGGGACGAAATCTAGGACGATTTTGTTGTTACTATACATGCTAGGGACCTTGCGATTACCAATGAAATAGTATAATTCGGTTTCATCGTAGGTATCAGCTAGGGTAAACATATTGTCAAAGGTAAATGCTTGCATGAGTGTGCTCCGTTCCTTGCGTAAAATTTTGTCTATATTATTGTTCCTATTTTAGCACAGCTTAGACTAATCGTTTAGGAAAATAAATCGTGCTGGTTAGGTATAACTTGCTAGCTCCTCAGTGAAAATATGATTTACTTGAGTTGGATTTAGCGTAATTACTAATCAAAAACCGAACAGGTGTGCTATAATTGACGCTAGTTGAAAATGAAGTTTTCATTTAGGTTAGCCACATCATGTGGTATCATGGAGAGTGAAAAAAGCGTAGATATTGCGTTTTAACTGAAATGATTCGATAGCCAAATAGGCTTTGGCTAAACAGGTATAGGATGACTAGTAGAAAGTAGGTGTGGGAACGTGGATGAACATCATGTAGCAGAAGAAATTACTGCATTGAAGAGTGATTTGCAGGGGATGATTGAAAAAATTGATGCTATCAATGAGGAATGGGACAAATTATTGATTTCTTCCCATAACTTGAAAATGGAAAATTTTTATTTACGTGAACGGGTACAAGAGTTAACGGAATTAAACGATAGTTTATCGCAAAATACTGCGAAAACAGATGAACCTGCTGACGAGGATACGCCACAGGTGATGTCAAAAGCCCGTCAAAATCTTATGAATATCTACGAAGATGGCTTCCATATTTGCAATATTTCCTACGGCCAACGCCGTGGAAATGACGAGCAGTGCATGTTCTGTTTAGATATTCTGTATGGTGAGCGTGCTGGTGAGGGGAATCAAGGCTAATGGAGACACCCTTATTACAAGCAGGCGAACGGTTGGATGCCCTAATTCCGCAAAATCTTGAAATTATTCAAAGTGACCTGACCTTCTCCTTTTCAGTAGACGCAATTTTATTGGCGCATTTTGCCCAGGTGTCTTCGAGCCGGGTGAAACAGGTCATTGATTTTTGTTCGGGTAATGGGGTGATTCCTTTATTACTGTCGGCTAAAACGAGTGATAAAACCCAGATTCATGGGATTGAAATTCAACCTCAAGTAGCAGACATGGCCAAGCGATCGATGGTACATAATGACTTGGCGGACAAAATTACGGTTCACCAGATGGATTTAAAAGCTGTCCGTGATGCCTTTAAAAAGGATTCTGTGGATGTAGTGACTTGTAATCCACCATATTTTAAAAAATATGATGAATCTAAGGTCAATTTATTAGATGCGAAAACCTTAGCGCGTCATGAAGTGGCCATGACAGCGGAAGATATTTTCCAGCAGGCTCAGTTTGTCCTACGTAACCGTGGTAAATTATATATTGTCCATAGACCTGAGCGGTTGAGTGAGTTGATTGTTTTAGGTAACCAATACCATTTAACTTTGAAGCGGCTGCAGTTTATCTATCCTAAACCAGGTAAAGAAGCGAAAACTATTTTGCTCGAATTCATGAAAGATGGTCACGATAAAGGATTGCGGGTCTTGCCACCTTTCTATACCCAAACCGTTTCAGATGAATATACACCGGAGATGAGACAGTTAATTTATGGCGAATAAGTCAGAAAAATGGCACTACTTCTATGTGCTAGCCTGTTCAGATAATACCTTGTATACGGGTTATACGACTGATCCTGATCGTCGGGAAATGGTGCATAACCAAGGTAAGGGGGCTAAGTATACTCAGGCAGCTGGGCGTCGGCCAGTTCATATGGTTTACAGCAAGCCTTTTACCTCCAAGTCGCGGGCCATGTCAGCGGAGTATCGGTTTAAACAGTTGACCCGGCGTCAAAAGGAGGCCTTCCTTAGTGATAAGGGGGTCAAGCGGGTTTGGCCACCGAGTGCGTGGGTGGACCGGGTGGCTGACAGCGTGGAGAGTGGTTTACCCTTTTTGCCGGACAAAGAAAAAACAGTTAAAGATGAGGAGTGAGGGCATGGTTCAGGTACAACATTCATTTACAAAGCAGGAGAATGAAGGGTTTGGGACCTTGTATTTGGTGCCAACGCCGATTGGGAATTTGGAGGATATGACCTTTCGTGCGGTCAATACGTTGAAGTCTGTGGAGATAATTCTAGCGGAGGATACGCGAAATACGCAGAAATTGTTGAATCATTTCGAAGTGACGACAGGCCAGATGTCTTACCACCAACACAATAGTCAGGCGCGGATTCCACAAATTTTAGCTATGCTGAAGGACGGGCAGAATTTGGCGCAGGTGTCGGATGCTGGTATGCCAGCAATTTCTGATCCGGGATTTGAGTTGGCGCAAGCAGCCATTGCAGAAGGTATTCGGGTTGTGCCGCTTCCGGGGGCTAATGCGGCCTTAACGGGGCTGGTGGCGTCAGGTTTGGATACGAATCAGTTTGCCTTTATTGGATTTTTGCCGCGTAAGAAGTCTGAGAAAAAGGCTTTCTTGGATGACCTGGTGAATTTTCCCTACACGATGATGTTTTATGAATCGCCTTACCGCTTGGTGCAAACTCTTGAGGATTGCCGAGATGCCTTCGGTCCTGACCGGTCTGCGGTAGTGGTACGGGAGTTAACTAAGAAGTTTGAAGAGTTTAACCGAGGCAGCCTGGATGATTTGGCTGTGCATTTTGACCAAAATGGACCGATTAAAGGTGAGATTTGCTTCTATATTGCGGGTAACGATGCGCCAGTGACTGAAGCAACGATGTTGCAGGATGCTTTAGAGGAGATGTCCTTGAAAGACCAGGTGGACTGGTGGATGGGGCAAAAAGACTTGTCGACAAAGGATGCCATTAAACAAGTGGCCAAGCAAACGGGCGTGAATAAGCGGGACGTGTACGCTGCTTACCACGAAATCTAGGAGGCTTTATGATTCCATATCTCATAGCGCTGACATGTTTTCTTGTTGGCATCGTCATTTTAGTGATTGCACCAAGGAATTTGGTGGATAATTTCCTGTTTTTAGCGGGTTTTATTATTTTGTTTTTCGCGATTTTAAATGATCCGACTTTTAACAACCATCCCTTCTTCCAACATGTCTTTTATTGGTTGGACAGGTATGTCCGGTTATTAGCGCCTTTATTTACCATGATTTTTGGGATCGGGATGATTTCCTATGCTTTGAAAGTCTATCGGATTGAAAAGTCAAAATTGCAGTTGACGGTAGGTTTACTACTGGCTGCTGTATTGATTGGCGGGACTGTCTTCCAATATGTTGCCAGCTTCTTCTACTCGACCCTTTTTCACCAGGAAGTGGTAAGGGTCTTCCAGTTTGCGATGGCCTATTTCGTGCTCGCTTTCGTCAATTATTTGGTGGTAACCTTGCGATTGACCTTGTTGGAGGATGAGAGCCAACAGGATTTTGTGGTCATTTTAGGGGAACAGTTGTCTAAGGACGGGAAGCCTTCGAGTGTTTTGGAGAGTCGGTTGGATATGGCAGTGGATTATATCGAGCGGCAACAGTTCCAATTTCAATCGGTACCACGGATTATCGTGAGCGGGACGTCGACTGGGGCGGAGTCGCAGGTGAGTGAGGCGCGGATTATGGCCGATTATTTGGTGGACCATGGGGTGCCACCTGAGATGATTTTGCTTGAGGACCAGGCGCGAAATACCCATGAGAATTTTATTTATGCAAAAGGGATTATGCAGGCGAATGTGAAGCAGTTGAAAACGACGAAAGCGGTCTTTGTGACGTCATCTTACCATTTATATCGCAGTCAGTTGTACGCGAATATGGAGGGCTTGTACCAGATGTCTGGTGTGGGTGCTCAGGCGACGATGATGGAGCGGATTTTAAATTGGGTGCGGGAGTTTGTGGCCATTATTTTCATGCACCGAAAGCTACATCTGGCGGTTTCTTGCTTGATGATTGGTTTGGGGGTCATTAATTTCGTACATTTTTAATACAATATTGAAACATTTAGCTTGGAATTGTACTTTTTTGTATGGTTTTAGGCTATTTTTTTACAAAAAATAAGAGATATGGTTTAATAAGTTATGTATTATTAATCATATTTTATTTAGGGGAGGAAACAAAAATGTTAAAAGAATTCCGCGATTTTATCGCTAAAGGTAACGTTTTAGATATGGCAATCGGGGTTGTAATGGCGACTGCTTTTACTACTATCGTGAACTCATTAGTAAATGATATTATTATGCCATTTGTTGGATTATTTTTGGGGTCAACAGATTTTACATCTATCACAGTTCAGTTAGGTTCAGCTGTATTAACTATAGGTAACTTCATCCAAGCAGTGATCACATTCTTAATTATCGCATTGGTATTATTCTTCGTCATGAAAGCTGTAGCATCATTGAAGAGCCAATTCGAAAAAGATGGTGTTGAAGAAGACGACGAGGTAGCACTTGTTGATAGCCAAGAATTACTATTAACAGAAATCCGTGACTTATTAAAAGAACAAAATAATAATTAAGGTGTGAGCTTTGGCGTTTAGGCAGGTAGCACTGGAAGGAATATGCCGTAGCAAGTTTACTTGCTGCAAATATTCCTGAAGTGAACACCTGACTGCCAAAGCGAGTCCGATTTTAGGATGCGAGATCCTCGAGCTCGACTATAAGGTGTGAGCCCGATTTTAGGCGCCGTCCTTTAATCTACCTTCATCTATTTTGAATAAAGTAAAAGGCCTAGCTGAGTATGTAAGTATACTCAGCTAGGCTTTTTTTAGTTGGCATAATGTACTTATTTGACTTTCACTTGTCCTAGTAAGTCAGTTAAGACGCAGATATCAACGTTTTCGATATCTTTGATGGTAGCAGCAATCTTATCTGCTAGGTCAGCATCGATTTTACTTGTAAGACCCTTGTATTTTTCCATTAAGACGTCCCAATCGGCAGGGTGGGTGTTGAAGCCGTGGTAGTCATTTTTCTCAATTTCAAATACTTGGCCGTCTTTGGTTTCTAGTTCAATACGGCAAGCCATTTCTGCTGGGAAACGGTCGCTGTATGCTTGAACTGGTTCAACATGGACTTTTTGTAAGAGGTCTTGAACGTCTGAACTAGTAATGCGGGCTGGTTCGTATTGGTCAGGCATAACTTGTCCGTCTAAGTAGGCGACAGCGAGCATGTAAGGTAGTGAATGGTCTGCTTCCTCTTTGAATTGGATGTTCTTTTTGCCACCTTCCTCGCCACCACCGATAATATTGAAGGCCACATCAAAGGTGTACAAGCGAATTTCCTTAATGTCATCAGCGGCAATATTTTCTGCGTCTTTCAATTCCAACAAACCTTCAATAGAAGATTGGGAATGAATTTCAGCATTGTAGCGTTTGGTGATGGTTTTGGTTACCCGGTTTAAATCTTCTTTCGACCAGTCGATATCAAATTTACCAGCAATCGAATCCATGAATCCTTTGTTTCCTTCAAATACTTCTTTAGGTCCAGTAATGCCGTAGCTAGCGAGTAAAGTCGCATGCATAGCACCCATGGCCGTGTTTGGATAAGCCAACCCTTTCCAGTGAGATAGGGCACCGGTTCTAGTCACCCGCAATGAATTGTAGCCTGTACCTGCAATGGCAATCGCATTTGCGGTCTTATCAGCGTCTAATTTCAAGGCAGCGGCCGCACCTGCAGCGGCACCGTAACTCCCTTGTACGGTATGGTCAAAACCATGGTCTCGTACAGGGGCAACGTCAGATAAGCGGGTTTGGACTTGGTAGGCGATGCCTAAGCCAAGTAAGAAGTCTTTCCCACTACCACCAGCGTATTCAGTGGCGGCTAATACTGGGGCAATATTGTCAGATGGGTGGCAGGTTTCGTTTTTCGCTAGGTATGAATCGTTGTAGTCTAAATAACGGATAGCCGCCCCGTTATAAAAGGTTGCGTAGTCAGGACTGGATTTACCGCCACCAAGTAAGGTTACTAGTGGGGCGCCACCTAAATCTTCTGTCATCTTGCGGATATCTTTCACGGGTTGGCCTTCTAAGGCGCCGATCCCGACTCCGATACTATCTAAGAGACGTAATTTTAATACTTTAATGGCTTCATCTGATAAGTCATCATAGCTACGGCTTTCTACCCAGCTTGCAAGTTGTTGAACCAATGTTTGTTTATCATTTGACATCTATTCGACCTCCGATATGTTATTCAGTCTATTTTCTATATAGATATATAAGAAGGGTATGGTCAAAAACGCACACCCCTTATAGTTGACGTTTATATGACTACTTAGTTTTTACCGTCGTTTAAGGTAATTACACGGCCGAATAATTCGTTGTTACCCCAGATACCGCGACGAATACCTTCTAATTGTACGATTTGACTATGGTCAACGAACAAGTTCACGTCTGGACCGTAGTTTTTAATGTACCAAGAGAATACATCCGGATCAGCTGCTTCAAACATGACTTTTTCAGTACCTAATTCTGAAGCGAAACGGGTAGCAATTTCTGTTCTCCAGCTAGCCACACTTTCAGTGATTCCTTCAGACTCGATCATCAACATGTAAGCCCCAGCTTCTAAACAACGTTTACCTACTTCGATCGCTTGAGCTGGATCAAGTAGACCGGCTGCTTCATTTTGTTCGATTGTGTTGGTACCACCTGAACCAAATTGCACACCGATTTCTGGTTTGGCTAATAGACCTGCATCTTGCACGCGTTCTACTAAACGGACAATATCATCAGTTGGCATGGTAATAAATCCTGTAGAGATTTCAATGATGTCAAAACCAACACGTTTACATTCGCTAATGTAGTAGTCTACCGCTTCGATTCCTTGTGTTAAAACATATTCCATGAATCCACCTGTAGATACTTTGACACCATATTCATGCGCCAAGTCTAAAATTTTAATCAATTCTTCTTCAGGCATTAAGGTGAAAGAACCACCAGCAAATTTCAAGATATCTACATGTTCACCCATTGTTTCTAACACATCGCGTAAGTAGCGTTCACCCATAACCGTATAGTATGGTCCACGGATTTCTGTAATCCCGCGTGTACGTGGTTTTGCTTGACGGTTGTTATGTTTAATTTTAGCAAATGCTTCTTTGTTGTTTAAATCAGTGTTGTTTCCCATAGTAATCACTTTCC